>NZ_JAILYH010000017.1 GCF_019793435.1 Rhizobium redzepovicii | reverse complement strand
CACCCGACAGGGTGAAATCGTCGGTGTGGCAGATGCCCGTCGCCTTGACCTCGACCAGCACTTCGCCGGCCCGCGGACCTTCCAGCTGCACGGTCATCACTTCGAGCGGTTTTCCGGCCTGAACGGCAACAGCGGCGCGAACGTCCATCTTCACAATCTCCCTGACAATTTTATTGGGGTTGACCTTGGCATGGCCGGTAAGCCGGGCTCAAGCGAAAACGGCCCGGCGGCCTTTTGCCCTCAGGCGAATTCCATGATCACGGCATCGACGGCCAAGCTTTCGCCGGCTGCGGCATTGATCTTCGAGACGACGAGGTCGCGGTCGGCGCGCAGCACGTTTTCCATCTTCATCGCCTCGACGATCGCAAGCGTTTCCCCCGCCTTGACCTCCTGGCCCTCGGCGACCGCGATGGAAACGACGAGGCCGGGCATCGGGCAGAGCAGCAGCTTTGAGGTATCGGGCGGCAGCTTCACCGGCATCAGCCTGTCGAGTTCGGCATGACGCGGCGACAAGACCTTGGCCGTCACCGAAAGCCCCTGCCAGTCGATGCGCAGCCCGTTGAGGACGGGGCGGATCTGCGCGGTGATATTCCGGCCGCCGACCGTGCCGCTCCAGACCGGATCGCCGGGTCTCCAATCCGTGACAACGCTGCTGTTCTCGCCCTCTATCGCCATCTCCATATCGAAGGGGATGGTGACGAGGCCGTCGATCAATCTGACAGCGACATGACTGTCGCCTGTCTTGACCACCCAGTGCTCGCGCAGCGTGCCCGATGCGGCGCGCAGGCGATCGGCGAAACGCTCGCGCCGGTTCGTTTCGATCAGCGAGGCGGACAGCGCAATGGCGGCAAGCGTGGCCTCTTCCGTGCGGTCCGGTTTCATCGGCGCGAAGCCATCGGGATATTCCTCGGCGATGAAGCCGGTGGATAGCCGGCCCTCGCGCCAGCGCGGATGTTTCATCAACGCCGATAGGAACGGGACATTGTGCTCGATGCCGTCGACGACGAAGCCGTCGAGCGCCCGCCCCATGGCCTCGATCGCCTCCAGCCGTGTCGGCGCCCAGGTGCAGAGCTTGGCGATCATCGGATCATAATACATCGAGATCTCGGCGCCTTCGAAAACGCCGGTATCGTTGCGGACCACCAGATTGCCGGTCCGGCCTTCGGCCGGCGGGCGGTAGCGCGTCAGGCGGCCGATCGAGGGCAGGAAGTTGCGATAGGGGTCTTCGGCATAGAGCCGGCTTTCGATCGCCCAGCCGTCGAGCCTGATCTCCTCTTGAGCGAGGGCAAGCGGCTCGCCCGCGGCGACCCGGATCATCTGCTCGACGAGATCGATGCCGGTGACGAGTTCGGTCACGGGATGCTCGACCTGCAGGCGGGTGTTCATTTCGAGGAAATAGAAATTACGATCGCGGTCGACGATGAATTCGACCGTGCCGGCGCTCTGATAATCGACGGCTTTGGCCAGCGCCACCGATTGGTCGCCCATCGCCTTGCGGGTTTTTTCGTCGAGGAAGGGCGAGGGCGCCTCTTCCGCCACCTTCTGGTTCCGCCGCTGGATCGAGCATTCGCGCTCGCCGAGATAGACGACGTTGCCATGCGCATCGGCCAGCACCTGGATTTCGATGTGGCGCGGCTCGACGATGAACTTCTCGATGAAGACGCGGTCGTCGCCAAAGGAACTCTTCGCCTCCGAGCTGGCGCGCTCGAAGCCGTCGCGTACCTCGGCCTCATTCCAGGCGATGCGCATGCCCTTGCCGCCGCCGCCGGCCGATGCCTTGATCATGACGGGATAACCGATCCCGCCCGCGATCACTTCCGCATGGGCGGCATCCTCGATGACGCCGAGATGGCCGGGCACGGTGGATACGCCAGCGGCATTCGCGAATTTCTTCGATTCGATCTTATCGCCCATCGCCATGATGGCTTTCGGCTTCGGGCCGATGAAGACGATGCCCTGCTTTTCCAGTTCCGCGCAGAAGGAGGCGCGCTCGGACAGGAAGCCGTAGCCCGGATGAACAGCCTCGGCGCCGGTCGCCTTGCAGGCGGCAATGATCTTTTCGGCAACCAGGTAGCTCTCGGAGGCCGCGGCCGGGCCGATATGCACGGCCTCATCGGCCATCTCGACATGCAGCGCGTCCCGGTCCGCGTCCGAATAGACCGCCACGGTCAAAATGCCCATGCGGCGCGCAGTCTTGATCACGCGACAGGCGATTTCGCCGCGATTCGCGATCAGAATTTTCTTGAACATCGAGACTCCACCCAGAAATGCGTTCCGGAGTTTTACGCACAAAACACCGGAACGCACAATCAGGCTTGAGGAGTGGCAGGCTTGAGGAGCTTCAGGCGACGGCCGCTTCCGCGACGGGTTCCTCGTCGACGATGCGCAGCCAACGGCTGCGCCGCGGCTCGGCATAGTCGCGCAGCTCGGCGGCAGCCATTATGCCGGCCCAGTGCGGATGATTGGCGCCGGGCAGCGTCGCCTGATCGATCTGCTGGAGAACGCCGTATTCGACCGACGAGACGGGAATGACGCCGCCTTCGGCGACGCTTCTGAAAATGCGCATCGTGAAATCGACGTCCTGGCGGGTAATGCCCCGGCGGTCGACAGCGCGCGACAGCTTGTAGCCACCGATATTGTCGGTGATCGCCACGCGGAGCTGATCAAGGGCAAGCGCTCTCAATTCACCGGGGACATCGGCTGAAATCTCCATGACATGTAGAATGAGCTCGAGTTCCAGCGCCGAGTTGACGACACCATCGGTCGTGAACATGCGCATGATCCACGCGACGTTGATCTCATCAAGCGAGCCCTGCGGATAGGTGTAATGGACGATGAAGCCGGCGAGCTGCTCGACGAAGAACGCGTTCCACGCGGCACATTTCTCGGGGCAGGAATTGTTGAGCGCCAACATCGCCACGACATCGTCGGATGTCCGGATTCCTTCCGGAAAAGCATGTTTGCGCAACAGGACTATATCTTCGGCCGTCAGCCGATGCTTGCCGGCCACCACACAGGCCGGGAAAGCGAGACGAAATTCGCTCATGTTTTAGCTCCAGGCTTCATCATGAAGCCGGAAACTGTTTTACCGTCTGCGAATTGACGATCCCTCAAGAAGCGGAGTTAATCCGATATTCCCGGGATCAGGAGGATTTTAGCGATCGCGCCTGCAGCCGCTCTCGCCAGATGATGAAGAGACCGGATGCGACGATGATGAAGATGCCGATCCACTTGGAAAAATTCGGGAAATCGTTGAATAGCGCATAGCCGAGAACGGTCGCCGAGATGATCTCGAAGTATTGGAACGGCGCAAGCAGCGACAGCGGTGCGAGCCGGAAAGCCCGGACGATCAGCAGATGCGCATAGCCGGAGATCGAACCAAGGGCGAGCAGCAGGACAAGACCGAGACCGGAGGAGGGCAGAGACATGGCGAAATCGGCATTGCCGGAACCGCTACCCACGAAAAGGGCGGCGGCCATGAAGAGCGTTCCGCCGATTCCCGCCATCGTCTGCATGGTCAGCGGCGAATCGGCCTCGCCGATGGCGCGGTTGAGGAACAGATAGAGTGAGAACAGAAAGGCACAGGCGACCGGCAGCAGCGCCTTCAGGCCGAATATTTCGTAGCTCGGCTGAATGACGATCATCGCGCCGCCGAAACCGACGACGATCGCCATCCAGCGCCGCCAGCCGACCTTCTCGCCGAGGAACAGCGCCGACATGGCCGTCAGCATGAATGGCTCGACGAAATAGATGGCGAAGACGTCGGCAAGCGGCATGTACTTGACGGCGACGAAGAAAAGCAGGCTCGCAGCGCCATGCAGCACGCCGCGCAGCAGGTTCATCCATGGCCGCTTGGCCGAAAGCGCCTTCAGCCCGAAAACGGCGACGAGAATCGGCAGTGTGCAGGCGATCTGGAAGAAGAATCGGTAGAAAGTCACCTGGCCGGGCGACATCGCCTCGAAGGTCGCCATATATTTTGCGATGGCGTCCATTGTCGGCAGGATCAGCATGGCGCCGGACATGATGGCCATGCCCTGCAGGGAGTTTTGATGGGCTGGATGCTCTGACATGGCGGCCGATTCATGACTGGGATGACGCCATCAACCATGCGAAGGCCGGCCGATCAAGCCGAGCAACCGCAAATAGCGTCGAGGAAATCGGAATCGTCGCTTGGAAAGCGTTTCCCTGAAGGGAGATGGTGCGGTCGAGAAGACTCGAACTTCCACGGGTTGCCCCACAGCGACCTCAACGCTGCGCGTCTACCAATTCCGCCACGACCGCATCGTGGTAGGTGCCGATTTGCGTCGGCGGGGCAGCATGTAGCAAAAGCATTTGGGGTACACAAGGGCGATATGACAGTTTTTTTCAAATCCGGTCACAGCATTTGAATTGCCCCCGAAACGGGTCCATATAGGTCTCCTGCCGCCCCCTTTTTCAGGCATTTCGGGGAGTGCGGCAAGGAATGGCCATGCTTCGCACCGATCTCGAATTCTCCATGCTCCCGAATCTCGGCAACCGCCCGGTGCGCTGGCGCATCGCCGATGGCCTCGTTGCCTATGAAGAGGCGGTGGAGACGATGGAGCGCGAGGTGGCGGTGATATCGGACGGCGGTGACGAACTCGTCTGGCTCGTCGAGCATCCGCCGCTCTATACCGCGGGCACCAGCGCCAATGCCCAGGATCTCGTCCAGCCGGACCGGTTTCCGGTCTTTGCGACCGGGCGCGGCGGTGAATATACTTATCACGGACCCGGCCAGCGGGTCGCCTATGTGATGCTTGACCTGAAGCGCAGGCGCCAGGACGTGCGCGCCTTCGTTGCCGCCCTGGAGGACGTCGTCATCCGCACGCTTGATATGATGAATGTGCGCGGCGAGCGGCGTGAAGACCGCGTCGGCGTCTGGGTGCGGCGGCCGGAAAAGCCGTTGCTTGCCGATGGAACGATGGCCGAGGACAAGATCGCCGCCCTGGGGATCAGGCTGCGGAAATGGGTGACCTTCCACGGACTGTCGCTCAACGTCGATCCCGACCTCGATCATTTCGGCGGCATCGTGCCCTGCGGAATCTCGGCCTATGGCGTGACAAGCCTGGTCGATCTTGGCTTGCCGGTGATGATGGCCGATGTCGATATGCGGCTGCGCACCGCCTTCGAGGCGGTTTTTGGCGAAACAATTAGCGAAAGCTGATCGTTCGGAACGGCGCCCCGCCCCCGTCAATTTGCATTTGAAGACATGGCCGGTTTCGGCCCTGGTCTAGGACGCCGTTCTGTCAGATATGGTCGAATGCCTTAACCCATAATTAGCGGTCTCGCATATATAGCTTGCCTCAATTTTGTGATGTGGAAGTCTTGCGAACTATGAAAAAACAGGCAGCGACAAGCTGGTCATTCCTCGATGTCTATTTCGTTCTCGATATCGTCGAAAAGGTCCTGGTCGGCTACTTATTCGTTGCGATCGTCATGCGTATCGTGCCTCAGATGCAGGACAACAGGGCGATCATCGACGGCCTGCTGCTCTTTTCGGAGGGGGCCGCCGCCTTTCTCATTCTGACGCGCCGGCCGACGCGAAATGCGTCGCTGCGGCTCTATGACTGGACGGTCACCGCCGTTGGCACGCTCTTCCCGCTGCTCGTCTCACCCAACACATCGGAACCACTAGCGCCGCTCGCAGTCTGCGGAACGGTGATGGTCCTCGGTTTCTTCCTGCAGATAGCGGCAAAGCTGTCATTGCGGCGAAGCTTTGGCCTGGTGCCGGCCAATCGCGGCATCAAGATCGGCGGCCCTTACAAATTTGTCCGCCATCCGATGTATGCGGGTTATCTGATGATGCATATCGGCTTCTTCCTGACACATCCGAGCGTTTGGAATTTTGCCATCTATGCGACGGCGCTGACCGCGCAATGTTTCCGCCTCCTCGCGGAGGAGCGGTTGCTGAAGCAGGATCCTGCTTACACGGCCTTCATGGCCACGACCCGCTACCGGCTTGTTCCATTCGTGTTCTAATACGATAGGGAAGCAGATTGAAAAGAGAAGGGCCGGTTAACCGGCCCTTTCTTTATTGGATCAATGCGTGGCGCGGCACGCTTCGGTGCGGGAGGCGCCGCTGTCGGCACCCTTGGTGTGGGAGCCCTTCGGGCCAATCATGCTATGGCATGGGGGCAGGGCGTTGATGCTCGCCGTAGCGGTCTTGTCGACGGCAGGGGCGGCCATGGCGCTCGGGGCGAAGCCGTCGCTGTCATTGGTGTAGTCGCTGGAATAGGCCGGGGCCTTATGGTTGGTGTAGTGAACAGGGGCCGGCTTGGACATCTGGCTCGGGGCGAAGCCGTCGCTATCGTTGGTGTAGTCGTCGGAATAAGTCGGCTGGGCGAAGGCGGCGCCTGCAAGGCTGACGGCGAACACGGACGCGGCAAGGGCAAATTTGATGCGCATGGGTCTATCTCCTCAATCTGCTGTTGAATTTCACAACATAAAACCAACCCTCGGCGCATCCGAGTTCGCGCCCCAATTTAGGCAATTTTGTGATGGAACGGCGCCGCAGCCGCGACCTTTTGTCCGAATAAAATCACAGTCTTGTCACTGAAATTGACGTTCGCGTTATGGAAGCCCGCCTAAGCAAAATGACAGGAAATGGCTAGTTCGAAATCATGTTGCGATGCAATCTGGAATTGTTAACTTTTTGTAATGTTGGAAGGGCGACACACCGAGGCGGCGGGACGCGTTGCCGCCCCCGCCGACTATCCATGTCTTGCGAGTGAATCAGTCTTCGTTCGGGATATGGGCATCGACACCGGTCAGCTGCAATTTGTTGCGGACATGGTGGACGCCGTCGACCGAAAGCGCGCCGAGTTCGACCTTGCGGGCGATGCCGATCGTCTCTACCGAACCTTCCAGTGTGACGACGTGCCCGTCGGCATGAACCTCAATGCTGTTGATGTCGACCTCGGGAATGTTTTCGAGATTGTCGTTCACCCGCGCTTCGAGTTCGTCGCTTTCATCGCGGTCGATGGTATCGGCTCGCAGCGAATCCTTCAGACGATTCTCGTTGCCCTCTGCATCCGTGCCGTCGATCCGGAAGCCTTGGTTGGGATCGCTGTCGAAATTTGCCGCCGTCTCGCCATAGGGGCGGTTGGCCGGATCGGCGCCGGTACCGTCGGCATAGGGCCAGCCGTCGTCGAGATTGCGTTCCTCGAGGTCGCGATAATCTTCCTCGCGGGAAAGCCCTGCCTTTTGGTCAAAAAGCTTTGCGCCTTCGCGGGAAATGGGGGGCTTGTCACCTGTCCTTGCCATTGCAGTCGCTCCTAGTTTCTTTTTTGGGGGAAACGCTGGGTTTCTTTGCTGGAAACGCCGGCAGCGGCGAATGGTTCGGCGCGGGAGCCGATTTGTCGGGCCTGATCGTCAGGCTTTATCCTCAATTTGGCGCCTTCTCCCATTTCTTCACGAGGCGGTTGCGCTTCAGCCGCGAGAGGCGCTGCAGCCAGAAAATGCCGTCAAGCTGGTCGACTTCGTGCTGGATGCAGATGGCGAGGAAATTGTCGGCGACGTCCTCATGCATGCCGCCCTCGGCGTCCCGATAGCGGAAGCGGATCGACCGCGGGCGCGTGACCTCGTCGGTCGCTCCCGGCATCGAGACGCTGCCTTCAGCATGGGTCATCGTCTCCTTCGAGAACCAGGTGATCTCCGGGTTGACGTAGAGGCGCACGCCGTCGGTCTTGTCGAGTTCCAGCACCGTCACGCGGGTGAAGACGCCGATATGGGCGGCGGTGATGCCGACGCCGGGCGCGGCGCGCATCGTCGCGAGCAGGTCGTCGGCAAGTGCGGCAAGCGATGAATCGAAGACGGTCACCGGCGTGCAGACGGTCTTCAGACCAGGATGCGGGTAACGCAGGATCGGGCGAATGGGCATGGGGCGGCGTTCCTCGGCTCGGATGCGGGGCGAAACTATCGCCGGCCGCGGGCATTGTCATCAAGCGGCAGGTTTGCTGCTTTACGGCAGGGATGCTTTCAGCTAGCAGGAGCTATGGATTCCGGCCGCGTAAACCTCGCGCGGGGATTCGCTTATCTGCTTGTTGACAATATGTTTTCCGCCGACATTCGCGAATGCGGCGCTGTAGTCGTTGAAATTCGAACCAGATGCGAGGGCGGCAGATGACGACGACCGATGGCGAAGACCGCATCCGCAGGCGTCCCGAGGACGAGGAAGCCGATATCTACGACGAGGACGGTAATGTCCGCAGCGATTTCCTGGCGCTGGTCGGCGCGGCGATCGCCGACCGCGACACGCTGTTCCTGCGCCAGAATGTTGCCCGCCTGCACGAATCCGAAATAGGCGATCTGCTGGAAGCGATCCAGCCGGATCAGCGCCTGGCGCTGGTGCGCCTGCTCGGCGACGATTTCGACATGACGGCACTGACCGAGGTCGACGAGGCGATCCGCCGCGAGATCGTCGACCAGATGCCGAACGAGCAGATCGCCGCCGCGATCGGCGATCTCGATTCGGACGACGCCGTCTACATTCTCGAAGATCTCGACAAGGAAGATCGGGAAGAGATCCTGGCGCAGCTGCCGTTTACCGAGCGGGTCCGGCTGCGCAGGGCGCTCGATTATCCCGAAAGCTCGGCCGGCCGCCGCATGCAGACGGAATTCGTCGCCGTGCCGCCGTTCTGGACCGTGGGACAGACGATCGACTACATGCGTGACGAGGAGGATCTTCCCTATTCCTTCTCGCAGATCTTCGTCATCGATCCGACCTTCAAGCTGCTCGGCGCCGTCGATCTCGACCAGATCCTGCGCACCAAGCGGCAGACGAAGATCGAGCAGATCATGCGCGAGACCAACCATCCGGTCCCGGCCGAGATGGACCAGGAGGAGGCCGCCCAGCTCTTCGAGCAGTACGACCTTCTCTCGGCCGCCGTCGTCGACGAGAACGGCCGGCTGGTCGGCGTGCTGACCATCGACGATGTCGTCGACGTCATCCATGAGGAGGCGGACGAGGATATCAAGCGCCTCGGCGGCGTCGGCGACGAAGAGCTGTCCGACAATGTGTTGTCGACGGCGCGATCGCGTTTCCTCTGGCTGCTGATCAATCTCGGCACGGCAATGCTGTCGGCGAGCGTCATCGGCCTGTTCGACGCCTCGATCGAGAAGATGATCGCGCTGGCGGTGCTGATGCCGATCGTCGCCTCGATGGGCGGCAATGCCGGCACGCAGACGATGACGGTGACGGTGCGCGCGCTCGCCACCCGCGATCTCGACATCTACAATGCCGGCCGCATCATCCGCAGGGAGGCGGGTGTCGGCATCCTCAACGGCATCGTCTTCGCGACGATCATGGGCTTGATCGCCGGCACCTGGTTCCACGACTATCAGCTCGGCGGGGTGATCGCCGCGGCGATGATCATCAACCTGATGGCGGCGGCCCTTGCGGGCATCCTGTTGCCGCTGCTGCTCGACAAGGTGGGCGCCGACCCGGCGATCGCCTCGTCGGTCTTCGTGACGACGGTGACCGACTGTACCGGCTTTTTCGCCTTCCTCGGCATTGCCACATGGTGGTTCGGCATTTGAAAGGTTGTCAAAAATTGACTATTACGTAAAAGTCAATATTATTGCCGGTTCATGACGGGGAACACATGCTGGTGAACAAATATTATAGCATAACGGAGCTGACGCGCGAATTCGGTGTCTCGACGCGCACGCTCCGCTTCTATGAGGACGAGGGGCTGATCCATCCGGAACGGCGCGGGCGTACCCGTCTCTTCCGGCAGGCCGACCGACGGCTTATTGGGGAGATCCTGCGCGGCCGGCGCATCGGTTTCACTATTGCGGAGATTCGCGAGATCATTCAGGTTTACAAGGAGCCGCCGGGCGAACTCGGTCAGTTGAAGCTCCTGATGAAGCGCGTCGACGAGAAGCGCGACGACCTGCGTCAGAAGCGCAAGGATATCGACGACACGCTGGTGGAACTCGACAATATCGAAGAGGCCTGCCTTGGCCGTCTCGCCGAAATCGGCGTCACCACCTGAGCCGAGCTGACGTTATTCCACCTCGGCGCTGCATTCGCCGGCGATCGTCTGGACCCGCTCATCGTTTTGTACGTCGATCTCGTTTGCCTGCAGCTGAGTCAACAGGCTTTGGGCCTGCAATTTGTCGAGCGTGCACTGGCAGAAGCTCTGGCAGAGCGCTTCGCCCTGTTGCATGACGCAACTGGAGTTGCATTGCTTTAGGTAAGTTTCGGCCGGATCCGGCTGCGGCGGCGGGACGAGAAGCGAAAGCCCGTAGGCGATGGCGATCAGCACCGGCTGATGGATGAGGTAGAAGGCAAGGCTGTGGCGGCCAAGCCGCGCCAGCCACCAGGAGCCGGTGCCAAGGGCGGCAAGCCGATGCGGCAGCCTGGTTCTGATGGCGATCGAGGCGATGCTCAACCCAGCGAAGAACGGCGTTGCCCAGGGAAACAATGGCACGTAGTCGTTCGACCGATCCGGCATGACGGCAAGGCCGATCCAAGCGAGATATTTCGGATCGAAAAAGGACGAGCGCAGCAGGCCGGGCGTGCCGAAATTGTCGATGAGCCAGGCGGCCAGGAGCGCTGTTGTAACGATCAGCGTGACGGCGAGCGGAAGCCTGATGAAAACGATACCGATCAGCGTCAGCACCGCGATACAATGCAGGATGCCGAAATAGATCCACGTGTCCGGCATGGCGATTCGCGTGGCGATCGAGATGCTGGCAGCGGCCGCGGCAATCATGCCGAAACGCTTCCAGAAGGAAGGCCAGCGGACCTCCGGCTTGCTGGAGAGCACGAGGCTGATGCCGACGATGAAGAGAAACGTCGTGGCGATCGCCCGGGCATAGATCTTCAGCCAGCCTGTCTCGGCCGTGCCCGGCGCGAGATAACTCATGAACTCCATGTCCCAGCTGAAATGGTAGCTCGCCATGGCGATCAGCGCGGCGCCGCGCGCCGTGTCCAACAGGCCGATGCGAGGCGGTCTTGCCGCCGCATCGGCTTCGATTGCCGGCAATGTCATCACAGTCCCTCGGGCAAATCACGTCCGTCGCTCGACGGCATGTCGCGGCGAATGGCGGAAAGGTTGAGATTCGATGGCGGGCCGGCATCCATGATCGCCAGCCGCGCCTGCGAGAAGAATTGCCGCCGCGCCAGCACGAAGATGACGATCGCCGTCGTCGCCATGAAGACATAGGGGTTGATGAACCAGCCGAGATAGCCGATCGACAGAAAGATCGCCCGGAGGCCCTCGTTGAAATTGCTGCCGGCGATGACATTCATGCGGATGACGCGTTCGGCGGCCCGCTCGGCAGCGATGATGTCGCTCTCGGCGTCGCGCAGCATCGGGATCGAGCCGAACAGGATGGTGCAATAGTTGAACAGCCGGTAGGACCAGCCGAACTTGAAGAAGGCATAACCGAAAAGCGCTGCCAGCCCGCCGACCTTCATCTCGAAGACCGCATGGCCGCCGTGCAAGACGAAGGGCAGGTCGGCGAAGACGGCGTCGACCTTCTCGGTCGCCCCGAGCAGCGCGAAGCAACTGCCCAAGGCGAAGATCGAGGTCGACGCGAAGAAGGCGGTGCCGTTCTGCAGGCCCGCCATGATCTGCGTGTCGATCATCTTCAGGTCGCGGCGCAGCGAATTATAGATCCACTCGCGGCGCCGTTCGATCATCGCATGAGTGAGGCTGGTGCGTCCGAAGAAGGTGCGGCCATGCAGCAGCCAGGAATAGCCCATCCAGACACAGGCAAAGAAGGCCAGAGCGATATAGTCCGCCGTCGTCATCAGTGATTCAGTCTCCGCATGAAGTGCGGCCACCTTACATATGCATCGAAATGCTGCAATGACTGGTAAGGCGGGCGTCATCGTTTTAGTGTGCAGCTCCAATGTCGCACCGGCTGCATGCGATGTCGGTGGCCCGCGCGGATTGAAAACCGGCGTCGCTTAAGCTTGCATCCTCGTAATCAGAAGGCACATTCATGTTTCTCTCGGTATTCGATGTCTTCAAGATCGGTGTCGGGCCGTCGAGCTCGCACACGATGGGTCCGATGTCGGCCGCCAACCGGTTTCTCGCGCTGATCCTGTCGAACGAATGGCCGCGCCCGTCCTCGGGCGCGCAGGTCGTGGCGATCACGGTCAGCCTGCACGGGTCGCTCGCCCATACCGGCATCGGCCACGGCACGGGCAGGGCCGTCATTCTCGGGTTGATGGGCGAGGCGCCCGACAGCGTTAATCCCGACAAGATGGACGGTATCGTCGATACGGTGGAGCGCACCGGCCGCATCACGCCGGAGGGGCATCCCGGCTATCAGTTCCAGCCAAAGACCGACCTGATCTTCGACAAGAAACAGCCGCTGCCCGGCCATGCGAACGGCATGATCTTTTCCGCTTTTGACCGGGACGGCCGGCTGCTCGTCAAGCGCATCTATTATTCGGTCGGCGGCGGTTTCGTCGTTACCGACACCGAGCTGGAACAGATGCGGGCGAAGAAGAATGCAGCAGGTGGCACACGCGTGCCCTATCCCTTCGCCACCGCCAGGCAGATGCTCGAGATGGCCGAGCGCTCCGGGCTGTCGATCGCCCAGATGAAGCGGGCGAACGAGGAGAGCCAGCGCAGCCCGGAGGAGCTTGATCAGGGTCTCGACCGCATCTGGGAGGCTATGCGCTCCTGTATCGAGCGCGGGCTCAAGGTCGAGGGCATCATGCCGGGCGGCCTCAACGTCAAGCGCCGCGCCCGCCGGATCCACGACAAGCTGGAGGAGGAGTGGCGGAGCAACCGCGTCAACCCGCTGCTCGCCAACGACTGGCTGAGCGTCTATGCGATGGCCGTCAATGAGGAGAATGCCGCCGGCGGGCGCGTCGTCACGGCGCCGACCAACGGAGCGGCCGGGGTCATTCCGGCGACGATCCGCTATTACGAGCATTTCCACGAGGACTGGGATCAGAACGGCATCCGCGATTATCTGCTGACGGCCGCGGCCATCGGCGGCATCATCAAGCACAATGCCTCGATCTCCGGCGCCGAGGTTGGCTGTCAGGGCGAGGTCGGCTCGGCTGCGGCGATGGCGGCCGCCGGCCTTGCCGCCGTCATGGGCGGCACGCCGGAGCAGATCGAGAACGCCGCCGAAATCGCGCTCGAACATCATCTCGGCATGACCTGCGATCCGGTCGCGGGCCTGGTGCAGGTTCCCTGTATCGAGCGCAACGCGCTCGGCGCCGTCAAGGCGGTCACTGCGGCATCGCTGGCGGTCAAGGGCGACGGCCAGCATTTCGTGCCGCTCGACGCCTGTATCGAGACGATGCGCCAGACCGGCAATGACATGAGCGAGAAATACAAGGAAACGTCGACGGGCGGCCTGGCCGTCAATGTCGTCGAATGCTGAGTTTGTGGACTCGTGATGGTTCTCGCTTGACGCCTGCCGCCAAAAGGATTTCAACGGCGGCATGGCATTGCATCTCATCAAACTCTGTGTCGGCGCCGACTCGATAGACGATCTGCGCGAATGGGTGGCGGAGCGGTCGCTGCGCGCCATCGCCGCCGGGCTCGAGCCGCATTCGGTGCACACGACGCGCATGGTACCGAAACGCATGGAGGAGCTGCTCGATGGCGGCTCGCTTTACTGGGTGATCAAGGGGCAGGTGCAGGCGCGGCAGAAGCTGCTCGGCATCGAGACCTTTACCGACGGCGAGGGCATCTCGCGCTGCCGGCTGATGCTCGGCCCGGAGGTCATCGAGACGGCTGCGCAGCCGAAGCGTCCCTTCCAGGGCTGGCGTTATTACACTGAAGACGATGTGCCGCGCGATCTGACGAGCCTCGGTACCGGTATCGTCGAAATGCCCGCGGACCTTCGCCGCGAGCTGACAGAACTTGGCCTGCTCTAATGCCTGCCGCCCGAAAACGCCTGTCGGGTCCAGGCGGCGGCACCAGCTTCAGCGCAGGCGCAGTTGCACCGGCGCGCTGCCATCAGGCGAGGTCACATGCAGATGGATGCGGGCTTCGGGCTGGGAATAACGCCAGGCGCGGGCGCCGTGGCAAAGCAGCAGATTGATGAGATCGCGGGTCTTCGGAGACTTCGCCTTGGGTCGCTGCAGGCCGATCTCGGCCAGCCGCATCGCCGCCTCGTGCAACGGATGCAGCGATGAACGCCCCTTGGCCGCCATGCGGCGGTCTGAAGGCATTCCCGGAACATTCTCATTGATCGCCATTGTCTTCCCCGTACGCCATACTGATCGAGTTCAAGAACGATGGCCGGAAACGCAAACACCGATTCCGGCCGTTAGCGATACCGCCGGCCATCTCGCAGGCAGCATCGAATAGCTCATTGGGCAGCCGCCCAGCACTTGATACCGGCCTTCTTCAGGGCCTTGCAGGCATTGACCGCATCGCGCTGGTCGTCGAAACCGCCGAAGCGGGCGCGGTAAAACTGGTCACCGCCGGCGGCATAGGCGACGGCGAAAGGCTTTGCCGAGGCCAGTGCCTTGCCGCCCTTGCTCTTGGCGCTCTCCAGAAGATCCATGGCCATCTGCCGGCTCGGCGAGACGCCGACCTGCACGACCCAGCCGGTCGGACCATTATCGGTTGAAGCGGCGCTGGCCGAGGCAGGGGTGGTCGAAGCGGTGGTGACGTTGTCGACCGCCGTATCGGCCTGTTCCGGCCGCGCGGAGGCGGGTGCCGGCTTCGGCGCGGCGAGCGATGCCTGCTGCTTGAAGGTCATGGTCTTGACCTTGGTCGGCGCCGGCATCGGCTGGGCTACCAGCGGATTGTCGGACTTCGGCTGAGCGGTTTCGGTATAGGCCACTTCGGTCTCGGCGACCTGATAGCGGGCATCCGGCAGCGGGCCTTTATGCGGCAGACTGAGATCGGCGGCGGCTGCCGAAATCGGCGGTTGTGCTGCGGTAATCGTCTTTGCCACTTGCGGCTGGACCTTCTGCGGCATGACCGGAGCGGGCGTCACGATCATCGCCGGGGCAGGGGCCGCCTCAGCGATCAGTGCCGACGATCCGCCGCGGCTCGATGCCTTCGGCAGATAGGTGGCGATCAGATTGCGCATCTGGGCATCGCGGGCAGGCGTCGAGGCGCCGCCGAGCACGACGCCGACGATCGACTTGCCGTCCACCTGCACGGAACTCACCAGATTGAAGCCGGCAGCGCGGGTATATCCGGTCTTGATGCCGTCAACGCCGCGCACCGAACCGACGAGGCGATTGTGGCTGCGGATCGTGCGGGTACCGAACTTGAAGGCGCGGGTGGAGAAATAGCCGTAATATTGCGGAAAATGCTGGCGAAGGGCGATGCCGAGACGGGCCTGATCGCGCGCCGTCGTCATCTGCGCCGTATTCGGCAGGCCGTTGGCGTTGCGATAGGTGGTGCGGGTCATACCGAGCGCATGCGCCTTGGCGGTCATCAACTGGGCGAAACGATCCTCGCTGCCGCCGCCGAGCATTTCGCCGAGCGCGGTTGCGGCATCATTAGCCGACAGGGTGACGAGGCCGAGAATGCCCTGCTCGACTGTGATCGTGCCGCCGGCGCGAACGCCGAGCTTGGTCGGCGCCTGAGATGCCGCGTGGGCGGAGAAGGGAACCGGCGTATCGAGACGGATGCGGCCTTGCTCCAGTGCCTCGAAGGTCATGTAGATGGTCATCATCTTGGTGAGGGAAGCGGGATATTGCAGCCGGTCGGCATTCTCACTGTAGAGAACGTTGCCGGTCTTGGCGTCGACGACGATGCCCGCATATTTCGAATTCGCCGCTTCTGCTTCGGCACTGACCGAATCGACCAGGACGACCGTGAGGGCCACCGAAAGGATCGCCATGAGCTTTGCAAAAAAGCTGCCGGATCGGGACGATGATACGGAGGAGACTGACCTTGACACTATTCCACTCTTCGCTTGCATTTCAGATATTTGGCATTCGGATTTCGGCGTCGGGACGGCACGCCTCCCGTAGTACAGCCCGTCTTTAGAATTTACCGATTGGGCGTTACCAATCCGTTTATGATGAATCGTTTATTTCGCTGTCCGGGGAGCATTTTAGGGACTTGTCGCGGAACGGTTCATAAGGCGCGCTTCCACAAAGGTGCGGATAGCGGCATCAATATGTTCCCAGTCATTCAAATGGCTGCTTGAGAAGCGGTAGAGAACGCTGAGATCCCTGCCGACTTTGATATCGCGCTGACAATCACCGCTCGCCGCCTTATCCGGGGATGAAGGCAGTATGCAGCGCACGACGTAATCCAGCCCGTTCTTGGCGGGCGCCGTCAGCAGCACCTCGTCGCCGTAACCCGCGTCGGCGCGAAGACGGTGCAGCGTCAGGCCGTCGCGGAAGGGCTCGGCCAATCCTTCGAGCAGGTGCGAGTAGATCGGCTCCAGCCGCCCGGACATGTCTCGCGACATGGTGCTCTGGGTCAGTTGCAGAAAGATCAGGCCGGAGGATTGGCCGATATCGTCGAATCGAATGCGGTTTTCCTTGCCGTAGCCCTGCATCTCAGGCCAGGCGAGGTAGAGATCGACACGCTCGACCGCACCGTCATGCCTTTGACTCGGGAAGCGGATCACATTCTCGGGGAATTTCACGGTGTCGCGGCCGATGGCCAGCGTGATATCGGCCGTGCTGTCGGTGTTGCCGGCAAGCGAGATATGCCGGCCGAACCAACGGCCGCCGACGCTGATGGCGACGGTCAGAACCGCAAGAATGGCGATCACCGCCATCGTGCGGAGGAGAAAACCCATGGAAAAAAGCGGCTGCTCGTCGGGTGCGCTGTGCGCGGCGTGGCTCATGGCGGTGCTTCGTGTTTCGGTCCGCCGCAGGAGGAACATGAGCCGCCGGTGCCGATGATGAATCTGATCGGCATGATCAGACCGGTACGGTTAATAATTCGCTAAGATATCAGGGATGTGGGTCGCACTGGAATGAAAGCCTGTCCCGAAAAAGAGCGAGCCGTTCCCGGGACAGCGGGAACGGCTCTTGGGCGCCGGTCGGGGACGGGATGCGGGGACTGACCGGGCCGCAGGCTGTTCTTACTTGACGCTACCAACCGCAACAGCGCGGCCGTCCTGGAGCTTCGACCAGCGGGCCGGATTGTCGGCGGACTGGCGCTTCAGATAGGTATATTCGGTATCCGACCACAGCAGCACCTTGTTGCGCATGTTGTCGAGGATGAAATCGCCGTGATCGGTGCGGACCGTCAGCACGGCATGGCCTTCGCCGTTGGGCTGCAGCACGACGGTGATCAGCGTGTCGGATGGCGAGAAGCCATCTTCGATCAGCATCTTGCGCTTCAGCAGGGCATAATCCTCACAGTCGCCGACCGTTGTCGGGTAAGCCCAGCGTTCTTCGACGCCGTAAATCTGTTCATCCGTCTCCGGCTGGATCGTCGAATTGACGGTGTAATTGACCTTGAGGATTTCCTTCCAGCGATCCTCGGTGAGGATGGCCGGCCCGGCATCGCCGCCGGCAAAGGAACATTCCGTCGGATTCGCCTTGCAGAATTCATAGTGCCCGATCGGCGGGCTGGCGTTGCCCGCCAGGGCCATGCTGGCGGACATCGCTTGTCCCGAACCCGCCATCGCCAGCATGAGGGCACCGGCCAGAAGGCCGCCTTTCCAGATGTTTGCAGTTGTCATTGCCGTCTCCCCGTAAGTTGAGGCGACAATGACACGGACGTTTTTATCTCACGGAAAATTGCGTAATAGAATTAGAGGCTTAGTTGATTCAAATGCCGATAAAATCTGGCTAAAAACAATCTCGAATGCGCGTAAAATTCGACGCGCATTTGTCTCGAAATCGATTAAAATTGTAATTCCCGCAACAAGGCTTTCGCGTGGGAAAAGCTTGAATTACCGTCTGGCCGTTAAGGATTTTCATTGAGCCGGATAACGGCCGGCGGCGGTTGGGCGTTGCGCAGTAGGTTGGCAATGCAGCCGGGATCGGGCGATTCGGCCCGCCCGAAAGCGAATGATCGATCGGATTTCAGTTTTCGGCGGCAAAATTATTTTTGCTGGAAATCGCGAAATCGATCGGTAGCGGCGACGATCGCGGCGCTCATATCGGGATTTGCGATGGAATGGGCAGCATGCGGAAGGAGTTGCAGCTCGCTTTGCGGCCAGGCGCGGGCCAGTTCCCAGGCGGTCACCAGCGGCGCCTCGATATCGAGCCGTCCCTGTAGCAAGATCGCTGGAATGCCTGTCAGCCGCCCGGCGTTGTTCAAAAGCTGGCCGTCCTCCAGCCAGGCGCCGTTGACGAAATAGTGAGTGATGATGCGGGCGCGCGTCAGCAGATAGGCCGGATCGGCCCAGCGGCGTGGCAGTCCTTGAGGATCGGCGAGCAGGATGGAGGCCGCCTCCCAGTCATGCCAGTCGCGGGCCGCTTTCAGGCGCGTCTCGGAGTCGGAATGGTTGAGAAGGCGATGATAGGCGGCAACTATGTCCTCATCTCGCTCCTGGCTGTCCGCAGAAGCCGCCTGGCGGAAACGGTGCCATTCCTCCGGAAAGAGCGGCGCCATGCCGCGACAGAGCCAGTCGATTTCCGAGCGCCTTGTGGTGGTTACGCCTGATATGACGATCGCTACGACGCGCTGCGGATGGGTCTCGGCATAGGCGAGCGACAGTGTCGAGCCCCAGGAATTGCCGAAAACGAGCCAGGCGTCGATGCCGAAGAACAGCCGCAGCCGCTCGATATCGCCGACAAGATGCCAGGTGGTATTGAGGGAGAGGTCGGTTTTGCGATCGGCAGCGCTCGGCAGGCTGCGGCCGCAATTGCGCTGATCGAACAGAATGATTCGATAGGCGTCGGGATCGAAATGGCGCCGCGCCGTCGTCGAGCAGCCGGAGCCCGGCCCGCCGTGCAGCACCAGCGCCGGCCGGCCAGCCGGATTGCCGCAGGCCTCCCAATAGATCAGGTTGCCGTCGCCCGTGTCGAGCAGGCCATGATCATAGGGTTCGATTTCCGGATAGAGAGCCGACATCGTTGTGCCTGTCGAAGGTTGTTCCACTCATAATATCTATGGCTGAATGGTAGGAACGACTTGCGACAGGATTTCGCTCCTGCTTTCCGAAGCCCGATTTTATTGCCGCTGGCAGATCTCTTGCCGTGAAACCCAGGCTTGTCAACAGGACCTGACCGGGTGCGCGCCCGGCAAGCGCATCGGCGGCACCGTCACGTAATCAACGGTGTCTCAGAGGAATTCGCGCAGCGTCTCGCGGGACTGGATCGACAGGAATTCGATCGCCACACCTTCGACGAAATGGCGGACGACGCGGCCGCGCATGTTGCCGAGCCGCACCGCAGTTCCGATCGAGGGGCGCATCTCAACGTCAACGGCAGCGCCCGACAGCGAAAGGTCCATGATACGGCAGGTATAACGGGTGCCGTCCTCGAGGGTTAGTTCGGTATTCGTATCGCGTGGCGTCAGACGGTCATGGCGACGATCTTCCGGCAGACCGAGCTCATGTTTGTTGGCAAGCCAGGTAAGCTGGGCGGCGAGCTTCTCCCGCTTCCGCTCGGTGGCGTTGATCGACATGGTGAAGCCGCGGCCGTCGAGCGTCTGGACATAACCTTCGACGCGGCCGAGATGGTCGATATAGGCGACGACACGTTCGTTGGCGCGTGGCCGGCCAAGGCAGGTGACATACATGTCGCCAGGCGACATGTCGATCACCATGCATTCGAACTCCTCGTAACTGGCAAGCATCAGCCGGCCCTGCATATTGATGGGCACACGCTGAAAAACGCCCTGTTCAGGGCGCGGCGCAGGTCTTTGCGTCTGAGCTGGCTGGAACGAGTGCATCAAAAGGCTTCTTTATGAAATCTGAGAGACCGATCATTACCCGCAATCCATTAACAGAAGGTTGTTTTGCCTCATTCTCATATAGCCGAAAACGAGTATGACCGATGTCCCGAAACGGGACTGTCAGCGCGCCTCCGCACTCGTCAGCAGCTGCGACACCATGCGGCGCATGACCTGCCCGAAACCGGCGCTTTTGGCGGCGACGATTTCGTTGATGGGGCGCAGCTCGGCGGCTTCAGCGTTGCCGAATTTGCCGGGCAGAAGACGGCTGCGGTCGAGAGCCAGGAATTCGAGCGGCACGATCTCCAGCCAGCTCGCAGCCGCCGTGGGTGCGATTGCGCCGAGCAGCCGGTCGCAGGCGCCGCCCGGCGAGCGCAGCGGCATCATGATGATCTCGAAGGAGGCCTGATGGCCGACGGTGCTGTAGCCGGTGGCGTTGAACAGGGCCGGCAGGACATGGTCCATGACGCCCATCGCGGTGCGTTCGATGTCGGCGTGCTGGCCGTTTGCCCAGAGTGAGGAGAAGCGTGCGCCGCGCAGATCCCGCCCGAACAGATCGCAGATGCGGGTGCCGGCGAGCCGGAAGCCGATATCGCCTTCCTCGCGGGTCTCGAGAATGAACAGGCTCTGGAGCAGATGCGGGACAGCGGAGGGTTCGATCTGCGCTTTCAGCGGCGCATCGGCTGCGCCGCGGATACGGTTCCAGTAGTCAAAAATTTCGATGGTCGTTTGCACACGCATTTTTCACCAACCTGTCCCATTCCGGGTCATTTTCGGGCACTCATTGCCCCTACAGGCTCAACCTTGCGGATTTCATGCCAACTCGCGGCGGTTAAGGTTAAGAAAGGGTTTCGGTTGAGGTGCGGTGCCTGCCGTGGCACTGTCCGGCCATCGCTTCGACTTTCGAAGTTCAGCACAACCTGCCCGGGCCGAGGTCTTTCCTTGGACACCGGTATGCCGTCCGGCACTTCGGACGGCTTTTTTTTTGACAGGTGCTCCTGTATGGCTGAGGCCTCAACGAGGCGATACTGAAATGAATGAGCAGACGGCCGAGCCCCATAAGGCGCCCGAACCTCCCGAGGTCCAGCCGCCGGCAAAGCGGCCGCGCGTGCCGGTCTTCAACCTTCCACCGGCGCTGTTCTTCAGCCTTTGCCTGATTGTCGTCATCTATGCGGCGCAAGAGCTCGTGCTCTCCGATGATGCGCTGAGCTGGCTGTTCTTCACCTTCGGCTTCGTGCCCGCCCGCTATGTGATTCCGCTGTCGCAGCAGGGGCCGGAGCTGTTCTGGACGCCGGTTACCTATTCACTGCTGCATGGCAGCGTCCAGCATATCGTCTTCAACGGCTTCTGGTTGATGGCCTTCGGCGCGCCGGTCGCGCGCCGCATCGGGACGCTGCGATTCGTGCTTTTCTGGCTCTTTTCAGCCGCCGCCTCCGCCGCCCTGCACGCAGTGTTGAACTGGGGGGATGTGACGCTTTTGATCGGCGCGTCGGGCGTCATCTCCGGGCTGATGGGGGCTGCCTGCCGATTCGCCTTTCCCGCCGAACGGCGGCCGATGCTGCCTGCGCATCTCAATGCCCGGCTGTCCATCGCCGAGGCGCTGCAGAGCCGCACCGTCGTCATCTTCATGCTGCTCTGGCTGGTCGGCAACGCCCTGATCGCCGTCGGCATCCCGCTTGTCGGCGACAGCGACCAGCCCATTGCCTGGGACGCGCATATCGGCGGTTTCGTCTTCGGTTTCCTGCTGTTTTCGTTGTTCGATCGGATATCGCGCCCGCCTATTGCAGAACCTGCCGGAACGGAGAAGGATCTGTTGCAATCCTGAGCCGGGCGGTGCACGATTGTCCTATCCGCGCTGGGGGGAGAAACCGCCGCGGGTGCCTGTGACAAGTGTTTCACGGACATAGGAGGTTCGAATGTCAGTCAAAGCAATCCTCGACCTGAAGGGCAGGGACGTCGTCACCGCCGGGCCGAACACGACCGTCGCAGAGGCGGCCGTCATCCTCAGCAAGAAGAAGATCGGCGCCATCGTCGTCGTCGGTATGGAGAACCGGATTTCCGGCATGTTCACCGAGCGCGACCTCGTGCATGCGATCGCTAAACACGGCAAGGACGGCCTCGACCAGCCGCTGGGTCAGGTGATGACCGCGAAGGTCTACCGCTGCCACGAGGAGACGACCGTCAACGAACTGATGGAACTGATGACCAGCCGCCGTTTCCGCCACGTGCCGGTGGAAAGCAACGGTAAGCTTGCCGGCATCATCTCGATCGGCGACGTGGTGAAATCGCGCATCGCCGAAGTCGAGCGCGAGGCCGAGGAGATCAAGGCCTATATCGCCGGCTGAGGTTTTCGTCCTCGTTCGAGGGATGCCGTCGCCGCGAAACGGCTACGGGCTTGCGGATGATGCCGATCAGGGGGAGCTGGCGTAGACTTCCTGCATGCGCTTGATTTCGGGGAGCCTGGCTCTGGCTTCCTCGTAGCCGCGTTCGATCGCTTCGCCGGCGCGGTGGAATTCGGAAAGGCCGATATAGCTTAGGCGCGGCTGCAGCGAAATATCCGGCGGGTCGCCGGCCAGGCGGGCGCGGGCGATCCTGTCCTGGATGATATTGAAAGCCTGCACCATGACGCCGGTCATGCCGAGACGGGCATAAGGCGCCTCTTCCTGCTTCTGCACCTCCTGCGGCGAGAGGCTGGCATTGTGCCGGACGACGGCCGAGCGGCCATAGAGATCGTAATTGAGATTGACGGCGACGACCAACGGCTGCTCGTAGGCGCGACAGACGGAGACGGGGACGGGGTTGACCAATGCGCCGTCGACCAGCGTGCGGTGATTGCTGCGCACCGGCTCGAAAATCCCGGGCAGGGCATAGGAGGCGCGCAGCGCCGTGATCAGCGAACCATTGGCGATCCAGACTTCATGGCCGGTATTGACCTCGGCGGCGACGGCGACGAAGGGCCGGTCGAGATCCTCGACGTTCAGGCCTTCGAGATGTTCCTGCATGCGCTTTGTCAGCCGCATGCCGCCGAACAGGCCGCTGCCGCCGATGGTGAGATCGAGGAGACTGGCGATCCGGCGCATCGTCAGCGAGCGGGCGAAACTTTCGAGTTCATCGAGTTTGCCGGCGAGATAGCAGCCGCCGACCAGCGCACCGATCGAGGTGCCGGCAATCATGCCGATCTCGATTTTTGCCTCGTCGAGGGCGCGCAGCACGCCGATATGGGCCCAGCCGCGGGCCGCTCCACCGCCGAGCGCCAGCGCGATCTTGATTCTCTTGACGGGTGCGGGAGGCGGGATCGTCTCGAGTGTGGTCGACATGCCAGAACCGGAACCCTCGCCTTCAGAGCTTTGACGATGCAAATTCCAGCTCAGCATGGCGCTCTCCCCTCCCAGCAGAACACATGGTTTCCGATAGTGTGCCCGATCAGTTTCCAAATGGTATATAGCGGCGATTTCTGGCGCAATAAGGAGCAGATCCCGGGAAATTCCGGCTCCATCTTCCCGGCCTATTTTCCGTAAACGTCCTGCGGATCGAAATGACGCTCGTCGTCGACGATATCAAGCATCGGCTTTCCATCCCGAAGCGTGATCGTCCGATAGAAGCAGGAGCGGCGGCCGGTGTGACAGGTGGCGTCATGGCCGGCGACCTCGACCTTCAGCCATATGGCGTCCTGATCGCAATCGGTGCGAATTTCCTTCACCGTCTGGAGATTGCCCGAGGTCTCGCCCTTCTTCCAGATCTTGCCGCGCGAACGGCTGAAATAATGGGCTGTGCCGGTCTGGATGGTCAGCGCCAGCGCATGGGCGTTCATGTGCGCCACCATCAGCAGCTCGCCGTCGCCTGCGTCGGTGACGATCGCGGTGATCAAGCCACGGTCGTCGAAACGCGGCGTGAAATCGCCGGCGTCTTCCAGCGCCGACTTGTCCTCGGATGGTTGACTGAAGATCAATTGGCTCATCGCGGCCCTCCTGAGGGAGCCGGTCTCAGCGGCTCCGCACCATGGTCATGAAACGGGCCTGATCGGCCGGCTCGGTCTTGAACGTTCCGGTAAAGGTGGTCGTCAACGTGGTCGAGCCCTGCTTCTGAACGCCGCGCATCGCCATGCACATATGTTCGGCCTCGATCATCACCGCGACACCGCGCGGGTTAAGCGTATCGTCGATCGCCCGGGCAATCTGCGCCGTCATTGTTTCCTGGGTCTGCAGACGGCGGCCATAGATCTCGACGACACGGGCAATCTTCGACAGGCCGAGCACACGACCGTCCGGCATGTAGGCGACGTGAGCCTTGCCGATGATCGGCACCATGTGGTGTTCGCAATGCGAGAAGAAAGGAATGTCCTTGACGAGGACCATATCGTCGTAGCCGGCGACTTCTTCGAAGGTGCGGCCGAGCACGTCTTCCGGCGCCATGTCGTAGCCGGAAAAAAGCTCGCGGTAGGATTTGACGACACGCGCCGGCGTTTCGATCAGGCCTTCGCGCGTCGGGTTCTCACCGGCCCAGCGCAGCAGGACACGAACGGCTTCCTCCGCCTCCTGCTGGGAGGGGCGATCAGAGTCGCGGTTCGTCTGCGGAAAGTTCTTTACGATGGCGTCCATGAACAATGGTCTCCTGGTCCGCACCGCGGACCGATCTGTCGGAATCGCCACTGGTCAATCCCATGCGGGAATTCATGCACCTTTGGCAGGCTCCGGGGCTTTCGAGGCGAATTCAACACCCCTCCGGCACGGTTTCCCAATCAAACTTACACGAGGCCATTGCATTTTAATGGCCTTCGAACGACATACATATAGGAAGACGGCCATCGTATGTAAGTATCCTCAGATGACACGGTGTGTTTTTTGTTTCAACAACAATAACCGCCCTTATTGAGGCCGATCCGCAGCGATTTTGGAGCGGAAATCCAACATGGACGATATCTACAACAGCAAGATCCTCGAATTCGCCGGCAATATTCCGTTGACCGGCACCTTGGCGGATGCCGATGCGAGCGCCCAGGCCTATTCGAAGCTTTGCGGCTCGAAGGTGCGGATCTGGCTGAAGATGGATGGCGACACCGTCACCGGTTTTGCCCATGACGTGAAGGCCTGCGCGCTTGGCCAGGCCTCGTCCTCGATCATGGCGCGGCATGTCGTCGGCGCCACATCGGGTGAATTGCGCCAGGCTCGGCAGGATATGCTCGCCATGTTGAAGGCGGATGGAGCAGGGCCCGATGGACGGTTCGAAGACATGCGCTATCTGCTGCCGGTGCGGGACTACAAGGCCCGCCATGCCTCGACGATGCTGACCTTCGATGCCGTCGTCGATGCGATCGGCCAGATCGAGGCGAAACGGGCTGAGGTTGTCGAGGCGTAACTGGATGTGCGAGTTCTGCGCCCTGCAGGCCAGCGATGAGGAGGACCGTGGTGCCGCCGGACCCGAGAAGCCGCGTGAAAAGATCGCACGCGCTTCGCGCAATTATACCGGTCCGTTCCGCAAGACTCCCGACCGCCTGCTCGGCATGGGGTTCATCCGCCTTTACCAGTTGACGTTTTCCGGCTTTGTCGGCAATTCCTGCCGCCATATCCCGACCTGCTCCGAATATGGCTACGAGTCGATCGCCCGCCACGGATTGTGGGCCGGCGGCTGGATGACGCTGTTTCGCGTCGGCCGCTGCGGCCCAGGCGGCACCAGCGGCCTCGACCAGGTGCCGGAGATACTCGGCGACGACTTCCGCTGGTGGATGCCGTGGCGCTATTTCTCCCTCGGGCGCAAGAGAGGATGAGCATGAGCACCTTCATTGCCCTCCTGCACAGCATTGTCCTGACGCCCGACCGGCGCGTCATCATGGAAGATCTGCGCGCGCTCGCCAAAGATCTTGGCTATCGCGAACCGCGCACGCTGGTTTCCACGGGTAATCTCGTCTTCGAGGCCGACGATGTCAGGCCGCACGAACTCGAGGTCGCGCTGGAAGAGGGGTTCGAAGAGAAATTCGGCAAACATGTCGATATCATCGTGCGCAGCGACTGCAC
Organism: Rhizobium redzepovicii; assembly: GCF_019793435.1. Classification (GTDB taxonomy): domain Bacteria; phylum Pseudomonadota; class Alphaproteobacteria; order Rhizobiales; family Rhizobiaceae; genus Rhizobium; species Rhizobium redzepovicii. Next base: position 151,569 of record NZ_JAILYH010000017.1, on the reverse strand, counting down.
CTGGATGGCGCTTTGCGGCACCAATCCCTTCAGGGACGGCAACGGCGACCAGGTCATCGTCCGGGTGATGCGCCTGCCGGTCGATCCGGAGAAGGTGGAGGCGCTGAGAGCGCTGATGACGGAGGGACAGCGCATTGCCGTCGTCGGCGGCGATCTCTGGATCGATTTCGCCGGCAAGCCGAGCCAGTCCAAGCTGCTTTCGGCGCTGACGACCAAGCGGATAGGCATCGGCACGATGCGCAACTGGAACACGGTTTGCGGCCTCGCCCAAATGATCATGTAGGCCTGCTGCTTCTTTACTCCCAAGGCAAATCTGAGTATCAGGCGGCAGCGCTTCCAAAGAGCGGAGGCGCTCCGTTTCAACCACCCGCATTCGTTGGCGGGACTGGACAAGGAGAATTTCGATGTCTGAAAACATTTCCCTGACATTTCCCGATGGTTCCGTGCGCAGCTTCCCGGCTGGCGCGACCGGCAGGGATGTCGCCGAATCCATTTCCAAGTCGCTCGCCAAGAGCGCGGTCGCCATTGCACTCGACGGCACCGTGCAAGACCTTTCCGATACCGTCACCGACGGCAAGATCGAGATCATCACCCGCAAGGACGGCCGTGCGCTGGAGCTTATCCGGCATGATGCCGCGCACGTCATGGCCGAAGCGGTGCAGGAGCTCTGGCCCGGCACGCAGGTGACGATCGGCCCGGTCATCGAAAACGGCTTCTATTACGACTTCGCCAAGAACGAACCCTTCACGCCCGACGATCTGCCGAAGATCGAAAAGAAGATGAAGGAGATCATTGCCCGCAACGCGCCCTTCACCAAGCAGATCTGGTCGCGCGAAAAGGCCAAGGACGTCTTTACGGCCAAGGGCGAAAACTACAAGGTAGAGCTCGTCGACGCGATCCCTGAAGGGCAGGATCTGAAGATCTACAATCAGGGCGATTGGTTCGATCTTTGCCGCGGTCCGCACATGGCCTCCACCGGCCAGGTCGGCACGGCCTTCAAGCTGATGAAGGTTGCCGGCGCCTATTGGCGCGGCGACAGCAACAACGCCATGTTGTCACGCATCTACGGGACGGCATGGGCCGACCAGGCCGATCTCGACAACTATCTGCACATGCTGGCGGAAGCCGAAAAGCGTGACCACCGCAAGCTCGGCCGCGAGATGGACCTGTTTCACTTCCAGGAAGAAGGCCCGGGCGTCGTCTTCTGGCATGGCAAGGGTTGGCGAATCTTCCAGTCGCTCGTCTCCTACATGCGTCGCCGGCTCGCGGTCGATTACGAAGAAGTCAACGCGCCGCAGGTGCTCGATACCGCGCTTTGGGAAACTTCGGGTCACTGGGGCTGGTATCAGGAAAACATGTTCGCCGTGAAATCGGCGCATGCGATGACGCATCCGGAAGACAAGGAAGCGGATAATCGCGTCTTTGCACTGAAGCCGATGAATTGCCCCGGCCACGTGCAGATCTTCAAACATGGGCTGAAGTCCTATCGCGAACTGCCGATCCGCCTCGCCGAATTCGGGCTGGTGCATCGCTACGAGCCTTCGGGCGCGTTGCACGGGCTGATGCGCGTGCGCGGCTTCACGCAGGACGACGCGCACATTTTCTGCACGGACGAGCAGATGGCTGCCGAATGCCTGAAGATCAACGATCTCATCCTGTCTGTCTATGAGGACTTCGGCTTTAAGGAAATCGTCGTCAAGCTTTCCACCCGGCCGGAAAAGCGCGTCGGTTCCGACGCCCTCTGGGATCGGGCGGAAGCCGTCATGACCGACGTGCTGAATACGATCGAGGCTCAGTCCGAGGGCCGCATCAAGACTGGCATCCTGCCGGGCGAGGGTGCCTTCTACGGGCCGAAGTTCGAATATACACTGAAGGATGCGATCGGCCGCGAATGGCAGTGCGGAACGACGCAGGTCGATTTCAATCTGCCGGAACGTTTCGGCGCCTTCTATATCGACAGCAACTCCGAAAAGACGCAGCCGGTGATGATCCATCGCGCCATCTGCGGCTCGATGGAACGCTTCCTCGGTATCCTGATCGAAAACTTCGCCGGCCATCTGCCGCTCTGGGTGTCGCCACTGCAGGTGGTGGTCGCGACAATCACTTCGGAAGCCGACGCTTACGGGCTTGAAGTGGCCGAGGCGTTGCGCGAGGCCGGTCTCAACGTCGAGACCGATTTCCGCAACGAGAAGATCAACTACAAGGTCCGCGAACACTCGGTCACCAAGGTGCCCGTCATCATCGTCTGCGGCAGGAAGGAAGCCGAGGAGCGCACGGTCAATATCCGCCGTCTCGGCAGCCAGGACCAGGTTTCGATAGGGCTCGGCGCCGCCGTCGAAAGCCTTGCCTTGGAAGCAACGCCGCCAGACGTCCGTCGCAAGGCCGAAGCAAAAAAAGCCAGGGCGGCCTGAAAACGCCTCCATCCGACAGCGCCACCAGCGCTGTCGGAGGACCTGGGAAGCGCTGAACAGCGGCGGCGACCGCAAGGGTCTGCTGGCCCGCCTCTATGAGGCCGTCTTCTCGATGGCACCGCCGAAGCGCGCGCCCCAAAGCTCCCGGCTAAGGCGAAACCGCTCGCGGTAAATCAATCGAGACTGGTGTCGCCGCCCTGCGGCGCGAGCTGTTCATAGGAAGGGAGCGGCGCCACCGGAGCCGGCTGGACGCCTGGCGGCGGCGGTGTTCCCACAGGCACTTGCTGTACCGTGCGGGCCGCGTCGTTCACCGGCGGCTGCGGCTGCTGGTCCTTCATCAGAACCTCGACATCGGTGTTCCTGCCGGCGACGACGGTGAAATCGCGCTGGTAGATCTTGTCCTTGTTGCGGGCGACGGCGGAATATCCGCCTTCGGCGAGGACCATGGTCGGGAAGGCGCTGACGCTTTCGCCGACGCTGTCGCCGGCCGCCGTCAGGATCGACCATGCAGTATCGGCGATCGCCTCGCCGCCGGCATCGGAGACCAGTTTGAAGGTGACCTGCGCGGCCCGATGCTGGATCGTTGCTTCGGTCAGCTTGCCGGCCTCGACCTGGATGTCGGCGCGGATGACGGCGTTGACGCTGCCATATTCGGAAACGATATGATAGGTGCCGGCATTGAGGCGGACGACGGTGTTCGGCGAGACATCGGCGACGACGAGGCCACGCTCGCCGTCCTCGCGCACTTCCGAGGAATAGATCGAAAAACTCAGCTGATCGGGGCGGATGCGAGCGTCGGTACCGGAAACGGCATTGAGCAGCAGGCCGCCGGCATCGAGCACCATTACCTGCTTGTCGACCTCGCCGTCGGCGGGCACTGTCAGTTTCTTGGTGACGCCGGCGCGGCCGAAGGAGACGTTGACGAAATAATCGCCGGGCGCGAGCTGGAAGGCGGCGGGTCCACCCTTGGCGCTGGCGATCAGCGGCAGTTTGCCGTCGGTTCCGGCGATCGGGCTGAAGACATACCAGGAGAGGCCTTCTTCGACCGGTGTGCCGTCCGCCGTCAGCTTGGCTTCCATCGGCACATCGCGCAGTTTGACCCCTTCAGGCGCCGTGCCGGGCGCGATAAAGGCATCGAGCTTCGGCATCTTCGGCGTCGATTCAAGCTGTTTGAATTCCTTGAAGGCATCCTGAGCGCCGGCGCCTGGAGGCGTCAGGATCGTCAGGGCAATGGCAAGGCCGATGCGTGCAAAAGGCGAAATGCCAAACATCTGTTTCGTGAACCGATTGACTTCTGAAATCGCAAAGGCCACTTCAAGACCAACGCGATGGCAAATTCAAGACCCAGCCTTTTGCAGCAGCATAAAAATGAGAGTTTCTCCCGCATGAAATCCGATATCAAGCTGATTGATTACCTCGCCGTACGCCGCTCCATCCCCGCTTTCCAGATGTGCGAACCAGGCCCCGAAAAGGCCGAAATCGAGGAAATTCTGCGTCTTGCCTCGCGTGTTCCCGATCACGGCAAGATCGCGCCCTGGCGCTTCATCGTTTATCGCGGAGGCGAGCGCGCTCGCCTCGGTGAGGAACTTCTGGCCTTGGCGCTCGAGACGAAACCTGAGCTTTCCGAAGAGATGATCCAGGTGGAACGCGCGCGTTTCACCCGCGCGCCGGTGGTGGTCGCCGTCGTCAGCAAGGCGGGGCCGCATATCAAGATTCCCGAATGGGAGCAGCTGATGTCGGCCGGCGCGCTCTGCCTCAACGTCATCCTCGCCGCCAATGCCAGCGGTTATGTCGCCAACTGGCTGACGGAGTGGTTCGCCTATGACGAGCGCGCCTATCCGCTGCTCGGCGTCGGGCCTGATGAAAAGGTGGCGGGGTTCATCCATATCGGCTCGACGACATTTCCGGCGATCGAGCGGCCGCGGCCGGAGCTTGCCGATACCGTGACCTGGGTCGGCGGTGAGGAATGATGTTTTACACCACCGACGACAACCGGCACGGACTGGCGCATGATCCATTCAAGGCGATCGTGTCGCCGCGCCCGATCGGCTGGATCGGCAGCAAGGGCAGGGACGGTTCGATCAACCTTGCCCCCTATTCCTTCTTCAATGCCGTCGCCGACCGGCCGAAGCTGGTGATGTTTTCATCCGCCGGACGCAAGGACAGCCAGCGCAACGCGGCCGAGACCGGCGTCTTCACCTGCAATTTCGTCGGTCGCGATCTCGCCGAGAAGATGAACCTCTCCTCGGCGGCGCTGCCCTATGGCGAGAGCGAATTCGACTTTGCCGGCCTGACGGCGAAGCAGGCCGAACTCATCGACGCGCCCTATGTCGGCGAGGCTTTCGCGGTGCTCGAATGCAGGGTCACCGAGATCATGGAGCCGAAGACGCTGTCCGGCGCGCCGTCGGAAAACGTCCTTGTCTTCGGCGAGGTGGTCGGTATCCGCATCGACGAGACGATCGTCAGAAATGGCCGCCTCGACATGTCGATCGCCCGGCCTGTGGCCCGCATGGGTTACATGGATTACAGCGAAGGCAGCGATGTTTTCGAGATGTTCCGGCCGCATCTGCCGAAGGTTTAGATCGGTCGCAAGGCATACAAAGGCTTAAGAAATATGGTGAACCAATCTTAAACCTTTTGCCGCTACGGTCGCAGCATTGAATGAAACGCAAGGGAATCGCGTTCAAGTGCTGGGGCGTCGCGTGATCATAGAAGCTTTCCTTCGGTGGATCGAAACGGCCAAAACCGGTGACCGGGCCCGGGCCGCAAACGCGCTCGGGCGGGCCTATCTGCAGTCGGAGATGACGGGAGACGAGCGGTCGGCAGCCGAGATGGCGATGACCTTTCTGCTCGACGATCCGTCGCCGCGCGTCCGGCTGGCACTAGCCGAGGCGATAGCCTGGTCGCCCGATGCGCCGCGCAGCCTGATTCTTTCGCTTGCCGAAGACCAGCCCGAAGTCGCCTGCCATGCGGTGACCTGTTCGCCGCTTTTGAGCGATGCCGATCTCGTCGATCTTGCCGCGCGCGGCAACGGCGCCACCCGCATGCTGATCGCGGCGAGGGCGCATGTGACGCGCCCGGTTTCCGCAGCGCTTGCGGAAGTCGGCGACGAGGAAGAGCTGCTCTGCCTGCTCGAAAACGACGGCGCGGTGATCTCCGGCCAATCCCTGAAACGTATCGCCGAGCGACTCGGCGACGGCTGCGACATCCGCAACCTGCTTCTCGACCGCAGCGATCTTCCCGCCGATACCCGCCAGTTGCTCACTCAGCATGTCAGCAATGCACTGGTCGGCCTGCCGCTCGCCCAGGCGGCGATCGGTCTGCAGCGGCTGCAGCGCATCAGCCGCGAGGCGACCGAGGCTGCCATTGTTTCGATCGCCGGCGACATTGCGCCGCGCGAAATCCCCGACCTCGTCGAACATCTGCGCCTCAACGGCCAGCTGACGCCGTCCTTCCTCATGCATACGCTCTGCGCCGGCAAGGTCGATTTTTTCGCGGGCGCGATCGTCGATCTGACGGGTTGCGGCGAGCGCCGGGTGCGCTCGATCCTGGCAACCGGGCGCATGCATGCGGTGCGTGCGCTCTACGAATCCGCCGGCCTGCCCAGGGATATTAGCGTAATCTTCGTCGAGGCGACGCTCCTGTGGCGTGAGGCCGCCAGAAGAGCGCCGGGCAGCGTGCTCGGCACTGTCTGCGGCCGACTTCTGGAAAAATTCCGCCATCATGACGGCGCACATGGCGCGGTCGGCGAGCTGCTCGACATGGTGGAAAAGCTTGGGGTCGCCGAACAGCGGCAATCGGCTCGTGTCTATGCGGCGCTTGCGGCGGCTTAGTCGGCCAGCCGTGTCACGACCCAGGAGTAGCTGGCAGAGACGAAATGCACCGGTTTGGCGAGCGTGTCCTTGACGCTCCGGCCGGTGGGCAGATGGTCGCGGACCTTTCCTGCAATGTCGTCGGCAAAGCCACGCAGCCCCTGCGGGTGCTGTTCGGCCGTTTCGGGAACGGCCGGCGGCACGGGCGCCGGCTTTGGCGGTTCGGTGGCAGCAATGGCTTTCGGCGCCTCGCAGACTGCAATAACCGAGGGATAGCTGACATTGGCATAGGTTTTCAGGCGACGTTCGGCTTCGGCATCGCAGGCGGCAACCGTCTCCCAGCGTTTGTCGACCGTCGCGACATAGCTGCACTGGCTGATGGAATCGTCGCAACCGAGAATGGTCATCGCGATCAGCACCGCTTGCATATTTTGCCTCCTTGGCTATTGAGCATGTCATCGTCTTAGAGGGCGCAATTCCAACCGAATGAAGGCAGGGGCATTAACTCTTGGTCATGTCGGGAAAAATTGTGCGCTGCGCCAGCAGAAAGAGGGAGCATGTCCGTCACCATCGCCCTGGAGCCGCCGCGTCAGGACGGCGTCGTCCGGCTTCTCGATCTTTCCGATGCCTATGCAGGGTCGCTCTATCCCGCCGAGAGCAACCATCTGGTCGACCTCTCCTTGCTCGAGAAGCCTTCGGTAAGCTTCCTGGTCGCGCGCAACGGCGATGCGATCGTCGGCTGCTGCGCGCTGGTCGAGGCCGGCGACGGCACGGCGGAGATCAAGCGGATGTTCGTCGATCCCGAGGCGAGGGGGCTCAAGATCGCCAGCGGCCTGATGAATGCGCTTGAAACGATCGCCAGCGAAAAGCGGCTGACGGCGATCCGGCTCGAAACCGGCATCTACCAGCCCGAGGCGATCGCGCTCTACCGCAAATACGGTTACCAGGACATCGAAGCCTTCGGCGCTTATCTGTCGGATCCGCTCAGCCTGTTTATGGAAAAGCGGCTGGGATGACGGTTTACGAAGGTCGGTTCAGCCTTCAGCGATACGGGGAAGCGTTTTCGGCGTTCCGGGCGACGGCGGCGGCGCCTGTTCGTCGATAAGGATCTGCGGTCCCGTTTCGCCCTTATCGGCATTGCGGGCCTCGTGGATCCATTCGCGCCAGATGGCGACGATCAGCGCCATCAGTACCGGGCCGATGAAGAGGCCGAGGAAGCCCATCGTCTTGACGCCGCCGACGAGGCCGAAGAAGGTCGGCAGGAAGGGCAGCTTGATCGGACCGCCGACGAGCTTCGGCCGCAACGTCTTGTCGACGATGAAGAGCTCGACCGTTCCCCAGACGAAAAGACCGATGCCGGCGACATGCGAGCCGCTTGCCAGGAGATAGATTGAGACCAGCGTGAAGGAAAGCGGCGCACCGCCCGGTATCAGCGCCATCACGCCCGTCAACACGCCGAGCGTGACGGGCGACGGCACGCCGGCGATCCAGTAAGCCACGCCAAGCACGATGCCTTCGCCGATCGCAATCAGCGTCATGCCCATGACGGTGGAACTGATCGTCGCCGGCACGACGCGGGAAATGCGCTCCCAGCGGTTCGGCAGGATGCGCTCGCCGAGCATGTCGATCTGCTTGGAGAAGGAAAAACCGTCGCGATAGACGAAGAACAGCGCGATCAGCATGAAGAGAAGTGTCAGCAGGAGGTGGAATGCACCGCCGCCGGCCGCAAGCACGGCACGGTAGATATTGCCGATATTGGCGCCGCTGACGGCCTGTATCACTTCGCCCAAGGCGCCGGGGCTGCCGATATATTTGGTCCAGACTTCATCGAGATAGGCGCCGGCCCAAGGCAGGGCGACGATCCAGGCCGGTGTCGGGGCGCCGGAGCGGTTGGCATGGATTGCCCAGGCAACCCAGGTACGCACTTCACCCGTCGTATAGGTGACCGCAAGCCCGATCGGGATGACCAGGAAAGTGACGATCATGATGATGGCGATCGTCGCGGCGACCGTCGTATTGCCGCCGACGCGGGCAAGAAGCTTGCGGTAGAGCGGCCAGCTGGCGAAACCGATGACCAGGGCTGCCAGCACCGGCACGAGGAAACCGTAGAAGAAGTAAACGCCGGCCGCGACGATCAGAACCAACAGCCAGCGCGCCGCCGAAATGGAAGGAATCAGCGGTGTGCGTGTCGGCGCCGATGATCCGAGCCATCGTGGTTCATGATTGCTTTTCTGACGGTCGAACACACCCACGCGCGCCTCTTCTTATTCTTGTCTTCTGGTTATGGGCTATGAACCCGGCGGTTTCAAGGTCCGCACCATGAAAGCGTATACAAAGCGTCGCTATTCGGCCGTCAGAGCCGATATCTTACTGTTGCGGACGGCGCAAAATCTTGAAAGCGTAGAACTGCGTCTTCTGGGCGGCCGAGAAATTATTGTCGGAGCCGAGAATGAAGACGTCGGTTCCATCCTTGGCCTTGCCGAGCGACGTGGCCTCGATATTGTCGGGGACGAGGCCGATTGCTCGAACCGGCGCTGCCGCTCTTCCCAAGGGGAGGCCGCACGCCGACCGCTTCATGCGCCGGTTGTTTTACGGAGTTGTTACGGTTCTTCGTCAGTTCCGTGAAATCGCAGATGCTAAAATGGCGGCCGCGCCGAACGGTATCTCTACTCCAGTTCGGCGCGGGCCGCAGATGCTTTAAATATCGAGGTTCTCGGCGAAGGCCGCGCGTTCCTGGATGAAGCGGAAGCGGGCTTCCGGCTTGGTGCCCATCAGATCGTCGACAGCGCTGCGAGTGCCCTCGAAATCCACCTCGTCGATCAGCACCTTGAGCAGGGTGCGTTTGGACGGATCCATTGTGGTTTCCTTGAGCTGGGCGGGCATCATTTCGCCGAGACCTTTGAAGCGACTGATCTCGACCTTGGCCTTGCCCTTGAACTCCGTCTGCATCAGCTCGGCGCGATGATTGTCGTCGCGGGCATAGGCGGATTTCGACCCTTGGGTGATCTTGTAGAGTGGCGGCACGGCGAGGAAGAGGTGGCCGCCGCGCACCAGTTCCGGCATCTCCTGATAGAAGAAGGTGATGAGCAGCGAGGCGATGTGGGCGCCGTCGACGTCGGCATCGGTCATGACGATGATGCGCTCGTAGCGCAGATCTTCGTCGCGGTATTTCGACCGGGTGCCGCAGCCGAGCGCCTGGATGAGATCGGCAAGCTGCTGGTTGGCTCCGAGTTTTTCGCGGCCGGCGCTGGCAACGTTGAGAATCTTGCCGCGCAGCGGCAGAATTGCCTGGTTGGCGCGGTTGCGCGCCTGCTTGGCCGAACCGCCTGCCGAATCACCCTCGACGATGAAGAGTTCGGCGCCTTCGGCGGTGTTCTGCGAGCAGTCGGCGAGCTTGCCGGGCAGGCGCAACTTGCGCACCGCCGTCTTGCGGTTGACTTCCTTTTCCTTGCGGCGGCGCAGCCGCTCCTCGGCGCGCTCGATCACCCAGTCGAGCAGCTTGGCCGACTCGTTCGGGTTGTCGGCAAGATAATGGTCGAAGGGATCGCGCAACGCATTCTCGACGATGCGCTGGGCCTCGACGGTCGCGAGCTTGTCCTTGGTCTGGCCGACGAATTCCGGTTCGCGGATGAAGACCGACAGCATGCCGACGGCCGAGATCATCACGTCATCGGTGGTGATCTGCGCGGCGCGCTTGTTCTGCGTCAGCTCGGCATAGGCCTTCAGGCCCTTGGTCAGCGCGATGCGCAGGCCGGCCTCATGCGTGCCGCCTTCGGGGGTCGGGATGGTGTTGCAATAGGAATGCACCTGCGGATCGCCGCCATACCAGGTGATCGCCCATTCCATCGAGCCATGACCGCTGGTTTTCTCGGTCTTGCCGGCGAAGATCTCGCGGGTGACGGTGAATTCCTTACCCATCGTCGCCTGGAGATAGTCCTTCAGGCCGCCGGGGAAGTGGAAGACCGCCTTGTCAGGGACCTCGGAGCCTTCGGGCAAGACGCCCTGCTCGCAGCTCCAGCGGATTTCGACGCCGCCGAACAGATAGGCCTTCGAGCGCGCCATCCGGAACACTCGGGCGGCATCGAACTTCATGTGATCCCCGAAGATCTGGGGGTCGGGATGGAAGCGCACGCGGGTGCCACGGCGATTGTGGACGTCGCCCAATTCTTGAAGCCCGCCCTGTGGCAGGCCGCGGGAGAAGCGCTGGCGGTAGAGCTTGCGGTTGCGTGCCACTTCCACTTCGAGGTCGTCGGACAGCGCGTTGACGACCGAAACACCGACGCCGTGCAGACCGCCCGAGGTCTCGTAGGCCTTGCCGTCGAATTTGCCGCCGGCATGCAGCTTGGTCATGATGACTTCGAGCGTCGACTTGCCCGGCACCTGGGGATGGTTCTCGACCGGGATGCCGCGGCCGTTGTCGGAGACGGTGAGATAACCTTCGAGGTCAAGATAGACCTCGATGAAATTGGCGTGTCCGGCAACTGCCTCGTCCATCGCGTTGTCGATGACTTCGGCAAAGAGGTGATGCAACGCCTTTTCGTCGGTGCCGCCGATATACATGCCCGGGCGCATGCGCACCGGCTCGAGGCCTTCGAGGACGCGGATCGACGAGGCGCCGTACTCGTCCGAGTTCGACGCAGTGGGTGCCGGGCGCGCAGAGGCTCCCGCAGCAGAGGGGACTCCAGCAGCAGGTGGGGCAGCAGCCGGCGCAGCCGCCACCGGCGGCCGTTCGGCCGCAGCCGCAGGCTTCTGCGCCTCCTCGCGTTTTTCAGAGAGGGGCATTCCGGAAAAGAGGTCGTTGCTATCGTCCATGGAGCCGTTCAGATCTTCATCCTGTCTTGGGTCTGGCTTGGGGCTTGCATCCTCCGCCGACCCAAAATCACCGCATTTCATGTCACGTTTGCGAATCAGGCAGATTTTGCCAGAAAGCACCTCTATACGCGACACTGCCAGTTTTGGCGGGCTTTTCACACATGATTTGCGTTGCTGGGCGCCGAATGGCAAGCGGCGGCAGGCTTCAGGAACCATCCGAATGCGAATGTCCACAAGTCATTACACCATCATCACTGCAATTGCGGCGTTTTTTCTATCCGCGGCTGTCCTTTCCGCTGTCGGCCCGGCGCGGGCGGGCGATGTGCTGCCGCCGTTCAAGGACGATCTGTTTTCGAAGCAGGCCATCTTGCAGACGGGCGATGACGGCGCCTTCGAGGTCATCGACTATGACGAGATGCGCGATATCAACGACCGCGACCAGATCCCGCAAAAACGGGTGCAGCAAAAATATGTGGCGCTCGGCATCCGCAAGGCCCAGGTCGACGAGACGCTGTCTCTGGACGGCGTCAGGCTCGATGTCACCAGGGTGGGACAGGCACAGAATGCCGCCTTCACGGTGATTTTCATCCATGGCCGCGACGGCGATCGCCGGCTCGGCGCCAACGACTACAGCTTCGGCGGCAATTTCAACCGGCTGAAGAACCTCGTCGCCGGGAATGGCGGCGTTTATTATTCACCGACCGTCCGGAGTTTCGACAGCAACGGCGTTGCGGCGATCGCCGGCCTCATCCGCTATGCCAGCGCCCAATCGCCGGGCCGGCCGATCATCCTGTCCTGCGCCTCGATGGGCAGCCAGGTGTGCTGGGGCATTGCGCGCGACGAGGGCAGCGTCCAGCGGCTGAAGGGCATGCTTGTCATGAGCGGCGTCACCGATCCCGATTTCACCAGGAGCGGCTTCTACAAGGCGAAGCTGCCGCTCTGGTTCGCCCATGGCAGCCGCGACCCGGTCTATGCCGCCAGCACCCAGCAGGCGCTGTTCAAAAGCCTGCACAAGGCCAAATATCCGACGCACTTCACGCTGTTTCAGACCGGCAATCACGGGACGCCGATCCGGATGATCGACTGGCGCCGGGTCTTGAACTGGTTTCTTGCTGGTTAGCGGTTGAATTTCGCAGAAATTAGGCGGGATCGCCGAGATTCCCCTTACGTCAAGGGCATGATGCTTTTCTTTGCCGCGCGCTTTTGATATGGCCCAAGGCATACGCAGAATTTGGAAGGCTGGCATGACACCTGACGTGCGCCCGCTCGTGGCGGGAAACTGGAAAATGAATGGCATGCGTGCCTCCCTGGATCAGATCAAGGCGATCGCCGAGGGCGTTTCCGCGCCGCTTGCCGACAAGGTCGAAGCGCTGATCTGCCCGCCGGCGACGCTGCTTTATGTGGCGACGGCGCTCTGCACCGACAGCCCGCTTGCGATCGGCGCTCAGGACTGCCATCAGAACCCGTCGGGCGCGCATACCGGCGACATCTCGGCCGAGATGATTGCCGATTGTTTCGGCACTTATGTCATTGTCGGCCACTCCGAGCGGCGCACCGACCATGCCGAGACGGATCATCTGGTCCGCGCCAAGGCGGAGGCTGCCTTTGCCGCCGGGCTGACGGCGATCATCTGCATCGGCGAGACGGCCGATGAGCGCCGCACAGGCCAGGCGCTCGACGTCATCAAACGTCAGCTTTCCGCCTCGGTTCCGGACGGCGCCACCGCTGAGAACACCGTCATTGCCTATGAGCCGATCTGGGCTATCGGTACCGGTGTGACGCCGACGGCGGGCGATGTCGAAAAGGCACACGCCTTCATGCGGGCCGAACTCGCGGCCCGCTTCGGCGGGGAAGGCCGCAAGATGCGTCTTCTCTATGGCGGCTCGGTCAAGCCGGCCAATGCCGGGGAACTGATGGGCATCGCCAATGTCGACGGCGCGCTGATCGGCGGGGCGAGCTTGAAAGCGGCCGACTTCCTCGCCATCTACCGGGCCTATGAGGCGCTGCTCGCCTGAGGCATTCTTTTTATTCCCGGGTTATTCGTTTGTCCCGAGGCTTATTCCGGGCCCAAGGGCTTGGAATAGATGAAAGCCTCATGTAAAGAGCCGCCAGAATTCTTAACTTTGTCCGTCTCCAGGCGGGCAGGACTGGACCCATGCAGACCGTATTGATTGTCATTCATCTCATGATCGTGCTCGCCCTCGTCGGCGTCGTGCTCATCCAGCGCTCGGAAGGCGGCGGCCTCGGCATCGGCGGCGGTTCCGGCTTCATGTCGGCACGCGGCACGGCCAATGCGCTGACGCGCACCACCGCGATCCTTGCGACCCTGTTCTTCATCACCTCGCTCGGCCTCGGCATTCTGACGCGTTACCAAGGCCGCCCGAGCGATATTCTCGACCGCATTCCGGCAACGGGCGGCCAGGGCAACGGCATTCTCGATTCGCTCGGCGGCGGCGCGCAGCCTCCGGCAAGCCAGCCGGCCGGCAACGGCGTTCCGAGCAGCGGCGCGGCAGCGCCTGCACCGCAGGCTCCCGCCGCTCAACCTCCAGCAACTGGCGCTCCGGCAATGACCGCTCCGGCGGCTCCGGCTGCCAGCGAACCTTCAGCGACGGCTCCGGCAACGACTGCCCCGGCAGCGCCCGCTACTCCGGCCGCGCCGGCACCGGCTCAGCCCGCCGGCGTCCCGACGGGACAGTAAACCGGCCTTCGACATAAACCGCCGGCAGGCCCTTGGGTCTGCCGGTTTTCTTTTGTTCAGATTCCTTCGCCACGCTCCGAAAATTCCGGAAAAGAGTTTTTGGGGCTGGTGGAATCGTTTTTGAAAAGGTATCCGGTGAATCCCATGGCGCGATACGTATTCATCACTGGCGGCGTGGTTTCCTCTCTCGGAAAAGGAATTGCGGCCGCGGCTCTCGGAGCGTTGCTGCAGGCCCGTGGATATCGGGTGCGGCTTCGCAAGCTCGACCCCTATCTGAACGTGGACCCGGGCACGATGAGCCCGACCCAGCACGGCGAGGTCTTCGTCACCGACGACGGCGCGGAAACCGATCTCGATCTCGGCCATTACGAACGCTTCACGGGGCGTTCGGCGACCAAGACCGACAACATCACCACCGGCCGCATCTACAAGAACATCATCGACAAGGAACGGCGCGGCGACTATCTCGGCGCGACGGTGCAGGTCATTCCGCACGTCACCAACGAAATCAAGGATTTCGTCATCGAGGGCAATGACGACTACGACTTCGTCATCTGCGAGATCGGCGGCACGGTCGGCGATATCGAGGCGATGCCGTTCATGGAGGCGATCCGCCAGCTCGGCAACGACCTGCCGCGCGGCACCGCCGTCTACGTCCACCTGACGCTCATGCCCTATATTCCGGCCGCCGGCGAACTCAAGACCAAGCCGACCCAGCATTCGGTCAAGGAATTGCAGGCGCTCGGCATTCATCCCGATATCCTGCTGGTGCGCGCCGACCGCGAAATTCCGGAAGCCGAGCGGCGCAAGCTTTCGCTATTCTGCAACGTGCGCCCGTCGGCCGTCATCCAGGCGCTCGACGTCGCCAATATCTACGACGTGCCGATTGCCTACCACAAGGAAGGCCTTGATGACGAAGTGCTGGCAGCCTTCGGCATCGAGCCGGCGCCGAAGCCGCGTCTCGACCCCTGGGAAGAAGTCTGCAACCGCATCCGCACGCCGGAGGGAGAGGTGACGATCGCGATCGTCGGCAAATATACCGGCCTCAAGGACGCTTATAAATCGCTGATCGAGGCGCTGCATCACGGCGGCATCGCCAATCGTGTCAAGGTCAAGCTCGAATGGATCGAGTCCGAGGTCTTCGAAAAGGAAGATCCGGCGCCCTATCTCGAAAAGGTCCACGGCATCCTCGTGCCCGGCGGCTTCGGCGAACGCGGTTCGGAAGGCAAGATCCACGCAGCCCGCTTCGCCCGCGAGCGCAAGGTGCCGTATTTCGGCATCTGCTTCGGCATGCAGATGGCGGTCATCGAGGCGGCGCGCAATCTCGCCGACGTGTCCGGCGCCTCCTCGACCGAATTCGGCCCGACCAAGGAGCCGGTGGTCGGCCTGATGACCGAATGGGTCAAGGGCAACGAACTGCAGAAGCGCACGGCAGCCGGCGATCTCGGCGGCACGATGCGCCTCGGCGCCTACAAGGCGGCGCTGAAGAAGGGCACGAAGATCTCGGATATCTACGGCTCGACCGACATTTCCGAGCGTCATCGCCACCGCTACGAGGTCAATGTCGACTATAAGGACCGGCTCGAGAGCTGCGGCCTCGTCTTCTCCGGCATGTCGCCGGATGGCGTGCTGCCGGAGACGATCGAATATCCCGATCACCCGTGGTTCATCGGCGTGCAGTACCACCCGGAACTGAAGAGCCGGCCGCTCGACCCGCATCCGCTGTTTGCCAGCTTCATCGAAGCGGCGACGGAACAGAGCCGCCTCGTCTAGCCATGATGGGTATCCAGATCGCGCGATTTCAAGCGCGATCTGGGCAAGTGCTTATGGTGCTCTATATCGCCGGCATGGCCACCCGACGCAGCACGACCGTTTCACGCTTCATCGCCGCGCCGCCTGAGCGTATCTACCGTGCCTTTCTGGATGCCGAGGCGGTTGCCACCTGGCTTCCGCCCGGCTCGATGCGGGGGATCGTCCATGCCTTCGAGGGCAGGGAGGGCGGCGCCTTTAGCATGTCACTCGTCTATCCCGATAACGAGACGTCGCAGCCAGGCAAGACATCCGACAAGACCGACAGGTTCGAGGGCCGTTTCGCACGGCTCGTGCCCGACGAACGGATCGTCTGGGCGACGGCCTTCGAGTCCGACGACGACAGCTTTGCCGGCGAGATGACGGTCAGCACAACATTGTCGCCTGTGAATGGCGGCACCGATGTGACGATGGTCTGCGACGACATACCGGCGGGCATTCGCCTTGAAGACAATGAGGAAGGCTGCCGTTTGACGCTCGGCAACCTCTCCGCTTTCGTTGGCGGTTGATGCGTGGCGGCCGGGCATGCCCCGCCGCCGAGTTTGATCGTCAGGCTGCGGCCGGCAGCGGCCCGATATAGACCGAGCGCGGGCGAATCAGCCGGCCGTCGAGCGCCTGTTCGCGGGCATGCGCCAACCACCCGACCGTGCGGCCGATCGCAAAGACGCCAGTGAAGGCGTCACGCGGGAAGCCGAGCGCTTCGAGCAGCAGCGCAGTGTAGAACTCGACATTGACGTCGAGCGGTCGGTTCGGCTTACGCGCCTTCAGGATTGCCAAGGCGGCGGCTTCCACCGCTTCCGCCAGCGCGCCGCGGGCGGGGTCGACCTGCCCGGTTGATATCAGCGGCTTCAGTGCGCCCTTCAGCGCATCGGCGCGCGGATCGCGGACGCGGTAGATGCGGTGGCCGAAACCCATAAGTCTTTCACCGCGATCGAGCGCTTCGCCGAGCCATTGGCCGGCATTCTCTGCAATTCCCACGGAATCCAGCATGTCGAGCACCGGGCCGGGCGCACCGCCATGCAACGGCCCTTTCAGGGCGCTCAGCGCGGCTAGGACTGAAGAGGTGAGGCCGGCCTGCGTCGAGGCAATGACGCGCGATGCGAAGGTCGAGGCGTTGAGGCCGTGATCCGAAATGGTCACGAGGTAGGCGTCGAGTGCGGCCGTCTGCTCCTTGCGCGGCAATTGTCCGGTCAGCATGCGCAGGATATCGGTCGCTTGCGGCAGTGAGGCGTCGGGCGCGATCGGTCTTTCACCGCGCTGGAGGCGCAGAACCGCCGGCAGGAAGACCGCCGGCGCCGCCAAGAGGCTCAGCGCGGTATCGAGATCCTCGCCGTCGGGCAGCCGGGCGATCAGCGCCCGCATCGCATCAACCGGCGGCAGCGTCAGCAGGGTGGCATCGGCGGCCTCGACGTGGTCGAAAACCCGTGTTCGCGCATTCGCCAACCACTCGCGCAATTGCGCTTGATCGAAGCTTCGCTCCATCAGCCCGTCGAGCAGCAATGCGGCGACACCCTCATAGCTGCAGTCTGCAACGAGATGGTCCAGCGAGACGCCGCGGATGATCAGCCGTCCCGCTTCGCCATCGACATCCGAGAGCTGCGTTTCGGCGGCAATGACGTCTTCCAAGCCATTTTTCATGTTGTTTCTCCTTTACCGCCAGGATGATCCGGCCTAGTTTCATTGACGTCAATCTTGACGCTATTGATCAACATGAGGCTCCAATGCCGTGGCTGACCGCCGAGGAGGCGCTGCAGGCGCTGAAGACCAAGCCGCAGACGCTCTACGCCAATGTCAGCCGCGGGCGCATCCGCGCCAAGCCCGATCCCGCCGACCCACGACGCAGCCTCTACCAGGCTGCCGACGTGCAGCGGCTCGCCGAACGCCATGCCGGCCGGCGTAAAGCCGAAACGGTTGCCGCCGAGACGATCCGCTGGGGCGACCCGGTGCTCTCCTCGGCGATCTCCACCATCATCGGCGGACGGCTTTTCTATCGCGGGCGGGATGCCGCCGATTTCGCCGAGACGGCGACGCTCGAACAGACGGCGGCACTGCTCTGGAACGGTGCGGAAGCACTTGCTTCCCGCACTGCGGCTGGACATGCGGCTCCGTCGCTTCAGGCTGCATTCCTAGCGCTGGCAGGGCGAGTGACATCGGATCTGCCGTCGCTCGGCCGCTCGCAGGCAGCCCTGCGACGAGAAGCAAGCGGAGTGCTCTGCACGGTCGCCGATGCGCTGGCGCCAGGGTCTTCGGATAGGCCGCTGCATCTTCGGCTTGCGGAAAGCTGGCAGCGGCCGAATGCCGCCGATTGCCTGCGCCGGGCGCTGGTGCTGCTTGCCGATCACGAACTCAACGCCTCGACCTTCGCGGCACGGGTAACGGCATCTGCGGGCGCTGCCCTCTCGGCCGCCGTGCTTTCCGGCCTTGCGACGCTGACCGGACCTCTGCATGGCGCCGCCTGGCAGGGCGTCAACGCCCTGATCGAGGCGGCTTCAGCTGTTGGAGCGGAGCAGGCGGTTCGCCGCACGCTTGCCCAGGGCTATCGCCTGTCGGCCTTTGGCCATCCGCTCTATCCGGATGGCGATATCAGGGCTCAGGCGCTGCTTTCGCACTTTCTCCTGCCGCAGCCGTTTGCCGAAATCCGGGAAACTGGCGAGGACATGGTCGGTGAGAAGGTCAACGTCGATTTCGTGCTTGCCGCGATGGCCGCTGCCTTCGATCTGCCGCGGGAGGCGCCGATCATCATGTTCTCGCTTGCCCGTTCCACCGGCTGGCTGGCGCATGCGATGGAGCAGATCGACAGCGGCGAATTGATCCGGCCGCGGGCCCGTTATGCCGGGCCGTCGCCCGAAACCACCATCAACCCTTAAGAATTGGTTAGAGAAATATCCGAATTCGGCTATCATGCCGACATGGAAGAAGACGGTTGGCGGGCGCTTTCGAAAATATTGTCCGCACGGTCATGGGGGCTTTCCATGCATACGACCTTTCGCAGCCTGCTTGCCGCCGCACTTGCCGTCGGCCTTTTTCCGCATGGAACGGCCTTGGCGCAGTCTGCCGGCTGCACGATCGCGCGCGACGCCAGCGCCCGCCAGGTGTTCACTTGTCCCGGCGGGGTAAAGATCACGGCGGAGGCGGGTGCTTCCTTCCGCCTTGCCGACCGCAACCGTGATGGCAGCCCCGATTCGGCATCGCTGCGGCGCAAGGCGATCCTCGTCGATGTCGACAGCAGTCAGCATGTCGGCGGTTTCCAGGTAGTGACGCCGCAGGCGATCGCTGCCGTGCGCGGTACCCAATGGGCTGTCGACGTCGCCAGTGGCAAGACTTCGGTGCTTGTCGTCAGAGGCAGCGTCGCCGTCCGCCGGCCGGCCGGCGATCCGGTGGTGCTGTCGCCGGGCGAGGGCGTCGACGTCAGCAGCGGAACGGCCCCCCTCATCGTGCGTCGCTGGCCGGCGCCACGCGCCGCCGCCCTTCTTGCCCGCCTCGGCCAATAATCCATGAACCATCGCCTGCAAACGGTGATCGCGCTGTTGCTCGCCGGTTTTTGGGGGGCCGCGCTCGGCTATGCCAATCTGAACGGCGGAAGCGGCCTGCTCGATCGGATGGAGGCATCGCTTGCCGATATCCGCAGCGTCGTCATCGGGGCGACGCCACCGCCTCCCGTCGTCTCGATCGTTGCGATCGACGACCGCACCGCCGCCGCCTATGGTTATCCGCTTGACCGGGCAACGCTTGCGCGCCTCGTCAGCGCGATCACCGCCTTGAAGCCGAAGGCGCTGGCGCTCGACATTCTGCTCGTCGATCCGGGGCCAGAGGAGGGCGATGCGGCGCTGACGGCGGCCCTTGCAGAGGTCCCAAGCGTGATTGCGGCCGCGGCCACCTTTGCCAGGAGCAGCCAAGAGGTTACCGATGGTGCTAACGATCCGCTTGCCGCTATCCCCGAGGCAAACCAGCTGCTGCTGCCGCTTGCCCGCTTCGCCGAAGCAGCCGCCGTTGGCATCGTCAATGTGGCAACCGACCAAACCGGCACGCCGCGCTTCATTCCGCTGATTTCGCGCGGCGCAGACCGATTGGATCCGGCCTTTCCGCTGCGCGCCGCGTCGGTGGCGCTCGGCGTCGATCCGACCATCGAACGTGATGCCATCATGCTCGGCGCGTTGCGCATTCCCACCGATATCGGCCAGCGCCTGCCGGTGACCTTCTATGGTGGGCGCGGCAGCATCGCCACCTTCAGCGCCGCCGATGCGCTTGACGGCAAGCTTTCGGCGGATGCGGTCGCAGGACGGATCGTCGTCATCGGCTCGACGGTCGCTGGCGGCGGTGACGTCTTCCCGACGCCGTTCGATCCGGTCATGCCCGGCGTCGAGGTGATGTCGACGGCGATCACCCATCTCGTCACCGGCGACGGCATGGTGCGCGATCACAGGATGAGGCTGATCGATGCCGCCACGGCCGTCGGATTGCCGCTGGTGTTCGTCTCGTTGATCGCCTGGCGGCGGAGTGCGGCTGGCTATATCATCATCGTGCTGACGCTGATCGTCTGGGCGCTGCTCAATCTGTCGGCTTTTGCGCATGGCTACTGGCTGAGTGCGGCGCTGCCGATGGCCGCGGCGCTGCCGCCGGCGCTGATTTTCGGTGCCGCCGAGCTCTGGCTCGACCGCGGCCGCGCCCGCCATTTCGCCGAGCAGAGCGCGCGGCTGCAGCGCATCGAAGCGCCGGGCCTTGGCGAGTGGCTGGCGCGGGATCCGAATTTCCTTGCCCAGCCGGTGCGCCAGAACGCGGCCGTCATCTTCATCGATCTCTCGGGTTTCACCGGCCTCAGCGAAAAGCTTGGGCCGGTCAAGGTCAGCGAGGTGCTCAGCGGCTTCTTCGAACTGATCGACGAGGAGGCACGCGCTCACGGCGGCGCCATCACCAGCTTCATGGGCGACGGGGCGATGATCCTGTTCGGCCTGCCGGAGCCTGCCGATGACGATGCCGCCCGCGCCGCTGCCTGCGCCGTCAGCCTGTGCGAGCGCACCCGGGCCTGGCTTCAAGCGCATGCGGGCTTTGCCGAGAAGAAGATCGGCTTCAAGGTCGGCGCCCATTGCGGGCCGATCGTCGCTTCGCGGCTCGGCACCGGCGATCGGCAGCAGATCACGGCAGCGGGCGACACCATCAATGTCGGCAGCCGGCTGATGGAGGTGGCAGCCCTCCATGGCGTCGAGCTGGCGCTGAGCGCCGAAATCGTCCGTGCGGCAGGCCACGACAGCGCGCTGCTGCAGGTCGGCCGGATGGAGGGTCCGTTGGAAACGGCGCTGCGCGGCCGGGCAAGCCATATCGACACCTGGCTGTGGCGCAGCCGCACGCTTTGACAATCGCCGCCGGAGCGGCTAGGAACGGCGCAAATACCCCGCCGGCTGGCTCCGGCCATGGCGCAGTTCGCGCCTGACAGCTCCGAAAGATCGAACTCATGACAGAATTCAACGGCGTCGTTCCGGCGATCGCCAAGGCGTTGCAGAAGCGCGGTTACGCCGAACTCACCCCGGTGCAGAAGGCGATGCTCGATCCCAACCTCGCCGCCTCCGACGCGCTGGTCTCGGCCCAGACCGGTTCGGGCAAGACCGTCGCCTTCGGCCTGGCGCTGGCGCCGACGCTGCTTGAGGGCGGGGAACGCTTCGGCAATGCCGGCGCGCCGCTTGCGCTTGTCATCGCCCCGACGCGCGAACTCGCCCTGCAGGTGAAGCGGGAGCTCGAATGGCTCTATGAGATGACCGGCGCGGTGATCGCCAGCTGTGTCGGCGGCATGGACATCCGCAGCGAGCGCCGCTCGCTCGAACGCGGCGCCCATATCGTCGTCGGCACGCCCGGCCGTCTTTGCGACCATATCCGCCGCAGGGCGCTCGACATGTCGGAACTGAAGGCCGCCGTGCTCGACGAGGCCGACGAGATGCTCGATCTCGGCTTCCGCGAAGATCTGGAATTCATTCTCGATTCGGCGCCGGACGAGCGCCGGACGCTGATGTTTTCGGCAACAGTGCCGGCGGCGATCGCCAAGCTTGCCAAAAGCTATCAGCGCAACGCCGTGCGGATCAGCACCGCGGCTGAGGCAAAACAGCATGTCGATATCGAATATCGCGCGCTGATGGTGGCGCCGAGCGACCGCGAGAATGCGATCATCAACGTGCTGCGTTATTACGAGGCGACCAACGCCATCGTCTTCTGCTCGACGCGCGCTGCCGTCAATCATCTGACCGCGCGCTTCAACAACCGCAATTTCTCCGTCGTAGCGCTTTCCGGCGAGCTGACGCAGAATGAACGCACCCATGCGCTGCAGGCGATGCGTGACGGGCGCGCCCGCGTCTGCATCGCGACCGACGTCGCTGCTCGCGGTATCGATCTGCCGGGTCTCGATCTCGTCATCCATGCCGACCTGCCGACCAATCCGGACACGCTGCTGCACCGCAGCGGCCGCACCGGCCGGGCCGGCCGCAAGGGCATCAGCGCCATGATCGTGCCGCTGAATGCACGGCGCAAGGCTGAGCGCCTGCTTGAGAATGCCGGCATTTCGGCCGCCTGGGCGCGGCCGCCGTCGGCCGAAGAGGTAAATGAGCGCGACGACGAACGGCTGCTTGCCGATCCGATCTTCAGCGAAGCGCCGCAGGAGGAAGAACAGGGGCTGGTGCAGCAGCTGCTTTCCAGCCACGGCGCCGAAAAGCTCGCCGCCGCCTTCCTGCGTCTCTACCGCACTAACCATTCGGCGCCGGAGGACCTGATCGAGGTCACCGTGCAGGACGGGGGCAGCCGCAAGCGTCGCGACAATGCGGAGCCTTACGAGCCGGCGCAGAAGGGACCGCGCGAGGATTTCGGCGCCAGCGTCTGGTTCTCCGTTTCGGTCGGCCGCAAGCAGAATGCCGAGCCGCGCTGGCTGATCCCGATGCTCTGCCGCAACGGCAATGTCACGAAGCGCGAAATCGGCGCGATCAAGATGCAGCCCGAGGAAACCTTCGTGGAGATCGCGGCAGCGAGCGCCGAAAGCTTCCTGGCGGCGATCGGCCCGAACAAGGCGCTCGAACGCGGCATCCGCGTGACCAAGCTCTCCGGCACGCCGGATTTCAGCCGCGCCCCGTCGCCGAAGCCCTACGCCGGCAAGTCGTCGCGTGACGAGCGGCCGGGCGACACGGTCCGCGACGAACGCCCGAAGAACAAGTTCGGCAAGGGTCCGGGTGGCGGGTATGCCGCAGCCGACAATAGCGGCCAGCAAAGACAGGATAGCAAACCCTGGAGCAAGAAGCCCGGCAAGCCCGGCTTCGATGGCCCGAAATTCGACAAGCCGAAATACGACAAGCCGAAATTTGAAGGCGGCAAATCCGAAGGCGCCAAATCCGAACGCCCGAAATACGAGGGCAAGGGTGGCGCCGGGCCGAAGAACAAGTTCTCGAAGAAGAAGCCCGGCTGATTGCGCCGCAGCCCTTCGCCGGTTCAGGCGGAGGGCTTTGTCTGACGGTTGGCCGACAAGCGGATTTTCTCGACAGCGGCATGCCGCATCTCGCGATGAAGAACTATTGAATCGTTGGATTTATAGCCGGACAGGAGCATGACGACGATGAAACGCTCCGACACACCGCGTCCCGATCCGGCCGCCTTCATCCAGGCCAATCTGCCGATCTCACCCGTTCCGGCCATTCCCGAAATCTTGCTGCATACGGCTGGGCCTGTGAGCGGGCTCTGGCGGCTTGCCGGCCGCGAAGAAGGCGATCCAGCGCCCTATTGGGCCTACCCCTGGGCCGGCGGCGCCGTGCTTGCCCGCCATCTGCTCGACCGTCCTGAAGTGGTCGCTGGCCGTCGCGTCCTTGATCTCGGCTCCGGCTCCGGGCTCGTCGCCATCGCGGCGGCCAAGGCCGGAGCTGCCGCGGTCACGGCGGTCGATGTCGATGCCAACGCCATTGCAGCAATCGGTCTCAACGCTGCGGTGAACGGCGTGAACATCCTGGCCGTCGCCGCCGATATCATCGAGGCACCGCCGCCGCAGGAGACAGATATCCTCGCTGTGGGCGATCTGTTCTACGATTCCGCGCTTGCATTGCGGGTGATGGCTTTCCTGCGGCGTTGCCAGGCCTCCGGCATCGAGGTGCTGATCGGCGATCCCAATCGCGCTTACCTGCCGCAGGGCGCACTTCAGCGTATCGCGACGCATGCCGTTGCGGATTTCGGCGCAGGCTCCAGCGGCGGGGCGGTGCAGGCGGGCGTTTTTTCGCTTTCCTGAAGCAGCTGAAAGTCTGAACTATCCCAGAAGGTCCGGCCGCAGCAGCATGACCGGGCAGGGCGCTCCGGGAGGTAGCTCCGGCGCATGCGGCGGGCGGATGATGAGGCAGTCGGCTTGGGCAAATGCCTTCATCATCGAGGAGTCCTGTTTGCCGAAGGGGTCGGCGAGCCAGTTTCCGGCGGCGGATTTTGACAGTTTTGCCCGGATATAGTCCTGACGGTGGTCGTTGGCGCGCAGCGGGGTGGCCGCCTCGACGGTTGTCTCGCGCTGCACCGGCGGCAGGGAGGCGAGTTTGCGGATCAGCGGTTCCAGGAAAAGCAGCGAGCAGACGAGGCTCGAGACCGGATTGCCGGGCAGGCCGAGCACATGGGTCTCGCCGAAGCTGCCGACCATCAGCGGTTTGCCGGGACGCATGGCGATGCGCCAGAAATCCAGTTGCATGCCGGCCTCGATCAGCGTTGCCTGCACCAGATCATGGTCGCCGACCGATGCGCCGCCGAGCGTGACGACGACATCGGCCTTGGCGGCCCGCGCCGTATCGATCGCCGCAGTGATCCTGGCCTTATCGTCCGGCACGATGCCGAGATCAAGCACATCGGCGCCGGCTTTACGGGCAAGGGCTGCAATGCCGAACGTGTTGGAGGCGATGATCTGCGAAGGACCGGGCGTGCTTCCTGGCGGCAGCAGTTCGTCGCCGGTTGCGAGGATGACGATCAGCGGGCGTTTGAGGACCTCGACATCGGGGCGGTTCATGCCGGCAGCGACTGTCAGCCGCGAGAAATCGAGCACGGTGCCAGCCGGCAGCACCGCTTCGCCCTCGGCAAAATCCTGGCCGCGGGGACGCACGTGCTGGCCCTTCCGCACCGGGAAATTGGTTCGGATGCCGCCCTCGATCTTCTCGGCATCCTCTTGCAGCAGGACGCTGTCGGCGCCCGACGGAACCGGAGCGCCGGTGAAGATGCGGACGGTCTCGCCCTTGCCGACGCTTCCTTCAAAGGCATGGCCGGCTGAAGATGTGCCGATGACCTTCAGCACGGCGCCCGGCTCCGGCGCATCGTCACGGCGCAGCGCATAACCATCCATGGCCGAGGCGTTGAAGGGCGGTTGGGTTATCCCGGCCTTGAGATCGACGGCCAGGACGCGGCCTTCGGCCTCGGCGAGCGGCAACCTCTCCGATACCGCGACTGGCCTTGCGCGCGAGAGCAAGCGGCTTAGGGCCTCGGTGACCGGGAGAAGGTTCATCTCGCCTCCGGATGGCGGAAATCGCCCGATTTGCCGCCGGATTTTTCCAGCAACCGGATGCCGCCGATCTCCATCGCCTTGTCGGCCGCCTTGGCCATGTCGTAGATGGTCAGACACGCGACCGAGACGGCTGTCAGCGCCTCCATCTCGACACCGGTCTTGCCGGTCAGTTTGGCGATTGCCGTGACGCGCAGGCCGGGCAGGGCGGCATCTTCCTCGATCTCGACGGTGACCTTGGTCAGCATCAGCGGATGGCAGAGCGGGATGAGATCGGCGGTGCGTTTTGCCGCCATGATGCCGGCAACGCGCGCCGTGCCGATGACATCGCCCTTCTTGGCATTGCCCTCGCGGATCAGTGCCAGCGTTTCCGCCGCCATCTTCACATGGCCCTCGGCCGTGGCGATGCGCACCGTCTCGGCCTTGTCGGAGACATCGACCATATGCGCCTCGCCTGAGGCATCGATATGCGTGAGGCCGGGTTTTCCGCCGCTCATGTCATTCGGCCGCGATGGCGGCTTCACCAAAGAGCAGCGCGCGGGTGGCGGCCGTCACGTTGTCTTTTCGCATCAGGCTTTCGCCGACAAGGAAGGTGCTGATATCGACGGCCTGCAGCCGCTTGCAATCGGCATGGGTGTGGATGCCGCTTTCGCCGATGAGGAGCCGGTCGGCGGGAACCATGGAGGCAAGCGTCTCGCTGACCGTCAGGCTGACCTCGAAAGTCCGCAGATTGCGGTTGTTGATGCCGATAAGCGGCGAGGACAGCTTCAGCGCCCGCTCCATCTCCTCGGCATCGTGCACCTCGACCAGCACATCCATGCCGAGCGAGAAAGCCTCGTCCTGCAGCCGCTCGGCCTCGTCATTAGTCAGCGACGCCATGATCAGCAGAATGCAGTCAGCGCCCCAGGCGCGCGCCTCATGGACCTGATAGGTCTCGAACATGAAATCCTTGCGCAAAGCGGGCAGGGCGCAGGCGTCCCGTGCCGTCGTCAGGAATTCCGGGGCACCCTGAAAGCTCGGCGTGTCGGTCAGCACGGAAAGGCAGGCCGCGCCACCGGCTTCGTAGGCCTTTGCCAGCGACGGCGGATCGAAATCCGGGCGAATGAGGCCCTTGGACGGGCTCGCCTTCTTGATCTCGGCGATCAGACCAAAATTGCCCGCGTCACGCTGGGCAACGAGCGCCTTATAAAAACCACGCGGAGCGGACTGGCCAGCCTGCATCGCCTTCAGGTCGGCAAGCGACACCGCAGCCTTGGCAGCGGCGATTTCCTCGCGCTTGTAAAGTTCGATCTTCTTCAGAATATCGGTCATCGGGCAATCCTAGTCGATATCGTTGGAAACGGCGATGAGTTTGTCGAGGGCAAGCGCGGTGGCGCCGCTATCCAGCGACTGCGCGGCAAGCATCATACCGTCGCGAATCGTTTCGACCTTGCCGGCGATGACCAGCGATGCCGCGGCATTGGCGAGCGAAATATCACGATAGGCGTTCTTGGCGCCGCTGAGCACCTCGCGAAGCGCTGCGGCATTGGCGACGCCATCGCCGCCCCTGATGTCGGCGAGAACGCAAGGGCTGACGCCGAAATCGGCGGGCGACAGCTCGAAGGTGCGGATCTTGCCGGCTTCGAGCGCGGCCACCTTGGTGATGCCTGTCGTGGTGATCTCGTCGAGGCCGTCGCCATGGACCACCCAGACGCATTCGGAGCCGAGATCGCGCATGACTTCGGCAAGCGGCACCAGCCATTGCGGCGAGAAGACGCCGAGCAACTGGCGGCGGACACCAGCCGGACTCGAAAGCGGACCCAGCAGGTTGAAGATGGTGCGGGTGCCGAGTTCGACGCGGGAGGGGCCGACATGGCGCATGGCGGAATGATGAAGCTGCGCGAACATGAAGCCGACGCCGGCCTCGGCGATGCAGCGAGAGATGATCTCAGGGCCGACATCGAGCTTGACGCCGAGTGCGGCGAGATTGTCCGCCGCGCCCGATTTCGAGCTCAGCGCCCGGTTGCCGTGTTTTGCGACGGGGACTCCGGCGCCGGCGACGATGAGCGCCGCCAGCGTCGAGATATTGTAGGTGCCGCTGGCATCGCCGCCGGTGCCGACAATGTCGATCGCATCGGCCGGCGCTTCGACGGTCAGCATCTTCGAGCGCATCGCGGTGACGGCGCCGACGATCTCGTCGACGGTTTCACCGCGCACACGCAGCGCCATCAGGAAGCCGCCGATCTGCGAGGGCGTCGCCTGGCCGGACATCAGGATGTCGAAGGCGGCGCGGGCCTCGTCACGCGTCAGCGGCTCGCGGCTTGCGGCCTTGGCCAGGAACGGCTTCAGATCGGTCATAGGGCCTCCTAACGAAGCGTCGCCTGCTCGGCGAGCGTCTGGTTGATCTGCGCGCCGTACTGCGTCTGCAGCACGTTGACCATCTGATCGAGAATATCGTCGCCGGCGGCGTTGGCCATGGCGGTGATCTGGGCATCGCGGTTGTTCAGCGCGTCGCTAGTCGGCTCGCTGTTGACCTCGGTGACCTTCATCAGGATCTGCGTCGACGGATCGGCGCCGACGGCACTCGCGACCGCATCGACGGGGCCGGAGAAGGCGGCGGTGACGCCGGCGCGGCCAAGCACCGGATCATCGGTGGCGCGGGTGAGGCCGCTCTTGCTTTCGACGGCGATGCCGAGCGGCGTTGCAATATCGGCAAGCGCGGTGCCCTTGGCGGCTTCGGCCTTCAACGCCTCGGCCTTCTTGGCAAGTTCGGCCTTCTGCTGTTCCGCCGTCCAGTCTTCGACCGCCTTTTCGCGCACTTCGGCGACCGGGCGCTCGCGGGTCGGGGTAATTTCGCGGACGTTGAACCAGACATAGCCGTCATTGCCAATCGGCAGCGGCGGCGCATCGACGCCGACCTCGGTCTTGAAGGCTTCGCCGAGCAATTGCTGCTTGACGGGAATATCCTTGACCTCTTTGCCGTCCTTGTCGGCGCCGGTCATATCGACGGCGTCGACGGTCACGGCCTTGAGCTTCAGCTGGCCGGCAATATCCTCAAGCGTGGCGCCGCCGGCGCGCAAATCCTCGATGCGGTCATGAACGTTGATCACTTCCTGCGAAGCGTTGGAAAGCGCCAGCTGCTTGCGGATGTCTTCCTTCACCTCGTCGAAATTCTTGGTGGTTTCCGGCTTGATGTTGGTGATGCGAAGGATGACGGAGCCGAAGGAGCCCTCGACGACAGGTGTCGTGCCGCCGTCCTTCGAAACGGCGAAGGCCGCATCGGCAACGGCCTGGTCGGGAACCTTGTCCTTGGTGAATTCGCCGAGCAGCACGTCGCTTGCCGTCTTGCCCTGGTCGGAGACCAGCTGATCGAAGCTAGTGCCGCTCTTCAGTGCGGTTTCGGCGGCAGCGGCAAGATCCTTGCTGGTGAAGGTCAGCTGTTCGATTGTGCGGCTTTCCGGCGTGCGGTAGGTATCCTTGCTCTTGTCGAAGGCTTCGTGGATCTGGTCGTCGGTGACGGTCGCGGCGTCGGCGATATCGGCGGGCTGCAGCGAGAGATAGACGAGCTTGCGGTATTCAGGCGCCTGGTAGCGCTGCTTGACGCCATCGAACCACGTCGCCAGCACGTCGTCGGCAGGCGCCTTGATCGGCTCGATATTGGCGTTGGTGAGCAGCAGATAGTCGATGCTGCGGCTTTCATTGCCATAGAGCTTCAGAGCGTCGACCAGCGTCTTCGGCGCGGTGAAGCCGTTCGAGATGGCATCGACGACCTGGCTGCGGACAGCGACCTTGCTGCGCTCCTTGATGTAATCGTCCTGGCGGATATTG
This sequence comes from Rhizobium redzepovicii, assembly GCF_019793435.1. Taxonomy (GTDB): domain Bacteria; phylum Pseudomonadota; class Alphaproteobacteria; order Rhizobiales; family Rhizobiaceae; genus Rhizobium; species Rhizobium redzepovicii. Next base: position 122,739 of record NZ_JAILYH010000017.1, on the reverse strand, counting down.
GCGTTGCGCAGGCGCGAGATGAAGAGTTCTCGGTCAAATTTGCCGTTGACAGCCTTGAAAGCCGGATCGTCGGCGATCAGCTGGGCGAGGCGATCTTCGGACAGGCCGAGGTTCATGTCTTCGGCGAGCTGGTCGAGCGAGGCGCCGGCGACGAGCTGGGAAAGCACCTGCTGCTCGACGCCGAAAGCGCGAGCCTGTTCCGGAGTGAGACGCGTGCCGAACTGCTGGCCGAGACTTGCCACCTGGCGCTGGTAGGCGAGGTGGAATTCGTTGACGTCCACATGCTGATCGCCGACGGTCACGACCGTGGTGCTGTTGCTGCCGGTAATCAGCGACCGGGAGACGCCCCAGATGCCGAACGACGCGACCAGCAGAAGCATCAGCAGCTTGGCGACCCAGGTCTGAGCGGCTCTTCTCAGGATATGGAACATAGAAACGCAAACCTCGCAGTATCATTGAGCCGCGCGCGGGCGGACATTCGACGTTCCTTAGAACAAACCCGACAGGAAATGAAGAGTTTGTCGCGCGAAAAGCTGCGCCGGGCGGCGGTGGCCGCGTGGCGGCCCTGCGGCCAACAAAAGATCGGCTGCGGCGGAACCTTTCGGGCCGCCATTTCGTTGAAGCGGCATCCCATGCAACAGGAGCAGACCATGGCTGAATTGAAAACCGCTTCCGCCGAATCCACCGCTGCACGCGTCAAGGCTGATATGGCAGCAGACGACCTGTCGGCGCAGGTCGCAGCCCTTCGCAACGATCTCTCCCGGCTGACGGAAAGCGTGGTCGCGCTCGGGCAGGGGGCAAAGTCGGCGGTTACCGACGAGGCGTCGTTGATGACGGAGCAACTGCGCGACAAGGTTCGTGAAGAACCGCTCATGGCGCTCGCGGTGACGGCAGGCATCGCCTATGTTTTCGGCCTGTTGAGCCGCCGCTGAAAGACAATTCGAGACAGAGAAAAGCCGGACGCGAAGCGCCCGGCTTTTAACTATGTCTGCGGCAATCAGCGACGGATGACGCGGCCGACGAAAATCAGAATGCAGGCACCGACGAAGCCGGTGATCAGATAACCCAGCCAACCGGCCAGCGGCTGGATGTGCAACAGACCAAGGATCCAGTTGGCAACGATAGCGCCGACGATGCCGAGCAATATGTTCATGAGCAAACCCATATTGCTGCTCATGACCTTTTCCGCCAGCCATCCGGCGATGCCACCGATGATAATGGCTGCAATCCAACCCACGCCTGCGTTTTCCATGGTTATCTCCCTCCTGGCAAAACGAGTCACAGAATGCACGAAACGAAAGGAAGTTCCACTCCCAGTTACGAGATTGCCTGCCGCTTCAGCGACTTATGTGACTTACGGCTGCAGCACGGTAACAGGGGAGTGCAAGGCGTATGAAGCAATCTGGAACAACAGGCCGGCAATGGCAATCATCGCGAAACCTAACGGCATGATCAGGCTTTTGGTAAACATTGTTCCTCTCCCCCTTTGCATAAAGCATAAGCGGAAGCGGACGACGCGCAAGTATATTATTAATGAATAGTTAAGTATGGCATTTAACTAAAATGTATTACATTGGCGAATGCTGAAATACTTGCAGAAATTGAAATGTTGCTTGTCTGTCATTTGAGAGTGCGCGCGCAAGGATCCGGGTCCATCGCGCTCGGCGGTTTGCGGAAGCTGACTGGCGGCAGCAACCTCTATGTCCGGTGGACGACGAGCATGAAGACGAGGAAGGAGGCTGTCGCAACGGTCGCGGCGAAGGCAATCTGATAATCCATGTCGTGAACCCCGGTTGGATGGCTTCCATAAACGCCGGTGGCGCCATTGAGTTCCCGATGCGGTTCGCGCTAAACGCCCGCGGATTGATTTTGCCGGGGATTGCATCATCTTTCCCTGATCGCCATTCCATCCGGGGAAAACTTGATGACAAAAACTGCAATCGCCTTCGCCTGCATTTACCTGCTCACACTTTCCGGCTGCGGCAACACCGCATACGGGCTGAAGAAGGATGGACAGGAGGCGAGCCACGCCATGGACAATGCGACACATCGGGTGCTTTCCGCAGGCGCCAAGAAGTAAGGCGGGCGCCAAGAAGTATGGCGCGGGAAAAAGAATCACGGCGAAAAAAGCCCGCCTGGGGTGAGGCGGGCTGGCAATAACAGGAGGAATGGACGGATAGACGCCGTCTCTGCTAATAATGCACTTCCTTAAGCGCTTGGCTTTACGTCATTCGACGTATCCGCCACCGTTCCAGCAGCAGCCTATACGATCAGGCTTCGGAATCGGATCAGAAGTTGCCCCAGTTCTGGGCGCGGGCACGGGCACGAATAATCCGGTATTCGCGACCGCCATAGAGCGAGCCGATTGTCAGCATAAGCGTCAGAACGTCCCAGATGATATGCATTTTATCCTCTTAGGTTGGACGGGCTCTGCCGTCGATCGGTTGATGCAGAATAGCAATCTTTCGAATGTGCTTATATGACAAGAAATCGGGATAAGCAGGAAGCGGGCAGGGCGCGCCTCACGCGGAGGATAGCCGGCCTATGACGATTTTCTCCGTCCGCCACATCACGTCCTATCGTTACGTCAGGGATGTCGATTTCGGCGAGCATCGCTTGATGTTCCGGCCGCGCGACAGTTTCGACCAGCGGCTGATCGAAGCGTCGTTGGCGATATATCCCGAGGAAAGCCATGTGCGCTGGATCCACGATGTTTTCGGCAATTGCGTGGCGCTCATCGATATTTCGAGGCCGGCGTCCGAGCTTCGTTTCGAAACCTGGATCACGCTCGATCATACGCCCCAGGTTGCCCTCGATCTCAAGGTCGACGATCAGGCGCTGACCTATCCATTCTCCTACGACAAGGACGAGATTGCCGATCTGACGCCGGCGATGCAGCGCCATTATCCCGACCCCAACGACGAGGTCGGACGCTGGGCGCGCCAGTTCGTCCGCCAGGGGCGTCCGACGGAAACCGGGCATATGCTGATGACGCTCTGTTACGCCATTCGCGAAAGCTTCGCTTATGCCCGCCGGATGGAGCACGGAACGCAGACGCCGCTGCAGACTTTGCAGCTTCGCTCCGGCACCTGCAGGGATTTCGCGCTGCTGATGATGGAAGCCGCACGCGTCCTCGGCCTCGCCGCGCGGTTTGTGACGGGCTATGTCTATGTTCCCGACCGGGACGGCTCCACCGTGCTCGGCGGCGGCTCCACCCATGCATGGTGCCAGGTTTACCTTCCCGGCGCCGGCTGGGCGGAGTTCGATCCGACCAACGGGATCGTCGGCAACCGCGATCTCATTCGCGTCGCCGTCGCCCGCGATCCGCGCCAGGCCGTCCCGTTAAGCGGCAGCTATGATGGCGATGGGACGGATTTCGACAGCATGACGGTGCAGGTCAACGTCACCACCAAGTAATCCTCGATTTGAGCGCGGCGACGGTCGCGGCTGCGGGAACCGGGCAGCACGATCGACGTTGCATAGTCACGCCATCTGGGCGGGATGCGAGGACGCCACCATGAAAATACGCGCCGGGTTTCATCTGGGCTATGAATGCATACAGCCGACGCCGATGCTGCTCGCCCTCAACATTCATCCTTCCCGCCGCGCCGATCTTCTCAGCGAGCAGGTGCTGGATTTCGACCGGCCGATCGAGGCCTGGGAATATACCGACGGTTTCGGCAATGCCTGCAGCCGGATCGTCGCCCCGGCTGGAGTGACGACGATTTCCACCGAGTTCGAGATTTACGACAGCGGCCAGCCCGACGTCGTTCCCGACGATGCCGTCCAGCACGCGATCAACGACCTGCCGGACGAGGTGCTCGTCTTCCTGCTCGGCAGCCGCTATTGCGACACCGACAGGCTTGCCGATTTCGCCTGGGCAACCTTTTCATCGACGCCGCTTGGCTGGGCGCGTGTCCAGGCGATCTGCGATTTCGTCCACGACCACATCACCTTCGACTACCTGAAGGCCGACCTGCTGCGGACCGCGCATGGCGGCTTCGTCGACAAGGCAGGTGTCTGCCGCGACTTTGCCCATCTCGCCATCGCGCTTTGCCGATGCATGAATATTCCAGCCCGATATTGCACCGGCTATCTCGGCGATATCGGCGTTCCGATCGATCCCAATCCGATGGATTTCAGCGCCTGGTTCGAGGTCTTTCTCGGCGGCCACTGGCATACGGTCGATGCCCGCCACAACACACCGCGCATCGGCAGGATCCTCATGGGGACCGGCCGCGACGCCACCGACGTCGCAATGTCGACAGCCTTCGGGCCGGCAGTGCTTTGCCGCTTCGAGGTGATCACCGAGGAAGTGCCGCAGGAAGCGGCTGATAAGGCCGATCCTATGCCTTCTTGAGGAATTCCGTTTTCAACACCAGACCCTTGACCTGCTTGGTGTTGCATTCGATCTCGCCGGGATTGTCGGTCAGGCGAATGCCCTTGACCAATGTTCCACGCTTCAGCGTCTCGGAAGTTCCCTTGACCTTGAGGTCCTTGATCAGCGTCACGGAATCGCCGTCATGAAGCTGGCTTCCGTTACTATCCTTTATGATGATGTCGTCGGCCATGATGTTCCCGCCTGATAAATTCGTTCAATGATCTTCGGCGGGTAATCACGTCGACATGGGATAGTCAACTATCACGAACGGATCGATCGTCTGCCCGCGGTGCTCCGTCGCCAGTCGATCACGTCGCCGCGCAGGCATCCCGAACGCAGCCGCGCAGCCAGCGATGGCCCGGATCGGCATCCATCCTCGGATGCCAGAGCAAGGAAAGCGTGATCTCGGGGATCGGAACGGGCAAGGGAAAACTGTGCATTTCCCGGCGCAATGCGCCTGTGTGCCGTTCCGGAACACAGGCGATCAGATCCGAGGCGCGGGCGAGCGCCAGCGCCGTGGAAAAACCGCCGACGATGGTGGCAATCTGGCGTTCGAGCCCGAGCGCATCAAGAGCTTCATCGATCGGTCCCTTGTCGAGCCCGCGCCGCGAGACGGTGATGTGCCGGCCGGCTACATATCGGGCGGGCGTGATCTCGCCCTGGCAGAGCGGATGCCCTATCCTCACCACGCCGACGAAACGGTCGCGGAACAAGGCCTGCGCCCGCAGCTCCGGCCCCATCGTTTCGCCGACGACGCCGGTTTCCAGGTCGACGGTTCCGTCGCGCAACGGGGCGCTGTCCTTATCCGGTTTCTGCACGAAGCGCAGCCGCACGCCCGGCGCTTCACCACCGAGGCGGGCGATCAGATCGGGTCCGAAGGTCTCGGCGAAACCTTCGCTGATGCGCAGCGTGAACGTCCGGACCAACCGTGTGAGATCAAGCGCCTCGGCAGGGCGCAGCACCGCTTGCGCTTCCTCGACGATCCGGCCGACCCGCTCGCGCAGTTCGAGCGCTCGGGGCGTGGGGACGAGGCCGCGGCCGGCGCGCACCAGCAGCGGATCGCCCGTCGTCTCGCGCAGTCGCGCCAGCGCCCGGCTCATGGCCGACGGGCTGAGCCGCAGCCTGTGGGCGGCGCGGGCAACGCTGCCCTCGACGAGCAGCACATCCAGGGTGACGAGCAGGTTGAAATCGGGTGTCGACATGCATCCGATATAACACAGCTTCATATGGCGTCCAACGCACGAATAGAATGCAAATGCTGCGCGTTCCGCCATACCGCGCGGAGGACTATGTTTGCCGGCGGCTCCCTTTCCGGAGCGAGAAAAACGGAGTCTACGGTGAAACCGATCATTACAGAGCGCGGCGAGGCCGCCGCCGAACGCCCCTATTCCGTCCGCTGGGCACTCGCCAGCCTTTCCCTCTCGATTCTGCTGCCATCGCTCGGCACCAGCATCGCCAATGTCGGCCTGCCGAGCCTGGCGCGGGGGTTCGACGCCGCCTTCCAGGATGTCCAGTGGATCGTGCTCGCCTATCTCCTTGCCATTACTACTTTGATCGTCAGCGTCGGGCGGCTCGGCGATGTCACCGGCCGGCGACGGCTGCTGCTCACCGGCATCCTGCTCTTCACTCTGGCCTCGGTCCTCTGCAGCCTCGCGCCGACGCTGTGGCTGATGATCGCGGCGCGCGCGCTGCAGGGTCTGGGCGCGGCAATCATGATGGCGCTGACCATGGCCTTTGTCGGTGAAACGGTGCCGAAGACGAGGACCGGCAGCGCCATGGGGCTGCTCGGAACGATGTCGGCGATCGGCACCGCTCTTGGGCCCTCGCTCGGCGGTCTGCTGATCGCCTGTTTCGGTTGGCCGGCGATCTTCCTCGTCAACGTGCCGCTCGGCTTGGCGACCTTCGTTCTCGCCTATCGCCATCTGCCGGACGATATCGGCGGAAGGAAGAAGGATCGGGCCGGCTTCGACATGGTGGGCACGCTGCTGCTTGCCTTGACGCTTTCGGCCTATGCGCTGGCGATGACGATCGGGCATGGCAGCTTTGGCCTGTTGAACCTCGCCCTGCTGCTCATTGCCGGTTTCGGCGCCGGTCTCTTCGTCTTCGCCGAGGCGAGAACGGCATCGCCGCTGATCCAGCTGGCGGTGTTCCGCGACCGCGTGCGCACCGCCAGCCTGGCGATGAACGGGCTCGTCTCGACTGTGATGATGGCGACGCTGGTGGTCGCGCCCTTCTATCTCTCCCGTACGCTCGGGCTCAACGAGGCGCTGGTTGGCACCGTCATGTCGATCGGTCCGGTGATCTCGATCCTCAGCGGTGTCCCGGCCGGTCGCCTGGTCGATCGCCTGGACACGCCCTTCGTGGTTGCTGCAGGGCTCGTCGCCATGGCCATCGGTTCCATCGCTCTCGCCGTGCTGCCCGGAATTGCCGGCTACATCGCCGGAATCGCTCTGCTGACATCAGGCTATCAGTTGTTCCAGGCGGCCAACAACACGGCCGTCGTGGCGGATGTGCAGCCCGACCAGCGCGGCGTCATCTCCGGCGTGCTCAACCTGTCGCGCAATCTCGGGCTGATTACCGGCGCATCCGTCATGGGGGCCGTGTTCGCGTATGGATCGGGGAGCTCAGAGATCGCCGCGGCACGGCCCGAGGCCGTTCATTCAGGTATGCAGATCACCTTCGGCGTCGCAGCCGCATTGATCGCCATCGCGTTGACCATCGCGGCCGGGACCTACCGGCGGCGAACCAGTTCCGCAGGAGCATGAACCGCAACCGCAGCGCTCTAACCGGATCTATCGAGTAAGCTCTCCTCCAGGGGATTATGCATTCAGCCGTAGAACTCAGACCAAGGTCCGATCGGTCCCGGACTTCGTGCCCCATACCAACCTTCGATCGTTGCAATAGCTTTGCGGAATGAGTCGAATTTCGGAGCTTTTAGTGTGACCAAGATCATCATTTTGGGGATGATAGTGATGCCGGCTATCTTTTGGGGTTCTGTTGGCGTCTGGATCTATTCGCTGCTTTCGTGAGCGGCTGTGGCTTCAGTCCCCATCGCGATTGCTGTGCAGCAATACGGGCGAGGCTCAACAGATCGCTGATGGCAAGGAGATCGACAGTCGAACGGGCGAGGCGGCCGGGCTTCGTGACAATGAGCGTGTCGGCCTCGCGCACTTAGTCTGCAGAATCATTCGGCGGCATGCTGCTCGCAGCGCGCAAAGGAAACGAGCTCGTCTTTCTCGGGGAGTGGGAACCGGCTTTAACGAGCGTTCCGCGAATGGACGCCGGGAGAAGATGGAAAGCTGATCATCGCAAGCCTGCTGTCGATTGCAAAACGCGGTCCTAGTCGATCCGCGCCCTGTTGCTGAAACCGACTGTCGGGCGTGGACGCATGACGGCAAGTTGCGGCACACGTCATCTAAACGGTTGCGCGACACTGATAGTCCGGCGGTTATGAGGCAGAATAGTCCGCCCAGCGCGGTTACCGCCCTCAATTGAGGATCCCCAGCAGACCTAAAGTAATTGGGATCAAATTGGCTGTGCTAACAACGACGAAAACGGGCCAAGCTATCAAGAATTTTTCTTTCGGCTTCGCAGTAAAGCGATCATCATCAGGGAATTCCGAAAATTGGGGTCCGAAATCTTCGCTGAAATCGAAGCCATTTTTATAATAGAAGATGATCGATCTGACATACCAATACCAACTCCAGCCACAGATGCCGCCCACCAGGCAGAAGGGCAGCCACAGGGCGACCCTGTCGGGCGTTGTCATGGTTTCTCCTCCGGCCGCGATGCCTTGTTGCAGTCGACGCAACCCGAAGGATATGCGGGCATATGCTTTATCGGAGGAGCCGGATAGTACCTATAGACGCAGCCGCCGAGGAAGGGCACCAATAGACATATGCAAATGAAGCGAGGCATCATTTCAGCACTACAACAAGCACCGCGATTCGTGTAAAGGCGCCGCCCAAATCGTTAAGCTTCCGTCGGTCCGTTGTGCGCCATCAGCTATACGCTATCGATGGGTCCGACAGCGCGTCTGGATGCCGCAGCATTATTGCAGATCTTCGTTGACTGTATGGCAAGCGAGTTGGAATATCACCTCGGAAGGTTTGGAAAAATACACACGCTTTTCAACAGGTTGCTGGCGGAAGAGGTGGGATTCGAACCCACGGTACGGTTTCCCGCACGCCGGTTTTCAAGACCGGTTCCTTAAACCACTCGGACACTCTTCCATCTGATTGAAAGGTTGAGAAACCACATTCCATTGACTTCTTCCAACCGGCAGTTACTGCCGGTTTGCGCCCCAATCACTCGATGGCTGGGTTTTAGCAGCTTTGATAGCAGCGTCAACGTGCTCTGCAGCATTTGCCGGCATTCCGTTATGGCGTGCCAGTCAGTCTGAGCGTGACCGAGCTCCGGTGTTTGTCAGCCTGCGCGGGCCGATCGCAGTTCCAGTGCAGGGGTGCTATTGACCAACTCCATGCCGGTGAACAACTCCACCCTGTTGCGACCGTTATTTTTGGCGCTGTAAAGCGCCTGATCCGCACGCTTCTGGACGTCTAGTTCCGTGAGGCCCGCTTCCCACAGCGCCACACCTGCGCTGACGGTCGGGGAGACCTGTTTTCCGTCGAAGACGAGACTCAAGGCGTTGACCGCCTCACGTATCTGCTCCGCGAGTGCGAAAGCAGAGGCTTCGGTTTCGCCGCGAAGGAAGAGGCTGAACTCCTCGCCGCCCAGCCGACCAAAGACGCTGGACCGGGGTATGCTGTCAGCAATCGTCCGAGCAACACTTACGAGAACAATATCGCCTTTGTCGTGTCCGAAGCGATCGTTCACGCTCTTGAAAAAGTCGATATCGATCAGGACGAATGCGTCTCCGGGCCCGAGGCTTTTGGGAAGTGAGCTGAAGAAATGCTGCCGATTGGGAACGCCGGTCAGCATGTCGGTATTCGCAAGTCTGGTAAGCTTCTCTTCGGCTCTTTCCTGTACGAGCACGAGCACGAACAGAGCCACCGCGAAATGACAGATAATCAGCAAAAAGAATGCGTAGCGCGGGGGAAGAGGCGCATCGTTCGGAAAGATGAAACCGACCACGACCAAAGCTGAGAGAGATGTCGCGACAAAAATAGCCACGGAAAGACCGAACCGCGCAGTAAGGCGCTCCTGAAAGAAGTCGCGGGCGATCACTAACCCCGACAAGGCCAGCAGAAGGGCGGCGTTGCCGTTGAACACGGATGCTCTGAGCCCATTGTCCACATACCACGGCGTGATCGCCGCACTAAGCGTCAGGGTGACAGGCAGGAGCATCGGCCACCAGTCTCGAAGGGAGCTGTGACGCCGGCTGAGGCCAAAAAGACCCACCGCCATCAGCCCGTAACCATTGGCACCAAGCGAAAAACTCCAGAGTGTCCTGGCATTATTGGACATGTGAAGACGCTCATCCAAACCTGCCAGCGTCGAGGCGATCGCGAGCAAGGAAAAACCGACGGCGAGTACGCCAAGCCCTGGCGTCGCTCCAGAGCGCCATCTCACGTAGAAGAAGCAGATTGCTCCGACGATGAAGGAAGACTTGTGTAGAAGAAGGACTGTCGCAAGATCCATTGCCGGAACCCGATATGAGATGAGAAGCGGGGCCGGAATAGCGGCTAAAATCTACTTTTCGGTGAACGCTGCGGGACAATGCGACGGAGGCAATCGCTGTTCTTTAGTGTTGACGAGCTTCGCAGGCCGGCGGGAATTTGCGGGTCGGCGCGTAACTCGTTCCCGGGCAAGCTCTTTGAAACTTATGTCGGAGACATGAGATCTAGCCTCCGTCTGATCCGAGGCCTTTCGGACCATTGAGCTGGTTCATATCCTCGCAGAGAGAGCGAACCGCTTCCATCGTCACCGCAAGTGCCGACATCAGCATTGCGATGTCGCTCTCTTGATCCAGCTGGGAAAGCGCACGCGCCCGAACATTCAGCTGCCGGCTCACAGTGTCGAGCTGCGTTATGGTTTCATCGTTCATAGTGATCCTCCACAGGCATAACCTTCAAAGCCTTTCGCGGACATTTCGTTCCCGGAGAGGATCGAGGCAGATCGGCGATGGAGCCGTGCCGGCGGCGTTTCAATATGGAGCTTTTCGGGCGTCTGAAGCGGCCGGATGTTTACTATATGCCCCGCATCGGCACGGGAATTTCAGGCTTCTTTGCGGCAGTGGCAGGGCAGGGGGACAGGGCTCGCATTAGCGATTTGTAAACCATAATCACTAGAATTATGACTATCGCTGCGAAATCGTTCGTAAATTTGCCACGAACTTCGCAAGATTAAACCCTCGTTAGGCGGGCGGGGATAAGGCGTATTGGCCCAGTATGGGGCAAAGTTCCTTAACCATAACGATCTTTGAGCGGCGTGGGACATATGAAATTGGGATACGGGGCGGCGTCTTTCGCAACGACAGCACGGTGGCTGGCGGTATCGGCGATGTGTGCGACGGTTGCGGCGTGCGGCACGACCCAGGCCGTGCCGAAGAAGAAAGGCCACGGCAAAGAATATTTCTCCGAATCCGAATATGGCGTGAAGGCGAGCCCACGGGTCGCCACAGGCAATAATATCCCGAAGGGCGGCGGCCGCTACATCGTCGGCAATCCTTACGAGGTGAAGGGCAAGTGGTATTATCCGAAAGAAGACTTCGCCTATAACAAGGTCGGCGTCGCCTCCTGGTATGGCTCGGCCTTTCATGGGCGCCTGACGGCGAACGGCGAAGTCTACGACCAGATGCATCTTTCCGCCGCGCATCCGACCTTCCCGTTGCCGAGCTATGCGCGCGTCACCAATCTCGAAAGCGGTTCCTCCGTCATCGTGCGCGTCAACGATCGCGGCCCCTATCATGAAGGTCGCATCATCGACCTGTCGAACAAGACGGCTGACATGCTGGATCTGCAGCACAGCGGCACCGGCAAGGTGCGCGTGCAATATGTCGGCCGCGCCCGCATGGACGGCCACGACATGCCCTATCTGATGGCTTCCTACGTGCCGAAGGGCAGCCGTATTCCCGGCGTCAATCCGGAAGGCCAGATCGCAACCGGCGTGATGGTCGCCTCCAACAGCCGCAAGATCACCCGCGACCAGCTGCAGAGTTCGGAAGATTACGAGACGCCGGCCAACGTGCCGGTACCGATGTCGGCGACTTCCTATGCCGGCTCGACACCGAGCGCCCGCTATAATACGGCGCCCGCTGTTGCTCCCGGCGCCCATGTCTTGGTCGCGCCGCAGGTACCGTCCGCCAACAATGCCTCGCAGGCCTTCGACCAGATGGTCGTGCTGCCGGAGATCGGTCCTATGCCCTATGAACGGCCGCTCGGCTCCCTCGCGCTGGGCTACCAGAACGACGACGTGAAGACGGTGACCGTTGATCTCGCCTTTGACGCGGTGATGGCGCGCAATGACGGGCTGACGCAGGAGTCCATCTTGGCCTCGGCCAAGCGTCATCAGGCCAAATTCGCCGCCCGCTGAGCGCGGCGATTGCATCGGATTTCCTCTCACTCTAACCTCCTGACGACACGCCGCTCGATCGATGGAAGCGCCTGATGCTGAAGCTTGTGCTTCGCCTTTGTTTCACCGCAATTCCGGACGCAAAACCGCTACGGACTTTTGCTGGAATTGCTCTTGCATGCCTCATCCCGTTGACCACCGGAGCGCTTGCGGCCGATAGCGGGGCCGCTGGTTTCGCCACCAAGGCGGCGCAGGCCTATATGATCGAGGCCGCCACCGGCACGGTGCTTCTCGCCAAGAACGAGGACCAGGGCTTTTCGCCCGCTTCGCTCGCCAAGCTGATGACGATGGATCTCGTCTTCGACGCGTTGACGAAGGGTCAGATTACCTTCGATACCGCATATCCCGTTTCCGAATATGCCTGGAGAACCGGCGGCGCGCCGTCGAGGACGGCAACGATGTTTGCCAGCCTCAAATCGCGCGTGCGCGTCGAGGACTTGATCAAGGGGATCGCCATCCAGGGCGCCAATGACAGTTGCATTATCCTCGCCGAAGGCATGGCTGGCAGCGAGCAGCAATTTGCCGAGTCGATGACGCGGCGCGCTCGTGAGCTCGGCATGGAAAAAGCCGAGTTCGGCAATTCCACCGGTCTTCCCGATGGAAAGAGCAAAGTGACGGCGCGCGAGATGGTGACGCTCGCCACGGCCCTGCAAAAGTCCTATCCGAACCTCTACCCCTATTTTGCGCAGCCGGATTTCGAGTGGAACAAGATCTTCCAGCGCAACCGCAATCCGCTACTCGGGCTCGATCTCGGCGCCGACGGGCTGGCAACCGGCTTTACCGAGGGCGAGGGTTATTCGATCGTCGCGTCGGTTGAGCGGGACGGCAGACGGCTGTTTCTGGCGCTTGCCGGCATTGCTTCCGACAAGGAGCGGACGGAGGAGGCCAAGCGGGTGCTCGAATGGGGGCTGACGGCCTTCGAGAACCGGCAGATCTTCGCCGAGAACGAAGTGATCGGCGCTGCCAGCGTCTATGGCGGCACGGCGCGCACCGTCGATCTCGTAGCCAAGGCGCCGGTCAGCGTCTATATTCCGATCAGCAATCCCGACCGGCTGTCGGCGCGCATCATTTATCGCTGGCCGCTGACGGCACCGGTGACGCCGGACACCCAGGCAGGCACACTCAGGATTTTCGCGGGCAGCCGGCTGCTCAGGGAAGTGTCGCTCTATACAGTGCAGGGAGTCGGCGAAGGCTCGCTCAGCAGCCGGGCTGTTGACGCCATGTTGGAACTCGGCGAATCGCTTTTCTTCTCCTGGCTGTGGGACAAGTCCGCGCCGGGCTGAACGCCGGCTTTCCGATGCAATTTGCCGGGAAAGGTGAATATGTCGCCGCGTCGAAAGGTTTTCCTTCCTGCTGTCTTCGGATAGATAGAAGAAGCAAGGCGCGTGCGGCGCCTGGAATGCGGGAAGTTGTCATTGTCATCCGGTACGGGATTGTTCGTTACGTTTGAGGGCGGGGAAGGCGCTGGGAAATCCACGCAGATCCGCCGCCTCGCCGAGGCGCTGAAGGGCGACGGTCACGATGTGCTGGTGACGCGGGAACCGGGCGGATCGCCGGGCGCCGAGGCCGTGCGCCACGTGCTCCTGTCGGGGGCCGCCGAGGCCTTTGGCACGCGGATGGAGGCTATCCTGTTTGCGGCGGCGCGCAACGACCATGTCGAAGAGGTGATTCGCCCCGCACTGGCTGCCGGCAAGATCGTGCTCTGCGACCGTTTCATGGATTCCTCCCGCGTCTACCAGGGCGTCACCGGCAATCTCGAGCCCGATTTCATCGAGACGCTGCAGCGCATCGCCATTAACGGCGTCATGCCGGATTGTACCGTGATCCTCGATATCCCCGCCAAGATCGGGCTGGAGCGGGCGCAGAAACGCGCCGCCGCCGACGCTCCCGATCGCTTCGAGAAAGAGCGGCTCGAAACCCACGAGAAAAGGCGCGAAGCCTTTCTCGATATCGCCGCCCGCGAGCCGGAGCGCTGTCACGTGATCAACGCCATGCAGAGCGAGGAGGCGATCGCCGCCGAGATCGTGGCGATCGTCCGGCAGCTCATGTCGCCTGCAGGCCGTGCGCGCATGCCGGAAGCCGCACATCATGAGTGAAGCCCGTTATGAGTGAAGAAAGGCCTGGACTGCTCGACGGCGCCATCTGGCCGGGGGAAAATACCAGGCTGTTCGGCCATGAGGAGGCGGAGGCCTTCCTGGCGCAATCCTATCGGTCCGGCAAGGGCCACCACGCCATCCTGATAGAGGGGCCTGAGGGCATCGGCAAAGCGACGCTCGCTTTCCGCTTCGCCAATCACGTACTCTCCTATCCCGATCCTGCCACTGCGCCGGAGACGATCGGCGATCCGGATCCTGCCTCGTCCGTCAGCCGGCAGATCACCTCCGGCGCCTCGCACAACCTTCTGCATCTCGCCCGGCCGGTGGATGAAAAGACCGGCAAGGTAAAGTCGGCGATCACCGTCGACGAGGTGCGCCGCGCCGGCAAATTTTTCTCGCAGACATCAGGCACTGGCAATTGGCGGATCGTCATCATCGACCCGGCCGACGACATGAACCGCAATGCGGCCAACGCCATCCTGAAGATCCTGGAAGAACCGCCGAAGCGGGCCTTGTTCCTGGTGCTCTCGCATGCGCCGGGACGATTGCTGCCGACGATCCGCTCGCGCTGCCTGCCGCTGAAACTGGCACCGCTTGCAGACGATGCGCTCATAGCCGCGCTTGCCCATCTCGGCATATCGGGAGAGGGCGCGGCGGTGCTTTCGGCCGCCAAGGGCAGCGTCGGCGAGGCGCTGAAACTGCTGAATTACGGCGGCGGCGAGATCATTGCCGCCTATGAGGAGATGCTGTCGGCCGAAGGGCCGACGGCCCGTAAGGCGATGCATCGGCTGGCCGATGCGCTTTCGGGCAAAGAAAGTGACACGATCTTCGATTTCTTCGTCAGCCATGTCGGCGACGACATCATGAACCGGGCACGCGCAGCGGCAGGCGAGGGGCAGATCGCGGCTGCAGAGCGGCTGGCACGGCTTTATTCCGAAATCACCGAACGGCTGACCATTTCGGATGCCTATAACCTCGACCGCAAACAGACGATCATCGGCATTCTCGCCGATATCAAGCAGCCGGGTCTCTAGTTCCGTCCTGGTTCTCCGATCAGCCGGTCAGCAGCTTGACGGCGACGACGGCGAGTGTCGCGGCAAGGACGATGCGGATGGTGCGCTCGTGCAGCTTCGGCGCCAGGAGGCTGCCGATGATAATGCCCGGGATGGAACCGATCAGCAGGGCAAACAGCATCGGCCAGTCGATTTCGCCGATCAGCCAGTAGCCCGTGCCGCCGATCAGGGTCAGCGGGACCGCATGGACGATATCGGAACCGACGATCTCGCGCACATCGAGCCTGGGATAAAGGACGAGCAGGATCGTCACACCCAGCGCGCCGGCACCGACAGAGGTCAGGGTGACGAGGACGCCGAGCAGGAATCCGAGAATGACGGTGAGGGCAAGGATGGTTCTCGGCTGCGGCGGCGTGCGGTCGCCGATGGCGCGGCGTGCCAGCTCGAGTATCGGACCTCGGAAGACCAGCATGATCGCGGTCATGACAAGAAGCCAGCCGAGCGCCGTGGTGATGGTATTGGTGACACCGATGCTTTTGCGATCGACGCCTGCCAGCAGCCAGAGCATCAGCAGGGCGGCCGGCACGCTGCCGATTGCGAGACTGCCGACGATCTTCCAATTGACGCGCCCGTGCATGCCGTGGACGGCGGTGCCGGCAGTCTTGGTGATCGCCGCATAGAGAAGATCGGTGCCGACGGCGGTCGCAGGATGGACGCCGAAGAGCAGCACCAGCAGCGGTGTCATCAGTGAACCGCCGCCAACGCCGGTGATTCCGACGAGCGCGCCGACAAACAAGCCCGAAAGTGAATAGAGAGGCTCGAACGTCAATCAAGCGCCTCCGACGGCGCGCGGCCACGACAAACCGGATAGATGAAAACTGGCACTTCGTTCTGCCTCGCCCTCTTTTCCATGACGGGTAGATTGCGGCAGAAGCGGAGTCAAGTTCACCGCTGCCCGCGTCCCGGAAATCATTGGCGGCGGCAAAACTTGATGTTTCGCTTGACGGTGACATGCGCTAAGAGCGGCTGACCATTTTTATAGAGTAAGCCGGACATTGGCCGCCATGACAGACAAGACACCCTTCTACATCACCACCGCGATTTCCTATCCCAACGGCAAGCCGCATATCGGCCATGCCTATGAGCTGATCGCGACGGATGCGATGGCGCGCTACCAGCGCCTGGATGGCAGGGACGTGTTCTTCCTGACCGGCACAGACGAACACGGCCAGAAGATGCAGCAGACGGCGCGCGCCGAGGGGATTACCGCTCAGGCGCTTGCCGACCGCAACTCCGGTGAATTCCAGGCGATGGCCAAGCTGCTCAACGCTTCGAATGACGACTTCATCCGCACCACGCAGGAACGCCATCACGAGACGTCGCGCAACATCTGGAACCTGATGGCCGAGAATGGCGACATCTACAAGGATAGCTATGCCGGCTGGTATTCGGTGCGCGACGAGGCCTATTACCAGGAAAACGAGACGGAGCTGCGCGCCGACGGCGTGCGCTACGGCCCGCAGGGCACGCCCGTCGAATGGGTGGAGGAGGCGAGCTATTTCTTCAAGCTCTCCGAATACCAGGAGAAGCTGCTCGCCCATTACGAGGCGAACCCCGATTTCATCGGCCCGGCCGAGCGCCGCAACGAGGTGATCTCCTTCGTCAAATCGGGCCTCAAGGATCTCTCAGTCTCGCGCACGACCTTTGACTGGGGCATCAAGGTGCCGAACGATCCCGCCCATGTCATGTATGTCTGGGTCGACGCGCTGACCAACTACATCACCGCCACAGGCTATATCGAGGACAGGAACGGCACGCGGGCGAAATACTGGCCGGCCGATGTGCACATCATCGGCAAGGACATCATTCGCTTCCATGCCGTCTACTGGCCGGCCTTCCTGATGTCGGCAAAGCTGCCGCTGCCGAAGCGGGTCTTCGCCCATGGCTTCCTGCTCAACAAGGGCGAGAAAATGTCGAAGTCGCTCGGCAATGTCGTCGATCCTGTCAACCTGGTGAACCATTTCGGCCTTGACCAGGTGCGCTACTTCTTCCTACGCGAAGTCTCCTTCGGCCAGGACGGCAGCTATAGCGAAGAGGCGATCGGCATCCGCATCAACTCCGATCTTGCCAACGGCATCGGCAACCTCGCCAGCCGCTCGCTGTCGATGATCGTCAAGAACTGCGACGGCAAGATCCCGGAATGCGGGCCGCTAACCGACGAGGACAAGGCGATGCTGGCACAGGCCGACGCGCTGCATGCCTCCACACGCGAGGACATGGGCAAGCAGCAGATCCACCGGGCGCTTGCCTCGATCATCGCGGTCGTGTCCGAGACCGACCGTTATTTCGCCGGCCAGGCGCCCTGGGCACTGAAGAAAACCGATCCGGCGCGGATGGGCACTGTGCTTTACGTCACCGCGGAAGTCGTGCGCCAGATCGCCATCCTGCTGCAGCCCTTCATGCCTCAATCATCGGTCAAGCTGCTCGATCTGGTCGCGGCACCTGCAGACAAGCGCGATTTTGCTGCTCTTGGCGAATCCGGCCGTCTGGTTGCCGGAACGCCGCTCGAAGCGCCAGCGCCGGTCTTCCCGCGCTACGTGGCTCCGGAGGCTTAAGGCTGTGCTGATCGATACGCATTGCCATCTGGATTTCGCCGACTTCGAGGCGGAGCGCGACGAGATCGTTACGCGCGCCCATCAGGCGGGCGTCAAGCAGATGGTGACGATTTCGACGCGGGTGCGCAAGCTCGACCGGCTGCTTGCTATCACCGAGAAATATCCTTCGGTGTTCTGCTCGGTCGGCACGCATCCGAACAATGCCGACGAAGAGCTGGATATCCAGACGGAAGAGCTGGTGCGCCTTGCCAACGCCCATGAGAAGGTGGTGGCGATCGGTGAGGCGGGCCTCGATTATTTCTACGATACGCAGAAGCCCGAGGACCAGCAGACCGGTTTTCGCCGCCATATCGCGGCGGCGCGGGCCACACAGCTGCCACTCGTCATCCACAGCCGTAGCGCCGATGAGGACATGGCCGCGATCCTGACCGAGGAAACGGGGAAGGGGGCTTTCCCCTTCATCCTGCACTGCTTCTCGGCAGGTCCGGAACTGGCGCGCATCGGCGTCGAACTCGGCGGCTATGTCTCCTTTTCGGGCATCCTGACCTTCCCGAAATCGGAAGAGCTGCGCGAGATCGCCAAGACGATCCCGCAGGATCGGCTGCTCGTTGAAACGGATGCGCCGTATCTGGCGCCGAAGCGCTGGCGCGGCAAGCGCAACGAACCGTCCTATGTCGTCAACACGGCCGAGGTGCTCGCCGAGACGATCGGCCTCTCCTACGCGGAGGTCGCACGGATCACGACGGAGAACGCTTTCCGGCTGTTTTCGAAAATGCCGAGGATCTGAGAGGGTGCTCTACCGGCGGCGCTTCACCATTCTCGGCTGTTCGTCGTCACCCGGCGTGCCACGCATTACCGGCGACTGGGGCGCCTGCAATCCAGACAATCCGAAGAACCGGCGCACACGCGCCGCTTTCATGGTGCAGCAATTTGCGCCGGATGGCGGTGTCACCACCGTCGTTATCGATACCGGACCGGATTTTCGCGAGCAGATGATCAGGGCAGGGGCCGACCATGTCGATGCCGTGCTCTACAGCCATCCGCACGCGGACCATATTCATGGCATCGACGATCTGCGCGGCTATTTTCACAATACGCGCCGGCGGGTGCCGATCTTTGCCGACCAATATACGATGGACAGGCTGCGCGAAGCCTTCGGCTATTGCCTGGAAACGCCGCCGGGCAGCAACTATCCGCCCATCGTGCTGCCGGTTGTCATCGAAAACCTCGACGAACCCGTCGAAGTCCGCGGCCCCGGCGGCAAGATACGGTTTCATCCGCATATTCAGCAGCATGGCGATATCCACTCGCTCGGCTTTCGGATCGGCGATGTGGCCTATTGCAGTGATATCAGCGACTTCCCGCCCCAGACCGTCGACAAGCTTCAAAATCTCGACGTGCTGATCATCGACGCGCTGCAATATACCTACCATCCGAGCCATTTGTCGCTGGAACAGTCGCTCGACTGGATTGGCCGGCTAAAGCCGAGACGGGCGATCCTCACCCATATGCACACGCCGCTCGATTATGACGTTGTGATGGCCGAGACGCCGGACCATGTGGTCCCGGCCTATGATCAGATGAGTTTCGAAACCGAAGTCAGGATCGGGGCTTAAGCCTGACCACAAAGACAATCGAGCCTGAAATCACTGCATGTAGGGCATAATCTCGACGGCGCCGCGATAGATCATGTCGAGCGAAACGTAGAGGATGATCAGCAAGCCGACATAGGCGATCCAGCGATGGTTGTTGAGCAACCGGGCGATCAGATTGGCGGCGATGCCCATCAGCGCGATCGACAGGGCAAGGCCGATGATCAGCACGCTTGGGTGTTCGCGCGCCGCCCCGGCAACGGCGAGCACGTTGTCGAGCGACATGGAGACGTCGGCAATGACGATCTGGGTCGCCGCCTGGAAAAAGGTCTTTTTCGGCGCCCCCTCGGCGCCCGCCGCGTCATGGTTGTCGCCATGGCCGGCGCGAAGCTCGCGCCACATCTTCCAGCAGACCCAGAGGAGCAGAAGTCCGCCGGCCAGCAGCAGGCCGACGATCGCCAAGAGATAGACGGCAACGCTGGCAAAGAGAATACGCAGGACGGTCGCGGCTGCTATGCCGACGATGATCGCCTTTCGGCGCTGCGTGGCCTCAAGCCCGGCAGCAGCGAGACCGATAACCACGGCGTTGTCGCCGGCAAGAACGAGGTCGATAGCAATGACCTGCAGCAAAGCCGTTAGACCGGCTGCCGTAAAGATGTCCATATGAAATATCCCCAATGCGTCAAAAGCCGTGCTAGCGTCTCGACGGTTTGACGTCAACCGCTAGAGCGCCTTGAATTGCGGTGGCGCGGGACAACGATCCTCGATGCCAAACCGTTCCTCATTTTGATATCGGTGAGCCGCCAATGTGGGGGGCGGCCGGTGCGACTGAAGCCGCTATCGCCTGCCCACGCATTGGCTTGGAACATTCCATTCGCCCACCTGTTTTTCTGATCAGGAAACCAGCCGCCGGATCCGCGGCGTGGGTCTATGCATCGAGAGGAGATTTCCCGTGAGCAGCATTTACCACGATACCAATCCAGCCTTCTCCGGCCCGACAGGGGGCAGCAGCCTCACCGCATTTTTCGACAACCGATCGCAAGCCGAATCCGCCGTCTCCCGTCTTGAAGACGCGGGCGTGCCGGTTGCGAGAATAAGGTTGATGCCAGGCTACGAGGCGGACGAAAAAACCGCCGGCGCCATGAGCGACGACCGCGGCGGCTTCTTCGACGCGCTGGCCGACTTCTTCTTTCCCGACGAGGATCGTGCGGTCTACGCAGAGGGGTTGCGGCGAGGCGGCTTCCTCGTTCAGGTCAACGATATCGATGACGCGCTCTATGAGACCGTCCACGATATTCTGGACGACGAGGGCAGCATAGACATGGACGAGCGGGCGGACCTCTGGTCGCTGGAAGACAGGCAACAAGGCGCGTCCAATACCGGTTTTGCCGGCAAACCCTCCGGCGGCAAAGCATCGGAAGACCTCGCCGTGTCCGAGAGTGCATTCGACGATACGCGCCCCGTAGCGACGCGCGACACCGTGCATGGAAGCGCCAAGGTGCGTGCCTACACTTATAGCGCCCCCACGCCGTCGGACGATGCCAATCGCCAATCGCAGAACCAGTCGCAGGGCGGATCGCAGCAAAGCCAGGGTTTCCGGCGCGACCACTGATCCTCTGACCTGCATTGGAAGGCGCGGCCGCGATGCCGGGCCTTCATCTCATCCCGCTTCTTTATTTGAGGATATGTCCATGCAATCATCCATCAATCGCGACGGCCGCCTTCCTGACCCCGATGAACTGATCGCCGAAGGTGAACCGCCTTTTGCCGATGCCGCCGTTGTAAGCACGCGTGAAAAAGTCGACGAAGATTTGAGCGGCCTGCAGCAGGAACTCAGGCTGCTGAAGGCTCGGATAGGCATGCTGCGCGAGGACGCGGAGGCGGCGCTGAAGGCAAAGGCCACATCGGTTGATGCAAACGCCCATGTCCAACTTGGCAGCTATCCCTGGGCGAAGCTTGCCGCAGCGATCTGCGCAACCTTCATTGCAGCCAGGCTGGTTCGAAATGTGCCGCTGGGGGTCATGCTTGCCGGATTTCCCAGTCATCTCTCCGAGGCGAGATGGCGTTGACCGGCGAGCTTTGAATCGCTGCACAAGGGCAGGCGCGTCGCTCGATGCGTCGAAGAAAATCAATGAAGCGGCGCGATGCCGGAAGCCATCGGCGTCGCAAGCTCTTTCAGAATCGCCTCAAGCGCGTCGGCCGTCGCCTGCAGCCCGGATGACCTCGCAATTTTGAGCGCCGCGCTGCAATGCGCAGACAATTCGTCTTGCTGGCTTTGATCATTCGTCCGAAAGACGATGCCCGCATAGTGCGATGGGTTTCCGGCTGCATCCCTGAAGCAGCGGCCGAAGGCGGCCACGGCTACGATTTGTCCGCTTCGATCAAATACCCGATAGTCATGGCGGTAGGGATCTCCTGTCACCACCGAGTCTGAAATCGCCTTGGCCACGGATGGCTTGTCGTCCGGATGAATCCTGTCGAGATATTTTATGATCGGCAGCCCCGCGATGGTCTGCTCCGGATCAAGCCCAAAGAGGTTCGCTAGTGCCGAATCCGCGTAAACCGTGTCGGTCGCCAAGTCCCACGTGAAGATGCCAGGCTCTTCGGCAAGGTCCATTCCCGTATCCCCAAGTCTGACCTGCCGGTTGACCACGTCACGCGGCTGGTGACACCCAATCTTAGTCGCCTTTCAATGGGACGCAATATCGACGTTTCCAATCTTGCTCGTGCATGCGGCTTGAGACCGCCGTACAAGCTCGCGACGCGCAGCCGGTAGCGGCCTCCCGCCCTTGCGCACCAAAGGAAGCCGCGGACGGCGATTGACGCTTGGAGCCGCCGTTCGCTCGACGTAGTGTTCGGAAAAACGCCATTCAATTCGGGGGACACCATGGATTTTTTGAACGTCGCGGCGATCGTATTCTTCCTTCTCGTCTGGGTGGCACTCGAGCCTTTGATGGCAATAGGGTGGCCGCGGCGAAACGACAGCCTTTCCGTCGACATGGTGCGCATTCGCGCGGCCTGGATGCGCGAGGTGCTGACCCGAGACAATAACTTCATCGGCGACGCGGCGATCCTCGGGCATACGATCAATTCGGCATCCTTCTTCGGATCTGCCAACCTCATCGTCATCGTCGGGCTCAGCGGTGCGCTGTTCATGGAGCCGAATTATGGATCGGGCGGCGGGCTGATCGCGCTGTTTGCGGCGCAGGATCCCGCCTGGTTCTTCCAGTGCAAGGTGCTCCTGATCATGGCGACGCTGCTGCGCGGCCTGTCCGATTTCATATGGGCGGTCCGACAGATCAACTATTGCCTTGCGGCGATCGGGGCGAGTCCGTCGCGCGATGAAGACAGGGACATCGTCAGCTGGACAAACGCGCTCACTCTGGTCTTGAACCCGGCTCTTCGCTCGTTCAGCGTCGGCGTCCGATCCTACTACTTCACCGTCGCTGCCGCCTTCTGGTTCATCGGGCCGATCCCCTTCATTGTCGCAGCCATCCTCAGCGTCGGCGTTTTGATCTGGCGTCAATCCTGGTCGGATGCTGCAAAGGGGATCATGGCCATACGCAGGCTGCTGGATTAGGATTGCCTGCGGTTCTGGGCAACGTCATAGTCTGCCGGCCGATGATGAGCAGAAGCGATATCTTACGGTCGGGTGCCAATGGATCGTCTCGAAGCGATGCGCATATTGCTGGCCGTTGTCGACGCCGGAAGCATCTCGGCCGGCAGCAGGCGGCTGAACGCGCCTTTGCCCAGCGTCAGCCGCAAGGTGGCCGAGCTTGAACGCCATCTCGGCGCAAACCTCATCGTCCGCACCAGCCGCAATCTTCAGCTCACCGACGCCGGCCGCGACTATGTCGACGCCGCCCGAAAGATCATTGCGGATCTCGATGAGGCGGAGCGAAGGGCGTCGGGCGAATACCAGACGCCCAGAGGCGCGCTCACGATCACGATGCCGATCGAATATGGGAGCCGGTATGTGCTGCCCGTCGCGCTGAGCTTCATGGACAAATATCCGGAGGTGTCGCTGAAGCTCCTGTCGCTCGACCGCACGGTTGATCTTGTGTCCGAGCTGGTGGATATCGCGATCCGTCTCGGCGACCTTGCCGACAGTTCCCTCCATGCGGTCAAAACCGGCGAATTCCGCCTGCTGACCTGCGCGAGCCCTGCCTATCTCGCGCGGCATGGCGAACCTCAGCGCCCAGGCGATCTCGTCGATCGCGACGGGATCTTCTTCAACAAGCCGGCATTCTTCTGGACATTCGACGTTGAGGGAAAGCCGATCGAGGCGATGCCTCGCAACCGGCTGGAAGTGAATACCGCGGCGAACTGCGTCGCGGCGGCCGTCGGCGGAGCGGGGATCGCGCGGCTCTTCGACTACCAGGTTCCCGACCAGCTGGCGTCGGGCGCGCTGGTGCCCATCCTGCGGGATTTCGATGGACCGCCGCAGCCTATTCATATCGTTTACGCTCGCCAGGGGATTCTGGCGCTGAAGGTACGCGCGTTTGTCGACTGGGCTCTACCCCGGTTGCGCGCGCTATCAGAACGACGATAATAAAACATTATCCGAATGATGCGCGGATTTCTTCAACCGTCTGTTTCGCATTCTGCAGATGGGGAAAGTGGCCGATACCCGGCAGGATATTGATTTCAACACCGATCCTGGCGGCGAATTCGATGCCCATTTCCTTGTTGATGTAGAGGTCCTTTTCGCCCCAGATGACTTTGACCGGCGTCTTCAACCGGTCAAGGTTGGCCTCGAGGACGTTCTGGTCGCGCGTGAAATGAGCGTAGTAATGGGCAAAGGCGTCCGCCGACGTCATTCCGCCCAAGTTCCACGAACGGACCAAGTCCTGCTGAACGTCGGTCGGCAGATCGAATTGTTCCGCCGGCGACAGGCCGCGCCTGTGCACGTTCTGAAGGATCTCGTCGCTTGTCTTGTTCATATAGGCGCGGGTCGGCGAGGCCGTCGGCTCGGCTTTGAGATTCTGCAGGTTCTCCCACATGTATTGCGGCCGGTCGAATGGCGCGAAGTCTCCGACGATGATCCGCCTGGCGATCGCCGGCTCATCGAGAGCAAGCAGCAAAACGGGGAGGGCGGCAATATCGGTCGCATAGATCACGAGGTTCGAACGGTCGATGCCTGCCGTCTCGATATAGGCCTTCAACACCGCCGCGTAGTCCTGGGGCGCATAGGAAAACCATTGCAACGCGGGGCGCGACGACTGGCCGTAGCCCGGCCAATCAAAGGCGTGGACGTCGTAGTCGCGAGCAAGCGTGCTCGCAATGTCCCTCCAGACCAACAGCGTTTCCGGAAACCCGTGCAGGAAAAGCACGGTGCCTTTTGGCGCCGGCGCGCGAACAATCATTCTCCTCAGCGTGAGCATCTCGTCGACCTTGATGAAATCAACGTCACCGTGCTGGGCTTCAGCGGACGCGAAGATTTTTCCGACGGGGAGGGATGGCGTGGCTGCGGCCGATGCAGCCCTATTTTCGGTTTTGTCTTCGGACATGTGAGTTCCTTTCCTGAACGACAGGTCCATAAGTAGCCACGCCGTCACCGCGCAGTAGCTGGAAAAATTGAGAGGCAGCCTCTTGATCGTGGTCGCTGTGACGGCGCTGGCCAAGGCTGAGTTTCCAACGAGAGGCTGCCTCTCAGTTTCTCCGGGTGCCGGCCCTGCGTCGCGCCACCCAAATAATCACCAGCCGCCGATTTGAGACAGCTCGCGGGGGATGGCGGAGCGCAGCGGCGACAACATAAGGAAGAACTGATATGACTGACATCACATTGAACCCTATGCGGTCACCAATGGCACCCCTTGCCGAACCTGTCCGTTGACTCTCATTGTCATGAAAGGACACACGTCATGGCACTGCTGACCTCTTTGAACCAAAGGCTTCTATCGCGACGCACGCTGCTGTCATCGGGTGCCGCGGCCGGCTTATCCGCCGTTCTGCTTCCGCTGGTGTCGGAAGCCGCCGACGTCATCGGCGCAACCATCGGAGAGATCCGACCGTTCAAGGCCGAGATCCCCGAGGCAGCGCTGACGGACCTCAGGCGGCGACTTGCCGAAACCCGATGGCCCGACGGTGAAACCGTCACGGATCGTTCGCAGGGTGTTGAGCCCGACAGGCTGAAGGAGCTGGTGGCCTACTGGCAGGCCTCCTACGACTGGCGCAAGGCAGAGAGCAGGCTGAATGCCTTTCCGCATTTTCTCACCAATATCGACGGTGTGGACATCCATTTCATCCATGTCCGTTCCCGTCATGAAAACGCGCTGCCGCTGATCATGACCCATGGCTGGCCGGGTTCGGTGTTCGAACTGCTCGATGTCATCGGGCCGCTCACGGACCCGACGGCGCATGGCGGTACGGCCGAGGATGCCTTCCACCTGGTGATCCCTTCGATCCCGGGATTCGGTTTCTCCGGGAAGCCGTCGACGACGGGTTGGAACCCGCAGCGGATAGCGGCTGCCTGGGACGTGCTGATGAAACGGCTCGACTATGACCGCTATGTCGCGCAAGGCGGCGACTGGGGCGCCATCATCAGCGACGCCCTGGGTCGCCAGGCACCCGATGGGCTGCTCGCCATCCATGTCAACAGGATCGAGCGGGCCACGACGTTCCCATCGGATGCAGCCCAGGCTCTTAAAAATGGAGGGCCGGCTCCCGACAATCTGTCTGCGGACGAGAAGGTCGTCTTCGATGAGGCGCGGAACTTCCTCAACAACGGCTTCGGCTATGCCGCGATCATGAGCACACGTCCGGAGACAGTCGGTTACGGCATTGCGGATTCGCCAGTTGGCCTTGCCGCCTGGCTTTACGACAAGATCGCCGACTGGGTGTTCACCCGAGGCGATCCGGAACAGGCGCTTGGCAAGGATGTCATCCTCGACAATATCACGCTGTACTGGCTGACGAACACCGGCCCCTCGAGTGGCCGCATCTATTTCGAAAACGCCATGGCGGGCGCAAAGCTCACGGAGGTCAAAGTGCCGGTCGCCGTCACCATATTCCCCGGAGAGGTCTACAAACCGCCAAAGCACTGGTTGTCGAAGGCCTATCCGAAGCTGGTCTACTATAACCGCGCGCCCACGGGCGGCCACTTCGCGGCCTGGGAGGAGCCGGAACTCTTCAGTCAGGAGATCAGGGCAGGGTTCAAAACGGTGCGATCATGAGCAACCGCCGTTAACCGACCGGCGTGTTTTCAGGGGCGGCGGCACGGCGAGCTTTACGCCCGCCAGACAGGTCGTCGATTGACGTCGATTACGCAACGCTTCACAACGTCCGAAGTTGCTAGAAACAACGCCAGCTTCTTGGGGACCAGGGCTATATGCGCATCAATGACGACCGTCATTTTTTTGGTAGAGTGTCGATATTCTTGACGGTGGTATTTTCGACGCTTGTGTTCGCGAGCGTAACCGTCGCCCCAGCGGCCGAACCGACCAATTCCTCGGCACCGATCCGGGTTATCATCGAATTGCCCAACGATGATGCCGGACGCGCGCTGGTCAACCGGATCGTTCCCGGCACTCAGGAACCGGCGCAGCCGGCAGCGGCCCCGCAAGAGGTGGCACCGCCGTCGATTGCCACCGCATTGCAGGATCTACGCCAAAGGTTGCTCACGCTCGTCGATGCAGTCCCAACGCTTCCGGGACAGGTTCAAACGGCGATCCGGGTCTTCCAAACGGATGATCGCATCGATGCTGTCGGACTGATCCTGGCGGTGACACTCTTCATTGCAGGCGGATTCGCTGCGCAGCGCCTTGCCTGGTGGTCCGGGCGAGGGCTGCTTCATTTTGTGTTGACCGCGCCTGCCGACACCGTCCGGCAGCGGATCAAGCTCCATGCGGCCCGGCTTTCAATGGGCCTTCTCGCGTTGGTCGGTTATCTCATCGGCAGCCTCGGCGCCTTTATCCTCTTTCCCTGGCCTGCCGTGTTTCGCGATATCGCGCTCATTCTGCTATCAGCGGCGCTGATGGTGCGCCTTGGCGTGCTTGTCGGCCGCATCGTGATTGCGCCCGGCGCCCGGCTGCCGCATATGCGGCTTCTGACGCTTGTCACCTCGCTTGCCTGGTTCTGGTATTACTGGCTTCTCGCAATCGTCGCCGTGCTGGCGGCCGGCTGGGCGATCATCGAAGTGTTCCAGACCATCGGGGCTTCGCCCATCCTGGT
Source organism: Rhizobium redzepovicii (assembly GCF_019793435.1). GTDB lineage: Bacteria > Pseudomonadota > Alphaproteobacteria > Rhizobiales > Rhizobiaceae > Rhizobium > Rhizobium redzepovicii. The sequence goes on along the minus strand of NZ_JAILYH010000017.1, from coordinate 95,337 downwards.
CGATCTCTTTACCGCCGCGTGGCTCGGTGTCGTTTCGATCACGCTGATTACGATGATTTGGCTGCGGCATTTCCGTTCCGACGGGCCGCCGGTGAACCGGTTAGTCTGCGTCGGCTTCAGCGCGAGCATCGTATTATCGTGGCTGTTATGGGTGTCCGGGCTGCGCGGAGTATTCTGGACGTTGATCGTCCTGACGCTTCTGCCGCTTACCGTTTCCGTGGCGCGTGATGTCATCGGTCGCATCGTACGATCCGGCGGCGAACACGCCGTCGAAGATCCGGCTATCGTCGGATGGTCCGTCGTCATCATGCAAACGCTCCGGAACGGCCTGATCGTGGTCGCCGCGCTGCTGATTGCCCGCGCTTGGAATGTCAATCTCAGTGACCTTGCCGCTGCCGAAACGGTGACCACCCGTTTGATCCGTGCAGGCATCCGCATCGTTATCGTGCTGCTGGTGACCGACGTCATCTGGAAGCTCGCAAGCACGCTGATCGACAGTCAGATGGCGGTGGCGTCGCGAAGTGCGGAGGCGGGGCATCTGGACGGACCCGAAGCGCGCCGGCGCCAGCGGTTAAATACCCTGCTTCCGATCCTTCGCAACGTGCTGTTTCTGGCGATCGGCGCTGTCGGCTTCCTGATGATCCTGGATGCCGTCGGCATTCAGATCGGACCGTTGCTGGCCGGCGCCGGTGTCGTCGGCATCGCCGTCGGCTTCGGCGCGCAAACGCTCGTCAAGGATATCATCTCAGGCGTCTTCTATCTGTTCGACGATGCCTTTCGCATCGGTGAGTATATTCAGGCGGCAAAATATAAAGGGACAGTCGAAGGTTTCTCGCTGCGATCGATCCGCCTTCGGCACCACCGCGGTCCGGTCACCATCGTTCCTTTCGGCGAACTCGGCGCGGTGCAGAACCTGAGCCGCGACTGGGTGATCGATATCATTACGCTGACCCTGAACTATGACAGCGACCTTGAGGAGGTCCGCAAGACCATCAAGCGCATTGGCGTCGAGCTGCTGGACGATCCCGAACTCGGGCCCAACATCATCGAGCCCTTGAAAATGCAAGGGATCGAGCAGATGGCCGATTACGGTGTGCAGATCCGCCTGAAGTTCATGGCCAAACCCGGCGAGCAATTCGGCGTTCGCCGAAAGGCACTGGCCATGCTCAAGAAGACATTCGCGGAAAAAGGGATCCAGTTTGCAACTCCGACGGTTCATGTTTCCAGCGGGACGGCCGATGCAGCAGCTTCCGCCGCCGCTACGGAGCTACAAAGACCGGCAAAAGTGATCCCAACACTTCAGGAGTAACTGCGCAGAGCACAAGACAAGCTCGGCGAGAGTGGCGACGCTATATGCCATTGTAATAAAAAGGCATTCTGTTGTTCCATAATCTGTCTTATGCGATTTTTGTGTGGCCGCAAAGTTGAAGTGTCCTGTTTCTGTAAAGTTTGAATGGCACACTCCCCGCGTTTTCGATTACGTGGGAGACGAGATGACAAGCCAGCTGTCTGGCAATCCCTGAGAACAAAGCTGGAGGCAAGCCTCCCATAGCGGCGTCTTACAGGAGGTTTCGTCCTGTAGAATGTCGAGCCCGTCGCGATGGTCGCGCAGCGATCCGAGCTAGCACACGGGACGGCGAATTTCTTCGCGAAGCTCTCGCTGCATCGTCCAAGGTTCCGCAGTCATTTCTGCGTGCTCAGCCGGGTATCACTCGTTCACTAGGTCGTTCAGCGACCAGCGACGTCAATGTCGGCAAGCAATTCGATTTTTGGAAGCACGCTGAGGTCCCGTTCAAACGCTGGAGCATAAAGCGGATATCCATCCACCAGGATCATGAGAATAGAAACTTAGGAAGCTGAAGCCGATGTGTGCACCCTCACCTGCCCGATCTGCCCAGCAACCAGGAGCAGCCAGTCAGATTGTGCCAGGCCATCGTGCCGTGGCAGACCAACGTTCCAACCAAAACGATGTCTTGACGCGCTACCGGATCGGCTTTTCTCGCAGGCTAGCCGGTTTAGCGTTGCCTTAAAGAAACTGTGCGAGGATGCATCTGTGTCCATCCGCGCCGGCAAACTAATGAAGTTTCGAAGAAATCCAAAGATACTCCGTGGCCTTGCTGCCTCCGCAGCCAGCCATGCAACCGCATTTGCTCCGGCACTATTTGCGGCGGTTATTGCAGTTATTGTCGTCTGGGTCGCAACGAACTGGCGGCTGGAGCGATCGCTGGCAGAGGAGCGCTCGATTGTTGCGGGCGAGCTTGCCACAATATCATCTCGGCTTCAGACGAACCTCAATAGCAATGTGAAGCTGCTGCAAGGTCTGGCGGCTGGCATCGCAGTCGACCCGGCAATGGGCCAGAACGGATTTTCCAAACTCGCCGCGCAGATCCTGCAGCCCGATTCACAATTGCGCAGTTTCGCTGCGGCGCCCGACATGGTGGTCAAATGGGTTTATCCTGAGAAAGGAAACGAAAAGGCCATCGGGCTCGATTACCGAAAGAATGACAAGCAACGGGCTGCCGCGATGCTGGCGCGCAACACCCACAATATCGTTCTGACAGGGCCAGTGGAACTCGTCCAAGGCGGAACCGCTTTCGTCGTCAGATGTCCGATCTATATCGATGACGGAAACAGCCAGATCTTTTGGGGGCTGCTCTCCGGAATTATTGATATCCCAAGGCTCTATAGTGATAGCGGCCTTGGATCGACCGAGCTTGAGATTGCCATCAGTACCGTGCCGGAGCCAAATTCGCCGAAACAGGTTTTCCTCGGAAGTCTGGAAACCTTTTCGAAGCAGCCGGTCGCGACATCCGTTGACATGGCTTATGGCCGGTGGACTTTCGGCGCCGTGCCCAAGCACGGATGGGGCCAAAATAACGGAATCGGCGTTTTTGAGTTTTATGCGAGCTTGTTGGGCCTCTGTGTCGTTGCGCCGATCATTTGGATCGGCTTCCTGACCAAATCACGCCAACGAACGATCGAGAAGCTTCGCCTTCACAAGAAGAAGCTCGTTCGAGCGCGGCAACGTCTGGAATATCTGTCGTTGCGCGACGCCCTGACGGGGCTGGCTAACCGACGGTTCGTCGACCAGATGATCTCGCAACCACAGAGACCCGATGGCGAAGACTGTCTGATCCTCATTCATATCGACCTCGACCGATTTAAAGAGATCAACGATACGAAAGGGCATGCCGGCGGTGACATGGTCCTTCAAACAACCGCTTCGCGCCTCGCCGATTTGACCGGCCCAACCGACGTCGCGGCTCGGATCGGTGGGGACGAGTTCATTTTCGCCAGGTGGAGCGCCAACCCCGAGCCTGAGGCAGCCGAATTGGCCAAGCAGATCGTCGCCACGCTCCAGCAGCCCCTCCTCATCGATGGGGCGGAGTATGTGGTCGGAGCAAGCGTCGGTGTCGCCTGGGAGACTGAACATGCCTCCGGGCGGGATCTCGGCCAGTTGCTTCTCAATGCCGATTTGGCCCTCTACGAAGCGAAGAAGGCAGGGCGCGGCCGCGCGGCCATTTTCACCGAAGAGCTTCGCAGCGCCGCAATCCATTCAAAAGAATTGGCGGATGAGTTCAATCTGGCGCTCGACCGCGATGAGCTCGTTGCATTCTTCCAGCCGCAATTCCATGCGGATACGCTGGCTATATCAGGCGTCGAGGCCCTCGCCCGCTGGGATCACCCGCGAAAAGGTCTGCTCGGCCCGAACAATTTTCTCGGCGCCGCGGAAAGGCTGGGGCGTAGCGGCGATATGGATAGGCTGATCCTGCACAAGGCCCTGTTCGAGCTGACGAGATGGGACAGCCTGGGAATGCAGATCCCGCGTGTCTCCGTCAATATATCGGCGCGCCGACTGGCGCAGGCAAATTTGCTCGCCGAACTGTCCGGGCTTCCCGCAGCGAGGGGTCGCCTCTGTTTCGAGCTGCTCGAGACAATTTCCTTCGACGAGCTTCAGCCTGCCCTCAACGAGGTCATTCCGGCAATCAAAGCGCTCGGCATTGAAATCGAGATCGACGATTTCGGCACGGAACATGCCAGCATCATCAGTCTGCTTCGGTTTGAGCCGCGACGACTTAAGATCGACCGCGAAATTATCAAGCCGATCATAGCCTCTCCGTCTCAACGCCGCCTGGTTTCCTCCATTATCGAAATCGGCCGGTCACAGAACATCGACATCGTTGCCGAGGGCGTCGAGACAATGGAGCACGCGAAGATCCTAAAAGATCTCGGTTGCCATTTGCTGCAAGGCTATGCTCTGGCGCGGCCAATGACGTCGGAGCAGCTGATCGAATTTTGCCGCGTGAAGCACAAGGGACTGACGAAAGCAGGCTGATGCGCGAAATCACACCAGCCTAGAATCGGATGATTTGAGGCCGGATCGGATTAAAATCATCCGGTTCAGACGCAGCCGCGAGAGCCCGCTCAAGGGCGGCGGACAAGCTCCTGAAGCCTCCATGGTAGGCACCGGGCCGCAGTTTCGTCAGTCGATCGATCTGCTGATGGCCCAGCGGAGCGATCGTCAATCCGAATGGCAATGCCGTGGGTTCAGGGCAGTCCCCTGCCTCGACGATCGCCATCACAGCGGGAGGCGATCCAACGACCGCCACATCGCTCTCGAGTTTAGAGCTCTCGAAGTTATCGCTCTAACGGCTGCTGTCCACGGAATCCGGCATATCAGGCGTGGGCACGGCAGAATGCCTCGAATTCTCGTGCGGGCGCAGTTCGATGGCGCTCCTTATGTCTGAGCAAGGTGAACCGTCGCGGCGGAAGCTCGACCTCGAGCATTCGCAACTGGCCATTCTCGACGAAGGGCATGACGATCACCTCGGAGAGCGCCGTGACACAGCCGCAGCTTCTCACGGCCGACAATACCGCTTCGTTCGAGGGAAGCACCAGCGAGACGTCGAGCTTGGAAGGATCGATGTGAAGCTCGCGCAGCGACTGTTCGAGCACCGAACGTGTTCCGGAACCCGCTTCCCGCATGATCCATTTGAGGCGGCCGAGGTCCCCTGCTTCAATATCGTCGCGGTTTTCGGATCCGACGACAAGAACCAGCCTGTCGCTGGCGATCATGGAGTTCGAAAGCGTGGGTTCGTCGACCATGCCTTCGATGAATCCCAGTTCCGCGTCGCCCTGTTTGACCGCCGCAGCCACGGTCATCGTGTTGCCGATCGTCAGATCGATATCGATGCCCGGATAAGCGTGGGAGAAGCCGAGGAGCCGCGAGGGCAGCCAATAGTTGGCGATGGTCTGACTGGCATGGATGTCGAGCGTACCGGTCTTCAGCCTGCCAAGCTCGGCGAGAACCGCCTCGGTTGCTTTGACTCTTGCCAGCGTCTCCTTGGCCTCGCGCAAAAGGACGGCCCCTTCCCTGGTCAATTGAATGCCGCGGCCAACCCGGTCGAAGAGCTTCACGCAATAGAACGTCTCCAGCGCCTTGACGGACGCGCTGACTGCGGAGGGTGTCAGTCGAAGAGCGGAAGCCGCCTGCGTGAGATGCTGCCGCTCGGCCACTGCCACAAAGATCGAAAGCTGCTCGAACGTCATCGAAAATCGTTCTCTTACACCGAATGAAATGTCAATAATTATTCGATGGATGAGCACAAAACGGAGGACTATCCTACAAATAGAATTTCTTTTGGATATTTCATGTCGCCTTCCTCGAGATTGTTGGAAATCCTTCCCGGCATCGCCGCCTCCGTCGCGATAACCATCTTGGCGTGGGGCATGGTTTCTATGGAGAAAGCCGTCATCGGCTTCGAAATCATCGATGGGCTGGTCTTCGCCATCCTCCTGGGCACGATGCTGCAGACCTTCGTGGGCCTGCCGGCCCGTTTTCATGCAGGGATCGCCTTTTCGAGCAAGGTCCTTCTGGAATTTGCCATCCTGCTACTCGGCGCATCCGTCAGCATAGCGACCGTCGCCGCGGCCGGCACCACCATGATCGTGATCGTCATGGGAACAGTGCTTCTCTCGCTGGTGACAAGTTATGGGATCTGCAGGATGCTTGGCCTTCACGACCAGCTGGCAACTCTTGTCGCCTGCGGCAATTCCATTTGCGGGAATTCTGCGATCGTTGCCGCAGCACCAGTAATCGGCGCCCGCGCGAACGACGTTGCATCGTCGATCGCCTTCACGGCGGCGCTCGGAATAGTCGTCGTCCTGGTGCTGCCGCCGCTTTTTGCGGTAACACATCTCACGGAATGGCAATATGGCGTTCTTGCCGGCATGACCGTCTACGCGGTTCCGCAGGTGCTTGCAGCGACCACGCCTGTCGGCGCCGTCAGCGTACAGGTCGGCACCATCGTGAAGCTCATGCGGGTCCTGATGCTTGGTCCGGTCGTGCTGCTGCTGCAACTCAAGAGGGATGCGGAGCATCCCACCCAAATCTCGCTTGCACATCTTCTGCCGTGGTTCATTGTCGGTTTCTTGGCGATGATGGGCTTGCGGAGCTTCGATCTCATCCCGCCGCAAGCCGCAACGGTGGCGAGGGAATCCTCGTCCGTGCTCACCCTCGTCTCGATGGCTGCCCTTGGCCTGTCGGTGAACATGCGGACGGTACTTGCCTCCGGCGGGCGCGTGCTGCTGGCCGGGGTGCTGTCGATGCTCGCGCTGGCGTTTATGAGCGCTATCGGACTGATGATCCTTCACCCCAACTGAAATCCTGCTTGCGGGCCTCACGTAGCAGGTTCATGCTTGTTTCTGTTAAGGCCCGTCGGTTGCGACCGGGATACCCGTCGCATATCTGGCCTTTCGTGGGACGGGTGCGATGGAGTGCGCCGGCTGCGGTTTCGATATTCAAAGTGGTTTTGCCTTCTGCACGCGATGCGGCGCCAGGCAGCCCCTCTCCTGTGCTGCCTGCGGCTGTGCCTGTCAGCCGGATTTTGCCTTCTGCCCGAGATGCGGCGCGGCCATCTCAGGCCGAGTCCCGCCTGCGCCGAAGCCAAGCATCGAGGTGGTGCCGCATAAATCAGACAGCGATGCCGACCGGCGGCCGGTCACGGTGCTCTTTGCCGATCTCTGCGGCTTCACGACGCTGAGCGAGCAGATCGACCCAGAAATCATGCGGGTGCTGCAGAACGAACTATTCGAAGAGATGACGCAGGCGGTCGAGGCTTATGGCGGATTCGTCGACAAGTTCGTCGGCGATGCGCTGCTGGCGCTGTTCGGCGCCCCGGTTGCCCATGAAGATGATCCGGTCCGGGCGCTCGGTGCCGCACTCGATATGATTCGGCGGGCGACTGACGTCGGCGACCGCTGGCGCTCACGCGCCGGTGTGCCGCTGCGTCTGCATATCGGCATCAATAGCGGGCCTGTCGTCACCGGCGGCTTCGGTGCGGTCAGCACAAAATCCTATTCGGTGACCGGCGACACGGTGAACACCGCCCAGCGGCTGCAATCGATGGCCGGCGAAAACGATATCCTCGTCGGACCGCTGACCTATCGCCTCACCCGCCATGCCTTTGCCTTCGACAGTCTTGGCGCGCAGACGCTCCGTGGCAAAAGCGGAAACGTCCTCGTCCATCGGCTGGCTGGGCTGCTGGAAGCGCCGCATACGGCGCGCGGGCTCGAAAGTTTCGGCCTTCAGGCGCCGATGATCGGACGCGATGGCGAGTTGTCGCGGCTGCTGACCTGCCTCGATCTCGCCTGCGGCGGTGCGGCGCAACTCGTCCGCCTGATCGGCGAAGCCGGTATCGGCAAATCGCGGCTGGTCAACGAATTCGTTGGAACCGCCGGCGATGCGGCCCGTTTCCCCGGCCTTGCCATCCGCAACGCCACCTGCTCTCCCCTCGGCGAACGATCCTATGGCACGCTCGCCGCGGTCGTGCGCAGCGCTTACGGTATCGGCGAGCGGGATGATCTCGCCAGAACACGGCAGCTGCTGACAACCGGATTCCGCGCGCTCGATCTCACCCAAGAGGATGTCGAGGGGCTTTTGCCGCTCTTTCTGCATGTCCTCGGTCTCGGCGACGCCGATGGGGCATTACGGCACATCGAGCCGGAACAGTTGCGGCGACAGATCTTCTATGCGGTACGCACCGTCTTCGAGCGGCGGTTGGCGCAAGGCCCTCTGCTGCTCGTTATCGAGGATCTGCACTGGGCGGACGTTGCCTCGCTGGAAGTGCTCCGCTTCATGATGGATCGGCTGGAGCGCAGCCGGCTGATGCTGCTGGCGATCTACCGGCCGACATCGCAGACCGACCCGCTGAACTCCGATCGCGTCAACGTGACCGTGCAACGTCTCGACCCGCTCTTTGCAGCCGATGGGCAGAAGTTGCTTGCTGCCTTTTTTGGCGAGAGCCATAGTAAGCTGCCGGTGGCCATGCGCAAGCGCATCCTGGATCGGGCCGGCGGCAATCCGCTTTTCATCGAAGAAATCCTGCGCGGACTGATCGACATGGGCACGCTGCACCATGACGGTCATCGCTGGCATGTCGCAGCCGACGACACGGATGTCGATATCCCGGTCAATCTCCAGGCGCTGTTGCTCGCCCGCGTCGATCGGCTGCCGCAAGAGATGAGACGGTTGGCGCAGGAGGCTGCGGTTGTCGGCCCAAAGTTCGATACCGCCCTGCTCCGCACCGTCACCTCCGACCCGGCCGGCGTCGACGCGGCGCTGGATTATCTCTGCGATGCCAATATCATCGAGGAATTGCGCGGCCCGGATGCCGGCGGATCGCCGGGCTATCGCTTCAGCCAGACGCTGATGCATGACGTCATCTACCACAATCTGCTGCTGCAGCGGCGCATGGAGCTGCATGGCAGGATCGGCCGCATTCTGGAACGCCAATATGGCGAAGCGCCCGACCGGGCCGAGCACCTGACGCAGCTCGGCCATCACTTCAGTCTGACCACCGAGAAAGCCAAGGGCGCCGGCTATCTGATGGCGGCGGGCGATCTGGCGCGCAAGACCTACGCCAATGACGATGCCATGCGACTCTACCATCAGGCCCTTGCCGCCTTCGCCAACGAGCCGGAGGTGTCGCCGGAGCAATTGGCGCTCATGGAGCGTCTTGGTGATCTCTGCGGCCCTGCCGGCCGGCGCGATGCTGCCTTGACCCATTATCAGCGGGCGCTTGCGATCCACCGCACCAAGGACGATCGGATCGCCGCAGCACGGATCCTGCGAAAGACCGGCCGTCTGCATCTCGACGCGGGGCGCCGCGACCAGGCGGAAACCCATTGCGCTGCGGCCGAAGCGTTGATCGCGACGATCGATGCGCCGATCGAACATGCGCACTTGCTGCAGGAGCGCGGCCATCTGGCCTTTCGCATGGGCGATCAGGCAGCTGCCGCCGAATGGGCGACGCAGGCGCTGCAACGCCTGCAAACGCTGCCCGTCGACGGAACGACCGAGGCCGGACGGGAGGCGGCACGGGCGATGGCGGAGGCGTTGAACACCAAGGGTGCGGCGCTGGCGCGGCTCGGGCGCCGCCGCGATGCGGTGCAGGAAGTCGAGCGCAGCCTTTCGGTCGCTGAAAAGGCCGATCTGCAAAGTGCAGCGTGCCGCGCCTATTCCAATCTCGGCGTTCTCTACACCATCGTCGACCCGGCCAACGCCATCAGGATCTGCCGGCGCGGCCTGGAGGTCGCCACCCGCATCGGCGATCTTGGCTTCCAGGCGCGGCTACTCGCCAACCTCGCGGTTTCCTGCTGCACCTTTACCGATCGCTGCGCGGCCGAGGGTGTGCCGGCAGCGGAGAAGGCCGTCGAAATCGACCGGGCGCTCGATCAGCGCGACCATCTCTCCGTGCCACTGATTGTCCTCGGGCAGATTCATCAATGCCACGGGCAGCCGAAGCTAGCTCGTAAGTATTACGAGGAAGCCCTTGAGGTTGCAAAGGAAATTGACGAGCCGCAACTGCTCTTTCCGTGCTATGATGGCTTGGCGACACTGAGCCTCGAACACGACGATATGGACGAGGCGGAACGGTATTTCACGCTGGCGCAGGATGTGTGCATCCGCCACAACCTCGATCCAGGCACACTCGTCGTTTTGCCGTTTCTCGACTGACCTTCCTCCCGGTGTAACTTCTGGAGAGCGGTTAGTCCAATCAAGTCAAATAGATAAAGGGAGGAATTAATCATGCAGGAGAACCACTCGGAAAGACCATTACAGCCCGGAGATCGCGCGCCAAACGTGGTGCTGGATGCGATTACTCGCCAGGGTAAGATCGCCATCGATGATTTTCGTGGCCAGAAACCGGTGCTTGTCGGGCTGTTTCGCGGACTGCATTGCCCCTTCTGCCGCCGGCAGATCGCCGCCATGGCCGAACTCACCGGTGCATTGCAGGAAAAGGGCATCGACAGCCTGACTGTCGTGAATACCCCGATCGAGCGTGCCCGCCTCTATTTCCGCTACCACCCGCTTCCCAACCTGCTGGCTGCTTCCGACCCGGAACGGATGTCACACAGGGCCTTCGGCCTGCCGAATGTCCAGTTCACCGAAGACGAGAATGACTGGCCGCACAAGCTCAGCATGAGCACGGTGACCTCGATGCGTATCGACATGCCGGGTGAGCTCCCGGAGCCGATGGATGTGATGGCGGCGGTGGACTATCTCGACAAGGCGGATGGCTACGAATTCACTGAGGACGACACGCAGATGATTGCGACCGGCCATGGCCAGCTTGTCGGCGAATTCCTGCTCGACCGAGATGGCGTCGTGCGCTGGTGTTTCACTGAAGTCGAAGACGGTGGCCGTCATATGTTCGGTGGTCCCGCCCCTCGGGAAGTGATGTCGGCAGCCTCGAATATGGCTGTTTGAAGCGAGTAATCTTTCCTCCGGGGATCGCCGTCTATCTCGGGCGCGAGGCCAGCCAGACGTGAAACGCTGCAACCTCGTATCGACTCAACGCCTTCGGCGCTGCGACGATGTAATACGCCCACTTCACAGGCCAGCGGACGTCTGGCAACAGATGGACCAGCCTGCCGCTGTCGAGTTCCTGCGCCACGAGCGCCTTGCGCACGAGGGCGACGCCCCTTGCCGCGACGGCAGCCTGAATGACTGCCGCCGTGGAATTGATCTTCAGCCCGCGTTCTATCGGAAGCCGGTTTGCGCCGGATCTCGCCAACCATTCCGCCCATGTCGGAAAGTCGCCGCCCGGATGCGGCGTGCCGTCAGCGTCTGTTCGACGATCCAGCCGGCGGTCACCTCCCGATCCACCTCGAGCAGCCGATTGTGGCATACCGCGATAATCTCCTCACTCATGAGGAATGTCGACTTCACACCCTTCCAGGCACCAAGACCGCAGCGTATGCCGATATCAGCCTCGCCCTGGGCCAGATCGATGACTCTGTCGGAGACATCAAGCCGGACATCGATCGTCGGAAAGTTCATCGAGAAGTCGTCCAATCTTGCCAGCAGCCAGTTGGCAACGGGACGCGGTGACCACCACGACCGACCGGGCTTTCCTGCCGCGAAGCTTCCGCAGCCCGGTTTCGAGACGATCGAGCCCTTCCGCGATATCATAGAGCGTCGGGCATGGTCACTCGATCGACCAGGCGGCATTGGGAATCCAATGGCATATCCTCGCCATGTATGCCCCGAGCTTCGTCACCGGCCGCCTGATGGTGCGCTTCGGCAAGGAACGGGTCGCGGCCGTCGGTCTCCTCCTCATCGGCAGCTCGGCGGCGGTCGCGCTCTCCGGCTTCGACATCTCCCACTTCTGGCTCTCGCTGGTTCTGCTCGGGATCGGTTGGAACTTCGGCTTCATCGGAGCAACCGCGATGGTCGCCGACTGCCATACGCCGGCCGAACGCAGCAAGGTGCAGGGGGCAAACGACTTCGTGGTCTTCGGTACGGTCGCCTGCGCGTCCTTCTCGGCCGGGTCGCTTCTCCACAGCTCCGGCTGGGAAACGATCAACTTGATCGTGCTTCCGGCGGTCGCCCTGGTGCTGTTTCCGTTGGTCTGGCGGGCGGCGCGGCCCGGCGATCACTCGGGAAGACCGGCCTTGCGGTAGCCATCGACAAAATGCGCAAGCGTCCGAGCGTCGCGGAAGGGCTCGGTCGCCGCCCAGTGGCGAATGGAAAAATGCGGGTTGGCGACGAGGAAGAGATCGGTCTCGGCGCGTGCCTCGTCGGGCCGGCCGAGCTTGGCAAGGCTTGCCGCCAGGAAACGGCGTGAGCTTGAGCGATAGGTCTCGTCGCGGCGCAGCGTCTCGACGGCGGCCGCATATTGGCCGGCCGCATATTGCGCCTGGCCGAGCGTCAGATAGTACCAGCTTGCCGGAAACGGGTTCAGCCGGAACGCTTTGCGAATATGCTCGAGCCCCTCGCCGACCCGGCCGGCAAGGACGGTGATGTCGGATAGCGCGGCAAAAGTATCGGCCTCATTCGGGTCGAGCTCGATCGCCTTGGCGAATTCCGCATCCGCTTCGGCGAAGTCGCGCTCATAGGCAAGCAGGTAAGCCAGGACCCAACGGCAGCCGGCATCGTTGGGATCGAGCGTGACGGCCCTGCGTGCCAGTTCTAAAGCGAGGCTGCGGTCGAATTCCGTCGGCCCGCCGCTATGGATCCGTCCCATCCAGTGGTTCATGGCGAGCCAGCGATAGGCCTCGGCATAATCAGGGTCGAGGGAGACGGCGCGCGTCAGCATCAGATGCGCTTCCTCAGCCGCCTGCGGGGAATCATCCATCAGCCTGCGCGCCCGCACACAAAGGTCGTAAGCCTCAAGGCTGATTGGCCGGTTGCGCGGCGGTGGTGCGCGCAGCCGCCCGAGCAGCGCCTCGACGATCTTTTCCGCCACCTCGTCCTGAACGGCAAAGATATCGTCGAGGCTGCGATCGAAGCGTTCGGCCCACAGGTGATCGCCGCTCGCGGCGTCGATCAGCTTGGCATTGATGCGGACCCGTCCTGCGGCGCGTCGGGCACTGCCTTCGAGCAGGTAGCGCACGCCTAGTTCCCCAGCGATCTCTCGCATGTCAACCGCCTTTCCCTTGTAGGAAAACGCCGAGTTGCGGGCGATGACGAACAGACCCGGCATCCTGGAAAGGTCGGTAATCAGGTCTTCGGTCAGCCCATCGGAGAAGAATTCCTGCTCGGGGTCATCGCTGATATTGACGAAGGGCAGCACAGCAATGGATGGCCTGTCAGGCAGCGGCAAAGCCTTTCGCTTGACGCCACCGGGCTGATCTGTGGCCCCGGTGAAGCGGTAGCCGACGCGCGGAACCGTGGCAATCCACTCGCCGCCGTCTGCAGCAGGGCCAAGCAGCTTTCGCAGCTGCGCGATCAGGACGGTGAGGTTGCCCTCCTCCACCGCCCTGCCCGGCCACGCCGCATCCATCAACTCGGCTTTGCCGAGGATTTCGCCCGGCCGCCCGACGAGCGCCGCAAGCAGCTTCAGCCCGCGGTGGCCGACGGCCACGGGATCGTCATTCCGAAGGAGCGTTCCCGCCGCCGGATCAAGCACGAACGGACCAAATGCAAAACGCGATCCCTGCATAGCCGCATCCTAGAGTCTTTAAAGCTTGGATGAAACTGTTCGTCCGCTTAGTCCGCGTGGTATCGAGGATGCGAGCAGTAATGGCGGCGACCACGCGGCCTGAACATAGACCGTCGAGGTGACACGCATGGTTTTCTGGATAGCGGCTGCGGTCGGGTTGGCGATCGCCTATCTCCTCGGTTCGATACCCACGGGCTATCTGGCAGGCAAACTGCTGAAAGGCATCGATATCCGGGAACATGGCTCCAAATCCACCGGAGCAACGAATGTATTGCGAACGCTCGGCAAATGGCCGGCGTCGATGGTGCTTCTGGTCGATGTACTGAAAGGTGTGGGCGCAATCGCCTTTGCGCGCGGGTTCTGCCTCTGGCTCTCGACAGTCCCATCATCCACTCCACCGGCAGCCTTCGATCTGCAGAGCTCGGAGCCTTGGGCTGTCTGCCTGGCGGGGTTTGCTGTGTTGCTAGGGCACAGCCGGTCGGTCTGGCTCAATTTTGCCGGAGGCAAGTCGGTTGCGACGGGGCTCGGCGTGCTGCTGGCGATGTCATGGCCCGTGGGTTTATGGGCCGCGGTGGTTTTCGGCGCCGCGCTGGCTATCTCCAGGATTGTTTCCCTCAGTTCGATGCTGGCGGCGTTGACGGCCATGGCCCTGGTCTGCGGCCTGGAGCAACCGCTGCCCCATCGGCTGCTGGTGATCGCCGGCGGCGTTTACGTGATTGTGCGCCATCGCGCCAACTTTCGGCGGCTTCTGGCTGGGACGGAGCCACGTCTGGGCAAAGTTGCCTAAGAGAAAAAGAGCAATGACCCCATCGACGGCTTGCTGCGAGAAGCAGGATCAAGCCTGCCGGACGATGGCGCCGATCGCATTGACAAGAAGCCGCGAGGCGGTGAGCGCCGACAGACCGTCAATGTCGGCGGGAGGATAGAACTCGACAAGGTCGAATCCCGCGATCCTCGCCCGCCTGCCGAGGCCGGCGATCAGGTCGACCACCTCAGAGTAAGTGAGGCCACCAGGGGTACGCGCCGCCACACCAGGCATGATGCCGGGATCGATGCTGTCGCAATCAAGTGTGACGACGACCTGCGCTCCTTCCGGGATATGCTGGAGAGCGGCGCCGACGCCCTGGCTATGAACCTCGCGAGCGGTCACAAAACAGCTGCCATAGCGTTGCGCCGCTTCGATGTCGGCGGTGCGCGCGCTGCCGACACTGCGCAAGCCGACTTGCACCATGCCGGCGACATGCGGCATCTCGCTCGCCCGGCGCATCGGACTTGAATAGCCGTGATGTTCGCCATGCACCTCGTCGCGCCAATCGATATGGGCGTCGATCTGCAGGACCCAGACCGGCCCTTGCGCCGCAAAACCGGCAAGGAAAGGAATGGTCACGGAACAGTCACCGCCGAGCAAGATCGGTATGGCCGGCAATGCCAATACCTTTCGCGTCTTCGCCTCGATCCGCGCCCGGTTGCCGATATTGTCGTGCATGGTTGTCTCGACATCGCCGGCGTCGGTGCATGCGATCGGCTTGCCATCGAACAGCGGACCGCCGAGATCGAAATCCCAGTGCTCGATGAGCCCGGCATCGTCCTGGCTTGCAGCACGGATGGCGCCGGCCGCCAAGGCATAGCCGCCGCTGTCCTTGCCGGGATAGGTCGTGCCGTGGGCGGCCGCGAAAATCACCGCCCGGGGCAAGCAGTCATCAGCGAGGCGATTGGGAAGGCCGAGAAAGGAGGGCGAGGCGGTCATTTCCTGATGGTCCTGCGTTCGATCCTGACCTGTTTAGCGCCTTTGGAAATTTTTGAGAACTTTTTGGGAGAGCTTAATTACGGCGTTCGCCATATCCCGCAGAATTCATCCTCCTAAGCCGACGGGCTCCAGGGTTCTGAGAACATAGGGTCTGACGAGGATATCTGCATGAGTGCCGAAAACACCCTATCACTAAGGGAGGCCCGTATCCCATGGGTGGCGATGGCAGGGGTCATCGCGACCGTTACGGTATTCGCCGTGGCGCAGGGGCTGACCTATCCGCTGCTGAGCTTCATCCTGGAGCGGCAGGAAACGACATCCGGCCTGATCGGCCTGTCGGCGGCGATGACGCCGCTGGGTTTCATTGCATCGGCGCCCTTCATTCCGGCGCTCTCACGGCGCCTCGGCGGGGCGCGGCTGGCCATCCTGTGTTCGATCCTGGCCGCCCTCACCCTGATTGCGATTGGCTTGATGCAGAATGTTTGGGTCTGGATGCCGCTGCGCTTCCTGCTCGGCGTCTTTGCCAATCCGCTCTATGTGATCAGCGAGACCTGGCTGATCACGATCACGCCGGCGCCGCGGCGCGGCCGGATCATGGGCCTTTATTCGTCGATTGTTTCGGCTGGCTTCGCCATCGGCCCGCTGTCGCTCGGCTTCACCGGCACGGAGGGCTGGCCACCCTTCATGATCGGTATCGCGGCCTTCCTCGCCTGTGGCTTCATCGTGGTTGCCGTCGCACCACGCGTGCCAAAGATGCCTCGCGAAGGCGAGGCAACATCGCTCGGCGGCTTCCTCGTACTGGCGCCGCTGCTGATGTTTGCTGTTTTCACAGCTGCCGCCTTCGAGCAGATCCTGCTTTCCCTATTCGCGGTCTATGGCGCGGCCCTCGGCAGCGCCATGGGACGGATCGCTGCGCTCATCACCTGTTTCATTGCTGGCAACGCGGTGATGCAGATCCTGCTCGGCCGCGTCGCCGAACGGCTTGGCTCGACAAGGACCATGTCATTCTGCGTCCTGGCTTGCCTTGCCGGTTGCCTGCTGCTGCCGCTGGTCTTCAACGCATGGCTGATCTGGCCGCTGGTTTTCGTTTGGGGCGGGGTCTCGTTCGGGATTTACACCATGTCGCTGATCCAGCTCGGCGAACGTTTCACCGGCCAGGCCCTGATCGCCGGCAACGCGGCCTTCGCTTTTACATGGGGCATCGGCGGTATGGTGGGCTCGCCCGCTGCGGGATTGGCGATGCAATTGATTGGACACCAAGGGCTGCCGATGTCGCTTGGCCTACTCAGCTGTGTCCTGGCGGGGTTTCTGTTGGCGGCGAGACGGCGGGGCGGGTGAACCCTGCCCTCGACTTTCAGGCATTGAACCGCGAGTATATAACGCGTTATATAACATTCAATGCAACGGAGAACAGGCATGGTCGAAGATGTGGTTCGAACCCTCGGTTTTCTGTGCTTGGGCAGCCGGCTGCGGCGGATCGGAGAGAGGCTGCAGGCCGATACGCAGCAGGTCATCGACGAAGCCGGTCTCAGCATTCAGGCGGGCAAATATCCCTTTTTGGCCGCGATCGACCGATCCGGCCCGCTGACGATCGGTGAGCTTGCGCAGGCGGTCGGGATCACCCAGCCCGGCGCAACCCGCACCATCGGCCAGCTTCTCGAACTCGGCTTCGTCGATATGCAGCCGGCCCCGGACGATCAGCGACGCAGACTGGTCTCGCTGACCGGCAAGGGACAGGATCTTGTCGATCATTCGAAGATGGTCATCTGGCCGCGCATCGCGGCGGCCGTTGCGGATCTCTGCGGCGATCTCGACGGGCCGATTCTGGAGCAGCTCGCAGCCATCGAGGACGGGCTTGCGGCGGTGCCGCTTGCGCGCCGCCACGCCGCCAAGGAGGAAGAAGCATGACCCATATCCTCGACCGGCCGATCTGGACCGCGTTGGAGACAGCGCATGCCGGCCTTGCAGAGGGGAACGAAAACGCGCGGCGATACCCACCATCGATCGTCCCCTTCGCGGCGTCCGCCGACGATAGGCCTGAAAGCCTCGACGCCCTGGAGATGCTGCCGGCGTCGGAGGAGAGCATGATCCTCTTGGAAGCCGGGCCGATCGCCATCCCAACAGGCCTTGCCGTTGCCACGGAAGCATCGGCGGTCCAGATGATTGCCGAGCGGCCGCATAAGCGGATTTCGGATTCCCGCATCGAGAGGCTGACGGAGGCCGATGCCGCCGACATGCTGGCTCTGGCGACGCTGACCAAACCCGGCCCATTCACGCTCAGAGCCCAGAGCCTCGGCAGCTTCTGGGGGATCAGAAGCGAGGGCCGGCTAATGGCAATGGCCGGGCAGCGGATGCGGCAGACCGGTTTCATCGAACTCAGCGGGCTTTGCACCCATCCCGATTTCCAGGGGCGCGGCCTCGGCACCCTGCTCTTCCGCTTCGTTGCCGGCGAAATCGCATCCGGCGGCGATACCGCCTATCTGCATGCCTATGCGGCAAATACGTCCGCCATCGCCCTCTACCTCGCGCTCGGCTTCACGCTTCGCTCAGAGATGAACATGCGCGTGGTCAAACGCCGCGGCTGAGCGATCGCACGACGATGCAGGAGCCCCGGAGCGCCTATCTTACCGCCGCCGGCAGTACTTCGAATTTCCAGAAGTTTTCCGGGCTGAAATAGGTCCCGGCAAATGCGCGAATATCCTCGACGGTGACCTTGTCGTAGCCGCTGAGACTGTCGCGTATCCGGTCTAAACGACGCGGATCCATCTGAGCGCCCCGCAGAGATTCGATCCAATATTCGTTGCTCTGCCGCTGATGCTTCAGTGTCTCGATGATCGGTTCCCGGGCGCGCGCGAACTCGTCCGGGGAGACATCATGCGATCGCAGGTCATTGGCGATGTCGTCGGCAAGTGCATAGAAGCGCCCGATCTTTGCCGGTTCCGTCTCGACGTAGAAAAATGCGTAGCCATAGCCGGGGATTTCGCGTGACAGGTTCGCGTCACCCTCCAGGACATAACTTGCGCCTTCCGCAATACGAAACTGGTCGATCAGCCTGTTCTGAAAAATCTGGGTGGCGATATTGGCGGTGAAGGACCGCGGCAGATCGGAGAGCAAATCGCCGATCGGTGCCCCGAAGGCGGCGGCCGCGTTATCCGCCCTGCCGCTATGGGTCAGCAAAATGGGCGTCTTGTTCGCCGCCGGGAAACGCACGTCACCCCACTCCTTGCTCAGCACCGCCTCCGGCCGCGGCGGCAAAGCGCCAAAGGTTTCGGCTGTCATCCGGATTGCGTCATCCACCGTGACGTCGCCGACGATGGTGATATCGATCGGGCCGGTGGAAACCATGGGCCGGAACTGCGCCTCGAAATCGTCCGGCTTGGCGGCGGACAAGGCAGCGCGATCGGGGAAGGTCCAGCGCGGATCGCCGGAATGCACGAGACCTCCGAAATCGCGACTGACAACGCCGCCGGGGGTCGCCTGATACTGATCGAGGCCGCTCAAATAGGCCTGCTGCACCCGCTTGAAAGCCTCCGGGCGGTAGGCGGGATCGGCGGTGTATGCCGTCATCAGCTGCAATTGCGTCGCAAGATCTTCAGTTCGCGTGCGGCCGTCGAAGCTGAAGGAACTGTCGCCGACGGAGAAGTCGATGCCGACGATGTTGGCCGTCAGCGCTTTCTGGATATCCTGGTAGTCCATGGCCTTGACGCCGGACAGCGCGACGGCCGGAGACGCCCAGATCGGGGCGGGACGGTCCTGCGGCAGGTCCAGCCGGCCGCGGCCGATATCTTCGCGCACCAGCACTTCATTGGCGCGCAGCTTGGTCGGCTTGACCGTAAGCCGGACGCCATTGGAAAAGCGCACCATGGTCACGCCGAGATCGTCGACGGCGCGGCGTTCGACCACGGCGCCCGGCTCGCCGAAATGGGTGTAGGGCCAGGCGACGTCGGCTGCACCGGATGATGCCGAGACGGCAGTAGCCTTTGAAGCATCATAGGCCTGCCGAACCGCGTCGGCTCCGCCCTGCGGTGATTGGGCCGTCTGCAGCACGACCTGCGGACCGTTGCCGGAGAAGGCATGCCGCAGCGCCTGATTGACCTCGGCTGCCGTGACGTCCTTCGTGATCGTCTCGAACAGCGAAAGGTCTTCGGCGGGCGACGTAAAGACCTGATTGTCATCGACGCTGCTGGCCAGCATGGAAGCGATGTCGGTGGTCGTGCGCGTCGCGGCTCCGGCCGCGGCAGCCTGGAGGAACGAGCGATATTCGAGGATTTCACGATCGAGTTCAGCCTGCGCAACGCCGAACTCCTCGATACGCCGCTGTTCCTGGTCGATGGTCGCGAGCGCCGCCTGCCATTTATCCGGCTCGGAATTCGCCACGATCAGGACGATATGCGCGGAATCAAGAAGATCCTGGGAGCCGGCGACCGCACTGATGAAAGGGGCATCCGCCTTGCTGGCAATAGTGCTCACCCGACGTTTGAGCACCAACAGGCCGAGATCTTCGATAAGCTGCGTGCGGCGCTTGGCAAATGTGTCAGCCGCGGCGTCATTGGGACGCGTCCAGGCTATCTGGATGCTGGTCATGCCGCCGGGAACAGCGAGGACGTCGGCGCTTTCGCCTTTCGTCTCCAGTGTGCCCAGATCCGGTTTTGTTGGTGCCCGCCCCACGGCCTTCCAGTCGCCGAAGTGCTGCCGGATTTGGGTTTCCATGGCAGCCGGGTCGATATCGCCCACCACCATCAGCGTTGCCCGCTCGGGCCGATAATTGGCCCGGTAATAATCACGGACGAGGTCTACAGGCGCATTGCTGATGATGTCGGTTTTGCCGATCGGCACGCGGATGGTCGCGCGGCGGCCGGCGAGCAAGGAATTCATGATTCCGAGCCCTGCGCGATATTGCGGCGTGTCGCGCAGCCGCTCCTCCGACAGGATGACGCCGCGTTCGCGATCGAAGGCGCCGGCATCGAGGGTCAGTTCGCTCGCCGTCTCCCGCATCAGCATCAGGCCCGTCGAAACCGTGTCAGCATCGACCTCGGGAAGATCGAGTGCATAGACAGTCTCGTCATAAGAGGTGTGGGCGTTGGTATCAGGCCCAAAGGCCAGGCCCTTGCGCTGCAGGATACGGATTATCTCCCCTTCGGCGACATGCGTCGAACCCTTGAAGGCCATATGCTCCAGAAAATGCGCCAAGCCCTGCTGGTTGTCGTTTTCCTCGAGCGAGCCGGAGCCGATGCGAAAGCGGATCGCCGCCTGCCCGGGTGGCGTGGCATTGCGCATGATCGCAAACCGCATTCCGTTGGCGAGCGTGCCGAAATGGACGTCGGTGTCGGCTTGTAGGTCGCTTTGTGTTTGTGGCCAGGATGTGGACGAGGTGTCCGCATAGGCCGGCGACGCCAAGCTTGCGACCAGAGCAACCGTCGCGAGAAACCGCCAGGCGGCGGAGCATTCCATTTTATAAGACATTCTTGTCCAGGGATGAGCGTAAAGAGATGGATCGTGTTGATCTGACTATTCCACAGGTTGCATTTCTCTTCAACTTCTATGTGTGCCAGTGGACGAGACGGCAAAACTCCGGCCAGCTGCTTCCGCCGATGTCAGACCAATGTCATCGAAACCTCCTAAGGGATTGCGCCTTATCTGTCACCAGGAGGCGTTTTCGATGGCGACATTGCAGCAGGTCGCTTTCCGGGCCGGATGTTCGCTGGCAACCGCAAGCCGGGTTCTCAGCCGTGACGGACCGGCGAGCGACCTGATGGTGCGCAAGGTGCGCCGCGCCGCCGCAGAACTCGGCTATCGCCCGGCCGGCCATTCCGCCGGGCGGATCGGGCGCCGGCCGGTGGTCGGCGTGCTGATTCCGAGCATCACCAATCCGGTCTTTGCGTCGTCGCTGTCGAGCATCCAGAACCGCATGCTGGTCGCCGGCCACGGCGTGTTGATCGCCCAGTCGAATTACGATCCGGCGCGCGAGGCTGACGCCGTCGCCGCCCTGCTCAACGACCAGCCGACCGGGCTGATCCTCACCGTCTGCGATCCGTCGACCAGCGAGGCGCTGCTGGCCAGACTGCCGCCGACCGTGCTGCTCAACAACCTCCCGACCGCGCAGTTTCCGGCGGCCGTCACCGCCGACAATCGCGGCGCGGGCCGCGAGATCGCCACCTTCCTGATCGGCATGGGCCATCGCCGCATTCTCTTCCTTTCCGGCAATTTTGCCGCTTCCGACCGCGCCCGCCTGCGCTACCGGGGTTATCTCGACGCCATGGCCGAGAACGAGCTGCCACCGCTCGACGCCGTGCAAATCCCCTTCCTCGGCGGCTACGACCAGATCGACCTCGGCACGGTGATGACCTCGCTTGCGCCGACGGCGATCATCGCCTCCAATGACCTTCTGGCGCTCGGCGTCATCGGCGCGCTGAAGCGCGAGGAGCTGTCGGTGCCCGGGGATGTATCGGTCGCCGGCTTCGACGGCATCGCCATCGGCCGGCTGATCGATCCGCCGCTGACGACAATCGAAATGCCGGATGCCAGCATGGGGGCGACGGCCGCCTCGCTGCTCCTAGACATGGCGGAGAATGCCGCCCCTGCCCGCCATCTCGATGTCGCCTATACGCTGCGCCGCGGCGGCACGGTGCGCGCCATCTGAAGCTTCGAAACAAAAGGGCCGCCACGCACTCGGCGTGACGGCCCTTCTTCTGACGCGGAAAGCGATCAGCTGCGCGGCAGCATGCCTTCGACGTCGGCGGCCGCGTCGTCGAGCGCTTCTTTGGGTTCGGCCGACTGGTCGACGATGCGCGAGAGGTTGTCGACGATCGTCTGGGTAACCTTGACGCCGTTGGAGCCGGGAAAGGCATACCAGGGGATCATCACGGGCATCTGGCTGAGGCCTGCCTGGAACAGCGGGTTCTGCTTGTAGAAATCGCCGAGATATTCCGGCAACTTGGCGGCAAGCTCGTTGTTCGGGACGTAACCGGTGCCGGGCACGACGACGGAAGCGCCGTAAGGGCCGGCGGCGAATTTGGCGAATTTCCAGGCGGCGTCCTGCTTGGCGGCGTCATGGGTCAGGATGACGACGGCGTTGCCGCCGGTGGGAAGACGGCCGTTCACCGGATCGATCAGCGGGATCTTGGCGGTGCGCAGATCGAATTTGTTACCGACATTCTTGATCGTGTTGCGCAGCGCGCCCGTGGTCTGGAACTCGAAACCGACCTTGCCGGCTGCGAAAGCCTGTTCGCCGGTGGGCTTGGTGAAGACCGGCATGCCGCCCTCGGTCACCAGGCGATGCAGGACCTCGACGGCCTTCTCGCCTTCCGGACCGTTGAAGGCGACCTTGCTTTCGTCGTCGCTCAGCATCCTGCCGCCGGCGCCGAAGAGCAGAGCCGAAAACATCCAGTCGTCGCCCTGCCAGCGGAAATCGATGCCGTCGACGCCGTTGCCGAGCGCCTTGATCTTGCCGCCGAGCGCGATGACCTCGTCCCAGGTCTTCGGCGGATTGTCGGGATTGCCGCCGGCCGCCTTCACCAGATCGGCGTTGTAATACATGATCGGGTTGGAGGTCGCAAAAGCCAGGCCCACCTGCTTGCCCTTCACCTGGGCGAGTTTGAGGATCGTGTCGGAGAAGCCCTGCTCGGCCATGTTGCCCTCTTTCTTGACGAGCGGGCCGAGGTCGACGGCGACATCGCGTTCGTCGAGCATGCGCAGGCGGTTCAGGCCGATGAAGGTGATATCGGGCATTTCGCTGGTGCCGACCTGGCGAAGGATCGTCTGGATGCCTTCCTCATAGGTCGCCGACGGGCTGGCGAACTGGATTTTGATATCGGGGTTCTCCGCCATGAACTTCTTCGAGATCGTGTCCATCACGTCCTTGAAGAAGCCCGGCATGGGGTAGTGAACCGTCAGCGTCGTCTCGGCATGCGCTGGAAGCGCGATTGCCATCGATACGGCCGCTGCGGCGAGAAGCTGGGTGATATGTTTCATCGCTCGTTCTCCTGGTTGAAGCCGGTCAGCCTTTGAGACCGGTCATGGTGATGCCCTCGACGAAACGCTTCTGCGCAAGCAGGAAGGCGGCGACGAGAGGAAGGGTAATGATCAGGGTCGCCGCCATCAGCGCGCCGTAGTCGTCGCCGGCCTCGGCGGCGCGGAAATACATCAGCCCGAGGGGTGGCGTGGCATAGTCCTGCTTGCTGATGACGATCAGCGGCCAGTAGAGATCGTTCCAATGGGCGACGACCGAGAAGATGGCGAAGGCGGTGACCGCCGGCCAGGCATTCGGCACGATGACGCGGGCGACGATGCCGAGCTCCGACATGCCGTCGAGACGGGCGGCATGGATGAGGTCGTCGGGCATGGCGCGGAAGAACTGCAGGAACATAAAGATCGCGAAGACCGAAATGGTGAAGGGTGCGATCAGGGCGGCATAGCTGTTGAGCAGGGCGGCGCGGTCGAAGGCGACATAAAGCGGCAGCGCCGTCGCATGGATCGGCACGAGAAGGCCGAGCATGACCAGCACCATCAGCGCGCGGGCAGCGCCGAAACGCAGCTTCGCCATGGCATAGGCGCAGGGGATCGCCACCAGCACCTGGAAGAAGAAGATCAGGCTGCAGACGACGACGCCGTTCCACAAGAGCCGCGCCATCGGCACCCGGCTCAAGGCCTTGGCGAGATTCTCAGCATAGGCGAAATGCGCCGGGATCAGCGACAGCGACGAGGTGAAAATGTCGCTCTGCGTCTTGCCGGCCGCCGAGATCATGAAGATGTAGGGCGACAGGAAGACGATCGCGCCGAGGGAAAGCAGGCTGAGGCGGATCACTCTGCCGAGGGAAAAAGCGCTTGTCGTCATGTGTAATGCACCCGGCGGTCGAGAATGCGGTACTGCAGGAACATCAGCACCACCAGGATCAGCAGAAACACCACGGTCATCGCCGAGGCATAACCGACACGCAGATAGACGAAGCCTTCCTGGTAGATGGTAAAGAGCAGCACTTCAGACGCCTTGTTCGGGCCGCCCTCGGTCAGCGTCTTGACCGTCTCGAAGACCTTGACCGCATTGGTGATGCTGATGGTGATGACGAAGAGCGTCGTCGGCCCGAGCATCGGCCAGGTCACCAGCAGGAAGCGGTCGAGCGAGGATTTTGCGCCGTCCACTTCCGCTGCGGCGTAAAGCTCGCGCGGGATTGCCGTCAGCCCCGCCAGGAAGAGCACCATGTTGAAGCCGGCCGATTGCCAGACGCCGATGATCGACAGGCTGTAAAGTACGGTGCCGGAGCTGCCCAGCCAGTTCGGACCGGGCAATCCGGCAAGCGCCAGCAGCGCATTGATCGGGCCGATCGTCGGGTGGAACATATATTGCCAGACGGTCGCCATGGCGACGATCAGCGAGGCGACCGGCAGGAAATAGGCGGTGCGGAAGACGCTGCGGGCCGCAGTCTCGCTTTCGATCAGCATGGCGATGCCGAGGCCGAGCAGGATCGAGACGGGCGCGACGATCGCCGTATAGACCGTGGTATTCCACAGCGACTTGCGAAAGGTGCGGTCGGTGATCAGGTGGGCGTAGTTCTCGAAGCCGACGAAACGGAACTCGCCGTAGCCGAGTTCGAAATCGGTAAAGCCGAGCACGACGACAGCGGCGACCGGCAAAAGTACGAAGAGAAAAAGCAGTGTTATCGCCGGCAGCACCAGCATCCAGGCGATGCGGCCCTCGCTGCGGCGATGGGCAAGAGCGGAATGACCAGGAATGGCCATAGAGGCGAGGCTAGCCATGCGCCCTCTCCCGCTCGGTATCGGCATCACCACTGAGCCCGGCATTAGCAGAGCTGAGCCCGGCATCGCCGCCGGCGACCACGCCGGCGAGCCGGCTGCCGTCCTCGGCAAAGACCAGCGTGCGGCCGGGCGACAATCGGAGCCCCACGGCATCGCCCGCCGCAAGCCCGGAGGCTTCGGACGGCTGTACCTTGGCGATGACGGTCTCGCCGATCGCATCGAGCCGGCAATGGAGGATGACTTCGGACCCCAGGAATTCGAGGCGTTCGATCCGGGCGGCAAGGCCGTCATGCCGGCTCTTGGCGAGAAAGACGAATTCGGGGCGAATGGCGATCGTGACCGGCGTCTTGCCGGCAGGTGCATTTTCAAGCGTCAGCCGCAGGCCGCCGCACAGGATCACGCCGCCTTCGACAAAGGCCGGAAGCAGGTTGATGCGCGGCTGGCCGATGAAGCGGGCGACCTCGATATGGGCCGGGTCGTCATAGATGACCTGAGGAGTTGCGATCTGCAGCAATCGGCCACCTATCATCACGGCGACGCGGTCGGCCATCGACAGCGCCTCCGCCTGATCATGGGTGACGTAAAGCGTCCGCCGGCCAGGATCTCACCGCTTTCGGCATGGTCGAGGCCGGCAAGGACGCGCCGTTGAGGATCTGGTTGCCGCCGAAGGCCTTGGTGATGCTGCGAAGCGAGAGCGCGCTCATTCGACGGCCTCGCGCGGCTTGACCGCCTGCGGATAGACCTCGAGCACGACATCGTCGAGCACATGCGCGGTCATGCCGGGAACGGCGACGATCTGGCTTTCGACCGACGTATCGAACTCGTGGATGACGGCGCCGATCAGGCGCTCGCCCGGCATCTCGCGCTCCATCTTGTCGATGATGAAGGCCGCCGACGGGCCCCAGGTCAACTGGGTATCGTCGAAGCGACCCTGCCAGGCCCGGTGAAGGTGGCCGCTGGCAAACAGCGCCACGTCATGGGCTGCTATCAGATCATAAAGCCGCCGGCGCTGAGCCGGACGAACGCTCCAATAGCCGGTATCGCCTTCATCGGGTGCATCGACGAACAGAGGCTTATGCGCGAAGAGAGCCACGCGCCGCCCTGCCCTGTCTTCGAGCGCCTTGGCGAGCCATTCGAACTGGGCCTCTTCCTCGTCATCCTCATGACCGAGAAGCAGCGAGTTCAAGCCGATGAAGCGCCAGCCGGCCGCATCCTCCAGCCAGCGATCGTCACCGGCAAGGCTGCGCCAGCGGGCCAGCCGCTCGGCGTTGACGGGCTGGTCGGACCCCTCGAGATGGCCGACATCGTGATTGCCGGGGACGATCAGCATCGGGATCGACACTTGCCGCATCAGATCCATCGAGAATGTGATGTCCTCGTCCTTGTCGGCGCCGTCGAGTGTGAGATCGCCGGTGTGGATGATCAGATCGGCGCCGGTCGCTTCGATCCAGCTCAGAAGCGGCGCCCAGTTGCCGTTGAAATGCGGCTTGTTCGGGCTGAAATGGGTGTCGGTGATCTGAATGATTTTCATGAGTGCGTCTCCGAGACCTTAGAAGCGCGTCGTGCGCACTCCCTTCTCGGGCCCTCTCTAGAAGGCTCCCATGTCAATCAGACATCCGATGTTTTCAGCTGTTTCTCAGTTTTGACATCGATCTGTCATGCAATGAAAAGGCTGCCCGCTGGAACGGGCAGCCTTTTCCGGCAATTGGAATTCAAAAGGTAGTGCGATCAGTGCCGTCGCGCGTTGGCGGGAATGGACGATACCGTTGCCGATACAGGGTCGCTTGCCGGAAAGCTGTCCTCAAGACCTTCATTGAGCTCTTCCTCCAGCACCGCGCTATCATGGGTCGAACGTGCGCTCGGCTGGCCGATCAGGCCCTTGCTGCCTTCGTCGAAATTGCCGTTGCTCAACGCGTCGTAACGGTTGATGCTGCCATCCGCCTCGCTGCCGGAAAAGCTGGTCAGCTGGACCATCATCACCTTGGCGTGGTCGACGGCCTTGGAGTGGTCGAGTTCGCCGTGAGAGTTGTCGATCTTGACGGAGATCGATTCCCCTCCCTCGCCCAGGAATTCGACGGTGAAGATGTCACCGGCCTGTGACACTCGCGTATCGATCAACTGCATGGAAACCTCCTGTGTCCTTCGATATCAACGGCAATCACGGTCCCTGAGTTCCACGGCAAGGCCATTCCACGTCGACGTGTGCGGCAGGACGTTGGCAACTGCTGAGCCTTTCCGTGACGCTTATGGTTAATTTATTAATAATTCAGAGTTTATAAAGAGAACGAAGCGGCCTTTCCGAGTGTTGATGGTGCGCCGCGGAGGAACCCCGATGATCCTGAAAATCCTTACCCCCAAGATCGACACCGATTGCCACGACACCGGCACTTATGCCGATGGGATCTTTGCCGAAAACCGGATCGATCTGTCTGCTCGCCGCGACGGCCGCCGCCGCTCGCAGCACGAGCGCGACTACGGTGCCGGCAGAAAACTGGAAAACCTGCCGGTCGGATTTGCCTGAGCGCCCTGCGCACCCATTGCCTGCTGCCTTGGAAGGCGCGACGCATCACAGCCTGCGAAACACTAGGACGCCTGAGGCAGGCAGCACGGCATCGAGCATTCCCGCAGTGGCTCTGATCCTTCCGCCGCCGTTGCCGACATTCCAGCCGCCGAAGGTCTCAGCATCGCTATTGAAGATCTCTTCCCAGAGGTCGTCTCCCAGACGCTCGCTGCGCAGCCGATAGCCGTTCTGGAAAGCAGCGTCGTTCAGCGATCCCACCACGAGGAAATCCTCGCCGTCGTTCCACCGATGAAATGCGATCACCCGGTCTTCGTCATGGACGTAAGGAATGGCGATGTTGCGGGAGCGAATGGCTGCCTCTTTGATGCTGAGGGCGATTAGGTCGCGATAACAGCTGATCATCCCTGCCCCGTTGCCCGCAGCCTCGCCGAGGATATTCTCCCGGTTCTCCAGGAAATCATTGTAACGATAGGGCTTCTGGGCGCCGATTTCCTCGCCCATGAAAAACATCGGCGTCCCGGCCGATAGCAGCGTCATCGCCGCCGCAAACCTGGATCTCGCCTCCGCCCAAGCCCTGGTCTTGCCGACGATCGGCGCGAAATTGACCGCGATGACAGCGGTTCGTGCCGACCCTTCGCGATTGCCGCAATCGTCGTGCGACTGGTTGTAGACCACCTTCGATCGCGCGCTCGTCTGCAATGCGCCGGCAAGCGACGACATGGTCAGCGCCCGACTGTCGCCAAAACCGGCATTCTTCAAAAGCTGCGCCTGCGCGCCACCGTGATATTCGACAAGGTTGTGATGAAAATCGCCGTACCAGGTGGCGTCGAAACCGAGCCCATCGCCGGTCAGGCTCGGCTCCGTCATTGCCGACCAGTCCGAATAATCCTCGGCTGTCAGGAAAAGTTGCGGCTTGATCAGCCGCATCGTGCGGGTCCACTGCTTCAGGAATTTGGCGCCGAAGGCGGCTGCCCGATCGGCGCGCCGGCCGTCGGCATGCAGCACTGGATATTGATGGATCGAACTGGTCTGATCGAGCCGGAAGCCATCGATATGGCAGACGGAGACGAGAAATGCCGCACTCGAGATGAAAAGCTGCCGAACCGCCTCCTCGTCGAAGGCAGGCGCCCATCCCGTGGAGATGTTGTCGATATAGCCGCCCGCGGGATTGGCGTAGTCGCCTGGGCGTCCCTCATACCAGTAGTAGATATTGCGGGTGGGATCGTTGGAATCATAGGCCCATTGCGCCCGCTCGCCATCCGGATCGAAGTGGTTGTAACAGACATCCAGAATGACGGCGATGCCCTGCTGGTGGCAGGCCTTGACGAATAACTTCAGCCGGTCGGTGCCGCCGGCGCCCTGATCGGCGGCAAAGAAATGCGAGGTGCCGTAACCCCAATTGGCCCGCGCCTCGAATTCGGCGATCGGCAACAGTTCGACGGCGTTGACGCCGAGCGCGGAAAGATGCGCAACGAAGGCGATCGCATCATCGAGCGTTCCCGGCGCGGGTTTGCCGAAACCGAGCGCGCCGACATGCAATTCATAGATCACCAGATCCTCGAGCCGGTCCGGAAGTTTGCGGCCGGCCACGAATTCGTCAGCCCAGAAAGCCTGCGCGGCAAGCTCCTGCCCGGACGGCAGCACCACCCGCTTCGGGTCGCAGACGACCGAGCAGCTCTGCGGTCCGTCCAAACCAGCCGGCGATCCATGATGAGGCGCACCATCCGGATCGAAATCTCCCGCCCCGATCTGCATCAGCGACCAGATGTCGGTCCGGTAGGCAAGCGATCCGTCGTCCTTGGTGATGCGATACATATAGGGCGTGCCGACCATGCCGTCGAAATCCGAAAGGCGGTGATCGTCGGCGGTTTCAACGGTCCAGAACCCGTCGACAGTCCTTCGCATGCTGATGGTCCCGAGCGCTCCGGTGCCGTCGTCGGCGACGTAGCCGATGGCGGGATCGGCGAGCACCAGCAAGACTTCCCGGGCGTTCGGCGCCCAGACCGAGAAACGAATGCGGTCGGCACCGTTGCGCCTTTCAATCCGGTTCGCCCCCAGACGGCCGATCCATGTCAGATAATAGATCTGCGGCTCCATGCCCGGCTGGAGTTCGAAGGAACATTCCCGACGCGACGAGGCCTCGTCGTCCAATTCGGCGGCGATAGCCCATAGATCCGCCACGCCCGGCCGGTCAAGCTCGATACCCCAGCGAAAATTCGTGCCGATCTCGCCATCGGGAAAGGAAACCCTGGCGACAAAGACATCATAGCCATCTTCGTCCTCGGAGCGCTGCATGGGAACCGATGTCCAGTCGGCCGAGGGGCGGCCGTGCCGGTCCCAACTGCCGCGGAGGCGGACATTGTCGAACGCCATCGACAGCAGACCGCTGCGAAACCGGAAATGAACATTGACGGTCATCGGAACCTCCAGATGCTTCGGATTTTCCCCGGCTCTGCTGATGCGGCCGTCTCACCCAGGCATGATCTGCCCCCCGACCGGAAAAATGCAAGCAAAGATTGACGGTCGCGTTACACAAATTGCGGCCCGATACGGGCCACATTCAAGACAACAAATCATGGTTAACAAGCGGCAATGCACGGCCCTCCGCGTGTATTAAAACGAATTGGCGACTGAAAATGGGGATATTTTCTCATGGCCGATTGCATTGCAAATCGGGAGAAAGCTATGGCCCAATCCGATAGAATAAACGATATTATTCGCTCCTTCGGAATTGATACTCATATCGACAGCAAAGCCGGTGAGGACAGGCTGACCGGCGGCAGCGGAGGCGATAACTTCGTCTTCGATGTGAAGCCCGACAATATGAGCGTCGAGAAGATCCGGGATTTCTTCTTCGCGGCTGAAGACAAGCTGCTGCTCGACCATTCGATTTTCGCCGCGCTCAGCCTGTCCGCATTTTCGGATGAGAATTTCGTTCACGGCAAGAAAGCGCTCGAGGCGGATGACAAGCTGATCTACGATCAGGCGAGCGGCGTTCTATCTTTTGACGCGGATGGGAGCGCGGCGGGCGCGGCAATGCATGTCGCGGAGCTCGACAATTCCGCTGAGCTTCACTTCAAAGATTTCCTGCTGATCTGACCGGGTCAGGCCCGTCGCTGTTCTGCGGCAGCTGCCACACCACACTGCGTTTCCAGGCTACTCTTGCCGGCATGACATTCCCGGCCACATTCCTCCGTTGACGCCACTTGCAGCACTGGAGAAGTTCTTGCCCTGGATCGCCTATATCGTCCATTTCATCGCCGCCGCCTTTTTGACCAACGGTATCTCGCATTTCGTCAACGGCGTCAGCGGCAGGCCGTTCCGCATCCCGTTCGCACCGCGGAGCCAACGTAGTTCGCCGACGGCGAATGTCGTCTGGGGCTGGGCGAATTTCCTCGTCGCCTTCCTGCTGTTTGCCAATATCGGGCCGCTCTATATCGGCACGCCGGGCGATACGATCTTCGTGGCGGCCGGCATGCTCGTCACCGGCATCCTGCTCGCCCGGATTTTCGGCGGCGATGTGAACTAGCGCAAACCTGTGGGGAAGCTCAGCTTGACGGTCGTTCCGTGCCCGGGAGAGGAATAGATGGATGCCTCTCCGCCGCTCTGACGGACGAAGCCATAAACCATGGCCAGGCCAAGCCCTGCTCCACCATCTCCGCCTCGTGTGGTGAAATAAGGCTCGAAAGCTTTGTCTACGACCTCTGGGCTCATGCCGATGCCGCTGTCGGTCACCGAGATCAGCAAGGTGTCTCCGTTTGCCGTTGCACCGATAATGATGACGCCTCCTGTCGGCATCGCTGCCGAAGCGTTGAGACAGAGGTTCAGAACGGACTGCTCCAAAAGGGCCGCGTCGAGCGATACGACCGGCAGGCCGGTATCCAGGTCCAGCTTGATATGGCACTTTGCGCCGACAGCGATCTCCAGGATATCGGCCATTCCGCGAAGGAGGCTGGCGACATCCACCGCGCTTGGATAGAACGGCTGCTGGCTGCCGATCGACAGCATGCTGCCGGCCAGCGAACGTCCTCTCTCGGCAGCCTTGCGAATCCGCGCAATGTTGCGTTTCTGCCGATCGTTGAAGCCGGTTTCACGCTCGAGAAGGCCGAGGCTGCCGGTGATGATGCCGATCATGTTGCCGACTTCGTGGCTCACCTGATGCGTCATGCGCATGATGCCGTCCAGTCGCTGAACCTTTGCCGCTTCCGCTTCCTGTCGATCCATCAGCGTGACGTCGCGTGCCAGAAGAACGATGCCGCCCTCCGGCTGTCGTGACATGGAGATCTCGATCACCCGCTGGTCGCCGGTGCGATGGCGGACGACTGCGCGTTCCGACAGAGTGCCGCGCTCCGGATCGGAGGGCAGCAGGGCGAGATCGATCTCCGGCACCGGCTCGACAAACCGGCGCAGCGGCAATTTGCGCGCGGAACCCGAATGGCCGAACAGTTCGATGATCCGCCTGTTCATGGTGATCGGTCGCCCGATCCTGTCGAAAAGCGCAATCCCCTCGTTCATATTGCGAAAGGTTGAACGGATGGTGCGAGCGGCGGCTTCTGCGGTGCGTCTCAAGCGAGACACGCGATCCACGCTGTCCTTGAAAGCTCGGAAGGCGTCCAGCAGACGCACAAGCTCGGTTTCATTTCCACGATAGGCTGGCGGACCCACTTCGTTTTCACCCTTGGCGAGCGCATTCATGCCGTTCGACAGCGCCACGATGCCCCGTGATACGCGCATGACCGACCGGATGGAGAATATGGCCATGACGAGCACGAGCAGGAAAGCCAAGGCCACGGTGGCCAGGAGCCGGCTCAAGGCATCGGAGGTCGAAAGCAGATCGTCGTTCAGCTGGCGTGCAACTGCATCGCTTTGCGTCTCCGTTGCATGGGAGAGGTCGCGGGAGACGGCATGCAGCTTTGCGACCGCCGCCCGGATCGCGAACATATTCAAAAGGTATCGTGTTTGAGCTTCGAACACGCGCTCATACGGCTGCAGCTCGGCAGGCGAAATTCTCAAATCGGGCTCGGTTTTCCCCTGCGCGGCCGTCGTATCCGCCACGTATCGTCTGCGAAGTTCACCGAGCTGGAAAAGACTGTCGGAGGTGGAAGCCGCTTGCACGATTCCATTCACTTGACGGCGCAACTCGTGATCGACGATGCCTTTGCCGGTCGCCACCTCCCCCAGCGCCGCGGCAGCTTCAGCTTTGTGATTCTGTGCAGCGTCGGCATCCCTGGCAAGCACAAGCGTCTGTGTCCTGATAAGATCGAGAAGCTCAACCATCCTCGGACTCGCAAAGCCGCGGGCAGCCTGGTCTGCTCCGTGGGGCGCGGCCGTCTTCAGCAGGCTGTCGACCTGCAGCACGACAGCGCGGCTCTCGCTTGCCACCCGGTATGGCGAGGTCGAGTTCATCAGGAAGGGCGCGCTCGACACCAGATCGGAGACTTGCCGGGAAACGAGCGAGGCCTTGGCGAGGCTCGTGAAGGCCTGCAGGCCGTAAGCTGCCATCTCGTCACGGGCGCGCTGCAGCCCGTAGATCGCGATCGCCGACAGGCTGAACACCAGGAAGCAGATAAACGCAATCGCGAACGGCAAGCGAAAGGCAATCGACGACAGAAAGGAGCGGCTGATCACGCGGACGGCTCGCCGTCGCCGGTGTGCAGGACATAGCCCTTTCCGCGTCGTGTCTTGATATGGCGCGGGAGGTCGGGATTGCGTTCGATTTTCCGCCGGAGCCGCAGAACCAGAACGTCGACGTTGCGGTCGATGTAGCGATCGCTTTCCGAGCCAAGCCGATCGAGGATCTGCGCCCGGCTCACCGGCTGGTTGGGGGTCTGCGCAAGGATTTCAAGCAGGGCGAATTCGGCCGTCGTCAGCGTTTTGCTGCGGTCGGCGAGGCAGACGGCTTGCCGGCCCATCAGGTCGATGGCCCAATCGCCAAGCAGCAGAGAGGGACGTTCGTGCTCCCGCTCACTCTCCTTTTCCTGTTTCAGTGAGGGCACGGTTCGCCGTAAGACAGCTTTGATGCGGGCCGTCAGTTCGATCGGTTCGAACGGCTTGACGACATAGTCATCCGCAGCAGTTTCCAGGCCGAGAACACGATCGGCGGCACTGCCGGCTGCCGTCACCATGACGATACCGATATTGGCCTCCGACCGCAGTTTTTGGGCGAAAGCCCGGCCGGATGTCCGCGGCAGGTTATGGTCGACCAGCACCAGATGCATCTGCTCTCGTGCCAGAATATCGGTCGCCTCCTCGGCGGATCCCGCGCAGGTCGGAATCCACCCCTCGGCCTCGACGAGATCGGAGATAAGTTCCGCCATATCCGGATCGTCCTCGACGATCAGAATTCGAACCTTCTGATTCAGCACCGCTTGATCCTCCCGGCGCAATCATAGGCATGCCGCCGCCAATGTTCAAAGACACTCTGATGATGGGGTTTGTCACATTTGTAATGAATGTAATGTCGCTCCGCCCGGCGATGAAAAATCGGTAACCATTCTTCGATTGCGGTGAAGCGAAGATCTGACATGCTGCCTGTGGAGATTGGAACGGGAGGTTCCAAGGGAGGCTTGCGTGAGAATATTGACCGCTTTTGCTGCGGGCATGGCTTTCTGGCTGTGCGGCGCAAGCCACGGCATGAGCGAGGCGCGATTGAACGTCCTGTGCGGCGTCGACGAAGCCTGGTGCATGACCATGGAAAAAGCGTTCGAAACCCGCGCGGGTATCGATATCTCGATGGTTCGCAAGAGCACCGGCGACATACTCGATCAGATCCGTACCGAAAAATCACATCCGACTGTGGATGTCTGGTGGGGTGGAACCGGTGATGCCCATCTGCAGGCGGCCTCAGAGGATCTGCTCGATCGATACCAGCCCGACCATGAACATGATATGCTGCCTTGGGCGCAGAACTTTTTTGCTATGTCCGGCTCACGGTCGGCCGCCATATATGCGGGGGCTTTGGGTTTCGCCTACAATTCCGATCTCCTCGCAGCGCTGAAGCTTCCGGCCCCGACCTGCTGGCAGGACCTGACGAAAGAGGCCTATCGCGGCCATATCCAGTCCGGCAATCCGAATTCCTCCGGAACCGCTTTCACAATGCTGGCCACACTCGTGCAGCTCCTCGGCGAAGAGGAGGCCTTTCGGTACATGGCCGCGCTCAACCGTAATATCGTCGAGTATACCCGGTCCGGCGCGGCGCCGGTTAAGGCTGCGGCCCGCGGTGAAATCCTGATCGGCATCTCGTTCATGCATGACGCGGTCACCCTGAAGGAAGCAGGCGCCCCCCTTGTCATCGTCGCCCCCTGCGAAGGGACGGGTTACGAGATCGGTGCGGTCAGCATCGTCAAGGGCAGCCGCAATGCCAGAGCCGCCCAAGCCTTCGTCGATTTCGCGCTTAGTCCCGAAGGCCAGGCGACAGGAGCCGCCGCCGGCCAGAACCAGGTCCCGTCGAACGCCAAAGCGGCTTTGCCGCCGGCCGCCCCCGACATCACCATGATCAAGATGGTGGATTATGACTTTGCAACATTCGGCTTGTCCGACGAGCGAAGTCGGCTGTTGACCCGCTTCGACGCCGAGATTTCTCCGACCCAATAGGCCGGCATCCGACCGCCATCCGACATTTGGCACACGGTGCGATCGACGCGCCGCGACGGGCAGCGCGTGTGCCGCTGACCCAACACCCTCTCAGACGCAAGCAACAGGAGGATACCCATGCGACTGACAGTTCTTTCCACGCTTCTCTTTGCCGGAACGGCGCTGGCTGCCGGTTCGGTCCAGGCCGCTGGCGAGCTCAACCTCATCTGCTCGGCCGATGTCGTCATCTGCGAGCAGATGCAGGGCGACTTTGAAAAGGCTCACGACATTAAGGTGAATATGGTGCGCCTGTCCTCGGGCGAGACCTATGCCAAGATACGCGCCGAGGCTCGCAATCCGAAGACCGACATCTGGTGGGCTGGCACGGGTGATCCGCATGTTCAGGCAGCATCGGAAAACCTGACACTGGAGTACAAGTCGCCGATGCTCGACCAGCTGCAGGATTGGGCCAAAAAGCAGGCGGAGAGCACCGGCTTCAAGACGGTCGGCGTCTATGCCGGTGCGCTCGGCTGGGGTTACAACACCGAGATCTTCAAGACCAAGGGTTATAAAGAACCCCGTTGCTGGGCCGATCTCCTGGCGCCGGAATTGAAGGGCGAAATCCAGATCGCCAATCCGAACTCGTCGGGCACGGCCTATACGGCTCTCGCTTCACTGGTGCAGATCATGGGCGAAGACCAGGCCATCGACTATCTGAAAAAGCTGAACGCCAACGTCTCGCAATACACCAAGTCCGGATCGGCTCCGGTCAAGGCTGCGGCGCGGGGCGAAACGGCGCTTGGTATCGTGTTCATGCATGATGCCGTCGCCCAGACCGCCGAAGGCTTTCCGGTCAAGTCGGTCGCGCCATGCGAGGGCACCGGCTATGAAATCGGCTCCATGTCGATCATCAAAGGCGCCCGCAATCTCGACAATGCCAAGGTCTGGTACGACTGGGCGCTGCAGCCCGAAGTTCAGTCGCGCATGAAGGATGCCAAGTCCTTCCAGCTGCCGTCGAACAAATCGGCGGAGGTGCCGAAGGAAGCGCCGAAGTTCGAAGACATCAAGCTGATCGACTACGACTTCAAGACCTATGGCGATCCGGCAAAGCGCAAGGCCCTGCTTGAGCGCTGGGACCGGGAAGTCGGCGCCATTGCCAACTGAAGATCGATGAATGACGTGGCATCCCGGACGAATCCGGGATGCCGCTCCATTCTCCCATTTCATCAACGTGAAATAAGAGGTATGCCATGAGACGTGGCAATCGCCGATTGGACATCGTCCTTGGCCTGGGAGCGGCTGCCCTGATCCTGGTCCCGTGGTATCGCATCGAGGGCGGCTTCTTCGGATTCAAATGGCTGTCTGCATTCCCGTTCTCCGCCGATACGGCGCCAGGCCTGCTACAAATCCTGCAGCATGGAAGAAGTTGGCTTGCCGGCGTTGTCCTGCTCTTTCTGCTCGGCTGTTTGGCGCGTCTGGTGGGCAATCCGATGCGGCGCGGAACCCTGCTCGCCTGGATCGGCGCCGTCGGCCTCGTCTTCCTGTCTCTGCAGGGACTGGCAATCGGCTTTTCCGGCTGGACCTGGGCAATCAGTGAAAACCTGTTCGGCATGTTGTCCGAAGGACAGCCTTCGATGGGTGCCGGCGCGGTCCTCCTGGCGCTCGTCTTCGTTCTCCTCTTTGCCTTCGGACTGGCCGAACGCGGAGTGATGAAGGGAGACGCCTTCATCGTCGGCTCGATTTCCATCCTTGCATTCCTGGTCACCGTCTTCGTTTTCTACCCGATCGGCAGCATGTTCATCGCTTCGGTGCAGGATTTCGATGGTTCCTTCAATCCGGATGGTCTTATACGCAACATCCAGGACCCCGGCATTTGGAGCCTGGCCTGCATAGCGGGCGAAGAACGTTGCGGTGTTGCCTGGCGCACACTCCTTCTCGCCCTCATGACAGCTTCCTGCTCGACCCTGCTCGGCCTCGGCTTTGCGCTGGTGGCGACGCGCACGCGTTTTCCTTTCAAAAAGGGATTGCGCCTGCTGACGGTGCTGCCGATCATCACGCCGCCCTTCGTCATTGGCCTGGCGCTGACGCTGCTGTTCGGCCGCGCCGGCGTTATCACCGAGACCTTGTCGAGCCTGTTGGGTATCGAGCCAGGCCGCTGGCTCTATGGGCTCACCGGCATCTGGATCGCCCAGGTGCTCTCCTTTACGCCGATCGCCTTCCTCGTTCTTATCGGCGTCGTCGAAGGCGTCAGCCCCTCGATGGAGGAGGCATCGCAGACCCTGCGTGCCGGTCGTTGGCGAACGTTCTGGCGCGTCTCCCTGCCACTGATGAAGCCCGGTCTCGCCAACGCCTTCCTGATCGGCTTCATCGAGAGCATGGCCGATTTCGGCAATCCGCTCGTGCTCGGCGGCACGCATGGCGTACTTTCGACGGAAATCTTCTTTGCCGTCGTCGGATCGCAGAACGATCCGTCGCGCGCGGCCGTTCTTGCCATCGTGCTCCTCTGCTTCACTCTCTCGGCATTCCTTGCCCAGCGTCTCTGGCTATCGGGCAAAAGCTTCGCCACGGTCACCGGCAAGGGCGACAGCGGCGCTCATATCGCATTGCCGCGGGGCCTTTCCATTGCCGTGCATGCGGTGGTCGTTCCGTGGATGATTTTCACCGTCATCGTTTATGGAATGATCCTGATCGGCGGCTTCGTGAAAACCTGGGGCCTCGACAACTCGCTGACGCTCGACCATTACGCTCGCGCCTTCTCGATCGGTTTCGACAATGGCGCAATCGCGTGGACCGGCGTGGCGTGGAACTCCTTCTGGACTACGATGGAAATCGCGCTCGTCTCCGCGCCCCTGACCGCTGCGGTGGGCCTGCTCACGGCTTATATCATCGTACGGCAGAAATTCGTTGGGCGGAACGTCTTCGAATTCGCGCTGATGATGAGCTTCGCCATCCCCGGAACGGTTATCGGCGTCAGCTACATCATGGCTTTCAACCTGCCTCCGATCGAGATGACCGGCTCGGCGCTGATCCTCATCCTCTGCTTCGTCTTCCGCAATATGCCGGTCGGCGTACGCGGCGGGATCGCGGCGATGAGCCAGCTCGACAAGAGCCTGGACGAGGCTTCGCTGACTTTGCGTGCGGACAGTTTCCGCACGATCCGCAAGGTGATCCTGCCGCTGCTGCGGCCAGCCATCACCGCTGCCCTGGTCTACTCTTTCGTTCGCGCCATAACCTCGATCAGCGCCGTCATCTTCCTCGTCAGCGCGGAATACAACATGGCCACGTCCTATATCGTCGGCCTCGTCGAGAATGGCGAGTACGGCGTGGCGATCGCCTATTCATCCATGCTGATCGTGGTGATGAGCATTGTCATCGCCGGCTTCCAGTTCGTCGTCGGCGAGCGCCGCCTACGCCGCGAAAATCGCGTCACCGGCACCAGCTCAGCTCCCTCTGTTCCTCTCGGTCAGGAGAAACCCGCATGATCACCGTCAAACCCGGTTCCGTCACCTTCCAGAATGTCCGCAAGTCTTTCGGTGCATTCACGGCCATTCCGGACCTTTCCCTCTCCATCGAGCCGGGCACACTGGTGACCTTGCTCGGCCCATCCGGCTGCGGCAAGACCACCACGCTGCGCATGCTGGCCGGGCTCGAGCATCCGACATCCGGGCGTATTCTGATCGGCGGCGCTGACGTTACCATGCTGCCCGCCAATGAGCGCGATGTCTCGATGGTGTTTCAGTCCTATGCCCTGTTTCCGCATATGACTTCGCTCGATAATGTCGCTTACGGTCTGCAGTCGTCGGGCCTCGGCAAGAAGGAAGCGCGGGAAAAGGCGGAGGAAGGATTAAAGCTCGTCGGCCTCGCGGGCATGGGCCATCGCCTGCCGGCCGAGCTTTCCGGGGGCCAGCAGCAACGCGTCGCAGTTGCCCGCGCGCTCGTGCTCGAGCCGCAGGTGCTGCTGCTCGACGAACCGCTCTCCAACCTCGATGCACGCCTGCGCCGCCGGGTGCGCACGGAAATCCGCGAACTGCAGCAACGGCTCGGCTTCACCGCCGTTTATGTCACCCATGACCAGGATGAGGCTCTGGCGGTGTCTGACCGCATCATCGTCATGAAGGATGGTGAGATTGCCCAGTCCGGGACGCCGCGTGAGCTCTATGAAGCGCCGGCATCGTCCTTCATCGCCGATTTCATGGGCGAGGCCAATGTCATTCCCTGCGAGGTGATCGGCCTCGAAGGGACGGAGGCGCTTATCCGCGTTGCCGGCGTGGATTATCGTTTGCCAAGCCGCAGCGCAAAGCTCGGCATGGCAAAACTCGCCGTCAGGCCCGGATCGATCACCATAGCGGCAGCCGGCCACGAGGGTCTGGCGGGACGCGTGCTCCATAGTGCCTATCTTGGCGGACATGTCGAATATGAGATCGAAACCGATGTAGGAACGCTTTTCATCATCGACCATGCCGTTGAAAGAAACCTGTCGCCTGCGAGCAATGTCACACTCGGGTTCGAGAACCGCGGCATTGCGCTGATCAATGCCTGAAATTTTTGAAATGCGAATAAAGGATAGCAACATGACGATGCATGATACCGACCTGGAACGGCGCTTCGCCCTGGCCAAATCCCTTGCTGAGGAGGCTGGCGCTTTGGCGCTCGATTATTTCAACAAGCGCGAGACTCTTGTGATCGAGACAAAGCGCGATCTTCAGGATGTCGTGTCGATCGCGGATCGCAACGTCGAGACCTTTCTCCTCGAGCGGGTTGCAACAGCAATTCCCGAGGACGGTTTCCTCGGCGAGGAGTTTGGCCATCAAGCGGGACGTTCCGGCTATACCTGGGTTGTCGATCCGATCGACGGCACGGCGCCCTTCGTCAATGGCATGCCCACCTGGTGCGTTTCGGTCGCTGTCCTCTACCAAGGCGTCCCGGTCGTCGGCGTGATCCAAGCGCCTTGCGCGAACGAGCTTTATGCCGCAGCCCTTGGCCTTGGCGCGAGCTTGAATGGCGAGACGCTTTTGCTCGATTCCTCCCGCACGATACAGAACGCCATGACGGGCATTGGCTGCAATACGCACGTCGCTCCGGAGGTTGTCGGCTCCATCATAACGGCGTTGCTCGCGAGCGGCGGCACGTTTATTCGGAACGGCTCCGGAGCGCTGATGCTTGCCTATGTGGCTGCAGGGCGTCTCGTCGGCTATTATGAACCTCACATGCGGGCTTGGGACTGCATGGCGGGTTATTGCCTTGTGAAAGAAGCCGGCGGCCGGTACCTGCCCTTCCCGACCGAGGGCGAAGATTTGTTCAAGGGGCATCCCGTCCTGGCCAGCAATGTTTCCGCATATCCGGAATTGTTGGCGATTCACAATCTGCGCGACGGTAATAGAACCGCACTATAGAGCAGGCTGCGTGGCGGCGAGCGCACGGCTGACAACGGCGGATGGTTGCGCCTACAACTGATTATCATAATCTGCCATGAACACGCTCAGGCGGGTGAAGAATCAGCAAATTCAACAATCCCCAATTGCCATGAAGACTCCGAAAAAACGCAGCAAGCCTCGACCAGACAAGTCTCAGCCATTGCTGCGGCAGCTCGCCGCCGTTCCTGCCAAGCTGTTTTCGGGGGCATTCCGCCAACAATACGGCGCGATTTGCTTCCGCTACGCCAATGACTGAGCGGGAATCGAAATCCTCGTGATTACATCGCGCGAGAGCGCGCGCTGGGTCATTCCGAAAGGGTGGCCAATGAAAGGGAAGAAGCCGTTTGAAGCGGCAGCGATCGAAGCCTGGGAGGAAGCAGGCGTGCGCGGGACGGTGAGGAAGAAACCGGTCGGCCGCTACACCTATCTAAAGGACCTCGACGATGGCGACGTAGCTCCCTGCATCGTCGATTTGTTTCAGGTTGAAGTCGTCGAGATCAGCAACGACTTCAAGGAGCAAGGCCAGCGTATTTTGGAATGGGTCAGCCCCGATGAAGCGGCACGACGCGTTCGCGAGATCGAACTCAAGTCGCTGCTCGTCGAATTTGAAGTTCGCCCGCGCAGGAAGCGCGATCCTCGCTGACAGCTGTCTCCATTAGTTACTTGCATGATGATAGTCACTGCTATAGTGACATCCCTATGCAACGGACGAGCTTCAGCCAATTCAAATGCCCGGCAGCGCGCGCGCTCGACAGCGTCGGCGACTGGTGGAGCATCCTCATCGTCCGCGACGCATTTCAGGGGCTGTCGCGCTTCGACGATTTCCAGAAGAGCCTCGGAGTGGCGCCGAACATCCTGACGCGGCGGTTGAAACACCTGACGGATCAGGGGCTTTTCGAACGGCGGCTTTATCATCAGCGCCCTGCCCGCTACGAATATCGGCTGACGGACAAGGGCCGCGATTTCTTTCCGGTGCTGATGACGCTGTTTTCCTGGGGAAGCCGGCACATGCCGCAGAAAGATCTCGCCTTTCTGCTCGGCGACGCCGCTTCGGGCCGAGAGCGCCAAACGGTACTGGTCGACGCACGGACCGGCGAAGAAGTGACACCCGAAAACACCAGCCTGCTTCCAGGCCCCGCAGCCGATGACGAGATGCGTGCGCGGATCGCCCGCATGCGCGCCTGGTATCTCGGCATCGACGCATAGAGAGGAAAATATCATGGACCGCATTGTTGTCACCGGCATGGGACTTGTCTCGCCGCTCGGCACAGGCGTCGAGCTCGCCTGGAGGCGCCTTCTTGACGGCAGGTCGGGGCTGAGGCTGCTTTCGGACGATATCGTCGGCGAGCTGCCGGCCAAGGTCGGCGGCATCGTTCCTGATACCACAGAGGATGCGGAGGCCGGTTTCTATCCCGACCGTTACATCACGCCCAAGGACCAAAAGAAGATGGACCGCTTCATCCAGTTCGCCATGGCGGCGACGGAGGAGGCGGTGAAGCAGGCCGGTTGGATGCCAACCGACGAAGGCGCGCGCGAACGCACGGCAACGATCATCGCCTCGGGCGTCGGCGGCTTTCCTGCCATCGCCGAGGCAGTCCGGATCGGTGAGGCGCGCGGCGTCCGGCGGCTGTCGCCCTTCACCGTGCCCTCCTTCCTCGTCAACCTCGCCGCCGGCCAGGTCAGCATCCGCTACGGCTTCAAGGGCCCGCTCGGCGCGCCGGTAACGGCGTGTGCGGCCAGCGTCCAGGCGATCGGCGATGCGGCGCGGCTGATCCGTTCCGGCGAAGCGGATGTGGCGATCTGCGGCGGCGCCGAGGCCTGCATCGACAAGGTGAGCCTTGGCGGTTTTGCCGCGGCGCGTGCCCTTTCCACCGGCTTCAACCAAACGCCGGAGCTGGCGTCGCGGCCCTTCGACACGGCGCGCGACGGCTTCGTCATGGGCGAAGGCGCCGGCATCCTGGTGATCGAAACGCTGAAGCATGCACTTGCTCGCGGCGCGACGCCGCTTGCCGAACTCGTCGGCTACGGCACGGCAGCGGACGCCTACCACATGACCTCAGGTCCCGAAGACGGCGACGGCGCGCGCCGGGCGATCGAGGCAGCGCTCCGGCAGGCGAAGATCCCGGCGTCCGAGGTCAAGCATCTGAACGCGCATGCGACCTCGACACCGGTCGGCGACAAAGGCGAGATCGCGGCGATCGCCACAGTCTTCGGCCGCGATGGCGGCATTGCCGTCAGCGCGACGAAATCAGCGACCGGCCATCTGCTGGGTGCTGCCGGCGGGCTGGAGGCGATTTTCACCATCCTGGCGCTACGCGATCAGATCGCGCCGCCGACCCGCAACCTGGATCACGCCGATGCCGTCGCCGATGGGATCGATATCGTCGGCAAGATGGCGCGGCCGCTGACGATGGACTACGCCATCACCAACGGTTTCGGCTTCGGCGGCGTCAATGCCAGCGCCCTCTTCCGCCGCTGGTCGTAAAGTCCGCTTTTCTTAAGTAAAAAATCGCCTACACTTCTGCTCTTTCGGGGATCATTCTCCGATAGAGCGGGAGATTC
Source organism: Rhizobium redzepovicii (assembly GCF_019793435.1). Lineage (GTDB taxonomy): Bacteria > Pseudomonadota > Alphaproteobacteria > Rhizobiales > Rhizobiaceae > Rhizobium > Rhizobium redzepovicii. Next base: position 52,320 of record NZ_JAILYH010000017.1, on the reverse strand, counting down.
CCCATGCGCGCCTTCTTCGCAGTTGTCATTCTGTGTGCCGCGTCCCTCTTCTCCACAGTCTCGACTCGCGCCGAAGACCCCATCGACACGACGCGGACGATGATCGAAGAACAGATCAAAGCCTTCCTCAAGGACGATGCCGAGACCGCCTATTCCTTCGCCGCTCCCGGCATCAGGGCGATGTATCCCGACAAGAACCTGTTCTTCGCCATGGTGAAGAAGAGCTACGAGCCGGTCTATCATCCCGGCAACTACGCCTTCGGCCGCAGCCGCTCGATCGACAACGGCGCGCTGATCTATCACGAGGTGCTGATCTCCGGCCGCGACGGCAAGGATTGGACGGCGATCTACCAGATCACCCGCCAGCCGGACGGCAGCTACCGGATCAACGGCGTGCAGATCATGCCGGATGCCGACAGCAAGGGCATCTAGCGATTGAGTATTTTTCATATTAAAGTTGTGTTCCGCATCCCCAGCACGTAGAGAACTTATGGTTTTCTGTCAGGGGTGAAGCTCAATGCCTATTTCCTTCACGCGGTCGCTTGAAACGGTCATCATCGGCCTTTCCACCGTGCCATGTGTGGCGCATGCGGAATCCTTTTCAAGGCTTGCACAGCAGAGTTATCCCGTCGGAAAACTGACCAAAGGAAAGGCCGGCGGCTACGGCTGGGTCGTATCGAACGGCAGCAAGCAGTTCTTCTGCCGGCTGGATGCCAGCCTGGCTTATGTGAGCAAGAAGGAGATGGTGAGCATCCTTTCAAGCGGACGGCTGGTCAAGCTGGACCGCGCCGCGTTTGAGGCCTCGATCGGTGGCCCCGATCCGTCCATACCGCAATGGAGCGATCTTCAGACCGGCCGCGTCAAACCGGCCGATGTCGGAAGTTGCACTCCCACCCGCTGACCGAGGGCACCATAAGGTGGAGACGATGCGGCCTTCAGCGATCGCTTTGCGGACCCTGCTTCAGTTCCGGATGAGCGGCGTGCCGATGATACCGGATGCCAACAGCAACGGCATTTGACGCGCTGGCATTGGTTGGATGAAACACTATTCAGCACTTGTATTCGTTACGCTAACTATTTTGAAATCGTGCTGGAGTAAAAAACCATCAGCGGGGGATTGGCAGGTTGAATACCGGCAAGCGATTTTTCACAGGTCTTGAAGCCTTGCGGGGAATCGCGGCCATCATGGTCATGTTTTTGCATACCGGCGGCACGCTTGGTCCGATACCCGTGAATATCAGCTACCTTGCCGTTGATCTCTTCTTTCTTTTGAGCGGCGTCGTTCTTGCAAATTCATACGAACGGCAACTGGCAACGAGACAGATTTCGCCCGGCGGATTTCTGCTGCAGCGTATCATTCGGCTTTATCCTGTCTATCTGCTGTCGCTTCCTGTCGGCCTCGTCAGCTATGCCGTTCAATTCGGCTTGGATTACCTCACCCTGGCCGGCCTTCTGCTGCGGGCGATTCTATTCATTCCAAACGCAGGCACGGGCGGCGCCTTTCCGTTAAACGGGCCGAGTTGGTCGCTCTTCTTCGAACTCTGGGCTGGAGTGCTGTTCTCCATTCTTCTGGTGCGACTTTCGTCCAGAATCTTGCTCGCCATCGCCCTCGGGACAGCGGGTATCACCTTGTACGGAGCCCTTGGAGGCAATTTCGACATTGGCCATCAGGCGGGCTACTTCGGATTTGGCTTCTCGAGAATTTTGTTCTCGTTCTCGCTCGGGATCTGCCTTTACAGGTTGTACGAGGTTCGGCTGCCGAATGCATTCAATAGAGGCAACACCATCGGCATTTTCCTCTGTGGTTGCCTGATTGTGATCGCGAATATACCCGCGAGCACATTCTACGGTTTTCCCTATTTTGATCTTTTCATGTGCTTGGTGATTTTCCCAGCCATTGTCTGGATCGCAATGCGCACGAGGCAGACCGGCCTTGTCGAGCTGGTATTCCGCTGGCTGGGGATAGTTTCCTATCCGATTTATATCCTACATGCGCCTATCTTCGAGTTACTGCATTTACTGCGGCAAAGAGGCTTTGCCCTCCCAGCCTCCCCGGCGGCCGGTATGGTCGTCGTGATAGCGATTTTCATTGTGGCCAGCGTCGTCGCCATTCGCTTCGACGAGCCGGTGCGCAAAAAGCTCGGAATGATGGTTGCACCAAGTCCGGTGTCCAAGGTTACCTCGGAAAGCCAGGCGGGGGTGACGTAGCCTTACACCGGTTCGAGGTCGCCTCTCGCCCATTCCTCCATCGTCTCCGCCATGAAATCGGCGAAGCGGCCTTCGGCGATTGCCTTGCGGATGCCCTGCATCAGTTCCTGGTAGTAGGCCAGATTGTGCCAGGAGAGCAGCATGCCGCCGAGTGCTTCGTTGGAGCGGACGAGATGGTGCAGATAGGCGCGTGAATAGTCGCGCGAGGCCGGGCAGTTCGACTGATCGTCGAGCGGGCGCATGTCCTCGGCATGGCGGGCATTGCGGATATTGACCTTGCCGCGGCGGGTAAAGGCCAGGCCGTGGCGGCCGGAGCGGGTCGGCATGACGCAGTCGAACATGTCGATGCCGCGGGCGACCGATTTCAGCATATCGTCAGGCGTGCCGACGCCCATGAGGTAGCGCGGCTTTTCCAGCGGCAGCACCGGCAGCGTCGTTTCCAGCATCTGCAGCATGACGTCCTGCGGTTCGCCGACAGCAAGGCCGCCGATCGCATAACCCTTGAGGTCGAGCTGACTCAGCGCCTCGGCCGAGCGGATACGCAGCGCCGGGATGTCGCCGCCCTGGACGATGCCGAACATCGCTTTTCCAGGCTGCTCGCCGAAAGCGACCCGGCAGCGCTCGGCCCAGCGCAGCGACATTTCCATGGCGCGCTCGATCTCCTTCGGCTCGGCCGGCAGCGCCACGCATTCGTCGAGCTGCATCTGGATATCGGAGCCGAGCAGCCCCTGGATCTCGATGGAGCGCTCCGGCGACATATGGTGCAGACTGCCGTCGACATGCGACTTGAAGGTGACGCCCTGCTCGTCGAGCTTGCGCAGGCCGGAGAGCGACATGACCTGAAAACCGCCGGAATCCGTCAGGATCGGGTGTTCCCAGCGGATCAGCTTGTGCAGGCCGCCGAGGCGGGCGACGCGCTCGGCACTGGGGCGCAGCATCAGATGATAGGTATTGCCGAGGATGATGTCGGCGCCGGTCTCGCGCACCTGGTCGAGATACATCGCCTTGACGGTGCCGACGGTGCCCACCGGCATGAAGGCCGGCGTGCGGATGGTGCCGCGCGGCATGGAAATTTCGCCGAGGCGCGCGCCGGCATCAGTCTTCTTCAACGTAAATTGGAAGTTTTCTGTCATTTGTCTTTCCGGAAAAGAAGGCTCGCGTCTCCGTAGGAGTAGAAGCGGTAGCCTGTCGAAATGGCGTGTTCATAGGCCGCATGCATGGTTTCGAAGCCTGAAAAGGCCGAGACCAGCATGAACAGTGTCGAGCGCGGCAGGTGGAAATTGGTCATCAGCATGTCCACAGCCTTGAAGCGATAGCCGGGCGTGATAAAGATGCCGGTGGCGCCGCTCCAGCCGCGGATCTCGCCGCTTTCTTCCGCAGCACTTTCGATCAGCCGCAGCGAGGTCGTGCCGACGCAGACGATGCGCCCGCCCCTTGCCTTGACGGCGTTCAGTTGCGCGGCAGTCTCAGGGCTGACAGTGCCGCTTTCAAGGTGCATCTTGTGATCGACGGTGTCGTCAGCCTTCACGGGCAGGAAGGTGCCGGCGCCGACATGCAGCGTGACGAAATGGCGTTCGATGCCGGCTCTGTCGAGCGCTTCGAACAGCGCAGGCGTGAAATGCAGGCCGGCGGTGGGGGCAGCGACGGCGCCCTCCTCGCGGGCGTAGATCGTCTGGTAGTCAGCGCGGTCCCGCTCGTCATCGGGGCGCTTGGCGGCGATATAGGGCGGTAGCGGAATATGGCCGACGGCGGCGATTGCCTCGTCGAGCGCCGGGCCTGCGAGATCGAAGGCGAGCGTCACTTCGCCGGCCTCGCCCTTTTCCTCGACGGTGGCATCGAGCGCGCCAAGAAAGCAGCTTTCGCCGCTATGACCGAAGGCGATGCGGTCGCCCTCCTTGATGCGCTTGCCGGGTTTTGCAAAGGCCTTCCAGCGGCTGGGGCCGATGCGCATATGCAGCGTTGCCGACACCTGCTGGCCGCCCGCACCCTCGCGATGGCGGATGCCTTCCAGCTGGGCGGGAATGACCTTGGTGTCATTGAAGACCAGCGCATCGCCCGGCCGCAGAAAGGACGGCAGATCGCCGACCCGATGATCGGAGAGCACGGTTTCAGCATGGGGGTTGACGACGAGCAGACGGGCGCTGTCGCGGGGCTCGGCGGGCCGCAACGCGATGCGTTCATCCGGCAGATCGAAATCGAAAAGGTCTACGCGCATAACGGCACTTTCAGACAAAGCGAAACCCGCCCCCACGCGGTTAACGCGCAAGAGCGGGTTTCAGCAGAAATCACAATCAGACGTCGGCGGCAACCCGCATCGACACGATCGAGTCCGGATCGGAAACCGGCTCGCCGCGCTTGATCTTGTCGACGTTGTCCATGCCTTCGATGACCTGGCCCCAGACGGAATACTGCTTGTTCAGCCAGGGCGCGTCGGTGAAGCAGATGAAGAACTGCGAATTGGCGGAGTTCGGGTTCTGCGAACGGGCCATCGAGCAGGTGCCGCGCGTATGGGTGGTCGCGGAGAATTCAGCCTTCAGATCCGGCTTGGAGGAGCCGCCCATGCCGGCGCGGCCGGGATTGAAGGTTTCCGAGCCCTTCTTGCCGAATTCGACATCGCCCGTCTGCGCCATGAAATCCTGGATGACGCGGTGGAAAACGACGCCGTCATAGGCCTTTTCGCGGGCGAGTTCCTTGATGCGGGCGACATGCTCCGGGGCGACCTGCGGCAGAAGCTGAATGACAACCTTGCCCTTGGTGGTTTCCAGAATGATGGTGTTTTCGGGATCCTTGATCTCGGCCATTGCCTTCTCCTCTTGTTTCTCTCGTAACTTACTTCTTGCCCAGGGCGACCTTGATCATCCGGTCGGGACTTTTGACTTCGCCGTTCTGGCCTTCGCCGCGCTTGATCTTGTCGACATTTTCCATGCCGGACACGACCTTGCCGACAACGGTGTACTGGCCGTTGAGGAAGGAGCCGTCGGCGAACATGATGAAGAACTGCGAATTGGCGGAATTCGGATCCTGCGAGCGGGCCATGCCGACCGTGCCGCGCACGAACGGGGTCTTGGAGAACTCGGCCGGAATATCCGGCATGTCGGAGGAGCCGGTGCCGGCGAGACTCGCATCGAAACCCTTTTCCATATTGCCGTATTTGACGTCGCCGGTTTGGGCCATGAAGCCGTCGATGACGCGGTGGAAGGCGACGTTGTCGTATTCACCCTTCTTGGCCAGCGCCTCGATCTGGGCGACATGCTTCGGCGCTACCTCAGGCATCAGCTGGATGACGACGGGGCCGTTCTTCAACTGGATGGTGAGATAATGATCGGCCGACTGGGCGAAGGCGTCCCCCGCGAAGGAGGCGAGATACAACACGCCGGCAAATGCGAGATAAAAGAGTTTCATATGGGCTCCGTTGCGGCGGGTTTCGCCTGGTCTTTGCGCTTGCCAGACTTCGTATTTATCAGTCTGGGCGCTTGGATGAGAGGGCTTGCAAGACGGCGGCCGGCACGAAGGCGCTGACATCGCCGCCCATGGCGGCGATCTGGCGGACCAATGTGGCCGTAATGGGCCGCGAGGCCGTTCCCGCCGGCAAAAAGATGGTCTGGATATCGGGCGCCATCGTCCTGTTCATGCCGGCCATCTGCATTTCGTAATCAAGATCGGTGCCGTCGCGGAGACCGCGGATCAAAAGCGTGGCGCCATGGGCGCGGGCGGCGTCGACGACCAGATTGTCGAAAGCGACGACGTCGATGTCGCCGGTCTTGCCGGGCAGCGCTTCCGCCAGCGAAAGGCGGATCAGCTCGGCTCTCTCTTCGAAGGAAAAGAGCGGCGCTTTGCCGGGGTGGATACCGATCGCGACGATCACCTTTTCGGCGACGTTCAGTGCCTGGACCAGAACATCCACATGCCCATTGGTGATCGGGTCGAAAGACCCGGGATAAAAAGCTGTCGTCATCTGGCCCGACCGTTGGTTTGACGCCTTTTGTCACGGATGCCGGCTTGCCGCAAGTGATTTGGCCAATCATCCCGGACGGTTGAACGGTGGATGAACGGCCCGTTCAAGGCGGTTTCAGACAGGATCTGCTTAACTCAGATCATCAACGCAGCCGATGCCATTCCGGCGTCCGGCGCCTCCCGAAAGACCAATTCCATGCTGATCGTGCTCGTTGCACTTGCCGTCGTTTCCTCGCTTGCCGCCGAGATAGCCTATGGCTATTTCGCCGATCGCTACGAAGTGAGCTGGGTGCGGCCGGAGCTTGCCGAGCATGCCGCGATCGTGCGGGCCCAGGGCCGGCTGCGCGCAAAAAACGACGTTCGAATCTGAACGCCAGATGAACGAGACATTCAAGGAGGCTTCAGATCGGCATTGGTAAACACCCCGTCAACATCCGGCGGAACCATTTTAAAACGGATGCGTTCATTCAACCGATACATAGATGCGATTATCGCGGCAGGAAGGACTAAAGATGCCCGGCAAGATTACGATGATTAACGTGCTCTGGATGGTAATGGTCACGGGCATGCTGACCGCAACTGTCGCTCTCTATGATCAGAAGGTTGATACGTCCAAGGTTTATGGTCCCTATGCTTCGGCCCGGACGGCCGTACTGGGCCAGTACTGAGGGGCGAGAACGCAACTCCCCAGGAAAGGAATGCCTATGTTCACGATCTTGACAGTGCTCACCGCCCTTATCAGCGTCATGTTCATAGTGTCTGTAGCCTCGACAATATCTGCGCTTCGGCGCGAAGGTGAAGAGGTAAAGGCGCTGAACGAAAAACATAGCGCATTCTGACATTCCTCTTATCCCAACTCCTTCCCCACCTTGAGCGGCACCCCTTCCGCTGCCAAGGCCATTCAAAGCCGGATGCACCCAGCGTCCGGCTTTTTCTTTGGGCCGGTAAGGACGAGCGCGGGTTAAAAAGAAAAGGGCGGCCCGAAGCCGCCCTTTTTACTTGATCATTCCTCAGCCGGCCCGGCCGGGTCACCATCGGCAGCCGGCGCCTCGCCGGCAGCCGCTTCCTCGGTGGTGGCGGCGCCTTCGGCGACCTCGACAGCCTCCTCCGTCTCATCCTCCTCCGGCTCGCTGATGCGTTCGACAGAGACGACCTTCTCGTCCTTGGCCGTCGAGAAGATGGTGACGCCCTTGGTGGCACGGCTTGCGATGCGGATGCCGCCGACCGGCACGCGGATCAGCTGGCCGCCATCGGAAACCAGCATGATCTGGTCGCCATCATCGACGGGGAAGGCCGCGACCAGTTCACCGATCTCGCCTGTCTTCGACGTGTCGGTGGCGCGGATGCCCTTGCCGCCGCGGCCGGAGATGCGGAAATCGTAGGACGACGAACGCTTGCCGAAGCCCTTTTCGGAGACGGTGAGCACGAATTGCTCGAGCTGCTTCAGCTCCTCATAACGCTCGTCGGAGAGCTGTCCCTCTTCGGTGACTTCCTCGCCGACCAGCGCGATCTCCTCGGCCTCACCTGTCGTCAGGCGGCGGTCGTTGGCGGCGCGCTTCAGATAGGCGGCGCGCTCCCACGGCTCGGCGTTGACATGGCGGACGATGGTCATCGAGATGATGCGGTCGCCGCCGGCAAGGCTGATGCCGCGCACGCCGATCGAATTGCGGCCGGCAAAGACGCGGACGTCGTCGACCGAGAAGCGGATGCACTGGCCGAGCGCCGTCGTCAGCAGCACGTCGTCATTTTCCGTGCAGGTCTCGACGGAGAGGATTTCGTCGCCCTCCTCCTCGAGCTTCATGGCGATCTTGCCGTTGCGGTTGACCTGGACGAAGTCCGACAGCTTGTTACGGCGAACCGTACCGCGCGTCGTCGAGAACATGACGTCGAGATTGTCCCAGCTCTCCTCGTCCTCGGGCAAGGGTAGAATGGTGGTGATGCGCTCGCCGGGGGCGAGCGGCAGCATGTTGATCAGTGCCTTGCCGCGCGAGGTCGGCGTGCCGATCGGCAGGCGCCAGACCTTTTCCTTGTAGACGATGCCGCGCGAGGAGAAGAACAGGACCGGAGTGTGGGTGTTGACCACGAATAGCCGGCTAACGAAATCCTCGTCGCGAGTGGTCATACCGGAGCGGCCCTTGCCGCCGCGGCGCTGGGCGCGATAGGTGGTCAGCGGCACGCGCTTGATATAGCCGAGATGCGAGACGGTGACGACCATGTCCTCGCGGGCAATCAGATCCTCGTCGTCCATTTCGAGGCCGCCATCGACGATCTCGGTGCGGCGCGGCGTGCCGAATTCGTCACGCACGGCAGTGAGCTCATCCTTGACGATGCTCTGGATGCGGACGCGCGAGGAGAGAATATCGAGGTAATCCTTGATTTCCTCGCCGATCTTGTTGAGTTCGTCGCCGATTTCGTCGCGGCCAAGGGCCGTCAGACGGGCAAGGCGCAGTTCGAGAATGGCGCGGGCCTGCTCTTCGGACAGGTTGTAGGTCAGGTCCTCGTTGATGCGATGGCGCGGATCGTCGATCAGACGGATCAGGCTTTCGACATCTTCGGCCGGCCAACGGCGGGTCATCAGTTCTTCGCGGGCCGACTGCGGATCGGGCGCCTGACGGATGACGCGGATGACTTCATCGATATTGGCGACGGCAATGGCGAGACCGACCAACACATGGGCGCGATCTCGCGCCTTGCGCAGCAGAAATTTCGTTCTCCGGCTAACGACTTCCTCGCGGAAGGAGACGAAGGCGCGCAGCATGTCGAGCAGGGTCAGCTGCTCAGGCTTGCCGCCGTTCAGCGCCACCATGTTGCAGCCGAAGGACGTCTGCAGCGGCGTATAGCGATAAAGCTGGTTGAGGATGACCTCGGCATTGGCGTCGCGCTTCAATTCGACGACGACGCGATACCCCTGACGGTCGGATTCGTCGCGCAGGTCGGAGATGCCTTCGATGCGCTTGTCGCGCACCAGCTCGGCCATCTTCTCGATCATCGTCGCCTTGTTCACCTGGTAAGGGATCTCGGTGATGATGATCTGCTCGCGGTCGCCGCGCATCGGCTCGATGGCCGCGACACCACGCATGATGACCGAACCGCGGCCGGTCTCATAGGCCGAGCGAATGCCGGCACGGCCGAGGATCTTCGCACCCGTCGGGAAGTCGGGGCCGGGAAGGATCTGCATCAGGTCCGGCAGTTCGATAGCCGGATCGTTGATCAGCGCGATACAGCCGTCGATGACTTCCGACAGGTTATGCGGCGGAATATTGGTCGCCATGCCGACGGCGATGCCGCCGGCGCCGTTGACGAGCAGGTTCGGGAACTTGGCGGGCACCACGACCGGCTCGGAAAGCGTGCCGTCGTAGTTGTCGCGGAAATCGACGGTTTCCTTGTCGAGATCGTCGAGCAGCGAATGGGCTGCCTTTTCGAGGCGGCATTCGGTGTAACGTTCAGCCGCCGGCGGATCACCGTCGACCGAGCCGAAATTGCCCTGGCCATCGATCAGCGGCAGACGCAGCGACCAGGGCTGGGCCATGCGGGCCAGCGCATCGTAGATCGCCGAATTGCCATGCGGATGGTATTTACCCATCACGTCACCGGTGACGCGGGCGCATTTGACGTATTTCTTGTTCCAGTCGATGCCGAGCTCAGACATGCCGTAAAGGATGCGCCGGTGCACGGGCTTCAGTCCGTCGCGCACGTCGGGCAGCGCGCGGCTGACGATGACGCTCATGGCGTAATCGAGATACGACCGCTGCATTTCCTCCATGATGGAGATGGGCTCGATGCCTGGCGGGAGCTTCCCGCCGCCGGGGGGTGTTTGCTCAGTCAAAACAGATCACGATCTCTTCTAGAATCACTTGAAGATTTATAGCGGAAAGCCTGTTCCCGCGCCAATTTCACGGGGCGTTTTGAACAGGCTTTTGCGGCTTAAAGAGGGTAAAACATGCAAGTAGCGCGGCCGCACCGGACAAATCCGCCGCGGGCCGCCGCGGGATATTTGCCAAATCGGAATCGCCGCTTCACAATCACAAAAACCACGCATAAAAACCATGCGGCTATATGGGGTTTTCGAGGGACGATGGCAAGCGCCGACCAATTGATCAACGCCTTCACGACGCTCATCGTCACCATCGATCCGCCGGGGCTCGCACCGATCTTCCTGGGGCTGACGACCGGCATGAGCCGCGCCCAGCGCACGCAGGTGGCGCTGCGCGGCTCGACCATCGCCTTCATCATCCTTGCCGTCTTCGCGCTGTTCGGCGCGAGCGTGCTCGGCGTGCTCGGGATCTCGATCGGCGCCTTCCGCATCGCCGGCGGGCTGCTGCTCTTCTGGATCGCCTTCGAGATGGTGTTCGAGCGGCGGCAGGAGCGCAAGGAGAAGGCCACCGAAGCTGCCGTCACCAAGGATCATATCGAAAATATCGCCGTTTTTCCCCTCGCCTTGCCGCTGATCGCCGGCCCGGGCGCGATCTCGGCGACGATCCTGCTTGCCGGCACGCTGCCGACCTCCGTCGAAAAAGCCCAGTTCATCGCCGTCATCGCCGCCAATCTGCTGCTGACCTTCCTCATGCTGCTGATTGCCGAAAGGCTCGACCGCTTCCTCGGCGTCACCGGCCGGGCGATCCTGACGCGGCTCCTCGGCGTCATCCTCGCCGCCCTAGCGGTGCAATTCGTCGTCGACGGCGCAAAGGCGGCGCTCAATCTGATCAGCGCGACACCGCACTGAACGGTGCAAACCAAAGAAAAAAAGCATGACGCCATCAAAGGCATCATTCTCTCGGATAGTCTACAGAGCCGGGAAAGCGGTTGATCAGAACGGGATGTCGTCGTCGAGATCGCGCGAGAAATTACCGCCGCCACCGCCGCGGCTCGGCGATGAAGAGGGAGCCGGGGCGCCGTAGTCATCGCCATAATCATTGTTGCTGCTGCCTCGGCCGCCGCCGGAGCTTGCACCGCCGCCTTCGCCGCGGCCGTCGAGCATGGTCAGGGTCGAACCGAAGCCCTGCAGCACCACTTCCGTCGAGTAGCGGTCCTGGCCCTGCTGGTCCTGCCATTTGCGGGTCTGCAGCTGGCCTTCGATATAGAGCTTGGCGCCCTTCTTCACATATTGCTCGACGACCTTGCAAAGGCCTTCGTTGAAGACGACGACCGTGTGCCATTCGGTCTTCTCACGGCGCTCGCCGGAATTGCGGTCACGCCAGGTCTCCGAGGTCGCGATACGGAGATTGGCGATCGGCCGGCCATCCTGCGTGCGGCGGATTTCGGGGTCCGCACCGACGTTTCCAATCAGAATTACCTTGTTTACGCTACCAGCCATGCTTCTCACCCTGCCTGCCGCCCTGCCCGGCGGCGTTTCAATCGATCGGCGCACCTTAAACCATCACGGACCGCCGATGCGCATGGGCGGCATTTAATCCACATGTTTATCCATCAGAACGCCGCATGCATCCATCAGGAATTTTGTTCTTTATTTGTTCTAGTTTATCCTTATGATCGTGTCAACAGAATCGAAAACCTTCGGTGTTGCGGACATTCAGCCTCGACTCGCCGGTCGGCATCACTAAATAAGGGCTGTTATCCCAAAGGACCAAGCTGAGACGATGAGCGAACTGAAGACGATCTCCATCCGCGGCGCGCGCGAGCACAATCTCAAGGGCATCGATCTCGATCTGCCGCGCAACAAGCTGATCGTCATGACCGGGCTTTCGGGCTCCGGCAAGTCCTCACTTGCCTTCGACACGATCTATGCCGAGGGCCAGCGCCGTTATGTCGAGAGCCTGTCGGCCTATGCCCGGCAGTTCCTCGAAATGATGCAGAAGCCCGACGTCGACCAGATCGACGGGCTGTCGCCGGCGATCTCGATCGAGCAGAAGACCACCTCGCGCAACCCGCGCTCGACGGTCGGCACCGTCACCGAGATTTACGACTATATGCGCCTTCTCTTTGCCCGCGTCGGCGTTCCCTATTCGCCGGCGACCGGCCTGCCGATCGAGAGCCAGACCGTCAGCCAGATGGTCGACCGCATCCTCGATTTCGGTGAGGGCACCCGTCTTTATATTCTTGCGCCGCTCGTGCGCGGGCGCAAGGGCGAATACAAGAAGGAACTGGCGGAGCTGATGAAGAAGGGCTTCCAGCGCGTCAAGGTCGACGGGCAGTTCTACGAGATCGCTGAGGCGCCGGTACTCGACAAGAAATATAAGCACGACATCGACGTGGTGGTCGACCGTATCGTCGTGCGTTCGGATGTCTCCGCCCGCCTGGCCGACAGCCTGGAGACCTGCCTGAAGCTCGCTGACGGGCTGGCAGTTGCCGAATTTGCCGACAAGCCGCTGCCGCCGGAAGAGACCTCGGCCGGCGGCTCGGCCAACAAGTCGCTGAACGAGACGCATGAGCGCGTGCTGTTTTCGGAGAAATTTGCCTGCCCGGTTTCCGGCTTCACCATTCCCGAGATCGAGCCCAGGCTGTTCTCGTTCAACAATCCCTTCGGCGCCTGCCCGACCTGCGACGGCCTCGGCGCCCAGCAGAAGATCGATCCGGATCTGATCGTGCCCGAGCCCGAACGGACGCTGCGTGACGGCGCGATCGCCCCTTGGGCCAAGTCGACCTCACCCTATTACAACCAGACGCTGGAGGCGCTCGGCAAACATTACGGCTTCAAGCTCGGCACCCGCTGGAACGATCTTTCCGACGAGGCCAAAGACGTCATTCTCAACGGCACTGAGGACAAGATCGAATTCCATTATGCCGATGGCGCCCGCTCCTATACGACGCAGAAGAATTTCGAGGGCATCATCACCAATCTCGAGCGCCGCTGGAAGGAGACCGATTCCGCCTGGGCGCGCGAAGACATCGAGCGCTTCATGTCGGCGGCCCCCTGCCCGTCCTGCAACGGCTTCCGCCTGAAGCCAGAGGCCCTGGCGGTGAAGATCGACACGCTGCATATCGGCGAAGTGACCGGTATGTCGATCCGCGTCGCCCGCGACTGGTTCGAGACACTGCCGGCAAGCTTCAACGCCAAGCAGAACGAAATCGCCGTGCGCATCCTCAAGGAAATCCGCGACCGGCTGCGCTTCCTCAACGATGTCGGCCTGGAATATCTGAGCCTGTCGCGCAATTCCGGCACGCTGTCGGGCGGCGAAAGCCAGCGTATCCGGTTGGCCTCGCAGATCGGCTCGGGGCTGACGGGTGTCCTCTACGTGCTCGACGAGCCGTCGATCGGCCTGCATCAGCGCGACAATGCCCGGCTGCTCGACACGCTGAAGCACCTGCGCGACATCGGCAACACCGTCATCGTCGTCGAACATGACGAGGACGCGATCATGACGGCCGACGACGTCGTCGATATCGGCCCGGCCGCCGGCATTCACGGCGGCCAGGTCATCGCCCACGGCACGCCGCAGGACATCATGGACAATCCGAAGTCGCTGACCGGCAAATATCTGTCCGGCGAACTCGGCGTTCCCGTACCCCACGAGCGCCGCAAGCAGAAAAAGGGCCGCGAGATCAAGGTAGTCGGGGCGCGCGGCAACAATCTGAAGAACGTCACGGCGGCAATCCCGCTCGGGGTGTTCACGGCAGTGACCGGGGTTTCCGGCGGCGGCAAATCCACCTTCCTGATCGAGACGCTCTATAAATCGGCAGCACGCCGCGTCATGGGCGCACGCGAAAACCCCGCCGACCACGACCGCATCGACGGCTTCGAGCATATCGACAAGGTGATCGATATCGATCAGTCGCCGATCGGCCGCACGCCGCGCTCGAACCCGGCGACCTATACCGGCGCCTTCACGCCGATCCGCGACTGGTTCGCCGGCCTGCCGGAAGCAAAAGCACGCGGCTACCAGCCGGGCCGCTTCTCCTTCAACGTCAAGGGCGGACGCTGCGAGGCCTGCCAGGGCGACGGCGTCATCAAGATCGAAATGCACTTCCTGCCCGATGTCTACGTCACCTGCGACGTCTGCCACGGAAAACGATACAATCGCGAGACGCTCGACGTCACTTTCAAGCAGAAGTCGATCGCCGACGTGCTCGACATGACGGTAGAGGAAGGCGTCGATTTCTTCGCGGCGGTGCCGGCAGTGCGCGACAAGCTGCAGGCGCTGAAGGATGTCGGTCTCGGTTACATCAAGGTCGGCCAGCAGGCGAACACGCTTTCCGGCGGCGAGGCGCAACGCGTCAAGCTCGCTAAGGAATTGTCGAAGCGCTCGACGGGACGCACGCTCTACATTCTAGACGAACCGACGACCGGCCTGCATTTCCACGACGTCGCCAAGCTGCTCGAAATGCTGCACGAACTGGTCAACCAGGGCAATTCTGTTGTGGTAATCGAGCACAATCTCGAGGTGATCAAGACGGCCGACTGGGTGCTCGATTTCGGCCCCGAGGGCGGCGATGGCGGCGGCGAGATCGTGGCTTTCGGCACGCCCGAGGCGATCGTCAAGGAAAAGCGCTCCTACACCGGGCAGTTCCTCAAGGAATTGCTGGAACGGCGGCCGGCGAAGAAGGCGGTTGCGGCGGAATGACGATGAGGCCGGCGTCGCCCGATGATCTGGAAAGGGTCGCGACGCTGACGGCAGCCGCCTATCGGCCGTATACCGAGCTCTTCGGCGCTCCGCCGATCCCGGTGACGGAAGACTATACGCCGCGAATCGAACGCGGCGAGGTCTGGCTGCGCGAGGTCGGCGGCGAAACGGCCGGCCTGGTGGTCGTCAAGCGGCATTCGGATCACCTCTTGCTGTTCAGCATCGCGGTGTCACCGGCCTTTCAAGGTGGCGGGCATGGGTTGGCGATGCTCCATTGGCTAGAAGCCAAAGCGCGCGAATGGGCGCAGCCGCAGATCCGGCTTTATACGAATGCGCTCATGGAGCGGAATATCGCGCTTTATAGCGCCTTCGGGTTTCAGGAAACTGGTCGCCGGCCGAACCCTTCTCGGCCAGGATGGACCCTCGTTGACATGGCGAAACAGATCAACGCAGCCTGAGCGGCTGCGAATGGGGAGGACGACATGACGAAATCCGGCACTATCCGCACCGGCATCGGCGGCTGGACCTTCGAGCCCTGGCGCGGGCATTTCTTTCCCGATGACCTGAAACAGAAGGACGAGTTGAACTATGCCAGCCGCCAGCTGAATGTCATCGAGGTCAACGGCACCTATTACAGCACCCAGAAGCCGGCGGTCTTTGCCAAATGGGCAGCCGACGTGCCCGACGGTTTCATCTTTTCACTCAAGGCGACCCGGTTCGTCACCAATCGGCGAGTGCTGGCCGAAGCCGGTGAATCGATGGAACGCTTTCTGTCATCCGGAATCAGCGAGCTTGGCGATCATCTCGGACCGCTGCTCTGGCAGTTCGCGCCGACGAAGAAATTCGATCCGGACGATTTCGAGGCCTTCCTGAAGCTGCTGCCGGAAAAGCAGGATGGGCTGGCGCTTCGCCACGTGGTCGAGGTACGCCATGATTCCTTCAAGGTGCCGGAGTTCGTGGCGCTGCTTGCCAAATACGGCGTGGCGCCTGTCTGCGCCGAACATTTCGAATATCCGATGATCGCCGACGTCACGGCCGATTTCGTCTATGCCAGGCTGCAGAAAGGATCGGACGATATTGCAACCTGCTACCCCGACAAGGACCTGAAGGCCTGGGCGGACCGGCTCGAGACCTGGGCCGAAGGCAAGGTTCCTGACGATCTGCCGCTGATCGACGGGGATCGCAAGGTCAAGGCCGAGCCGCGCGACGTTTTCGCCTTCATGATCCATGAGGGCAAGGTCAATGCGCCGCATGGGGCGATGGCCCTGCAGAAACTGCTGGCGAAGTAAGCCAGCCCGGAGCTCGGAGTGGCTATGCGCCGACCGGGCTAAAGTGGCAAGACGTGAGCCGCGAGGTCTTCCGCCGTCAGCCCCTTGCCGGCACGGTGGGCGGCCTCTCCATGCAGCCAGACGCCGGCGGCCGCGGCCTCGAAGACTGGCAGGCCCTGGGCGAGCAATCCGCCGATGATGCCGGCGAGCACGTCGCCGGAGCCGGCGGTGGCAAGCCAGGCAGGTGCATTGGTATTGATCAGCGCGCGGCCGTCCGGCGCGGCGATGACGGTATCGGCGCCTTTATAGACGATCGCGGCGTTGGCGCGGCGGGCTGCGGCTAAGGCCTTGTCCACCTTCCCCAGCGCATCGTCGCCGCCGATATCGGGAAAGAGCCGCGAAAATTCGCCCTCATGCGGCGTCAGCACCAGGCGCGGCTCACCGCCGAAAAGTTCGAAAAGCTGTTGCGGATCGTCCTTGAACGAGGAGATGCCGTCGGCATCGAGCACCAGCCGGCGTTCGGCGAGCGCCGAGACGAAAGCGCGCGCCCTGGCGCCGATGCCGAAACCAGGGCCGAGAACGAAGGTCTGCAGCCGCTTGTCGGTGAGCCAGTCTTCGAGATCGGCCGCATCGTCGATCGCATGCAGCATGACGGCGGTGAGATGCGCAGCATTGGCGGCTATCGCCGCATGAGGGGCCGCGATCGTCACCAGGCCGGCCCCCGCCTTCAGGCCCGAGATCGCCGACATGCGCGCGGCGCCCGTCTTATCGGCCTCGCCTGAGAAGACGACCAGATGGCCGCGCTTGTATTTGTGGGTTTCCAGCTGCTCGGTGGGCAGCACACCCTTCCAGGCATCCGGCCTGTTCTCGGCGATGACGCCGCTCGCCTCGGCCCTAATGATGCGGGCGGGAATGCCGATATCGAAGACCTCCAACTCACCGCACAGCTCCCTGCCCGGCATCAGCAGATGGCCGGGTTTGCGGGTCATGAAGGTGATGGTGTTGCTGGCCCGGAAGGCGGCTCCCAGCACCCGGCCGGTACGGCCGTCCAGGCCGGAGGGCAGGTCGATGGCAAGCACGGGGAGACCGGCCTCGGCAATCCGCTCGATCACAGTGCGGGCATCGGCCGGCACCTCTCGGCTAAGCCCCGCACCGAACAGGCCGTCTATAACGACGTCGCCGCTTTTGGGACTATAGAGGTGGAGCGGTTCTCCCCGCAACGCGCATCCGGCTTTCGCGCGGGCCGCATCGCCCTTCAGCCTGGAGGGATCACCAAGATGGAAGAGCGCCATTGGAGCCCCGCCCTCCTGCAGATGTCGTGCGGCGACATAGGCGTCGCCACCATTGTTGCCCGGCCCGCAGAGCACGACGAAGCGCAAGGCTCCGGGATGAAGGCGCAGGGCTGCAGCCGCAACCGCCGCACCTGCCCTTTCCATCAGGCCAAAAGAATCGATACCGGCTGCGGCTGCAGCGGTGTCGACGGCGGCCATCTCGGCAGGAGTGAGAAGAAGGTCGGACAGTTGGTGGCTCATCGGCCTATTCAATCGAAAAACGCCTAAAAAACAACCGCCTGAAATGATAAAGAAAGGAACCAATTTTGTGCATTTGCCTATCTTTTCATCTTGCACGGACGCACTTGCAGGACTCCTTAAACATGAGTTTTTTCGGATTTTCGATATGATTTTGATCGAAGGGTGGAGTTTCGCGACTGTTTTGTCACCAAATCGACATCAGACTCTCGGCAAATGCGGCGGTTTCGGCAAAATCCGTGGATTTTTTTAACAAGACGGATTTCAAACTGGCACGATATCTGCATCATATCCGGCGAGCGGGAAAATTCCTGCCATAACGGGAGAAGCGGAGAGACATTTTCTCATGAAAAAGATCGAAGCGATCATTAAGCCTTTCAAGCTGGACGAAGTGAAGGAAGCTCTTCAGGAAGTCGGCCTGCAAGGTATCACGGTCACGGAAGCCAAGGGCTTCGGCCGTCAGAAGGGTCACACGGAACTTTACCGCGGAGCAGAATACGTCGTCGATTTCCTGCCGAAGGTGAAAGTCGAAGTGGTGCTGGCCGATGAGAACGCGGAAGCCGTCATCGACGCGATCCGCAAGGCGGCGCAGACAGGCCGCATCGGCGACGGAAAAATCTTCGTCTCCAACGTCGAAGAGGTTATCCGTATCCGCACCGGCGAGACCGGCATCGACGCCATCTGACCCACTTTGCCAAGCGCGCAAAGTTCGATACGGTCAGCGCAGCCATGTATTGTCATCGTAAATCGGAGGAAGGTATTTAATGGCGACCGCAAGCGAAATTCTGAAGCAGATCAAGGAGAACGACGTAAAGTTCGTCGATCTGCGCTTCACCGACCCGAAGGGCAAGCTGCAGCATGTGACGATGGACGTTGTCTGCGTCGACGAGGACATGTTCGCTGACGGCGTGATGTTCGACGGCTCCTCGATCGGCGGCTGGAAGGCCATCAACGAGTCTGACATGGTGCTGATGCCCGATACCGAGACGGTGCATATGGACCCGTTCTTCGCTCAGTCGACCATGGTCATCGTCTGCGATATTCTCGATCCGGTATCCGGCGAAGCTTATAACCGCGATCCGCGCGGCACCGCCAAGAAGGCCGAAGCCTATCTCAAGGCATCGGGCATCGGCGATACGATCTTCGTCGGCCCGGAGGCCGAATTCTTCGTCTTCGACGACGTCAAATATAAGGCCGATCCTTACAATACCGGCTTCAAGCTCGATTCGACCGAACTTCCGTCGAATGACGACACCGATTACGAAACCGGCAACCTCGGCCATCGCCCGCGCGTCAAGGGCGGCTATTTCCCGGTTCCGCCTGTTGACAGCGCCCAGGACATGCGTTCGGAAATGCTGACCGTTCTATCCGAAATGGGCGTCGTCGTCGAAAAGCATCACCATGAAGTCGCCGCCGCCCAGCACGAACTCGGTATCAAGTTCGACACGCTGGTGCGCAACGCCGACAAGATGCAGATCTACAAATACGTCGTGCACCAGGTGGCCAATGCCTATGGTAAGACGGCGACCTTCATGCCGAAGCCGATCTTCGGCGACAACGGCTCGGGCATGCACGTGCACCAGTCGATCTGGAAGGGCGGCAAGCCGACCTTTGCCGGCGACGAATATGCCGGTCTTTCCGAGAGCTGCCTCTACTACATCGGCGGCATCATCAAGCATGCCAAGGCGATCAACGCCTTCACCAATCCGTCGACGAACTCCTACAAGCGTCTCGTCCCGGGCTATGAGGCACCGGTTCTGCTTGCCTATTCGGCCCGCAACCGCTCAGCCTCCTGCCGCATTCCGTTCGGCACCAACCCGAAGGCCAAGCGCGTCGAAGTCCGTTTCCCGGATCCGACCGCCAACCCCTATCTCGCCTTCGCCGCCATGCTGATGGCCGGCCTCGACGGCATCAAGAACAAGATCCATCCCGGCAAGGCCATGGACAAGGATCTCTACGACCTGCCGCCGAAGGAATTGAAGAAGATTCCGACCGTCTGCGGCTCGTTGCGTGAAGCCCTCGAAAGTCTCGACAAGGACCGCAAGTTCCTGACGGCCGGCGGCGTGTTCGACGACGACCAGATCGATGCCTTCATCGAACTGAAGATGGCAGAGGTGATGCGTTTCGAAATGACGCCGCATCCTGTCGAATACGACATGTACTATTCGGCCTGATCGGCCTGAACACGGAAAGCCCCGGACTGCCGGGGCTTTCCCCTCCCAGGGTCATGGACGCCAGCTGGAGGATATGACGTTCATGTGACGCGCTTGCGCAAAAATCTTGATTTGCGCGGCACCAATCACCAGATTTGGTGATGAAAGGAAGTCGTACCATGAAAGAAAGAGTAGCAAAGTTCAGTATCGGCGAAGTGGTCCGGCACAAGGTTTTCCCGTTTCGCGGCGTCATCTTCGACGTTGATCCGGAGTTCGCGAATACGGAGGAATGGTGGAATTCCATTCCGGCCGAGGTGCGCCCGAGCAGAGACCAGCCCTTCTATCACCTGCTCGCCGAAAATGACGAAAGCGAATATGTCGCTTATGTCTCCGAGCAGAACCTGATGAACGACGAAAGCGGCACGCCGCTTCGCAACCCACAGATCTACCAGATTTTCGATCAGGCCCCGTCAGGGCAGTTCAAACCCAAGATGAGCTTCGCCCACTAAATCAAAGGCGCCGATCAAACAACAAGGCCTCGCCTCTCCCAGCGAGGCCTTTTCTTTTGACACAAAAAAACCCGGCACGAAGCCGGGTTTCTATTCGATATGGCGGCGGCAGGATTACTGCGCCTTGGCAGCCTTCTGGGCGTCTTCCAGCTTCTTGCGGGCCTCCTCGGCCTTCTTCTGCATGCCTTCCTGCAAGCTGCGCTGGCTTTCAGCGAGCTTCGATTCGGAAACCGGTTCGCCGTCATAAGCGCCGGTGAAGCCTTCGAGCGAAATCTTGATCGGGTTCGGGGCGCGGCGGAAGTTGATTGACGTGAAGATCACGTCGCTGCCCTTCTTGAGGCTGGCGATCATCGCGTCGGTCAGCGGAATTTCAGCCGTGCACTTATCCGGGAGGCAGACGGCGTAGTCGAGCTTCTGGCCCTTGCCGCCGTCGATCTGCATGATGATGCCCGGGGGGATCAGGCGTGCCGTGGGAACAGACACCTGCAGGAGCTTACGGTTGATCTTGCCGGAGACCGAGATCAGGCCAACGGCCGTGACAAGCTGGCCGCCATTGGCGAGAATCAAGTTCTGGACAACACAGATGTCGTTGTCTTCCTGCTTGCTGCAGGTCTTGTACCAGCCGAGCTTGGGCGCGCCGGCGGCCTGCGCCTGGCCCTCGGCCGGAGCCTGTGCCGCAGCATCCTGTGCGAAGGAGGAGATCGGAGCCGAAGCGGCGCCGAACATCACTGCCAGAACGGACAGCGCTGCCCGCATTTTCTTTTCAGACTTGAACATCATAACGAATTCCGTCTCCTGATATCCGTTCGAGACAGCGACTTGCCGCCCCAACCTCGGGTCGTTCGGCACCCACCTCTTAAAAAAATAAGGCAAATGCATGACCCCGAAACTTCGGGTTCACCTGTTACATCGCAGCGTTCAAGATATCCAGCTTTTCTTTGGCCATTTGAGGAGCATTTCGTCGCGATGCCAAAGAAATCGCCGCTTCGTGTTGGAATCGCTCGACCCCATGATAATCTCCGCGGTGAATCATGCCCGTTTTCGTGGCCGCAAGGATTGCCGAATGCTCCGGATCGTCGTCCCCTTCGTCCTCTCGCTGCTGTGCGGCGCTGTTGCCGCCGAGCCGCTGCATGGCATCGCGATGCATGGCGAACCGGCCTTGCCGGCTGATTACAAACACTTCCCTTACGTCAATCCCGACGTGAAGAAGGGCGGCAAGATCACCTATGGCGTCGTCGGCACGTTCGACAGCCTTAACCCGTTCATCCTGAAAAGCATGCGCACGACGGCGCGTGGCATGTGGGATCCGGAATATGGCAATCTCGTCTACGAATCGCTGATGCAGCGCTCCAGGGACGAGCCTTTCACGCTCTACGGCCTGCTGGCCGAGACTGTGGAATGGGACGAGGACAGGAGTTTCATCCAGTTCAACCTCAATCCGAAGGCGAAATGGGCCGATGGCCAGCCGGTGACGCCTGAGGACGTGATGTTCACCTTTGAACTGATGCGCGACAAGGGCCGCGTGCCCTTCGCCAACCGCCTCAACGTCGTCGCCAAGATGGAAAAGGTCGGCGAAAACAGCGTGCGATTCACCTTCAATGACAAGGCCGACCGCGAGACGCCACTGATTTTCGGTCTTTTCCCGGTGCTGCCGAAACATGCGATCGATCCGGAAACCTTCGACCGTTCGTCGCTGACACCGCCGGTGGGCTCCGGTCCCTACAAGGTGAAGACGGTCAAACCAGGTGAGAGCATCACCTATGAGCGCGACCCGAATTACTGGGGCAAGGACATTCCCTCCAAGGTCGGCACCGACAATTACGATCAGATCACCGTCCAGTATTTCCTGCAGGACACGACGCTGTTCGAGGCCTTCAAGAAGGGCGATGTCGACGTCTATCCCGACGGCAATCCCGGCCATTGGGCCAACGCCTATAATTTCCCCGCGGTCACTTCTGGCGCCGTCGTCAAGGACGTATTCACGCCGAAACTTCCGAGCGGCATGCTCGGCTTCGTGTTCAACACGCGCCGGCAGATATTTGCCGATCCCAAGGTGCGCGAGGGCCTGTCGCTGGTGTTCGATTTCGAATGGGCAAACAAGAATCTTTATTCCGGCGCCTATAAACGCACGCAGAGTTTCTGGCAGAATTCCGAGCTTTCGAGTTTCGGCGTTTCCGCCAATGCGGCCGAGCTCGCGCTGCTCGGACCGATCAAGGACAAAATCGCACCCGCGATTCTCGATGGCACCTACAAGCTGCCGGTCACCGACGGTTCCGGCCGCGACCGCGATGTGCTGAAGCAAGCCGTCGGGTTGTTGAAACAGGGCGGTTATACGATCCAGGGCGGCAAAATGCTGGATGCCTCCGGCCGCCAGCTCGCCTTCGAGATCATGACGCAGAATGCCGATCAGGAGAAACTCGCCATCGCCTATCAGCGTTCGCTGCAGACAATCGGCATCGCCGCTTCGATCCGCACCGTCGACGATTCGCAGTATCAGAGCCGAACGAACAGTTTCGACTACGATATGATCATGAAGTCCTACACCTCGTCGCTGTCGCCCGGAAACGAACAGCTCGGCCGCTGGTCTTCGGCTGCGCGCACGCGCGAGGGTACGGACAGCTTTGCCGGCGCCAATGATCCCGACATCGACACGCTGATCGACCACCTGCTCAGGGCGCGCTCGGCTGAGGATTTCACCGCGGCGGTGCGCTCCTACGATCGGCTGCTACTTTCCGGCCACTACGTGCTGCCGCTCTACCATATCGACCAGCAATGGGTGGCCCATAGCAAGCGCATCGGCCGTCCCGACAGCGTGCCGCTCAATGGCTATCAGCTGCCTGTATGGTGGGATACAAGCGCGCAGTAGATGCAGCCGAACCACCCGGCCTTTATGTCTCCCTTCGGAGACGCACAAAATAAGGAAAATCATCATGGAGCGTATCACCATCGACGTCGTCTCGGATGTCGTCTGCCCCTGGTGCTATCTCGGCAAGGCGCGGCTGGAACTCGCCATCGCCGAGGTGCAGGACGAAATCGGCGTCGACATCAACTGGCGGCCGTATCGGCTCAATCCCGACTATCCCAAAGAGGGCGTCGACCAAAAGAAGGCGCTGGCTGAGAAGCTTGGCGGCGAGGAGCGCGTGGCGCAGGCACACAAGATGCTGACCGATTTGGGCCGCGAGGTCGGAATCGCCTTCGATTTCGAGGCGATCAATATCGGCCCGAACACGCTCGATGCGCATCGGCTGATCCACTGGGCGATGATCGAAGGACGCGAGAAGCAGGACAAGGTGGTTGACGCCCTGTTCAAGGCGAATTTCGAGGATGGCCGCAATGTCGGCGACCACGCGGTGCTGCTCGACATCGCGGAAAAGGCCGGCCTCGACCGCTCGGTCATCGCCTCGCTGCTTGCCTCCGATGCCGATCGCGATTTGATCGTCGCCGAGATCAAGGCGGCGCAGGAGATGGGCGTCAACGGCGTGCCGTTCTTCATCTTCGACCAGCAATATGCCGTCAGCGGCGCGCAGACACCCGATGTGCTGGCGAATGCGCTGCGCGATATCGCCAAGGCAAAGGCCGAGGCGCGATCGGGACTCAACTGACCGGCGGCATGGCCTGAAATGGTCCCGCTTTACCCCAGAACCGGAACGCAACGCACCTCAGTCGTCACCGAATTGGCGATGAAACATTCATCGTGGGCGTGATGGTGCAGGTTTTCGAGTTCGCTTAACGAGGGCTGTCTCTCGCCGCTGAAGACGACATGCGGCTTCAACGTCACCACGGTCATGGCAAGGCGGCCTTCGCCATTCTTTTCCATGACGCCCTCGGCGGCGTCGGTGTAGCTGTCGACGCAGAAGCGCCGTTTTGCGGCGATCGACAGGAACCAGAGCATGTGGCAGCTGGAGAGCGAGGCGACGAACGCCTCCTCCGGATCGACGGCGTCCTCGGCCGAATAAGGCAGCGGAACGACGTGGGCCGACGAGGATGCACGCAGCTCAATGCCGCCGTCGAAGGTCCAGCGATGGGCACGGCTGTAGCGATTGTCGGTGAAGGTCTCGCCGTTGCGCTGCCAGGCGATCGTCGCGCCGTATGTCGCCATCTCAGTCTCCCTTTGTTTATTTCGCCATCTCGGCCAGCTGCGTCATGATAACAGCAGCGCCCTGCAAGCGCTTTTCCGGGGTCGGCAGGTCGCGAGTCAGGAACAGGCTGTGGTCGGGGCGGATCTTCGCCATGGCGCCCTGCTTGCCGATATAGCCGACAAGGTTGGCCGGGTTGGGGAATTCCTTGTTGCGGAACTGCACGACGACGCCCTTCGGGCCGGCATCGAGCTTTTCGACATTGGCGGTGCGGCAGAGGGACTTGATGTAAACGATCTTCAGGAGATGCTGGACCTCGATCGGCATCGGGCCGAAACGGTCGATCATCTCGGCGCCGAAGCCGTCGATTTCCTTGAGTTCGGTGATTTCGCCGAGGCGGCGGTAAAGCGCCATGCGCAGATGCAGGTCGGGGACGTAGCCCTCAGGGATCATCACGGTCGTGCCGACGGAGATTTGCGGCGACCAGCCGGTGTCGTGGATCTCGTCGACACCCTTGACCTCGGCGACCGCCTCTTCCAGCATCTGCTGGTAGAGTTCGAAGCCGACCTCCTTGATGTGGCCGGACTGCTCCTCGCCGAGCAGGTTGCCGGCGCCGCGGATATCGAGATCGTGGCTGGCGAGCTGGAAACCAGCACCGAGTGTATCCAACGACTGCAGCACTTTCAGCCGCCGGTCTGCCGTCGCCGTCAGCACCTTATTCACAGGCAGGGTAAAGAGCGCGAAAGCGCGCACCTTCGAGCGGCCGACGCGGCCGCGCAGCTGATAGAGCTGGGCAAGACCGAACATATCGGCACGGTGGACGATCAGCGTGTTGGCTGTCGGCACGTCGAGGCCGGATTCGACGATGGTTGTGGACAACAGCACGTCGTAGCGGCCTTCATAGAAGGCGTTCATGATGTCTTCGAGTTCGCCGGCCGGCATTTGGCCGTGGGCGACGGCGACCTTCAGCTCCGGCACGTCGGACTGCAGGAAGGCATGCACATCGGCGAGATCGGCCAGCCGCGGGCAGACATAGAAGCTCTGGCCGCCGCGATAGTGCTCGCGCATCAGCGTCTCGCGGATGACCAGGCTGTCGAAGGGCGAGATGAAGGTGCGCACCGCCATGCGGTCGACCGGCGGTGTGGTGATCAGCGACAATTCGCGCACCCCGGTCATGGCCAGCTGCAGTGTGCGCGGGATCGGCGTCGCCGACAGTGTCAGCACATGCACGTCGCTCTTCAGCTCCTTCAGCCGCTCCTTGTGCTTGACGCCGAAATGCTGCTCCTCATCGATGACGAGCAGGCCGAGATTGGCGAATTTGATGCCGGCGCCGAGCAGCGCATGCGTGCCGACGACGATATCGGTCTTGCCTTCGGCGACTTCCTTCTTGGTCAGCGCCAGCTCCTTGGCACCAACCAGGCGTGAGGCCTGCTGGATGCGCACCGGCAGGCCGCGGAACCGCTCGGAAAAGGTCTTGAAATGCTGGCGGGAGAGTAGTGTCGTCGGCACGACGATGGCAACCTGGACGCCGTTCATCGCGGCGACGAAGGCGGCGCGCAACGCCACTTCCGTCTTGCCGAAGCCGACGTCGCCGCAGACGAGACGGTCCATCGGCCGGCCGGCGCCGAGATCGGAGCGGACGGCGTCGATGGCGTTGTCCTGGTCCTCGGTCTCATCATAGGGGAAGCGGGCGGCAAATTCGTCGTAGAGGCCGTCCGGCGTCGTCAGAACAGGCGCGTGGCGCGTCAGCCGCTCGGCGGCGATGCGGATCAGCGCATCGGCCATGTCGAGCAGGCGCTTCTTCAGCTTGGCCTTGCGCATCTGCCAGGCGCCGCCGCCGAGCTTGTCGAGCTGCGCCTCGGTACCCTCGCCACCGTATCGCGAGAGAAGATCGATGTTTTCGACCGGCAGGAAGAGTTTCGCCTCGTCGGCATATTGCAGTTCGAGGCAGGCATGCAGCGCGCCCGCGGCCTCGATGGTCTTCAGCCCGATGAAGCGGCCGATACCGTGTTCGGCGTGGACGACGATCGAGCCCTCGTCGAGGCCGGCAACCTCGGCGATGAAATCGGCGGCGCGCTTGCGGCGCTTGGAGCGCCGCACCATGCGGTCGCCGAGAATATCCTGCTCGCCGATGACGACGAGATCGCCCGCCTCGAATCCGGATTCGAGATTGAGCACCGCGGCGGCCGCCTCGCCTTTCGCCAGCGAACCGAGATCCTTCAGCGCCTCGATCGGCTTGACCTTTTCCAGGCCGTGTTCGTTCAGCACCTGCAGCAGGCGCTCCAGCGAGCCTTCAGTCCAGGCGGTGACCAGCACCTTCGCGCCGGCAGCGCGGCGGTCGGCAATATGTTTGACGACGACGTCGAAAATGTTGATGCGCTCGGCATCGCCGCCGCCTTCGGCATTCGAGCGAGCCCAGCGCTGGCCTTGGCGGGCCTCGATATTGACGACGCGGCGCGCCTCGCCTTCGATTTCGTTGAAGGGGCTGATGCGGATCGCGCCGAGCGCGTCGAGGGTTTTGGCGAAAAGCTTGCTGTCGAGATAAAGCTGGCCCGGCGTCACCGGCTTGTACGGCGTGCCCTGCGCCATCTGGCCCTTGGCCGGCTGAGCGGAATTCAGCCGGGCGTCGTAATAATCGAAAACCAGCTTGGAGCGCTCCTCGGCTGCCTCACGCACCGTGTTGTCAGTGACGACACGGAAGCCGCTGAGATAATCGAAGACGGTATCGAGCTTCTCGTAGAAGAGCGGCAGCCAGTGCTCCATGCCCGGATAACGGCGGCCTTCGGAGACGGCGAGATAGAGCGCGTCGTCTCGCGTCGTCGCGCCGAAAGCCGAGAGATAATTCTTGCGAAAGCGGCTGATCGTATCCGGCGTCAGCGTCACCTCGCTCATCGGATTGAGATCGAGGGAGCGCACCTGGCCGGTCGTGCGCTGGCTGGCCGGATCGAAGCTGCGGATCGATTCCAGCGTATCGCCGAAGAAATCGAGGCGGACCGGTTCTTCAGAACCCGGCACGAAGACGTCGAGAATGCCGCCGCGCACGGCATATTCGCCGACCTCGCGAACGGTTGCGACGCGGTCGAAGCCGTTGCGCTCCAGGCGCCCGGCAAGATCGTCCATGCGCAACTGATTGCCGGGACGGGCCGAAAAGCTCAGACTTTCGATCACATCCTGGGGCGCCACCTTCTGCAGCATGGCATTGGCGGTGACGAGCACGATCGCCGCATGCGGCTTCTTCCGATGGGCGATGAGGCCACCGAGTGCGGCAAGCCGGCGGGCCGAGGTATCGGCGCTCGGCGAAACGCGGTCATAGGGCAGACAGTCCCAAGCCGGCAGGGTGAGAACCGGAATATCGGGGGCGACGAAGCCCAGCATCTGCTCGAGATCGGCCATGCGGTGGCCGTCTGATATGACATAGGCAACCGGCTCTCCCGCCCGGGCGAGTTCGGCCAGCAGCAGCGGTTCGAGGCCGACAGGCACATTGCCGATCGTCAGCGGCTCGGCAATGGCCGCAAGCTTCTTGGCATCAAAACCAGGGATCATTCCGGCGTCCTGAGGGGCTTGTCGAAATCGGGCGTATAGGCGGCAAGGCGGGCAAAGATCGGTGTCTGGAAACGCTCGGGAACAGGCCATGTTCCCATGATCCAGCGGACTAGGTCATTGTCTTCCTCAGCCATGATCGTCTCGAACTCGTCGAGCTCGGCTTCCGAAAGCGTCGCGATCTCGGCTTCGGCGAACTGGCCGAAGACCAGATCCATCTCGCGGATGCCGCGATGCCAGCAGCGGAAAAGGATCCGGCGGCGGCGCGGGTCGAGACCGGCACTCGTGAGCGTGACACCTGTCATGGCATTACCTTCCTGTTGATGCGCCTCTATAGACCCTGGAAAGCGGCTTGTCAGCCTTGCCAAGGCCGCATTGTTCATCGCATTTTGGCCGCATGCGCCCCGCCATTCTCGATCCTTTGTTTTCTCCCATTTCGGGCCTTCCTGGCGTCGGCCCGAAGATCGCCGAGCTGCTGATCAAGCTGCTCGGGCGCGAGACGGCGGAGGATTGTCGGGTCATCGACCTCCTCTTCCATGCGCCCTTTTCGCTGATCGACCGGCGCAATCAGCCGGGGATCGCCCGCGCGCCGCAGGGCGCGATCGTCACGATCACCGCCCGCGTCGATCGCCACCAGGTGCCGCAGCGTGGCAAGAGCAATGTGCCCTACCGGGTCTTTCTGCATGACGAGACCGGCGAATTGACGCTGGTCTTCTTCCGCGGCCAGGCAGCCTGGCTGGAAAAACAGCTGCCTGTCGATGCCGAGGTGACGGTCAGCGGCAAGGTCGACTGGTTCAACGGCCGCGCCTCGATGGTGCATCCGGACTACATCGTCAGGGCTGACGAGGCGGAGAACCTGCCGCTGGTCGAGCCGATCTATCCGCTCACGGCAGGGCTCTCGCCGAAGACATTGCGCAAGATCATCGATGCCGCCCTGCCGCGTTTTCCCGAGCTGCCGGAATGGATCGACCCGGCGCTGGCGCAGAAGCAAGGCCTGCCGTCGATCCGCGACAGTTTCCACATGCTGCACGAGCCGCGCGACCCCGCCGATATCGATCCGCAGGCCCCCGCACGACGGCGGCTTGCTTATGACGAGTTTCTCGCCGGCCAGCTATCGCTGAGCCTGGTGCGCCAGAGGCTGCGCAAGGTGGCGGGCCAGCCGGTGCAGGCGACGGGCAAAGTCAGCGCCAAGATCCTGAAGTCCCTGCCCTTCTCGCTCACATCTAGCCAGAACGTGGCGATCGCCGAGGTTTTGAAGGACATGGCAGGCGCCGAGCGCATGCTGCGGCTGCTGCAAGGTGATGTCGGTTCCGGCAAGACGCTGGTGGCGCTGATGGCGATGGCGGCGGTGATCGAAAGCGGCGGCCAGGCCGTGCTGATGGCGCCGACCGAAATTCTGGCGCGGCAGCACCACGCGACGATCTCGAAATTCGCTGCCTCCGCCGGCCTCGGCATCGAGGTCCTGACCGGCCGCACCAAGGGGCGCGAACGGGAGGAGATCCTCGAACGCATTGCCTCGGGCGCCGCACAGATCGTCATCGGCACGCATGCGCTGTTCCAGGACAGCGTCGCTTACGCCAAGCTGATGCTGGCCGTCGTCGACGAGCAGCACCGTTTCGGCGTGCATCAGCGCTTGAGATTGACTGCCAAGGGCATCTCGCCGCACATGCTGGTGATGACGGCGACACCGATCCCGCGTACGCTGGTGCTTGCCGCTTTCGGTGACATGGACGTCTCCAAGCTCACTGAGAAGCCGGCCGGCCGCAAGCCGATCCAGACGATCACCGTGCCGATGGAAAGGACAGGCGAAATCGTCGGGCGGCTGCAGGGTGCCCTTGCCGAGGGCAAGAAAGCCTACTGGATCTGCCCGCTGGTCGAGGAATCCGAGCAGCTCGACCTGATGTCGGCCGAGGAGCGGCATGCAACACTTGTTGCCACGCTCGGCCCCGATATCGGCCTCATCCATGGCCGGATGAGCGGGCCGGAAAAAGATGCGGCGATGATGGCGTTCAAGAACGGCGAGACCCGGCTTCTGGTCGCCACCACCGTCGTCGAGGTCGGCGTCGACGTGCCGGATGCGACGATCATGGTGATCGAACATGCCGAGCGCTTCGGCCTGGCGCAATTGCACCAGTTGCGCGGCCGCGTGGGGCGCGGCGACGAGGCTTCGACCTGCATCCTGCTCTACAAGGGCCCGCTCGGCGAAACCGGCCACGCCAGGCTTTCGATCATGCGCGAGACCGAAGACGGTTTTCGCATCGCCGAGGAAGACTTGAAATTGCGCGGTGAAGGCGAGCTGCTCGGCACGCGCCAGTCCGGCACGCCGGGCTTTCGCATCGCCAGCCTCGAGGCGCATGCCGACCTCCTGGAAATCGCCCGCAAGGATGCCGCCTATCTGATCGAGCGCGATCCGGAGCTCACCGGCGACAGAGGAACGGCGATCCGCACCCTGCTCTATCTCTTCCGTCGCGACGAGGCGATCCGGTTCTTGAGAGCTGGATAAAGCGCGCCGCGGCGCACTTTAATCTTCCTTCCATGCATGTCGTTATCCCAAAACCGCCAAACACTTTTGGGCGACATGCATCAATCCGCCTTGGAAACCGCTACGGGCTTCGGCCGCGGCAGATGCTTCTGCTTCGGTTCGGAAGGCTTGTGCTCGGGGGCGACGAGTCCGCCCGAGATCAGGAACTTGGCGGCGTCTTCCGGGCTCATGTCGAGAAGGACGATCTTTTCGCGGGGCACGAAGACCAGGAAACCCGCCGTCGGCACCGGCGTCGGCGGCAGGAAGACGGCGACCATATCCTGACCCATGTCGTTGAACTTCGACGCGATCTCGCCCTTGGCGTCGGTGGCGATGAAGACCAGCGCCCAGAGGCCGGGACTGGGATATTCGATGAGGCCGACCTTCTTGAAGGAGTTCGCCTGTTCCTTCAGCACGGTTTCGAAAATCTGCTTCACGCTTCTGTAGACGGTGCGCACCAGCGGCATGCGCTGAACGACCGATTCGCCGAAACGAACGATGCTCTGTCCGATGAGGTTCTTGCCGAGGAAGCCGACAACGGTGATCAGCACGACGGCGGTCAGCAGGCCGAATCCGGGAATGGCGAAATTGAGGTAGCTTTCCGGATTCCAGCGCGCCGGAATATAGGGCCTGACCCAGCTATCCGACCAGTGGATGAAGGTCCAGGTCAGCCAGATGGTAATCGCGATCGGCGCGCAGATAATCAGGCCTGCAAGAAAATTATTCCTCAGCCGGGTCGCGACCGGCATTCTGGGGGTGTTGTCGGTCATCTCGCCTGATGAACTCCATCTCGGTCCTGGACAGGCCGGAACGCCGGCCCTTCCCCCTTGTCCGCCTGGTAAAACTGCCAGAATTCGGGGCGTCGCACAATATGTTTCGGCGCGAAGATCAGGTCGTTGCGGGCTTATTCCACGGTCACGGATTTCGCCAGATTGCGCGGCTGATCGACATCCGTGCCCATGAAGACGGCGGTGTGATAGGCGAGCAGCTGGATCGGCAGCGAGAAGATCATCGGTGCGATGATTTCGTCGACCACAGGCAGGGTGATCGTCGCCATGGTCGGCAGTTTCGAGGCGCTCGCACCGGCCTCGTCGGTTATGAAGATGATGCGGCCGCCGCGGGCTGCGACCTCCTGCATGTTCGAGACGGTCTTTTCGAAGAAACGGTCGAAGGGGGCAATGACGATGACAGGCATGTTCTCGTCGATCAGCGCGATCGGCCCGTGCTTCAATTCGCCGGCGGCATAGCCTTCGGCGTGAATATAGGAGATTTCCTTGAGCTTCAGCGCGCCTTCCATGGCGAGCGGGAAGCTGGTGCCGCGGCCGAGATAAAGCACGTCCTTGCATTTCGACAGCTCGCGCGACAGGCTTTCCATCTGCGGCTGGATGAGGTTCAGCACTCGGCTCATGATGCGCGGCATTTCGGCGAGATGGCGCACCAGCGCCCTCTCCTCCTCGGCGCTCACCGTGCCGCGGGCCTTGCCGGCGCCGATCGCCAGCGATGCCAGCACGGCCAGCTGGCAGGTGAAGGCCTTGGTCGAGGCGACGCCGATTTCAGGTCCGGCCATGATCGGGAAAACGGCGTCGGATTCGCGAGCGATCGTCGATTCGCGGACATTGACGACGGCGCCGATCTTCAGGCCGTTGTCCCGGCAATAGCGCAGCGATGCCAGCGTATCGGCGGTCTCGCCGGACTGGGAGATGAAGAGCGCTGCCTGCGAGGGCGACAGCGGCATTTCGCGATAGCGGAATTCGGAGGCGACGTCGATCTCGACAGGCAGGCGGGCATAACGCTCGAACCAGTATTTGCCGACGAGACCGGCGAGATAGGCAGTGCCGCAGGCCGAGATCGCCAAGCCGGTCGCCGCCTTGAAATCGATCGCAGCGGCATTGGCGCCGATCGTGTTCTCGGCGAAATCGACGTAATGGCTGAGCGCATGGGAGATCACCTCCGGTTGCTCGTAGATTTCCTTTTCCATGAAATGGCGGTGGTTGCCCTTGTCGACGACATAGGCGGTCGCCTGCGAGATCTGGCGAGAGCGCTTGACCGGCTTTCCGGCGAAGTCGATAACGGCGACGCTGTCGCGTGTGATGACGGCGCAGTCGCCGTCGACCAAATAGGTGATCTCGTTGGTAAAGGGCGAGAGCGCAATCGCATCCGAACCGAGGAACATCTCGCCGCGGCCATAACCGACGGCAAGCGGCGGGCCGGAACGGGCGGCCATGATCGTACCAGGATCGGCCTTGAGCATGACGGCGAGAGCATAGGCGCCGGTCAGCCGGTTCAGCATCTGCAGCATGGCGGCGCGCGGCTCCAGGCCCTCGCGCAGGTATTTCGCCATCAGCTGGGCGACGACCTCGGTGTCGGTCTGCGTTTCGAAGACCGCGCCTTCGGCGGTCAGTTCGTCGCGCAGTTCGGAGAAATTCTCGATGATGCCGTTATGGACAACGGCGACACCTTCGACAAAATGCGGATGGGCATTGGTTTCATTGGGAACGCCGTGCGTCGCCCACCGCGTGTGGGCAATGCCGACCAGGCCTGGCAGCGGTTCGGCGTCGAGGCGCTTTTCCAGATTGAACAGCTTGCCCTCGGCGCGGCGGCGATCCATCACCCCCTCATGGATGGTGGCGACACCGGCGGAATCATAACCGCGATATTCGAGACGCTTCAGCGCATCGACCAGTCGCCCGGCAACAGGCTGAGTTCCGACGATCCCCACAATTCCGCACATGCAATATCCCCACAAGGCTCCGACAATCGAGGCCAGTCCTAACGATTCCCGCTTAGTTATCAATCACCTCGGCGGTCACTTTCAATTTCCGCCGGTTACGCAAAGCGGCTTCAGGCCTTAGCCTTCTTCGCGGCCTTGATGGCGAGCGCGCGCTCGCGCAGCAGTGTGGCCCGACCGGGCTTGATCTCCTGCCGGGCACGGCCGAGCGCCAGCGCATCGGCCGGGACGTCGGCGGTGATGACGCTGCCGGAGGCGATATAGGCGCCGTCGCCGATCGTCACCGGGGCGACCAGCGAGGAGTTGGAACCAATGAAGGCGTTTTCACCGATCACCGTCTCGGCCTTGTTGACGCCGTCATAATTGCAGGTGATCGTACCGGCGCCGATATTGCTGCCGGCGCCGATAACGGCGTCGCCGATATAGGTAAGATGGTTGACCTTGGCGCCGTCGCCGATCCGGCCGTTCTTGACCTCACAGAAATTGCCGACCTTCGAACCATTGGCGAGATCGGCACCTGGCCGCAACCGCGCGAAGGGGCCGACGGTCGCGCCTTGGCTGACATGGGCGCCTTCTATATGCGAGAAGGCATGGATGACGGCGCCGCCGTCGATCACAGCGCCGGGGCCGAAGACCACGTTCGGCTCGATCAGCGCGTCCTGGCCGATGACGGTGTCGTAGGACAGAAAGACCGTTTCCGGCGCAATCATGGTGACGCCTGACAGCATCATGTCGTGGCGGCGGCGCTCCTGCCAGAACCGCTCGATGACGGCAAGCTCAGCCCGGGTGTTGCAGCCGGTCATCTCGATCTCAGGGGCGTCGACGGCGGTGACGCGGCCGCCGAGCGAACGGGCGATTTCGACGAGATCGGTCAGATAGAATTCACCCTTGGCATTGGCATTGCCGATGCGCGAGAGCAGATCGAGCGCCTTGCGGCCGTTGATCGCCATCAGCCCGCTGTTGCACCACGTCACCGTGCGCTCAGCATCGGTCGCGTCCTTTTCCTCGCGGATGGCGATGAGTTCGCCGTCCTTGACGAGCAGGCGGCCGTAGCCTGTGGGGCGATCGGTGTGGAATCCGATGACGACGATATCGCTGCCTTCGGCAAGGCCCTGGCGGGCGGCCTTCAACGGCCCGTCGGTCTGCAGCGGCACGTCGCCATAGGTGACGAGAATATCGTCATAGCCCTTGGCGATCGATTCGCGCGCCGCCAGCACCGCATGGCCGGTGCCGAGGCGCTCCTTCTGCAGGCAGGATTCAATTCCGACGCCGCCAATGTGTGCTGCCTTTGCCACTTCCTCGGCATCGCGGCCGACGACGAGTGCAGCGGAGGAAATGCCGGCGGAGGCGACCGCCTCGACCACATGGGCGATCATCGGCCGTCCGGCGACCGGATGCAGCACCTTCGATTTCGAGGATTTCATCCGCGTGCTGTCACCGGCGGCAAGGATGACGGCAAGACAAGTACGTTCCATGATCTGCTCCGCGAATCCGCGCCATGAGGCGGCTTTGTTGCCTCATACTGCATAATTCCTGAAATCGGAATCGATTTTCGGGAAGTGCGCTTTGTGGATCGAAAGTCTTGCGGCGTGCTTTGCGCCCCGAAAAAGACGCGGGGCGCGCGGAACAGAGCAGAGCCTCTACAGGTGTGAGATATCGGCTGAAATCGGCACGATGACTGTCTCCGAACCGCGGGCGGCGAACGCCTCGTGCACATGATGGCGGCCGTCCAGGATGACGAGTTCCATGGCGCGGCGCGCAGCAAGGCTGTCGCCGGAAACGATCGCGTCAACGATACGCATATGGGTGTCGGCGATATTGGCGAAGCCGTTTTCGGATGGCGGCGTGCTCATGCGGAACATGCCGACGAGGGCCGCTTCGATGAGGCTGCCCAAGGTGCGCATGAAGGGATTGTGCGAGGCCTCGGCGAGCGCCAGGTGAAAGTTAAGGTCGGCGAGCGCGAGGCTGTCGGCGGTATGGCCGCTCGCCGCCATCTCGAGCGCCAGCGCGCGCAGCGTCTCGATATCCTCGGCATTCGCCCGTTCGGCAACGAGACCGGCGGCGAAGGGTTCGATGGCGAGACGAATATCGTAGAGCTGCAGCAGAAACTCTTCCGTCACGCCGTTATCGAAGTGCCAGGCGATGATCTCGCTGTCGAACATGTTCCAGAAGTTCTTTTCGGTCACACGCGTGCCGACCCGCGCCTTGGCGACGACCATGCCCTTGGCGGCAAGCGTCTTCATCGTCTCGCGCAAGACGGTACGGGACACCTTGAAGCGCTGCGCCAGCTCGGTGTCGCCAGGCAGGATGGTGCCGACGGGATAGGTGCCGGCGACGATTTCCTTGCCGAGTTCGTCGACCACCTGTGCGTGGCTCGTCCGGGTTCTGCGCCCCGTCTTACGGGTCTCGTCCAATTTGTTGCGCAAGCGATCCCTCTCCCCTCAGGCGTACCTCTTGTTCAGACTGGAAACGAACAGGATGGCTTTCTGCATCAGGATGAATGCAAACAGCAAAAGGCCAATCAGAATCTTGGTCCACCAGCTCGACAGAGTGCCGTCGAAGGTGATGTAGGTCTGAATGAGCCCCTGGATCAGGATACCGATGAAGGTTCCCGCCACGAATCCCGCTCCTCCGGTCAGCAGCGTCCCCCCAATGACGACCGCCGCGATGGCATCGAGTTCGACACCGACTGCTGCAAGAGAATATCCGGCAGAGGTGTACAGCGAAAAAACGATCCCGGAAAGGCCTGCTAGAAAGCCCGACAGCGCATAAATCTGGATTGTCGTGCGTCCCACAGGCACGCCCATCAACCGGGCCGTCTGCGGGCCGCCGCCGAGCGCATAGACATTGGTGCCGAAGCGGGTGCGCTGGGCGATGAAAATGCCGACGGCAAAGACCAGAAGCATGATGGCGCCGATCAGCGTCAGCCGGCCGCCGCCGGGCAGGCGCCAATAGAGGCTCGTCAGCGTCGAATAATATTCGTGGTCGATCGGGATGCTGTCGATCGAGAGCACGAAGGCCATGCCGCGCGCCAGGAACATGCCGGCGAGCGTGACGATGAAGGCCGGCATTTCGAGATAGTGGATGATTGCGCCCATGACCGCGCCAAAGGCGGTGGTGATGACCAGCACCAGCGCGAAGGCCAGCAGCGGATGGATCGAGGTCTTCTGCAGGATCACCGCGAGGAAGACGCCGGTGAAGGCGATGATCGATCCGATCGACAGATCGATGCCGCCGGAGATGATGACGAAGGTCATGCCGACGGCGGCGATGCCGAGGAAGGCGTTGTCGGTCAGAAGAT
The DNA here is from genome assembly GCF_019793435.1 of Rhizobium redzepovicii. Lineage (GTDB taxonomy): Bacteria > Pseudomonadota > Alphaproteobacteria > Rhizobiales > Rhizobiaceae > Rhizobium > Rhizobium redzepovicii. The sequence continues at coordinate 16,014 of NZ_JAILYH010000017.1, read as the reverse complement.
TGCCGATGACGCGGGTCGACAGCATGTTCGGATATTGCAGCGTGCAACCGGCATAAGCGAGCACGAAGATGACGATGGTCGCCAGCAGCGGCAGGTATTTGGAGTTCATTTCGACTGCTCCCTTCCGCCCTGCCGGCGGCTGGCGAAGATGGCGAGCGACTGCACCGCCGGCGACTGGATGACGAGGATGACGATAATGATGACGGCCTTGATGATCAGGTTGAATTCGGGCGGGAAGCCGGAGGACAGGATGCCGGTATTCACCGCCTGGATGATCATCGCGCCGATCAGCGATCCGAGGATGCTGAAGCGCCCGCCGAGCAGCGAATTGCCACCGACGACGACGGCGAGGATGGCGTCGAGTTCCAGCCAGAGGCCGGCATTGTTGGCATCGGCCCCCTTGATGTCGGCGGCGACGATGATGCCGGCGATCGAGGCGCAGAGACCGCTCAGCATGTAGACGGCCATCAGCAGGACCGGCGTCTGGATGCCGGAGAGCGTGCTGGCGCGGCGATTGATGCCGACGGCCTCGATCAGCATGCCGAGCGCCGTGCGGCGGACGAGCAGGATGACGAGCAAAGCGACGAGCAGCCAGATGACCACAGGCATCGGCAGGAGCGCCAAGGAACCGCTACCGAAGAAGGTCAGCCCGTCATCGTTGAAGGTGAGGATCGCGCCTTCGGTGATGAGCTGGGCGATGCCGCGGCCGGCGACCATCAGCACCAGCGTAGCGATGATCGGCTGGATATTGAGGACCGCCACCAGGAAACCATTCCAGACGCCGCAGGCAATGCCGATCGCCAGCGTCAGGACAATGGTGTAGGCCACTGAATTTCCGGTGACAATTGACGAGGCGGCGACGGCGCCGCAGATGGCGATGACGGCGCCGACGGACAGGTCAATGCCCTTGGTGGCAATGACCAGCGTCATGCCGATCGCCAGCAACGCCACCGGCGCGCCGCGATTGAGCACATCGATCAGGCTGCCGTAAAGCCGGTCGTTCTGAACAACCACATTAAAAAACTGCGGCGACGTGATGAAATTCAACAAAAGAATGACAACGAGCGCGATCAATTGCGGCGCCAGGCGATAAGCCAGCGCCTTCAGCGAGGACCTCATGCATCCTCCTTCTTATGTTCGGCGGCGGCAATGGCTTCGACAATGCCCGCCGCGGTGATACGTTCGCCGGTGAGTTCGGCGATATGCTGCCTGTCGCGAAGGACAATGACACGTGAACTATAGGCGACAAGCTCTTCAAGTTCCGAGGAAATCACGATCAGCGACATGCCTTCGGCGCAGAGTTGCTCAATGAGCTTGATGATCTCGGCATGGGCGCCGACATCGATGCCGCGGGTCGGCTCGTCGAGGATCAGAAACTCCGGATTGGTCGCCAGCCAGCGGGCCAGGATCGCCTTCTGCTGATTGCCGCCGGAGAGGAGCCGGATCGGCTTTTCGCGATCGGTGGTGCGGATATCAAGCGCCTTGATGTAGCGGTCGGCAAGCGCATTCTGCTCGGCGCGCGACAGCGGCCGGGTCCAGCCGCGGCGCGCCTGCAGCGCCAAGGCAATGTTCTCCCGGATCGACAGGTCGCCGATGATGCCATCGGTCTTGCGGTCCTCGGGGCAGAAGCCGAAACCTTTTTCGATGGCCGATCGCGGGCTGGAAAGCGTCACCGGCTGCCCGTCGATCGTGGCGCTGCCGCTGTCGGCATGCTCGATGCCGAAGAGAAGCTCGGCGGTTTCCGTGCGGCCGGAGCCGAGCAGACCGGCAACACCGACCACCTCGCCGGCGCGCACATCAAGATCGAAGGGCTTGACCTTGCCGCGTTTGCCGTAGCCGGCAAAACGATAGCGGACCTCGCCGGCCGCAAGGCTGTGCTCCCGTACCGTCTCCTCGACATGCGCCAATTCACGGCCGAGCATCATGGCGATCAGGCCCTGGCGCGGCAGATCGGCGACGTCGCGGGTGCCGACGAGCTTGCCGTTGCGCAGCACGGTGATCCGGTCGCTGATCGCATAGACCTGTTCGAGAAAATGGGTGATGAAGACGATGCCCAGACCGCGCTTCTTCAGGTCCTCGATGATGCGAAAGAGCAGCGCCACTTCCTGGTTGTCGAGGCTGGCGGTGGGCTCATCCAGGATCAGCACCTTGCCGGAAAGATCAACGGCGCGGGCGATGGCGACCACCTGCTGGACGGCGACGGAGAAGCGGCCAAGCTCGGCGGTGACGTCGATATCGATGCCGTAGCCGGTGAGCAGATCGCGCGCCTTGCGGTTCATCGCGCGCACGTCGGTCATGCCGAAACGCCTTGGCTGGCGTCCGAGAAAGAGATTTTCGGCGACGCTCAGATTGGCCAGCAGGTTGACCTCCTGGTAAACCGTGCCGATGCCGAGCTTCTGGGCGGCGAGCGTATTAGCCGGATTGATTTCCTGGCCGTCGAGGGTCAGGCTGCCCTCGTCACGATGATAAGCGCCGGTGATGCATTTGATCAGTGTCGATTTGCCGGCACCGTTCTCGCCCAGCAGCGCGTGCACCTCGCCCTTGCGCAGCGTGAAATCGACCTTGTCCAACGCCACTGCGCCGGGAAAGAATTTCGATATTCCGGAAGCCGCGAGAACGTTCTCGAAATCGTGAATCATAAGGGTCTGTTTTCCTGATATTGACGGCAAAAGCCGCGCCGCGGCCGGACATGACGTCCCAAGGCGGCAAGGCAGTTCCGCACCGGTCCATGATGGGCCGGTGCGGTTCTACAGCGCTTGAATGCTGCATCATTCTACCCTCAAATCGATCCCGATTTGAGGATTATGCAGCGGCGTCAAATCAGATCAGTAGCCCTGACCCTTCTTCTCTTCGTAGACCTTCATCGGCTCGTCGGCGGGCGTGTAGAGCTTGGATTCGGTCTGGATCCACTTCGGCGGAGCCTTCTTGTCCTTCAGGTAGGCATCGAGCGCATCGAAGGCCGGACCTGCCATATTAGGCGTCAGCTCGACCGTGGCATTGGACTCGCCTTCGGACATGGCCTTGAAGATATCCGGCACGGCGTCGATCGAGACGACGAGGATATCCTTGCCGGGCTTCAGGCCGGCTTCCTTGATCGCCTGGATGGCGCCGACGGCCATGTCGTCGTTATGGGCGTAGAGAGCGCAGATGTCCTTGCCGCCATTTTCGGCCTTCAGGAAGCTTTCCATGACTTCCTTGCCCTTGGTGCGGGTGAAGTCACCGGTCTGGCTGCGAACGATCTTGAGGTTGTCGTGGCCGGCGAGAGCTTCTTCGAAGCCCTTCTTGCGGGCGATGGCCGGCGACGAACCGGTCGTGCCCTGCAGCTCGACGACGTTGCACTTCTTGTCGCCGACGGTCTTGACCAGGAAGTCACCGGCGACCTTGCCTTCGTGGACCAGGTCCGAAGTGACAGCCGTCAGGTAGAGATCATCAGGAGCCTTGATGGTGCGGTCGAGCAGGATGACCGGAATCTTGGCTTCCTTGGCTTCCTTCAGAACGTCATCCCAGCCGGTTTCGACGACCGGAGCAATGAGAATGGCATCGACGCCCTGAGCAATGAAGGAGCGCAGAGCCTTGATCTGATTTTCCTGCTTCTGCTGTGCATCGGCAAACTTCAGATCGATGCCGCGCTTCTTGGCCTGCTCCTTGGTTACGGTCGTTTCAGCCGCGCGCCAGCCCGATTCCGAGCCGATCTGCGAGAAGCCGACGGTCAATCCGCCGGCCGAAGCCGAACCAAACATGCAGGTAGCAAGAATCGTGGCACTCAAAAGTGCAGTCTTCAATTTCATGATTTCCTCCCAAGCCGCGTCTCGCGGCGCACGGTCAAAAAATCATATAGTATTACTTTTGTAAATCGGAATCTTTGCATGCAGCGCAGCAAAAAAGAGCGCCCACAAGGGGCGCCCTTCGCACGTGCGAATTGAAGACTGCTTATTGCGCCGGTAGCTTGTCGTCGACGCCTTCGACATAGAAATTCATGCCGAGCAGCGTGCCGTCATCGGCCTTCTCGCCGGCCTTCAGCCAGGGCGTGCCGTCCTGCTTGTTGATCGGGCCGGTGAAGGGATGCAGCTCACCCGACTTGATCTTGGCTTCGGTTTCCTCGGCCATCTTCTTCACATCGTCAGGCATGTTGGTATAGGGCGCCATCTTCAGGATTCCGTCCTTCAGGCCGTCCCAGCTCTGCTCGGACTTCCAGGTGCCGTCCAGAAGCGCGTGGACGCGCTTGGAGTAGTAGGTGCCCCAGGTATCGACGATCGCCGTCAGCTGCGCCTTGGGGCCTGCCGCGATCATGTCGGATGCCTGACCGAAGGCGTGGATGCCGCGTTCTTCGGCAACCTGCATCGGCGCGGTCGTATCCGTGTGCTGGGTCAGCACGTCGACGCCCTGGTCGACCATCGCCTTGGCGGCATCGGCTTCCTTGCCGGGGTCGAACCAGGTGTTGACCCAGATGACCTTCAGCTTGAAGCTCGGATCGACCGACTTGGCGCCCTGCTCGAAGGAGTTGATGCCCATCACCACTTCCGGAATCGGGAAGGAGGCGATGTAGGCGGCGGCGTGATTCTTCGAGGTCTTAGCGGCGATCTGGCCGAGGATATAGCGGCCTTCATAGAAGCGCGAATTGTAGGTGGCGAGATTGGGGCCGGATTTGTACCCGGTGCCGTGCTCGAACTTGACGTCGGGGAACTTGGCGGCAACCTTGACCGTCGCATCCATGAAGCCGAAGGACGTCGTGAAGATCAGCTTGCAGCCGGAACGGGCAAGACGCTCGATGGCGCGCTCGGCATCCGGGCCTTCCGGCACGTTTTCGAGGTAAGGCGTGTCGATCTTGTCGCCGAATTCGGCCTGGACCTGCTGGCGGCCGAGATCATGCGCCTGCGAATAACCGCCATCGGTGTGCGAACCGACATAGACGAAGCAGACCTTCGTCTTATCAGCAGCCTGAGCGGCCGACGAGATGCCGATCACGGCGGCAGCCGAGGCGGCGAGTGCGAATGCGTATTTCTTCATGGTAACCCCTGTTGGTTTGAAGTTATTTGCGGAAACCCGTCTTTGTCTTTGCCTTATCGCTCCGGCACGAAGGCTTTTCCGAGCGAGGCGGGCGTATTGATCAACGTCGTGCGCCGATTATGAGAAATGATGATGAGAACCACAATAGTCGCGGCATAGGGCAGCATCGAGAGGAACTGTGAGGGAATGCCGAGACCGAAGGCCTGCGCGTGCAGTTGCAGGATGGTGACCGCGCCGAAGAGATAACCGCCGGCAAAGACCCGCCACGGCCGCCAGGAGGCAAAGACCACCAGCGCCAGCGTGATCCAGCCGCGTCCGGCCGACATGTTCTCCGCCCATTGCGGGGTATAGACGAGCGACAGCTGGGCGCCGGCAAGACCGGCGCAGGCGCCGCCGAACATCACCGCCAGATAGCGCGTGCGGATAACCTGAATGCCGAGCGCATGGGCCGAAGCGTGACTGTCGCCGATCGCCCTCAGCTTCAGCCCGGCCCGGCTGCGGAACAGGAACCAGCTGACGCCGACCACAAGCGCAATCGACAGGTAGAAGATCAGATCTTGCCGGAAGAGAACATGGCCGATGACCGGGATGCCGGAGAGGAGCGGAATAACGATCTCACCCAGACGAATGCCGGGCATGCTGACATAGGCTTCGCCGAGCATGCCCGACACGCCGAGGCCGAGAAGGGTAAGCGCCAGACCCGTTGCCACCTGGTTTGCCACCAGCGTCAGCGTCAGGAAAGCGAAGAGAAGCGAGAAAAGCGCGCCTGCGGCAATGCCGCAGACCATGCCGACATAGGGCGAGCCCGACATTTGCGCTCCGGCAAATGCGGCGACCGCGCCCATGATCATCATGCCTTCGACGCCGAGATTGAGCACGCCGGAGCGCTCGGTGACGAGTTCGCCCAGCGCTGCGATGACGAGCGGCGTCGAGGCGGTGATGACGGTCAGCAGAATTGCTTCGAAGATGCTCATGCCGCGCCCCTGACCCGCGACCAGACGATGCGGATTTTGTAATAGATCAGCGTATCGCAGGAGAGCACGAAGAAGAGCAGCAGCCCCTGGAAGACGCGGGTGACCTTGTCGGAAACGCCGAGCGACAGCTGTGCGGCCTCGCCGCCGAGATAGGTCAATGCCAGCACCAGGCCCGATGCGATGATGCCGAGCGGATTGAGGCGTCCCAAGAAGGCGACAATAATGGCGGTGAAGCCGTAGCCCGGCGAGATCGCCGGCTGCAGGTGGCCGATCGAGCCGGAGACCTCGGCTATCCCGGCGAGGCCGGCAAGGGCGCCGGAGAAGAGGAAGCTGAACCAGATCATTTTCTTCGACGAGAAACCGGCAAAGCGCCCTGCCCGTTCCGACTGGCCGAGCACGACGATCTCGAAGCCTTTCAGCGTGTAGCGCAGCATGAACCAGACGCCGACGGCCGCAATGAGGGCGAAGATGAAGGCCCAATGGGCCCGGCCCGACTCTTCCCAGATCGCCGGCAGCACCGCCTCAGGCGCGAAATCGCGCGAGACCGGAAAGTTGAAGCCCTTCGGATCGCGCCAGGCGCCACGGATCAGCCAGTCGAGGAAGAGCTGGGCGATATAGACCAGCATCAGCGACGTCAGGATTTCGTTGGTGTTGAAATGCGCCTTCAACAGCGCCGGAATGGCGGCGAAAAGCGCACCGCCGAGCGCTCCCAGGATGAGCATCAGCGGCAGGACAAGCGGCGAGTGCCAGTCGTAGAAGACGATCGGCAGATAGGAGCCGGTGATGGCGCCGATGGTGAACTGGCCTTCGGCGCCGATATTCCAGTTGTTCGAGCGGTAGCAGACCGCCAGGCCGACAGCGATCAGGATCAACGGTGCCGCCTTGATCGCCAGTTCGTGCAGAGACCAGACCTCGAGCAGCGGCTCGACGAAGAAGGCGTCCAGCGCCTCCACAGGGTCCTTGCCGAGCATGGCAAACATGATGGCGCCGAACACCAGTGTCAGCACAAGGGCCAGCAGCGGCGAGACGAAGGTATAGAGCTTCGAGACGTCGGGGCGTTTTTCGAGTTCAATGCGCATGGGCTGCCTCTTCAATGCGCATGCGGCGCCTCTGGGGCACCACCGCTCTGGTGCAGGCCGCCCATCAGCAGTCCGATCTTTTCGCGTGTCAGTTCGCCAGCCGGGAACGGGCTGGAAAGGCGTCCCTCGGAGATGACGGCAATATCGGTCGCCACTTCGAAGATCTCGTCGAGATCCTGGCTGATGACGACGACGGCGGAGCCGGCCTTTGCCAGATCGACCAGAGCCTGGCGGATGCGGCTTGCAGCCCCGGCATCGACACCCCAGGTCGGCTGGTTGACGACGAGCACGGCCGGCTGGCGGTCGAGTTCGCGGCCGACGATGAATTTCTGCAGATTGCCGCCGGAGAGCGAGCCTGCGGCCGGGTCGTCGCCGCTCTTGCGCACATCCATCGCCTCGGAAATCCGCCGTGCGGCAGATTTCACCGCGCCATGGCGGATGATGCCGAGCAGGCCGAGAAAGGCCTTGCGGTCCGACTGGCTGCGGGCGAGCACCAGATTGTCAGACAGTTTCATGGCGGAGACGGCGGCATGGCCGTGCCGCTCCTCCGGCACGAAACCGGCGCCGAGCAGGCGGCGGGCGGTGATGCCCTCCGTGCCCACAGGCTTCTTGCGAATGACGATCGCTTCTGCCGACGCGACCGGATATTCGCCGGAGAGGGCATCGAAAAGCTCGCTCTGGCCGTTGCCGGCGACGCCGGCGATGGCGAGGATTTCGCCAGCGCGCACCGCCATCGAGACGTCGCGCAGCGGCATGGCGAAAGGCGTGCGGGGTGCGACCGAAAGGTTGGCAACGGCAAGCTGCACCTCACCCTTGTCGCTCCGCTCGGGATGGGTGACGCTCGCCACCTCGCTGCCGACCATCATGCGGGCAAGCGAGGCCGGCGTTTCCTGCTTCGGATCGCAGGCGCCGGTGACGCTGCCATGGCGCAGCACCGTGGCGCGATCGCAGATGCGCTGCACCTCTTCCAGGCGGTGGCTGATATAGAGAACCGAGCGGCCCTCGGCGCGCAGCTTGAACAGCGTTTCGAACAGCCGGTCGGCCTCCTGCGGCGTCAGCACCGAGGTCGGCTCGTCGAGAATGATCAGCTTCGGGTTCTGCAGCAGCGCGCGGACGATCTCGATGCGCTGGCGCTCGCCGACGGAGAGATCGGCGACATGGGCATGCGGATCGAGCGGCAGGCCGTAAGCTTGAGACAGCGCCCTCGCCTGCTCGGCGATCTTGCCGATCGGGATGGAGTCGTCGAGCGACAGCGCGATGTTTTCGGCGACGGTCAGCGCCTCGAACAGCGAAAAATGCTGGAAGACCATGCCGATGCCGAGCTTGCGGGCCTCGCCCGGCGAGGCGACCGACACCGGCTTGCCCTGCCAGAGGATATGCCCGTGCGTCGGCTCCAGCACGCCGAACAGCATCTTCACCAGGGTGGATTTGCCTGCGCCATTTTCGCCGAGAAGCGCGTGAATTTCGCCCGGCGCGATATCGAGATCGATTTCATTGCAGGCGGCAAAGCCACCGAAAAACTTCGTCAGCTTCTGGACGGATAACAACGCACCGGGTTCCGGCACATTCAATGGCGACACGTTCCCCTCATTTCTTCTGCCGATCGGTCCGTTCGGATCTCATGGAATCAGCAGCGTCGTTCCTGTTGTTTTTCTTGTTTCCAGATCCGCGTGAGCCTGCCCAACTTCACGCAAGGGATAGGTTTGATTGATATTGATACGCACTTTGTTGCTTTGCACAACATCAAATAGCGCCTTGGCGCTGTCGGTCAGCTCCTGGCGGGCGGCGATGTAGGTGAAGAGCGTCGGCCGCGTCGCAAACAGCGAGCCCTTCTGCGCCAGCATCGCCAGGGTAAAGTTCTCGATCGGCCCGGAGGATTGGCCGAAAGAGGCAAAAAGGCCGCGCGGCTTCAGGCAGTCGAGCGACTGTGGAAAAGTATCGCGGCCGATCGAATCGTAGACGACATCGACGCCCTTGCCCCCGGTGATTTCGCGCACGCGGGCGACGAAGTCTTCGCTCTTGTAGTTGATCACATGGTCGTAGCCATGGGCGAGCGCCAGCTCGATCTTGTCTTCGGAGCCCGCCGTGCCGATGACGGTGGCGCCGAGCGCCTTTGCCCATTGGCCGGCGATTAGGCCGACGCCGCCGGCAGCGGCGTGGAACAGTAGGACCGTCTGCGGGCCGACCTTGAAGGTGCGGTTCAAGAGATATTCGGCGGTCATGCCCTTCAGCATCATCGCCGCTGCCGTTTCGAGTTCTATGCCGTCAGGCACAAGCACCAGATGCCGCGTCTCGATATTGCGTTCGGCGCTATAGGCGCCGTCGGCGCCGGCATAGGCGACGCGGTCGCCGATATTGAAATCGGTAACGCCGGGGCCGACTGCCGTCACCGTGCCGGCGCCCTCCTTGCCGGTGACAAAGGGCAAATGCGGCGCCTTATAGGTGCCGTTGCGGAAATAGACATCGATGAAATTGAGGCCGACCGCCGCCTGGCGGATCTGCACCTCGCCGGCTGCGGGCGGCGGCAGATCGAGCTCGACGTAATCGAAGACCTCCGGCCCGCCCGTTCTCGAAAATGAAATCGCCTGCGTTTTCGTCATCTGGCTTGTCCTAAGCTTTTCGTCCGAGGGCGGGGAAGAATTGCAGCACCGCGCCGATGACGTAAAGATAGACCCCGGTCACGATAAAGAGAATGAGCGCCCATTCGGGCGTGTCGAAATGCATCAGCAGCGAAAAAATCCCCAGCGCCGACCACAGGAAAAAGACGCCGAGGTTGAGCGGGCGCAGCCTTTTGACCCGGACCGGGTGGAGGAAATTGATCGGCAGGAAGGTCAGCACCACCGAGACGATGACAACAGTGAGCGCCGTCGTGGCGCTCGCATCGATGACGAACAGCGTGAAGACGATCATGTTCCAGACGACAGGGAAGCCGGAGAAGAAATACTCGTCCGTCTTCATGCCCATATCGGCATAGTAGATGGCGCTGGAGACGACGATCATGCCGGCGGCGACGAAGGACCAGGGCTCGCCGATCATGCCGCTCTGATAAAGCGCGAAGGCCGGCAGAAGCACATAGGTGACGTAGTCGATGATATTGTCGAGCGTATCGCCCGACCAGTTCGGCAGCACTTCCTTGACGCGCACCTTGCGGGCGATCGGCCCGTCTATGCCGTCAACCAGAAGGGCGAGGCCCAGCCACCAGAACATGTCGATGAAGCGGTGTTCGGCGGCGGCAACGACGCCGAGAAAGGCAAGGAAGGAGCCGGATGCCGTCAGGATATGGACGGAAAAGGCGCGCATCTCCGCATAAGGAACACGCTTGTAGTTGAAAATCTTCATATTCCCCCGACCGCCCTATCGCGCTCGCCCCGGCAAGCATCTTTTTTTCGCCACCATCGCCGAACCCTGTTGCTGAATCGGGTTCGACGCCGTAGGTCTTTGTTGTCGCACCATTTTTGCCGAAAACCGGCATCCGTTTCCGGCGTGCTGCTCTAATATGCATCCTTTGCCGGGCTTCGCCAGCGGGAAATACGACATTCCCCGCCAGCCATTGAATCCTGACGATGACATGCATATTTCCCTTTAGAAGCGTCGCGTGGAATGGAATGCCTTTAATTCCGGCCCGATTTGTAATATCTCGCTCGCATCCGACTGTTCATCCGACGAAACGGGATCCGCTACCGAAATGAACGCGCCTGCAAAGACCGAAGACTTCGCCTTGTCCATCCCCGCCGGCGTCTATGCCGAGACGGTGCTCGATGTCACGCACTATACGGACCGGCTCTTCCGCTTCACGATGACCCGGCCGCAGGGCTTCCGTTTCCGTTCCGGCGAATTCGCGATGATCGGCCTGATGGTCGAGGGCAAACCGGTCTTCCGCGCCTATTCGATCGCCAGCCCCGCCTGGGCCGAAGAGCTTGAATTCTTCTCGATCAAGGTGCCGGATGGCCCGCTGACCTCGCATCTGCAGGCGATCAAGCCGGGCGATCAGGTGCTGATGCGCAAGAAGCCGACCGGCACGCTGGTGCTCGATGCGCTGACACCAGGCCGTCGTCTCTACATGTTCTCGACGGGAACGGGCGTTGCGCCTTTCGCCAGCCTGATCCGCGATCCCGAGACCTATGAGAAGTTCGAGGAAGTCATCCTCACCCATACCACCCGCGATGTCGCCGAGCTGCAATACGGCTTCGACCTCGTCAACGAGATCCAGAATGACGAGCTGCTGAAGGAAGTGGTCGGCGACAAGCTGCGCCATTATGCGACCGTCACGCGCGAGGATTTCGAATATCGCGGCCGCATCACCGACCTGATCTCGTCGGGCAAGCTGTTTACCGATCTCGGCGTACCGCCGCTCGACCCGGCGATCGACCGCGGCATGATCTGCGGCTCCTCGGCCATGCTGAAGGACACCAAGGAACTGCTCGAAAAGGCCGGCCTCAACGAAGGCGCCAACAGCAAGCCCGCCGAATTCGTCATCGAGCGCGCTTTCGTCGGCTGAGGTTTTTCCGACAATCAGACCTGACAACGGCTCCGGAAACGGGGCCGTTTTTATGTCTGGGCGAGATAGTCGATCAGCATCGCCATCGCGGCGCGCGCCGCATCCGGCTTGCCTCGGTGGATGGCCTGGATGACAGCGACATGCAATGCGATGGCGCGATCCATTCGCTCCGGGTTTGCGGTGGAGTACCAGAGGCGACGCGAATGCGTCTGCACCGGGCCGAGCGCCGCGGTGATAAAACCATTCGGGCAGACCTCTTCGAGGATTTCGTCGAAGGTCTTGTCGGCGGCAAAGAAGCCGGCGAGATCGCCCGTGGCGGCGCATTTGTCCATGGCCCGGGCGCAGTCGCCGAGGCGCCCGCGCTGTTCGTCCGTGGCATGCTCGGCAACGAGGCTTGCCGCGATCGGCTCCAGTTCACGGCGCACCTGCATGACATTGCCATGATCCTCCGGCGCGATCTCGGCAATCTGCAGCCCGACGCGCGGCTTTACCAAGATCAGCCCCTGCCAGGCGAGCTTCTGAATGGCCTCCCGCACCGGCGTCCGCCCATGGCCCGCCATATCGATCAGCTGTTTTTCGGTGACGAGCGCCCCGGGCTTCAGCGCCAGTGTGACGATCAGGTGTTCCAGCGCAAGATAGGCAAGATGGCTCTGTGAGGTCTGCATGCTGAAAATCCGCTGCCGATCTGATATATCACCTTGTCGCACGGCGAAAAGCCGAAGACAAGTCGGCATTGAAATATCGGAATAGAGACAAAGAGATAACAGCGGTGTGAATTCGACGAATGCGATTGCTGACCTGGTGGTCTACGCCGCAAAGAACTCCCTTCCCTCGCCCCACCTCCGTTATGCTCGGCCTTAAGCCGAGCATCCACACCACATCCACCAGCGGTAATGGCATGGATCCTCGGCCCAAAGCCGAGGAGGACAGAGAGCGGGGTTGGCGTCCACGTCGAATACAAGCTTGACGATGGATTGGCCGCCCCGCTGCCCTTTGGCGGCCTGATGAAGCATTATATTGGCGCCGCCGTCCTGAGCGACGAGTTCAACGATGCGATCGCCGGGCAAGCTGGTCGCCTTAAATCCGAAGTGCTTCTCATAAAACCGCGCCGTTTCCTCGACGTTCCCGGCGTAGATCACCAGCCTGTTGAGCGGCATGACGGCGCCTCATGTCTCCTCAAGTTTACTTTGAGTGCAACGCAACCGCTGTTCCTGCGGCTGCGTTGCCTCAGGCCAAACTTAGCTGAACAGAGTTCCCGAAACCTGCGTGCCATCCGCAAGGTAGAAGAACTCGATGCTGTTTGCTCCGGCGTACCAGTCTTGCAGTATCACCGTGGCGTTTTCATAGCCTGTGCCGGGCGTCGCGTCGGCATGAGATTGAAGAACGAGATCATCCCCCACTCTCAGGTTATCCAAATCCGCCAAGGATAGAACCCTGTCCAGATACACCGCGTCACTTCCTTCGACACCAGTGTCCTTGATCGTCGCAGCAAGAGCCATGTTCACATGGTAGCTGTCGCCGTCGTTGCCACCATCTGCAAAACCTTGGCCCAATATCAGGTTCAAGGTATCGCTGCCGTCGTCGCCATAGAGGTGGAAATCGCCAGTGCCGCTAAAGAGCGTATCATCGCCGCTGCCCCCATGAAGCTGGTCTGCTCCGCCGCCGCCATTCAGCGTATCATTGCCGGTTCCACCGGTGATGATGTTGTCGCCGGTGTTGCCGGTCAGTGTTGCATTGCCGGTGCCGGTGAAAGTCAGCCGCTCGACGTTGGCATCGTTCGCCATCAAATAGCTTGTCAGTGTGGTGCGGATCTCGTCCGTCCCCTCTCCTGCAGCCTCCGTGATCGTCACACCCTGAGCGTCGATGAGATAGATATCGTCTCCCGCGGCTCCGACGAGGGCGTGTCCCGAAGTGGAAGAGGCCAGGGTGTCGGCGAAGGAGGAGCCAACGACCCGCTCGAAATTGGCCAGAACGTCACCTGACGCGTAGCCACCGCTGACGACCTTGGTTGTCAGGTTGATATCTACCGCATCGCTGGAGAGCGAATAATCGATCGTATCCAGAGTGCCCGCTCCGCCATTCAGATTGTCCGCCGAAGCTGAGCTGAAGAAGGTGTCGTTGAAGTTCGACCCTACGAAAGCTTCAATGCTGTCGAAGCTGTCGCCGGCGGCGTCGCCTGTATGGACCCCGGTCTTCAAATCGAGAGTGATTGCCGCCGCCGCATTGGCATAGCTGGCGGTATCCGCGCCCGCACCGCCGATCAACTGGTCGGCTCCGGCACCTCCGATCAGCGTATCGTTGCCTATTCCACCTGTTATGACGTTGTCGCCGGCATTGCCGGTCAGGGTCGCGTTGCCGGCGCCGGTGAAGGTGAGATGCTCGATATTGGCGTAGGCCGCCATCGAGTAGGAGGTCGCAGTGGTGCGGATCTCGTCGTCGCCTCCGCCTGCCGATTCGGTGATGACGATGTTCTGGGAGCTGACAACATAGGTATCGTTGCCGCCGCCGCCCTGCAGCGTCTGGGTGGTCGTGGCGGTCGAGCCGAGCGTGTCTGCGAAGGCCGAACCGATGACCTGCTCGATGCTGACGAGCCTGTTGCCCTCCGCGTCGCCGCCCGATGCGATGGCCGTCACTCCGCTAGCCCCAAGGATCACGCTGACCGCTGCAGCCGAAGAGGAATAGCTGACGGTGTCGGTGCCGACACCGCCGTTGAAGGTGACGGCTGTGCCGTTGCCAACGAAGGTGTCCTTGGAGGAAGAGCCGACGAACGTCTCAATGCTGCTGAAGGTGTCTCCGGCGGCGTCGCCAATGTGGACGCCAGTCTTCAGATTGATAGTGATTGCGGCCGCCGCATTGGCATAGCTGGCGGTATCCGTGCCCGCACCGCCGATCAGTTGATCGGCTCCGGCGCCGCCATTCAGCGTATCATTGCCGGTTCCACCGGTTATGACGTTATTGCCGCTATTACCGGTCAGGGTCGCGTTGCCGGTGCCGGTAAAGGTCAGCCGCTCGACATTGGCGAAAGCCGCCATCGAATAGGTTGCCAGCGTAGTGCGGATCTCGTCCGTACCCTCTCCAGCAGCCTCCGTAATCGTCACGCCTTGGTTGCCGACGAGATAGATATCATCTCCGGTTCCTCCGACGAGGCTGTGTCCTGATGTCGACGAGCCCAGGGTGTCGGCGAAGGAAGAGCCAATGACCCGCTCGAAATTGGCGAGAACGTCCCCCGCCGCATCGCCACCGCTAACGATGTTGGTCGTCAGATCGACGTTTACCGCAGCACTGGAGAGCGAATAGTCAATCGTATCAGTGCCTGCTGCGCCATTCAGATTATCTGCCGAAGCTGAGCTGAAGAAGGTGTCGTCGAAGCTCGAGCCCTCGAATGCTTCGATGCCGGTGAAGGTGTCGCCGGCGGCGTCGCCGGTGTGGACCCCGGTCTTCAGATTAAGCGTGATCGCAGCCGCCGCATTGGCATAGCTGGCGGTATCCGTCCCTGTGCCGCCGATCAGCTGGTCGGCGCCCCCGCTGCCGATCAGGGTATCGTTCCCGCCGGCGCCGTCCAGGATATCATTGGCCGCGCCTCCGATGAGGATGTCATCGCCGGCGCCGCCGGTCAGGTTCACTGCCCCGGTGCCGGTGAAGGTCACCCGCTCGACATTGGTGTAGTTCGCCATTGAAAAGGTTGTCAGCGTGGTACGGATCTCGTCCGTACCTTCGCCAGCGGCCTCGACGATGGTGACGCCCTGGTTGTCGACGAGATAGATATCGTCTCCCGCTCCGCCGACGAGGGTGTGTCCAGACGTGGAAGAGCCCAAGGTGTCGGCGAAGGACGATCCTACGACTCGCTCGATGTTGACGAGGCTGTTGCCTTCAGCGTCGCCGCCCGTTGCAACCGTCGTCACCCCGGCGGCCCCAAGGGTTACGTTGACGGCCGCAGCCGAGGTGGAATAATCGACGATGTCGGTGCCGGCGCCGCCGTTGAAGGTGATGGTAGTGCCGTTGCCGACGAAAGTGTCGTTGGCGGACGAGCCGCTGAGCATCTCGATGCCGCTGAAGGTGTCGCCGGCCGCATCGCCTGTATGGACGCCGGTCTTCAGATTAAGGGTGACCTGGCCGGTATAGGCTGCTGTATCGTTGCCCGTGCCGCCATCCAATTGATCTGCCCCCGCGCCGCCGGTGAGGCTGTCGTTGCCGTCGCCGCCCTGGAGCACATCATTACCTGCGCCGCCGATGAGGATGTCGGTGCCGGCGCCGCCGAACAGCTGGTCATTGCCGGCGCCGCCGTCCAGGGTATCGTTGGCGATCCCGCCGGTGATGATGTTGTCCAACGCATTGCCCGTGCCGACGAAGTTGACACTGCCGGTGAAGGTCAGCCGCTCGACATTGGCGTAGCCCGCGATGCTCAACGTCCCCTGCGCCGTCTGCACCGTGTCGTCGCCCTCGCCCGCCGCTTCGA
>NZ_JAILYH010000016.1 GCF_019793435.1 Rhizobium redzepovicii | reverse complement strand
TTCAAATCCTGCCCCCGCAACCAAATTCCCTTAGCACAACACCCCAAAACCCGCCTCTCGGCGGGTTTTGGCGTTGCTGGGAACGGTCGTGGGATTCAGCGCGCAACAGCGGGATCCGTCAGTTCAGGCACGTCCTCCGCTGGATGAGAGCGGGCTGAGCCCGTTGCCGGCCGAATAACGGCATTGCCGTCACGATCTGTGCGTGGCATCTTCCCGGCGGTGGATGCCGCGTGTCGCTTCGAGATGATGACGGGTTTTCCGTTTTTTGCTGAGTGTCTTCTCAACGGAGTCTTGAATGAGCGTTGGCTTGATCGCCCTTCTTGATGATATCGCCGCATTGGCCAAGGTGGCTGCGGCCTCGCTTGACGATATTGCCGGCCAGGCAGCCAAGGCGGGCGCGAAAGCGGCAGGCGTCGTCATCGACGATGCGGCGGTCACGCCTCGGTATGTCACCGGATTTTCGGCCGCACGCGAATTGCCGATCATCGGCAAGATTGCGGTGGGTTCGCTGAAGAACAAGCTTCTGATCTTGCTTCCGGCGGCGCTTATTCTGAGCCTCGTCGCACCGCAGGCGATAACACCGCTGCTTATGATCGGCGGACTTTTTCTCTGCTATGAGGGCGTGGAAAAAGTCTACGGACTGGTGCTGCCGCATGCAGCCCACGCCCATGAATCGGCACTCGAGGCGACAAGCCTCGATGCGCAATCGCTCGAAGACGAGAAGGTCGCCGGTGCGATCAAGACCGATTTCATCCTCTCGGCGGAAATCATGGCGATTACGCTCGCCGCGGTTCCGGCAGGCAGCATCTTCGCGCAGGCCTTCATCCTTGCCGTCGTTGGATTGGGCATAACGGTCATGGTCTATGGCGGCGTGGCGCTGATCGTGAAGGCCGATGATCTGGGGCTGATGATGGCTCGTGCACAGACGGCGCATCCGACGGGGCCTTTGCTGCGCGTGATCGGACGAGGGCTGGTCACAGGCATGCCTTATTTTCTGAAAGCGCTCGGCATTGTCGGAACGGCTGCGATGATCTGGGTCGGCGGCGGCATCATCGTTCACGGCCTCGAAGCCTATGGCGTGGCCGGCCTAGCGCATCTTATCCATGATGCCGGGGAGGTGGCCGTCCATGCCGTTCCCGTCCTGGCGTCCGTGCTGCGCTGGACCGTCGAGGCGGCAGGTGCCGGCATCGTCGGTATTGTCGCCGGCTTGATCACGATTCCGGTTGCAGGCTACATCATTTCGCCAATGTGGCGGTGCCTCAAATCACTCCTGCCGAGTCGCCGGCGGAAAGAGGCGCTGGCGGCTGACGGGAAAAAATGAATGCTGCGGGCATCGACGGGCGGCGACGCGACATCGGACTGAGCCGCAGTTTCTGTCAGCATTGACGGAGATCCGGAACCAGCAGTCCCGCCTTGCGGAGTCCTTCGACGCGGCGGTTAAAGTCCTCGGGGTCTCGAAATGGCAGGACGCGGCGGCGGCGTTCGATGGAGAAGTCCGGGTTGATCTGGAGCGCCTTCTCCCACGCCTGTCGGGCATCCTCCGCGCGGCCGAGATGGCCATAACATGATGCCAGCAGGGCGTAAGCCGTTTCCGATTGCGCGTTTTGTTGGAGCCGCTGCGCGATCGCGGCGATGGCTTGTTCATATTCACCGAGAGAAAAGCGCGCATCGGCGAGAAACTGGAACAGAAGTTCCGGATGGTGCGGGTCAAGCCGCATCGATGCATCGAGCGTTTCCAAGGCGCCTGCGGGATCGCCGGAGAAGATCTGGATATGCGCCATCAGTGTCAGGAGTTCAGCCGAGTTGGGCGACAGCGCCAGACCGCGCAGGACTTCTGCCCGCGCCCGGTCCAGGTCGTGGTTCCACATGCAGGCCATGCCTAATGCGAAGTGGCTATTGGGCTGTTCCTCGGCCATATCAACTGCCTGCTGCGCGAGATCCAGCCCGGTCCGCAGCGAACCCTCCGGATCGTCGCTCCAGGCGTTGACGTAGTCGAGCACATGCGTGAAGGAAATGAGGGCTCGGGCCGCCGCATAGTCCGGGTCTACGGCGAGAGCGTCTGCCGCCAGGCTGCGGGCGGCTCTATTTCCGGTTCGGTTATGGGCTGACGCCTGCTCACGGCCACGCAACAACAGCTCGTAAGCGCCGACATCGACGGCGCGCCCCTGGGCCAAGCGGTCCTGGTCGCCATGCGTGAGATTGAGCTTCAGCGCTGTGACGATCTCCTGTGTCAGCTCATCCTGAACCGCAAAAATGTCGGTGAGATCGCGATCGTAGCGGCTGGCCCAGATATGTCCGCCATTGCTGGCGTCGATCAATTGGGCCGTCACACGCACGCGGTTGCCGGCCTTGCGCACGCTGCCTTCGAGAACGTAACGGACGCCGAGCGCCTTGGCCATCTCAGGTACCGAGGTTGTTACATTCTTGTAGACGAAGGATGAGTTGCGGGCGATCACGTGCAATTCGGACAGCTTCGAGAGATCGGTGATGATGTCTTCGCTGATCCCGTCGGAGAAATATTCCTGTTCGACGTCGCCGCTCATATTGTTGAAGGCCAGTACGGCTATGGAGGGCTTGTCGGGAACGGCGATAGCCGAAGGCCGTTTCGGCGCCGGCTGCTCTCCCGGTTGCCGTGCCGACGCCGGCTGCGAGACGGTTCCGACCTGAAGTAGATAGACCCGCATCGGCTCCGCGATATTCTTGAGAGGGACTTTGCCAAGATCGGTCACGGCACATTCAAGCCGCGTTCTCACCTGGCGGTAGGCATCTTCGGAGAGGCAGATGGCGCCGGGCCGGGCAACTCCCTCCAACCGCGCGGCGATGTTGACGCCGTCGCCCATCAGGTCGCCGTCGTTCTCCTCGACAACATCTCCCAGATGGATCCCAACCCGGAACTCGATGCGATGCTCGGGAGGCACGCCGATATTGCGCTCGACCATGGCTGTCTGCACCTCGATCGCGCAGCGCACGGCGTCGACGACGCTGCGAAACTCGATAAGGCTTCCATCGCCGGTGCGCTTGACGATACGGCCATTGTGCACGGCGATCGTCGGATCGACCAAATCGCTGCGCAGGGTTCTCAGGCGCGCCAGGATGCGATCCTCGTCCGCACCGGCGAGACGGCTGTAGCCGACCACATCCGCGACCAGGATCGCCGCCAATTTTCGCGTCACGCTCGTAGCCTCAGTTCCTCATCGGACCAAAATAGCACAGTGTGACCGGCGGCGGCGCTAATCTTCGTCTTTCAAAGAAAAGGCGAACACGTAGTCGCCGTTGTCCCTGGAATATGGCGCTCCGCCAACCGAGATCACCACATATTGCTTGCCGGTTTTCGGCGAGACGTAGGTCATCGGCGTGGCGCTCGAGCCGACCGGCAGCGGATATTTCCAGAGCTCATCACCGTTCGCAGCGTCGTAAGCGCGGATGTAATAGTCCTGGAAGCCAGCAAAGAAGACGACACCGCCGGCAGTCGCCGACGTGCCGGCATAACTTGGCAAGCCCATCGGCATCGGCAGATTGGTTTTGATCTTAAACGGCCCGAGCTGTTCGGCGGTCCCGGCCGGGACCTGCCATGCGATCTTGCGGGTATTCAGATCCACGGCTGTGACGGTGCCGAAGGGCGGCTGCGTGCAGGGAACGCGGAGCCTCGAGGTCCACATTTCGGTGGCCATGCCGTAAGGCGTGCCGCGCTGCGGGGCGGAGGGGCCGTGAGCGGTTGTGGTCAGGGCAAAATCGACATACTCCTTGCGGGGAATGAGCGCGAAGAGGCTGGGCACGCGGATATCGTTCAGGAAGACCCGGTTGTTGGGCAGGTCGATCGACACGCTCCCCCAATTGAGGCCGCCAAGATTTCCCGGCTGCTGGATCGCATATTGCGGGCCGATCGGGGTGAAATCGCCGTCGTAGCGCATCTTTCGAAAGGCGATGCGGCATGCCAACTGATCGAACATCGTCAGTCCCCAGGCCGTCTGCTCCGTCACCCGTTCGGCGCCGATTGTCGGCATGCCTACGGAATAGGGCTGCGTCGGAGACAATTTCTCTTCCGGTGCGCCGCCTTCCTGCGGCACCGGCCTCTCCTGAACCTCAGCAAGGGGTGCACCGGTCTGACGGTTGAGCAGGAAAAGCTGCCCCCGTTTGGTGGTCTGCAGGAGAGCCGGCACGGTGGCGCCATTGCCATCGGGCAGGTCGAGCAGAACCGGCTGGGCCGGCAAGTCATAGTCCCAGATATCGTGATGCACGGTCTGGAACTTCCATCTCTCCCGTCCCGTCGTGACATCGAGCGCCACCAACGTGGCATTGTATTGATCGGCGAAAGCCGGTCGATTGACGCCGTAATAATCTGGGGTGGTATTGCCGAGCGGTGCATAGATGAGGCCGAGCTTGTCGTCGAATGCCGCCGTCGTCCACATGTTGGGCGTGGCCCTTGTATAGGTCTGGCCCTCAGGCGGGAGTTTGGTGATCTCGGGATTGCCGAGGTCCCATGCCCATTCGAGCTCGCCGGTAACGACATTGAAGGCGCGGATGACGCCCGAGGGTTCGCCAACCTCCTGATTGTCGATGACCCAACCTCCGATGACAATCAGATTGCGGGCAATCAGCGGCGCCGATGTCTGGAAATAATAACCTGACTTGACTTCACCCATGCCTTGGGAAAGCTGCACGGTGCCATTGTCTCCGAAGCCGTTGCAGGGTGCGCCGGTCTTCCTGTCGATCTCCAGCAGGCGGGCATCGATCGTCGTCTGCACCAGACGCTCATTGCAAAGGCCGTCGGCCGATTGGGCCTCCGGTGGCATCTTGTAGTAACCGAGGCCGCGGCAGCGTTGCCAGTATGGCGCCGTCGCCTTCGGATCGAAGGTCCAGCGCGGCTTGCCCGTATCTGCGTCAAGCGCTGCGATCACGTCCGTCGGCGTGCAGGTGTAGATCGTGTCGCCGATCTGCAGCGGCGTGTTTTGATCGGCGCCATCGCTTTTCCCGGTGCGGTATGTCCAGGCAAGATCGAGCTTGGCAACATTGCCGCGGTTGATCTGATCGAATGGGGAGTAGCGATCCCCGGCCGTGCTGCGGCCATAGGATGTCCAGTCGGAGGGTGAGTTGTCGCCTTTGGCGGTCTTATAGGCGGGGATATCGGTAGAAGGGCGGATCAGCCCATGCGGCGTTAAAGCAAGGCTGAACCCCGCCGCGAACAGGATGGCCGCAAGCAAAGTGCCGCCATAAAAGAGTTTCCGGTTGGCAGTTGGCGACAGCGACGGCGCAAAGAGAAGTGCAAAGCCCGCCAGCGCGATGGGGGACATCAAACGCGCAAAGAGCGCCCAGAAATTGAAACCCGACTCCCATAGTGCCCAGGGAAGGGTGAGAACGGCGACAAGCAGGACAATGAGGGCGCCTGACACCTGCCGGCGCCACAGCAGAAGCGCGGCAGCCAGATAGGCAAGCCCGGCGATTGCGTAATAGGGCGAGCCGCCGAGGCTGAGCAGCAAGGTGCCGCCTCCTATCAGGCCCAATCCGATAAAGGCGAGAACAATAAAAAACAGGCCAGCCAGAAATTTCATGGTTTCCTCATTTGTATTCGCCGCCCGATCGCCTGGTCCACTCCAACCGTCGCATGGCGCCGCGGAAAGCGCAGGGCTATTGGGTTGTGGTCAGTTGCCTCTTCTTCGGGAGAGGGGCGCTCTCTCGTTCAATTTTTCCTAATGTAGCTCTGGTCACTGACACGCGGTCCCGACCCGGCAATCATGCCGCCGCTGCTCTGCGGCGACAGCTTGCCAATCCAAATCGAGTCAATACTTCTGAAAGGGCCACAGATGTTTCTCGGCGAAAAGCTTGATCTAGCGAAAGGGCGACCGACAGGATTCGATTATATGCGATTACTGTTAGCCTTTTCAGTACTTTGGATACATACGGCCCGCGTTACATACGGCGATGACCTGTTTCTCTGGGAGTCACCTTTCCGTCCTGCCATCAAATCAGTGCTGCCGATGTTCTTCGTCTTGAGCGGATTCCTGGTGGCTGGCAGTCTTGAACGGTCGAAAACATTGATCTCCTTTCTCGGCAACCGATTTATCCGGATCTACCCTGCTCTTGCGGTGGAGGTATTGCTGGCGGCCTTTATACTCGGAGCAATCTATACAGAGTATGACCTGCGTGACTATTTCACCGATCCTCAGTTCTTTACCTATCTGCTGAATGTCACAGGCCACATCCACTTCAATCTCCCCGGTGTATTCCTGAATAATCCCGACGCCGCAATGGTCAATGGGCAGCTCTGGACGGTGCCCTTCGAGCTGGAGTGCTACGCCGCGATCGCCGCCCTGTTTCTGCTCGGCGTGGTCAGGCGGCGGGTGATCGCCCTGATCGCAACGCCGGCTTTGATCATCAGCTTCGGTATCGCAAGGTATTGGAAACACTCGAGCGATTGGGCAACCATGCCCACGACAGCGTCGGGCAATCTGCTCATCTGCGCGTTTCTCGTGGGGGTGACCTTCTATCTGTACAAGGACAAGGTTCTCTGGGATGTGAGAATTTTCCTTGCTTCGGTGGCAATCATATTATGGGCCTACTGGTTCACTTCCTTTGGGGATTTCATTGCCATTCCGGCAATCGGATATGTCACGGTCTTCCTCGGCCTGACCTCGCCCCGCAAGCTTGGCATTCTCAGTGGGGCCGACTATTCCTATGGCGTCTTCCTATACGGCTATCCCATTCAACAGGCGTTCGTAGCGCTCGGACCCTGGGCGCATAACTGGTGGTTGAATGGCATTGTCTGCAGCATCGTTGCGACCTGCTTTGCCGCCTTCTCGTGGAGATTCATCGAAAAGCCGGCGTTGAAATTGAGGAAACAGGTCACATGGCTTGAAAACTTCAGCATCCAACGCGGCGCAAAACGGCAGTTGGCCGCCGCAGTCTCGAAATAGCCTTATCAATGCCGGACATCAGCAGGGCTCGCCAATCACCGGCGAGCCCTGTTTCGTTGAACCGTGGCGATTGTCGGGGGAGGATCATCACCTGTCTTGGTAAGGAGGAGGCTTGCTACACGCTTGTTGACGACGTGCATTAATCTTGCTGCGTGCTGAAAGATCTCTTGGTCCCGGACGATAGAACGGTCCTGGCGGATGAATAGTCGAATATTCTGCGCTTGGTTCGGTCGGCTTACTGAGCGTGTCTTAGGAATATTTTAACAATAATAGATAAAATACTTTAATCGAACTTCGTTTCGACTTTGAGCTTTTGCCATGTCATTGAGGCAGCCGGCGGCTTAAAGGAGGTGTGAAGAGAGGAGCGGATTAATGCTGAAGAGCGCGCTTGTCGTGGTTGCCATCTCCATCGCTGCTGGAGCGACCATTCGCGCCTGGGCCTTTGCAATCTTTGCATTTCTGCTGGTCGTTGCCTTGGGTGCCGTGATCCTGTTGAAAGGCTCCTCCTTTTCGGATGCGATCGCCTACTGCCTCCAAGCGCTCGTCTTGATGGAAGTAAGCTATTTGGCGGGTCTATTCGCCTACTCGTTGTGGGAGCATATGCAAAAGCGCCGGAAACGGAACTCTGTTGCCGAGCGCGCTCCTATGACCGGCAAGCGCCCCCACGGATAATGCTATGAGCATGAGGGAAAATCGAATGACCCTACAGGTCCGTCTTGGGCAGTAAAGCGTGCCTGGAAAGCAGGGCCGCCAGAGTCTTTGCCATGATCATGAAATCCAACGCGAGTGTCCAATTGCGCAGATACTCGACGTCGAGGAAAACTCTATTCTGATAACTGACGTGTTCGCTGATCTGCCAATGACCGGTCAGGCCAGGACGGACTGCGACGTAGGCATAGGTGTGTTCGCCGTAACGGGGCAGCTCTTCTTTGGCAATGGCGCGAGGCCCGACGAGGCTCATCTGCCCAAGTAGCACGTTGATCAGTTGCGGAAGCTTGTCGAGGCTCGATCGCGTCAGGATGTCGCCGACGATCGTCGCATGCAGGCTGGCCGTTGCGTCGGATCGTGTCGTCCGAAACTTGAGGCAACCGAACTCTTTTCCCTTATAGCCGATAAGCCGATGGGATGTGAAAGCGGCGCCCCGATCGCTGAGCATTATAATGACTGCTACCGACAGAAGTAGCGGCGACAGAAGAAATAAAAGAGATGCCGCAATGACAAGGTCTAACGCGCGCTTCAGAATTCTGCTGATCGTATGGGATTTTGACGAATTGAATGGACGCCCTTCCTTGCGCGCCCCGGTGCTACGCCGCCAAGGGTCAGCCGGGTTGATGCCCTGATTTTTTCCCGCCATCCGCGTCTCCGTTGGGCGAATCCCAGAAATACCATCCGAAGCTTGCTTCAATACAGGTTTGATGTCTGTGACCGAGGTCATAATGGTGAATAAATTCTTTATTTCCCAAAGATTTTCTTTTGAAATTTTAAGATACTGTTTTGCGTTTGAGGATCCATAAACAAAATGTTATTAATATTAATTAGTGGAGACGATATTATTCTTCTATTTTGTAGACCTGATCTTCAGTTTGCTGATCGTCATGAAACGTATAAAAGTCAAGTCGTGGTTTAAGATCGATCGATGAGATAGAATTAAATATGAATTTGTTATATATTAATGTGAGTATCAGTCACTATTTGTGTATAAATCCGGATGACTATTTTATAGTATTATCATTTAACTTTACAATTTAATGAATTACGAATATCGCCGAATAGCAATAGCTAAATTAATCTGCATGGAGTTGCGTCGTATGGACGGAGCGATTAACATCAGAGATAACAAGACTGGCGCGGGCGCGGCGCGAGTAGGCGAAGCGGTTACTTCAGGGCCTGCAGATGTCATATACGGCGGCCGTGGTGATCTGGATCACGAGTTCCCGTTTTGCCGTTCGAGTGTTCGAAAGTTTCGACGGGGTGACGTGATTGCAGGCGCCGGGGACGCCATCGACATGTTCGTCCGCGTCCAGCGCGGAATGGTGAGCGCAAGCACGCCGCTTGCCGATGGACGGGAGTTCATCGTGGAGATGATTCCAAAAGGCGGCTTGATCGGCGAATTGGAGGTGTTGCGCAAGCAGTCCCTCAGCCTGGAATATCGCGCCTCATCAGACTGCGAACTGCACTACTTCGATGGTCGTTTGCTGCGGGACTTGTGTGCGAACGATCCGCAATTTCAGGTGAAGATCCTGTCGAAGGCGCTGGCGCGTGTTTCCGAACTCGAACTGCGGATCATTTCCAACGCCGGATCGAGCCTGAGGCAGAGATTGGCCCGGACGCTGCTGCGCCTTTCTGCCGTGTACAAAGTGGATGCGCAACATGGCGGCGATGAGCTGATCATCTCCCAACATGATCTGGCAGCGACGCTGCCGGCGTCGCGCGAAAAGGTCAATCAATGCCTGCGGCGTTTGCGCGAAAGCAAAGTGGTCGACGGGACGCAGGGCAAAATCCGCATTCTCAATCGGAAGGCGCTGGAAGCCGATGCCGACGGTGTGGCGTCCATCGCTTGAGGACGCCTCGACGAAAGAATGCGGCAGTGAAGCCTCAACAAAACCCGCCTCGGCTGAAGCGGCTTCCCGATAATAGTGGTTAGACGTCGCTTTCGGAGGCATTCTTCCAGTATTTCCAGCCTTCACCCTGAATGAGTCCGTGATTGGAGAGATCCTTCCAGCTGCGGTAGGTGCCCGTATCGTCGTAGACGAAATCATCCTTGTCCTTGCTCGAGGAATATACGGCATATTCCTCCGTGTGCTGGGACCGGTGCGCGGCATCCGCAACCTTGTGAACGAAGGTCGACAGGAACTTGAAATGCAGAAGGGCGCCGGAGACGCCGAGCGCTCCGCGCATGTCGCCCAAATTCAGGGAGAGCGGCCAGACTTGGTGCGATGATTTGAGAAAAAGACGTTCACCTTCGATATAGACGAGAGGAATCTTGTTGAGCGCGGGACCGTCCCAGAGCCGGTCGTGGAAATAGACCCGTCCACGAACACCTCCCTTGATCCATATAGTCCAGTTGCGTTCGTCGAAATGCGCGACATAGCCGGACCGGTCGAAGAGATTGCAGACCTCAAGCGGATTGCGGCCGGGTTCGCATATGTTTTCTAGAACGGGATGCGGGCTGTACATGTCGATCATCACCGAGCGCAGCGAATGGCCGCCGGTGGAATCGATATAGGCGGTCAGTTGATCGATCGGCCTTGTGTCGCAATGCGGATAGACCAGGAACTCGTCGGCATCGACATAGAGAACCCATTTCTCCTGGCAGTGCCGGTTGATGACTTCGTTGATCCAGTCATTACCGAATCTCGCCGCCTTGTAGGATCCGTGGGCAGAAAGAAGGGACACATCGTCGAAGCCGGCCAGCAATTCGACCGTGCCATCTGTCGAGCCGTTGTCGATACAGATGAAGTGCTCGAAGCCGAGATCGCGATAATACTGCAGGAAAAATGCCAGCCGGTGCCCCTCGTCGCGGATGACGCAGATGACGACGTGACGCGCCTGCTTGAGCCCGATGCGCAGCAGGTCGTAGCGAACCTGCCGAGCCTTGAGCGAGCGGCGCAGGCGGGCTTTTGCGTAATGCGAGATACTGGCGGCGGAAGCCCTATAACTCATATTCTGTCCTGACCATTATCCATCCTGCAATGAAGAAATGAATAGTTGCGCGTCCGCCTGCCATCCAAGGGTCGACCGCCATGCTGATATCAGGTGCGCGGCTATTCACCCCCAGGCGGACCACAATGCTCACACGGCGTAATCGCCAACCAGCAGGCTCTGGACCCGCGGATTGGGGCCGTTCGCCTCGATTGCGTGTTTGATGCGCGCCCGCATCGACCGGTACTTATACAGGGCCTTACGATCGATGCTTATGCCGCGATACAGCGAGTCATAAATCGGATGTGCTTTGCGCAGGTCGACATAGACTTGGCTTTCCCGATCGGTCCAGGGAAAGAAGGTGCCATGCCAGGGCTTTGGATGCGCCATATAATGGACGATCGACAGGGCGGACATGTTGACCAGGTGAAGGAACTGTTTGGGAAAGTTCCAGCGGTTCGATACGAGGATGAGCGATGAACCGCAGACATAATTTAATGCGCCCTGGTCATGTTTGCCCTCGCAGGCCTCGGGATTTCTAGCAAAAAGCTCAAGCGCCTCCTGTCCGATCCAGCCGTTACGGTGGAATTTCAGGACACCCGCGTTGAAATAGTGGCTGTTCTTTCCGGTGTCGAGAAAGTCGTGGATCGCCGTGTAATCGCGCGCCGCGAAAAACCTGCCCTCGGGCACAACCGCATTTTCGAGCCCGCCGAGATCGCTGACGATCTGTGTGTCCCCATCGAGGTAGATGATCTGGGTATAGTTGGCAGGCAGGATCTCGCAAAGCACCAGCTTGGCCATGGTGCTGACGCTGATACGTCCCTGGAAATGCGATCCATCGAGCTTGCCGAGCGAATCCTGCAGCGCTTCGGTCGCATCGATCAAGTCGACCCCGCTCGTTGCCAGCAGGGCTTTCAGTTCGTCGAAATTATCGAGATGTTCCGACATGAGGACACAGACATCGGTCGCGGGGCTTGTGAATTTGCGAGCCTGCAGCGCCGAGAGAATAGTCGGAAATGAATATTCGACATCCGTGACGTAGACGACGCACTGATTGTTCATGTCTTCACCTTTCCGATTGTCCGCAACAGGAATGAATCGCTGTCGCCTTCCAAGTCGAGGGAACAGTTGTTGATTGAGCCAAAGGGCCTGTCGTATGAAAGCCCGGTCCGGTATATATTGCCGAGATGCAGTCTCGGTCGTTGGCTGATCGGCGTATGGCTGCCGGCGATTTTCGTGTGTTTCATTGTTGAGATATTCACCATGAAGAATGCCCTGCCTGCGATGACGCTGCGTTTCGATATCTTCTTGCCTGGCACGACGATGGGGGTCGGAGCGCTTGTTGGGCTGCAGCGAGAAGAGGTATTTGGATGCTGATCACCGCGTTCATCGCCGCCGTGATTTCGATAGCTGCCGGTGCTTGCATCCGCGCCTGGGCTTTCGCGATCTTCGCATTGCTTGTGGCAATCGGCTTCGGCGGCGTGGCCTTCGTGGATGGGTCCTCCACGGTAGCGGCGATCGGATCCGGTATCGCGATCCTCGTGCTGATGGAGATCGGCTATCTCACGGGCGTCTTCCTGTCGGGTGCCCTGCGACGGAATGCCAGACTGC
Organism: Rhizobium redzepovicii; assembly: GCF_019793435.1. Lineage (GTDB taxonomy): Bacteria > Pseudomonadota > Alphaproteobacteria > Rhizobiales > Rhizobiaceae > Rhizobium > Rhizobium redzepovicii. Next base: position 190,787 of record NZ_JAILYH010000016.1, on the reverse strand, counting down.
GGCAGAGCAATTCCGCAAACAGGGTCTCTGCCGCCAGCGAGCGTCAGCAGAGCTGAAATTGAGACGGATGCTGCAGCATATCCTTCCCCGGATCGCGGTCTGGGATCGTTTGCGACCGGCAGCCTGATTTCACCGGTAATCCCTGGAGGATGTGGCGCGGCCGAGCAGCCGCGAACCTGTGTTCGCCCGAGTCCGGCTGCGCCAAGCCGCCATTCGGCGCCATCGCGAAAGTCCCGAGCGGGCGTCATGGTGTTGAAAACATCGGCGCTCTCAAAGGAGATGCCGATGCCTCCAGGGGACGTCGGTTCGCCGGCGATGAGGCCGCCCGATGCCGCGGCACATAAGCTCCGGCAAGGCAGCCCGCGGCCAGCCCCGCCGAAGTGCTGAACAGCAAGCCGAGATCCGTGCCGCTTCCCGATATCGCTGCGGAGCCGATCTGTGCGATGGATGCCATCACAGCGGAGGTTCCGATCGCGTGGGTTTCCCGGTCGCCGGATTTGTGCCGGCCGGCTGCCCTCACCAAGCTGTACACGAAGACGGCGAACAGGGCGGTGCCGGTCAATCCGACATTGGACAGCAACGCGGCGATGAAGCTGGAAGCTCGAACCGTGCCCAATCCGGCGCCGAAAGTGGCGGTATCGACGAATGCAATCAATGCCAGGGTGTTCCAGGCGGTGCGCTCTTCGCCGGACTGCGATTGCAGTTTGTCCGATACGGTGGTGGTCAGGAGACCGGCGATGGAATTCCACGCATCGGGGACAAGGCTGAGCGCGGTGATGGCGCAGGGTATGAAAAAAAGCGTGATCGCAAGGAAAGTCACGTGCGGGGTCGTGGCGGAACCGCCGATCAGTCGTTTCAGGCAGAACAACACGAACATGCAGACAAGAAAGACGCCCGCGACATAGGCGGTTGTCGAGGTGCAGAGCACGATGGTCGGTCCGATCAGAAGAGTTGCCAACCCCGCCATGCGGCTTTGGACGCGCTCCAGCCATAGCATGAGTGTGAAGGCGAAATAGGCCAATGCAACGGCGCCATAAGCACTTGCTTCGGGAAAGGGGCCGACGATGCGCTTGAAACCGTGGATGGTCTCGGCCGTGTGCATCGTATAATTCGCATTTCTGATGATATCGAGCAACTGGGCCTGGCCGATCTGGAACGTTGCGAGGTCGATCAGCGCGAAGGCAAAACATGCTATCGATGCGACGATCAGCTGCCGCGCGATGAACCGGCCATATCCCAACCGGGCAAGTCCGGCGACGACGGCGAAGCAGGCGAGGTCGCCGAGAAGATAGACGGACTGGCTGATATTGGATGAACCCGGAGCCAGTGGAGCCGCTACCGTCGACATCATCCCCGAGGGGTCTCTGGCGGAGGAGTAAACGAGGGTCGCGCCGGCAAAAATACGGGGCAGGAAGAAGGACGACACCACGGAGAACAGGATGTAGCAGGCAAACCAGAAGCCGGGGCCGGGATAGGCGATGCTGGCGAGCGTCGCTTGCATCTGAACCGGGCGCAGCAAGACCGTCATGACCAGAAAGAGCACCAGAAGATGGCTCGGCTGGATGCTGCTGCCGCCGAGCGCCGGCAACTGCAGAGCCGCTGCGGCACCGAGCAGCGTCGAAAGGCAAAGGGCGGTGACGGCAAAACGCGCGCCGTTCAGCATGCTGAGCACGCCAAGCAGCAGAACCACGAAACCGATCGGCTCTATCGACATGCTTCAGATCCCAAGCAGAAGAATGAGCGGCCGAGGCCTGGCATTTGCCGAAAAGTGGCATCCAGCTTTCGGCAGGATGTGCGAGGCGAAAGCCCGCCGGCTGTCGTCGATGATCACAATCGCCTCCTAATTCGATCCGGTCCGGGATATCCAGCCGGGAGCGGAGCGATTGTCTCGGGCCACATCGGATGACGGGACCGTCGAGCTCTGCTTCTGCGGTGCTGTCTGCGGCGATGAGGATGGCGCTTGAGGGGCCGTGTCCAGACCGACCTCGACGAGGTCATGCGGTAGCAATGCGGTTTGCTCGTCCGCCACGATGTCGCGGGAGGTTCCGTCATCGTTGCGACGCACGATCCTGTAGTTCTTTTTTGCCCGGCCGAGCCCCGGCGCGTCCGTGTTGATCTGGGCGAGCTGAGCGTCGTAGCCGGCCTGTTCGCCGAGGAGCTGGGCTACCTGGATATCGATCGCCGCCCTGCCGATCGCGAGATTGACCTGGTTCAGTAGGTCCTGGTTTTCGCTGTTCTGCCTGTTGACGATGTTGATCTTGGAACGGTCGGCTTCGCTGAGGCCTTGGCGAGCCGTGGTCAGGGCGACTTCGAGATCGATCAAGGTGCCCTGCGCATCCGCCACCCAGCGGTCGACAGAGACCTGGCGGGAATTGCTGACGAGGCCTTTGCTCACCAGGCTGTTGACATTGTCCAGTTCCTTCTGGGCGAGGTCGATCTGCCGTTTTTGCGAACTGATCTTGGCCGTGAGCGATTCGACCTGTTGGCCATAGAGGCGGGTCAGGTCATTCGCCGCTTCGATCCGGCTGTCGATATCGACGCGCCGCAACCGCATCAGGTTCAATTCCTGTGCCTTCAACTTGTCGACGTCGGGCGTTCCCACCAGTTCGTCGGGGATCTCGAAACTCTGTTGGCCGGCGATCTCGGCGCGCAACCGCGCCTGTCGCATCAGGAGATCGCGCCGGTTGATAACGGCCGTCCGGTAGGCGCCGGCAGCCTGGATCCGGTCGCGCTCGAAATAGGTGTTGTCCTCGCGTTCTCTGAGGAAGCCGCCGGCGATGCTGACGGCCTTCATCACCGTCATGTTGGGTTCAAACGGATAGCGGCCGGGGGTCTGCACGGTTCCGGTCACGAAAATCGGTGCATGCTCGGCAATCTCCAGGGCGATATACGGCTTGCCCGGAAGTGCGGATTTTTCGGCCAGCGCGCTGGCAATGGCATCGGCAAGCTGCTCGGTCGTCTTTCCATTCGCCTGCAGGTGGCCAGCGATCGGGATCGACAGATTGCCGGCATCGTCGATGGTATAGACGCCATCGAGGGCCTCCCAGCTGGCATAGCGGGAATCCGACGACCGCCATTCGACGACACGCAGTCTGACCTTGTCTTCCGGCACGAGAGTGAATGTCTGCGCGTGGGCGACGCTCCAGCCGGTCAGGCAGGCGAATGCCAGCAGGGTGAGTGCCGTGGAAACGAGGCGATCGAACAAGGATCTCGGCTGCATTGGTCTATCTCCGCTTCGTTGCGATCGACGGTGAACGCATTTCGCGCGGCGACGGAGTGCCGAATTCGAGAATGCGGGACGGAGAGGCGCGACCGACAAGAAGGTCGGATAGCGCTAGTAAATTGCCGTTCAAACGTCCCCACCGGTCGATCAGCCGATCCTTCAATAGGATGCCTGACATATTGGCCAGGATGTTGCGGCCGATCTGCGCGATTGCACGGCCTTTCGACATCGTGCCCTTGCGGATCAGGTAGACAGGATTGGCGACTTGCGAATAGCCAAGCCTTCGGCCGGGCTGGCGTCCGGATCTGACGCCGAGATGCACGCCGCGGGCGCCTTCGACATAGACGGACCGGCCGTGGCGGGCGATGGATCTGCTGAAATCGACATCTTCGAGCCAGCCGTAAAGCGGCAACTGCTCGTCGAAGGTCAGGGCGTGCTCGACAACGGGCGCAAGGCGAACCGCCATGTTGCATCCATAGGCGTTGTAGACATCCGCCACATGCTCGGCGCCTTCGCCTGCTGTATGGAGAACCTCCAAGGCCTTCGCCATGCTGAGGCCCCCGTCGAGGACGCCGTCGGCCAGCACCTCGCCGGTGGCGATTGCCACCTCCGGCTTTGCCGCAAAGACGGCCGCCATGCGCGACAGGAAAGTCGCGGCGGGAATGAAGTCGTCATCGAGGAAGATCAGAACGTCTGTATCAGCCGCAGCGGCCTGGATGATCCTGTTGCGCTGGGCGGTCAGGCCGCGGCTGCCGACGATGACGTCCAAATCGCGGCGGTCGGCAAGCCCGGCCGCGTCCTCGATCACGGGCACGCAGACGATGAGCCGTTCCGCCTGATCCGGCAAGCCGGTGAGATAATCGATCGTCTCCCGCAATATCGAAGGGCGACCCGCCGAGGCGATCCCCAAGGCAATTCGCAATGGACGGCCCTGTTTTGCTGTTCCTGCCGAAGGTGAGATCATGACTCTATTCTCTTCGGTGCATGGTTGATGACCGCGCCGAGGATCTCAGCGCCGACATTGCGCATGGTCTCGATGACGCGCAGGGTATCGTCGATCGAGGTGCGCCCATGCGAGGTGACGACGAGGACGCCATCCAGCTCCGGCGCGATCGCATTGGCATCGGGGGAAGTCGAGAAGGCGGAAATATCCACAAATACGGCGTCGAATTCCTTTTTCAGGTCGGCGAAGCTCAACTGCGTACGTCGGGAGCTTAGCCGAACGGCCGGCGTCACGGCTTCCACCTTGCCGAGCGGAAGGAATTTCAGGGTCGGGGTGAGGGGCAACGCCGCCGTCCGGATGAGTTCGCCATTGTCGAGCACATTGACGAGACCTGTGGAACTATCAGGCGCGATCGATTTGCTGAGCGAGGAATTCTGCGCTGCCGCATCGATGAGCAGTGTGTGCGCCCCTGACATCGACGATAGCACTGCCAGTTCGCATGCAATGGTCGATGTCCCGCTGCCGGGATCGACGGCGACGATTCCGATGACGACGCGGCGTTTGCGCCGAAGGCCGACGACGGTTGCGCTCAATTCCGCCATGCCGGGAATAACGGGATAGGCGGCCGTATCGATGCTGCCCGCGTCGGCGGCGAGGACGCCGGCTGGATGCCCACTGCGGTTCTGCTTCGATCTTGCCAGCAAGGTAACGATGGACACTCCGCCGACATCCGCGATCTGCTGAGGACGGACGATCCGGCGGTCGCCGGCGTGCCTTACCATGGCGAGTGCCAGGCCGACGCCGAGGCCGACCGCCCCGGCAAAGGCGAGGATGAGCGTGCTGCGCGGCCTCGCCTTCGAAAGAGGCAGCGTGGCGCGCGAGACGATCGTGGCGTCGGATACGGGGTAGGTTATGCGCTGCTTGGCCTCGGTAAGCTGGGTCAGCGTGCTTTCATAAAGCGTGCGGCGGGCATCGGTCGCGCTCTGCAGCTCCGCAAGCTTGAACTGGTCGCGCGGGTTGCTGTTGAATGTGTTCAGGGCGCTGGAGGCATCGGCGAGCCCGCGCTGCTGCTCCCTCACGAATTTTTCCAGCCAGTCGCTATATTGCCGGGAGGAATCGGCCTTCATTGCGATGTTCTTCTGGATATATTGCCTTGCGAGCGTATCGGCGATGGCGACCGCCTTCTGAGGGGTCGACGCTGCGGCTGATATCTCGATGATCGTGGAATTCCCAATCCGGCGTAAGGCCATCATGTTCTGCAGCGTGGCAATTGCCAGGTCGTGCAGCTGTTCCTGCTCCGTCCGCGGTCTGGATGGCGTATCACTCGCTCTGATGCCAGCCGCTTCCTGCCCCGTATCCACTTGAGCAGAAACTCCCAGAAGCCAGTCCTTCGACTTGTCCAGAAGCGAAGGTTTCCAATCGACAAAGTCGGGATCGCTATCAAGATCGAGCGCTCTTACCGTTCCGTCGACGACATCGCTTGATCTGGCAATCTCCAGCTGCCCTTCGATGAATGCGTCTTCCGCGAAGGCTCTTTGAGCTTCGGAGCTGTTCACCTGAGGGAAGATCACAAGTTGCGTGCTGGCAACATAAGTCGGCGCGGCGGTGAGAAGGTAGCTGCCGGCGATGACAAGGAAGGCAAAGGTCGTGGCCAGGATCCATAGCCAGCGCATTCTGAGAAAAAACAGCATGTCCCGCAGGGTCAGCGGTGAGTTCCCGCCAGCGGCTGCGGCGGCAGGCAGGGATATCGGGGAAACACCGCTGAAGATCGTGCTTGAGGTCATGTCGTCCAAATCCAAAATGGCGAGATTACGGAGTTACGAGATACTGGCAGCCTGGAGAGGACGAAGGGGTAGCGTATCTTCCGACGGACATGATCGGCAGCTTTCCCCTTTAATGCTCAGTACGAGCCACGCTGCGAAAACAGAGCTGGGATGGTCTTGGCGATGATGATCAAGTCCCGGCCGAGCGACCAGTTATTGAGGTAGTGCACGTCGAGGGAAACCCGGTGTTCATAGCTGACATCGTTGCGCCCGCTGGTCTGCCAGTGACCGGTCAGTCCAGGACGGACGGCCATGTAGGCCCAGATGTGCTCGCCGTAGCGCGGCAATTCTTCAGCGGTGATCGGCCGCGGGCCGACCAGGCTCATTTCGCCGCGCAGGACATTGAACAACTGGGGGAGCTCGTCGAGGCTCGACCGTCGCAGAATGTCGCCGACGGCGGTGATCCTCGGATCATCCTTCAGCTTGCGCGTCGCTTCCCATTCGCTGCGCGCAGCCGCGCTGTTTTGCAGCAATTCGGCAAGCTGCGCGCTCGCATCGGTCTTCATCGTGCGAAACTTGAGGCATCCGAACGGCGCTCCGCCGAAGCCGATGCGCGTATGGGAATAGAAGGCCGGGCCGCGGTCGGAGAATTTCACGATCATTGCGACGAGCAGCAGAAGCGGGGAAAGCAGGATCAGGGCGGTGATCGCCAACAGAAGGTCGAGCGCGCGCTTGACCGATCTACCCGCTGCACGAGGTCGGGACGCATGGAGGCCGCCGTCTTTCGCAGGCCTTCCGACACGCGACCATGCCTCGAAACTATGTGCATCCCATGCCATTGGGGTCTCCAAAACTTTCCGATTAAGAACCGTTCAAAGTTTGCTGCGCCGCACTCTTGTTGTCTGTTACCAAAGTCATAATCCTTAATAAATACTTTATGCTACGAAACCGCAGAAGAGAGATCCGATCGTGGCGTCTGGCAAATTATTTTCATTCTAAATCAGGATATAAACTACCCAGTCGTGGTTAAGGCGCGTAGATACACCTATATTTATGATATCATCATTCGGATTAGTGATATTTTTAATCAGCAAGACTTTTTAATAAGCGAAAATTTCCGTAAAATGGGCTTTATTTGAACTTATCGAGGCTATTAATGAGACAAATGATGTATTTTTGTGTTTTCAACTAATTGTAATCTCAATATTTACGTAAACTCTCGGCGATGTTATTTGACTTCGATATTAAGGCAATATAAATGATGCAGTGCAGCATTCTTATCGTTATTCGAGTATTGGAGTTATGCGCATGGACGGGGTGACGCACGCATCAGACCGCAGGGCCGGCATCGGCAAGCCGACGATATCGGCGAGCGGCGGCATTCATCTCGGCAGCCGCATCGTGCTTGACGATGAATTTCTTTCCTGCCGATCGAGCGTCCGGCGTTTCCGGCGCGGCGAGGTCATTGCCGGGGCCGGCGTCCTGATCGATATGTTCGCGCGCGTACATTCCGGGGTGGTCAGCGCAAGCACGATGCTGCCCGACGGCAGGGAATTCATTGTCGAGATCATTCCGAAATCAGGCCTGATCGGCGAGCTCGAGGTTCTGCGCAGGCAGACGCTGAGCCTCGAATACCGAGCCGGCTCCAACTGCGAGCTGCATTTCTTCGAAGGTCGCCTGTTGCGCGACATGTACGCCAGCGATGCCTCCTTCCGCGAAAAGGTCTTTTCCAGGGCGCTGGCGCGTATTTCGGAGCTTGAACTCCGGATCATTTCGAATGCGGCGTCGAGCCTGCAGTCGAGACTGGCCAGCACACTGCTCCGGCTTTCGGCTGTTTATGGAAAAGACGCAGCAAACAACGGGGACGAACTGATCATCTCCCAAAATGACCTGGCCGCGACGTTGCCGGCGTCGCGCGAGAAGGTCAATCAATGCCTTCGGCGCCTGCGGGAAGGCAAGATCATCGACGGGGGGCAGGGCAAGATCCGCATTCTCAACCGCAAGGCGCTTGAGGCCTGTGCCAACGGCGCGGTTTTGGTGAAGTAATGCGCCCGTCGCTTTCCGAGGGCCTCCGATCCACTGCAAGCATTGGCCGCTTTCCCGGCCCCCGCACGGCAAAGATCGATCGCGTGGTCGTCATCGACGACTATTCGGTGGCCAGAGGCGGCGCGACAGGCCTGGCGGTACTGTCAGCCAAGCTTTTTCGCGGGCTCGACATCCCCGTTACCTATATTAGCGGGGATGACGCGGCCAATGCGGAGCTTGTCGCACTCGGCGTCTCGATGGTCGGGCTGAAGAGCCGCGACCTGCTCAGCGCCGAGCGTGCGAAGGCATTCGTCGCCGGCATTCACAATGGAGCCGCCGTCCGCATGGTGGCGAACTGGATTGCCGAAAACGATACCGCCAACACCGTCTACCATGTGCATGGCTGGCACCAGATCCTGTCTCCCGCGATTTTCAAGGCGCTGGCGCCGGTCGCCGGACGATGCGTGGTTCACGCGCATGATTTCTTCACGGCCTGCCCCAACGGCGCCTTCTTCGACTATCAGGCGCAGGAAATCTGCCTGCGACGCCCGCTTGGCGGAGGCTGTATTGCGACGGCCTGCGACAAGAGAAGTTATTCGCACAAATTGTGGCGGGTTGCCCGCGGCTCGAATATCCTCCGGCTCCTGAAGGGGCAGGCCGAATTCGGCCGGATCATCCTGCTGCATGAGAAGATGGCGAGCTTTCTCGTCGACACCGGCTATCGGCCGGAACGGCTGACGACGATCCGCAATCCCGTCGCTCCACTCTCCATCAATCGCATCGAAGCGGAAGCCAACGACGAGTTCGTGTTCATCGGACGGCTAGACGAGGAAAAAGGCGTTGAGGACGCCGTCGCCGCCACGCGCCGAGCCGTTGTCAGGCTCTGCGTGATCGGCGACGGGCCGCTGATGTCGCGGGTCGCAGCGTCGGGAGATCACGTCAGGGCGGTCGGCTGGCAGTCGCATGCGGAGATCGGCCCGATCATCCGCAAGGCGCGTGCGCTGTTGATGCCCTCGCGTTATCCCGAGCCGTTCGGTCTCGTCGCTATCGAAGCGGCGAGGAGCGGTCTGCCGGTCATCATGTCGCGTAGCGCCTTTCTCGCCGAAGAAATGGAAAGAGCCGGCATGGCGCTTGCCTGCGATACGGCCGATGAAAGCGCCTTTGCCGAGACTTTGACGCGATTCAGTCAAATGTCCGCGCAAGAGGTTCGCGCCATGAGCGAGCGGGCCTTGCAGCTGTCGCCGGATCTCGCCTCGACACACGAGGAATGGCGCGATGCGCTTCTTGCCGAATACCAAAGCCTGATTTCGACGAACGCGGTTTCCGAGCCGGCAGACGGTGTGGCGATACAAGGAGTACTCAGTTGACCCTTAAAGCAGCGACCTCTCTCCCCGACGCGAGGGCATTTCTCCCCGATGCGCCTGTTATGGCGAAAAGACGCGTCACCGAGGCGGGAACCTCAAAAGAGAGCGGGCAACTTCGTGTCGCCATCGTGCATTACTGGCTCGTTTCGATGCGCGGCGGCGAGAAGGTTCTGGAAGAGCTGTGCCGGATGTTTCCGCAAGCGGATATCTTCACCCTCGTCTGCAACCGGGATCGCATCAGCGATTTTCTGAAGACGCGCAACATCCGCACGTCCTTCCTGCAGAAGATCCCCGGCGCGCAGCGTCACTACACCAAGATGCTGCCGTTGATGCCCTTTGCGCTCGAGCAGTTCGATCTGCAGGATTACGACCTAGTGCTGTCGAGCGAATCCGGCCCCGCCAAAGGCATCATCACACGCGCCGACGCTCTCCATGTCTGCTACTGCCATTCGCCGATGCGCTATATCTGGGATCAGTTCCATGTCTATCGCCATGGCCTGCCCTGGGTGGGACGTGCCCTGATGTCGATTACCGCGCCCATGCTGCGCGCCTGGGACGTGACGACGTCCTCGCGCGTCGATGTGTTCGTCGCCAACTCCGAATATGTCGCAAGCCGCATCCGACGGTTCTACGACCGGGACTCCGTCGTCATCCATCCGCCGGTTGCGACCGATGATTTTGCCGTGGGCAAGGGAAAAGGCGAATTCTACCTCTATGCGGGACAGCTGACCACCTACAAGCGGCCGGATATCGCCGTGCGCGCCTGCACCGAGGCCGGCCGGAAACTGGTGGTGATCGGTGAAGGCGAACAACTCCCTTACCTGAAGTCGATCGCCGGACCGACCGTTCAGTTTCTCGGCCATCAGCCTTTCAACGTGCTGCGCGACCACCTGTCGCGATGCAGGGCCTTGTTGTTTCCGGGCACGGAGGATTTCGGCATCCTGCCGGTTGAAGCGATGGCATCAGGGCGGCCGGTTTTGGCCTTCGATGCGGGCGGCGCCCGGGAAACCGTATCCGCCCCGCAGGTCGGCTTTCGCTTTGCCGAGCAGACGACGGAAGCCCTTTTGGAAACGATGGCAGCATTCGAAGAGGTCGAGGACGATATCGATCCGCATGCAATCCGCGCGCATTCGCTGAAATTCTCCTCAGCCGTATTCCGCGATCGTCTGTCCGGTCTGATTGAGCAACAACTGTCCAGCCACGCAGACGGAGCTGCCGGCGTCTTCAGAAGACGGGCGGGTTGAGGGGAAAAGAACGGAGCAGCCCGCCTTGCAGCCCCGACCGCCCTCTCAACCCCTCGACGAGAAATAGATAAACCGATCATGTCAAGCGTATCTCAGAGGACGGCGACGGCGAGCATCTGGACGATCAGTGGAAAATTCCTCGCGCGGATGCTTGATTTCGTCAGCCTCCTTGTCCTGGCAAGGCTGCTGAGTCCTGCGGATTTTGGCCTAGTCGCCATCGCGACGTCGGTCCTGGTTATCGTCGAGGCAATCCTGGACCTGCCGTTGACCCAGGCGCTGATGCGTCAATCGTCGCCTTCGGACGAGATGTTCGCCACGGCCTTCACCCTCAGCCTGCTGAGAGGGCTGGCCATCAGCCTGCTGATGATGATCATCTCCTGGCCAATGGCGCTGGTCTACAACGATCCTCGGCTTTTCGCCCTTGTCGCCGTTCTCTCGATTGCGCCTGCGATGCGCAGCGTGGTCAGCCCGCGCATGGTTCTTTTCATGCAGCGGTTCGATTTCAAACGCGAGTTCGCGCTCGATCTCATCGCCAAGGGATCGACATTGCTGTTCGGGGTGGGGGTAGCTGTCGCAACAGGCAGCTATTGGGGGCTGGCGATCGGAGCGGTCGCCGGCCCGACCGCGGCGATGATCACCTCCTATGTTCTTGCGCCGATGCGACCGACGTTCAGCCTTTCCGAATGGAAGCATTTTCAGGACATGATCAGCTGGAATACCGTGTCGCAGGTGTTGAGTTCGATCAACTGGCAGCTGGACCGGCTGCTTCTGCCGCGTTTTACCGGCCTGTCGACATTCGGCGCCTTCAGCGTCGCCGACAATATCGCCGGTATTCCGTATCAAACCTTCGTCGGACCGTTGCTGCGCCCGCTGATGGCGGCCTTCTCCACGGTGGAAGACCGCCGCAACCTGATCGCCGCCTATCTGAAGGCGACGAATGCGATCACCTTCGTCGCGGCACCCATTCTCATTGCGCTTGCCCTTCTGGCCGAGCCGACCGTGCGCATCCTCGTCGGCGAGAAATGGGCATCGGCCGCGCCAATCCTGCAGTGGCTGTGCCTTGTCAGCCTGCTTGGTCTTCCCACAAACATGATGCCACCATTGGCGATGGTCATGAACAATACCCGTTATGTCGCTCTCAGGATGTTTGTCGAGTTCGCCGTCAGGGTCCCGGTCACCATTTTGGGCATCGCCTATTTTCAGGTGTCGGGGGCACTCGGCGCGCGGATCGTGGCAGTCCTCGTCGCCTATGGCGCATCGCTCGTCATCACACGGCGGCTGATCGGCGCGAGTTTTGCCGCGCAATTGAATTCCTTTTTCCGGCCGCTGGCCGCGAGCCTGCCGATGATCGCCTTCCTGCTCTGGGTGGGGCCAATGCTCGTCGCCATGCCTGTCGGCGTCACTCTTGTCGTCTGTGTCGCGCTTTGCGGCGGGGTGGCAGCGGGCATTTTCTGGGCTGTCGCCTTGCTGCTGTGGCAGATGGTCGGAAAGCCCGACGGCATCGAGACCATTGTCGTTCAAAGGCTGATGCCGCGACGAAACGAGGTTCTCACCTCATGATCGAGGCAAATGCCCCCCCGCCGATTGTGTTCAAGCGTTTTCAAGGGAGTAACAATGCGTTACGGGATATCTGCCAAGTGGCTCGGTCTGCTCGTCGTTCTCGGTCTAGGCGCGCTGCCCGGCCAGCCCAGCGTGGCCCAGGAACCGCTCAATATCGATGCATACCAGCTGACATTCGACGAGAGTTTCGACAGCCTCGACGTTTCGGCCTGGGGAGAGAAGAGCTCCCGCTGGATCGCCCATACGCCCTGGAACGGCGATTTCGGTGATGCCCGTTTCACCGATCCGGCTCCCGGCTTTCCGTTTACAACCGATCAAGGAATTTTGAAGATCGAAGCGCGCAAGGAGGCCGACGGCACCTGGCGTTCGGGCTTGCTGTCGTCGGTGAACCCGAAGGGCGAAGGTTTCTCGCAGCAGTTCGGCTATTTCGAAGCACGGATGAGGCTGCCGCCGGGCAAGGGTGTCTGGCCGGCCTTCTGGCTCATCGGGCTCGACCGGTCGAAATATACAGCCGAGATCGACGTACTGGAATATTACGGCCGCGCGCCTTACGAATTCAGCATGGGTTTTCATATCTGGCGTCAGAGCCAAGGCGGCCAGAACTCGACCGGCGGCTATTGGAAAACGGTCGAGGACGGAATTCTAAACAGCGAGTATCATACCTACGGCGTCGATATCCAGGCCGACAAGACGACCTTCTATCTGGATCGGCAATACCTTTGGAGCTTCGACACCCCGAAGGAGTTCCACATGCCGTTCTATCCGCTGGTCAATCTGGCGCTCGGCTCGGGATGGCCGATCGATGAAACGCCGAACCCTTCCATTCTGCTGGTCGATTATATCCATGTTTACAAGCGAAAGCCCGCCGAAGCGGCGAACTGAACGGGGAGCTCAGGGTGCTTGGTGGGCCTATTGCTCGCCGAGGCAGCTGAGACCGGTTTCCAGGTCGAAGAGATGCATGGCCTCTTCGTCGAAGAAGAGGGTCAGTTTTTCGTTGTCCCGGATCGGCGTGCGCGGCGGCAGGCAAGCCATCAGCCGCTGATTTCCCGTAAGCGCGGTGACGACGAGTTCCGGACCGGTCAGTTCCGAAACCTCGGTGGTTGCCTTGATAGACAGGCCGTTGCCGTCGGTGCGAAGCGCCTCGGGACGGATGCCGAGGACGAGATCGCGGCCATTGCCGACGGTATCGCGGAAGCAAGCGGGTAGGGGCAGGGTGGCATCGGAGCTTGAAAGCGCTAGACGGCCGTCACGCACCGTCGCCTTCAGCAGGTTCATCGGCGGCGCGCCGACGAAGGTGGCGACATAGAGCGTTGCCGGATGGTTGTAGATCTCTTCCGGCGTGCCGAGCTGCTCGATGCGGCCGTCGCGCATGACGGCGATGCGGCTTGCCAGCGTCATCGCCTCGATCTGGTCATGGGTGACGTAGACTACCGTCGTCTTCAGCATTTGGTGCAGCCGCTTGATCTCGGTGCGCATCTCCATGCGCAGCTTGGCGTCGAGATTGGAGAGCGGCTCGTCGAAGAGGAAGACCTCCGGCTTGCGCACCAGCGCGCGGCCGATCGCGACGCGCTGGCGCTGGCCGCCGGAAAGCTGGCTCGGCTTGCGCTCGAGGAGGTTTTCGATCTGCAGCAGTTTTGCAGCGTCGCGCACCGCCCTGTCGCGCTCGGGCGCCGGCACCTTGCGCATTTCCAGGCCGAAGCCGATGTTCCTGTGCACCGTCAGATTGGGATAGAGCGCATAGGATTGAAAGACCATGGCGATGTCGCGGTCCTTCGGATGCACGCCGAGCACCGAGCGCCCGCCGATCCTGACGTCGCCGCTCGTTGCCTCGGCAAGGCCCGCAATGATGTTCAGGAGCGTGGACTTGCCGCAGCCAGACGAGCCGAGCAGCACGAGGAATTCGCCGCTTTCCAGCGAAATGTCGATGCCTTTCAGCGTCTCGACTTCGCCATACGTCTTACGGATGTTCTGGATGTCGAGCGCGCTCATGACACGGGCTCCTGAAGGGATGACGGATTACCGTAGCTACGGGGCAGGGTGGAAATGGCGCGCGAGGCGATCTCGGTACCCGCTTTCAGGCAGGAGATCAAAGGCTCGTCCTTTGCGAGCGCGGCGAGGAAGGCGGCGTTGAAGACATCGCCGGCGCCGATCGTATCGACGACCTTGACGACGGGTGCAGGCACCGAAGCCGGCAGGCCGTCTGGCCCGATGGCGACGGCGCCGTCCGGGCCGCGTTTGACGACGACGATCGCACCTTCCGGCATGTGCGACCTGATTTCGTGGGCAGCCTCGATCGGATCGGCGATGCCGGCAAGCGTTGTCGTCTCGACCTCGTTCAGCAATGCGATGCCGCTGCGGGAGAGCCAGGCGCGTGTCGCCGTGCAGTTCTCTTCCTTCCAACCGTCGAGCGGCCAGCCTGTGTCGAGCGCGACGGTGATGTCATGGCTATCGGCCCAATCGAAGAGAGCGTCGTATTCTCTCGTCAGATCTTCGGTCAGGAAGGCGCCGCAGAGCAGCGCGTAGCCGCCCCGGAGTCTTGCGCCGTCGATGACGGCGAAGATATCGGCAAGCGCGAAGCGCGGCAGGTGGCCCGTCGTCGTGAAGAAGGTGCGCTCGCCATCCGGATGGGTGATGCCGACGGAGAGCGTCGTCTTCTCAGGACGGACCGGCCAGTTCACGGAACGATGCCCGAAGGCTTCGGCGAGCCAGCGGCCGAACTGGTCGCTGCCGATATTGGCGGCGATCTCGAATTCGATGCCGAGCGCCTGCCAGGCGAGCGCGCTGTTGCCGGCCGATCCGCCGACCCTGAGCTCGTCATGATCGACGATGATTTCCGTCCCGGCTTTCGGCCAGGGGGCCGCCGGTCCGAGGATGAGGTCGACATTGACGTTGCCGATGACTGCAAGCGGCCGCATTCATTCGCTCCGGGTAATCTTGGTGGAACGGACCGGCATTCCGGCATTATCCACGCGGGCGTCGGCAAAGGCGATCATCAGCCGCTGGGCGACCGGCAGCATGGCGAAGATCGCCGCAAGGCCCGTCGCAGGGGTAAAGCGGATCGTCACCGCGCCGGCGACCGGCGCTTGGCCGGATGCGTCGAACAGGATGACCGGCGCGCCGGTGTCGACCGCGGAGACCGCCATAGCCGTCACCAAGCCGGCCGTCTCGTCCAGGCCGCGGAACAGCACCAGACCGATCTCAGGCCCCAGCATCTCCATCGGCCCATGGCGCAGTTGGCCGCCTTCGAGCGAGAAACAGGGACGGCGCGATAATTCGGTCAACCCAAGCGCCAGCGCCTCGGCAACACCCTGCAGGCGGCGGCCCGAGGTGACGACGGTCGCGACGTTTTCGAGCGCGGCCAGCGCCGCGGCGATGTCATGGTCTTTGGGTGCCCTGAGGACGGCAAGTGCGGCCGTGGGATCTTCGCCGAGGGCGGAAAGGATTGCCAGATGCAGGGCGAGGGTCACCGTCAGGCTGCGGGTCGCGGCAAAGGCAAGTTCGGTGCCGCCGCTGCCGACCAGCGACGGGGCGGTGCTGGCAAGGAAGGAAGTGGCTTCGAGCGTCAGGCCGAAGGTCTCCTGCGGGCCGCCGGTCTCTTCGAACCAGCGCAGGACTTCGGCACTTTCGCCCGATTGCGAGGTGACGAAGACCGTCTTGCCGGCGATCGGCAGCGGCTGGCCGAGCTGTTCGGAGAGCGGCAGGGCGACGGCATCGATGCCGAGGGTGCGGTAGAGCGGCTCGACGGCGCGGTTGACGGCATGCGAGCCGCCCATGCCGAGCAAGAGCAGCCGGCCAGTCTTCTTCAGCGACGTAGCGGCTCTTACCGCCATCGGTGCGGTGGCATCATAGGAGGCGAGCGCATCGGCGTGCTGACGCGCCATCTCGCGGTCAATTGCGGCAAGTCCGGCCGGCCGGGTTCGTTCTGTCGTCATCTTCATCCCTTGACGCCGCCGCTGGTGAGCCCTGAAATCAGGGCGCGTTGCATGACGAGACCGATCAGCACCGGGGGCAGGGCGGCGAGCACGCCTGCCGTGGCGATCAGTCCGTAATCGGAAACGCGGCCGCCGGCGAGATCGGCAATGGCGACGGTCAGCGTCTTGGCGCGCTGGTCGGAGGTGAAGAGCAGCGCATAGAAGAATTCGTCCCAGCCTAGCAGGAATGCAAAGAGGCTGGATGTCGCGACGACAGGGGCTGCGAGCGGCAGCGTGATAATCCTCAGCGTCTGGAACAGGCCGGCGCCGTCGATCATCGCGGCGGATTCGATCTCGCGCGGGATGGAATCGAAGCCCGATTTCATCAGCCAGGTGGTGAAGGGTGCTAGGATTGTCAGATAGACCAAGGCAAGGCCGAAGACGTTGTTCAGCATGCCGAGATGAGAGAGACCCATATAGAGCGGCACGGCAAGCGCCACCGGCGGCAGCATATAGGTGGCGATCACCATCGACAGCGACCATCCGACAGAAGGCGTGCGCGACACGGCCCAGCCGGCCGGAATGGCAAGGGCGATGGCGGCGATCGTCGCCATGCCCGCCACCTCGATGCTGTTGCGCAACGACGAAGTAAACGCGGCGCCGGCGCTGTTTTCGAGCGTCGAAAGCAGCACGGCGTAGCGAGAGAAATCCGCCGCCTGCGGCCACCAGCGCAGCGGCTTTGCCGCAAGATCGGCGGCCGGCGAGATGCTCATGATGAACAGCCAAAGGATCGGCGCCAGGATGACGGCGGCAAGCAGCAGCGCGCTGACATAGATGAAGGCAGAAAAGAGTGGATTTTGGCGTTCCATCAGGCCGCACTCCCGGCAGTCTTGCGCACCAGGGCGGCATAACCGGCGGCCAGCAGGGTCACCAGCAGCGTTACGATCAGGGCCAGCGAGGCGCCCGAGCCCGCCCGCTGGAAGGAGAAGGCCTCCTGATAGACAAGGATCGACAGCGTGCGGGTGCTATTGGCAGGGCCGCCGCGGGTCATCACCCAGATGATGTCGAATACCTTGAAGGCTTCGATCGTGCGCAGCACCAGCGCCACCATCAGCGGACCGGCGAGATAGGGCAGGATAACGAAGCGGAAGCGCGCGAAGGGGCCGGCGCCGTCGACGAGGGAGGCGGCGGTGATGTCGCGCGGCACGGCCTGGAGCGCGGCCAGTGCGATCAGCGCCACCAGCGGGAAGTTCTTCCAGCAGTCGGCGACGATGAGAGCGGCCAGCGCCGTGCCGGGTTCGCCAAGCCAGGAGCGATAGGCGTCGAGAAGACCGAGCTGCGTCAGCGCGGCGTTCAGCGCACCGTACTCCGGATTGTAGATCAGCCGCCAGAGCGTGGCGTTGACGACGGTCGGCAGCGCCCAGGGGAGGATCATCAGGGCGCGAAGCGCAGTACGGCCGCGGAATTGCTGGTTCAGCAGCAGGGCGGCAAGGACGCCGATCACCATTTCGGCGGCAACCGAGACGATCGCGAACCATGTGGTGGTGATCAGCGTGCGCTGGAAATTCGAGCCGGAAATCATCTTGGCGTAATTGTCGATGCCGACGAAGCTGCCCTCGGTGCCGACGAGCTTGGCATCGGTGAAGGAGAGGCCGACCGTATCGATCAAAGGCCAGCCAATGACGGATATCATGACCACGAGAAGCGGCAGCATCAACAGCCACGCGCGAGTTGTCAGCCAAGTGCCCGACATCGAGGCGACCCTTCTTCATTCTTTAGTTTTGGAGGCCGGGCGACGGCAGGCGGCGCCCGGGTTTCTGAGTTTGATCAGAGGCCGCTATTGTCGGCCGCCGATTTCAGCGCATCCTCCGGAGAGGACTGGCCGAGCAGGGATTCCTGGATCGCCTGCTGCAGCGCGGTCGAGAGCTCCTGATATTTCGGCGTCGTCGGACGCGGATACATGGCCGCAAGGCCGATCTTGGCGGCGGAGATCAGCTCTTCCTGGCCCTTGGTGACCGCCGGGTCCTCATAGGAGGATGCCCAGATCGGCAGGCTCAGCTTGGCATAGGCATTCTGCGTCGCCTGCGACGTCATGAAGGTGATGTATTTCCAGGCCTCGTCGGGATGCTGGCTGGCGGAAGTGATGCCGAGGCCCATCGAGCCGTTGACGGCAGACGCCTGGCTTTTACCGGCAACACCCGGCGCCGGCACGACGCCGACCTTGCCCGCGACCTTGCTGTCCTTCGGGTCGTTGGCCATGTTATACATGTAGGTCCAATTCAAAGCGAAGGCGGCATCACCGTTTTCGAAGACCTTGCGGACATCCTCTTCCAGGAATTCCTTGGAGTTCGGGTTGGTCAGGCCGGAGGAATAGCTGGAGACCATGTATTTCAGCGCATCGAGGCCGCCGCCGCTCTGGAAGGCCGGCTTGCCGTCCTTGAGGAAATCGCCGCCATAGGCGCTGACGAGCGTGGTGTAGTCGCAGATCGCGGCTTCGGCCTGCGACCAGCTCCAGGCGATCGGCGTGGCGAGCAAGCCCTTGTCCTTGATCGCCTTTGCCTGCTCGGTCAGCTCGTCCCAGGTCTTCGGCGGCGCCTTGATGCCGGCCTTTTCGAGGATTTCCTTGTTGTAGAACAGGTATTTGGTATCGAGGATCCACGGCATGCCGTAATATTTGCCGTCATACTGCACGGTGGTCCAGGCGCCAGGCAGCACGCCCTTCTTCATCTGGTCGGTGATGCGGGAGGAGACATCGACCAGCACCTTGTTGGTGGCGTATTCGGCCGGCCAGATAACATCGAAGAGCACGACGTCGTAACCGCCGCCGGAACCCTGCGCCAGCACCGTCTTGTCGTGCAGGCCCTCATAGGGAACGAATTCGAGATTGACCTTGATATCGGGGTTCGCCTTGGCGAAGGCGTCGGTCATGGCGCGCACATCGGCCTCGCTGTAAGCGGCCTGCGCCATGAAAAGCGCGTTCAGCGTCGTTTCGGCGAAAGCATGCGGCGCAAGAGATGCGCCGATCAAGGCCGCACCCAGAAGCGTCTTGGTAAAGGATTTCAGCATTGCAGCCTCCAGTTTTTGACATTTACGCATTGCCAAGGGCGGCCCTCCGCCATCGGTGTTCGAGAAGTCGTCTCGGAGCGTCGTCGGAGCCCGTGTCGGCGTCCTGCGTTCCCTGGAACTCTCCGGTCCCTTATTAAGTCAATTGTCTTGACTTATTACTTCTTCAACATTCTACTGGAGTCAAGAGGCAATTGCACATGAATGACAGCCGGCCGATCCGGGCCAAGAGCGGCACCAACCACGAAGGCACCAGCGCGCATAACCGGCGCGTGATGATCGATGCCTTGAGGATCAATGGTGAACTTTCACGCGCCGATCTGGCGCGGGCGACATGGCTGACCAAGCAGACGGTGTCGAATATCATCGAGGAACTCGAGCGCGATGGTCTCGTCCGTTCGCAGGAGCCGGTGCGCAAGGGCAGGGGGCAGCCCTCGACGCCCTACGGGCTCGTGCCCGAAGGCGCCTTCGCGATCGGCCTGCAGATCGATCGGCATGTGACGCGAGCGGTCGCCGTCGATCTCATCGGCAGTGTTCTGATGCGCGCAGAAGCCGGCCTTCCGCCCGGAGGTCCCTCGACGGGAGCAAAGGTCATCCTCGATCTGGTCGCCGATGTGCGCTCCAAGCTTGCCGGGATCGTCCAGCAGTCGGAAAAGCGAATGGTCGGTCTCGGTGTCGCCATGCCCGGGCCCTTCGGGGTCGCCGGTAGCGGCGACGATCCGTGGATGATGGAGGCCTGGCAAAAGTTCCCGCTGCTGGAAAGGCTGGCCGCCGGCACCGGGCTCGACGTTGGCCTGCAGAACGATGCTGCTGCTGCGGCGACCGCCGAGCGCATGGTGGGAGCCGCCCATGGTGTCGACCATGCGGTCTGCCTCTTCGTCGGCTACGGCATCGGCGCCGGCCTCATTCTGAACGGCGAGCTCTACCGTGGCGCCAACGGCAATGCCGGCGAGATCGGCATGGCGCTGCTGTTTGCCGACGGCAAATCGACGCCGCTCGAACATCGCGCTTCGCTCGCCTCGCTCTATCAGCATCTCTCGGCCGATCCTGCCGATCCCCATCTCCATGCACGCATCAACGACCTTGCCTCAAGGGGCGATCCAAACATTAAGACCTGGATCGAGGCGGCGGCAGTGGACCTGCGCTGGAGCATCCATCTCATCGAAACGGTCTTCGATCCGCAGACTGTGATCCTGTGCGGCAGTGCCCCGGAAGCGCTGGTGAAAAGGTTGATCGCCGCCATCGGCCCGCTGCTGCCCTCGATCGCCGAACGACCTGGCCGCATGCTCCCGCGCCTGCAGCCCGGCATGGCCGATCCCTGGTCGGTGGCGATCGGTGCGGCCGCCGGACCGATCAGCCGTGCATTCGATCCCCGGTTCGCTGCAATTTTGAAGGATTTCCTTTAAATCTGGGGTTAAAACCAGGCGTTGCACAGCAGTGCAATGGCGGCGAGATAGGCGATTTTGCAAGTTTTCATGCGGCGGTAGCTTCGAATAATGATGCTGCGTCGCAATATAGGCAAATATTGAAAACCCTTGAAATTCATAAATATTCGAATACAAATATAAATGTTCGGCAGTGCGCTGGGGAGGCTGGCGAGGCTTCTCTAAATATAGCCTCGGCCGTGGCAAATAACATCCGCATGAAGGTTTTGTGACGGAACGATTTCGATCGTTTCATGTCATGTAATATTCATTGGCCGCGGCAATTTGAACCAGCTAATAGGGCGTGCGCCGAAAGTGCGCGTCCTTTTTTACGTTCGAGGTTCTCATGCAAGCCAAGCTTCTCGGCGCCGTTGGCGCCCTTCTCGCTACAGCGTTTCTTGCCGGTCCCGCTGCCGCCGCCGATAAGACCAAGATTGACTTCTGGTTCGGCAATTCCGGTGACATCGCAAAGCGTGTCCAGGAACAGTGCGATCGCTTCAACCAGTCGCAGGCCGATTACGAAGTCGCCTGCACCAGCCAGGGCAGCTACGACGCGTCGCTGCAGAACACCATTGCCGCCTTCCGCGCCGGCAAGCAGCCGACCATCGCTCAGGTCTCCGACGCCGGCACGCTCGACATCATGCTTTCCGGCGCCTACTACCCGGCCAACCAGCTGATGACGGACATGGGCTACACCGTCGACTGGAAAGATTACTTCTCCGGCATTGCTAACTATTACGCGACGTCCAAGGGCGAGATGTACTCCTTCCCCTTCAACTCCTCGACCGCATTGCTCTACTGGAACAAGGATGCCTTCGCCAAGATCGGCAAGGACCATGCTCCGGCCACCTGGCAGGAAGCCGGCGAAGATTTCAAGGCTCTGAAGGATGCAGGCTATGCTTGCCCGCTCGCCTTCGACATCTCCAACAACGAAGTCTGGCAATATGTCGAGCAGTTCGAAGCCGTTAACGGCGAAGCGATCGCGACGAAGAAGAACGGCTTTGAAGGCCTCGACGCCGAACTGACCTACAACAAGAACCCGCTGCTCGTGAGCTACATCAAGGACCTCAAGTCCTGGTATGACAACAAGCTGGCTTTCATCAAGAACAAGGCCGTCGGCCAGACCTTCGTCGAAGCCTTCGCCGCCGGCGATTGCCAGGTCATCCTGACCTCGGTCGGCGACCACGGCAATATCGGCCGCACCGCCAAGCAGGGCATGAACTGGGGCGTTGCCATGCTCCCGACCTACGGCACTGCAACCCGCCACAGCTCCTATGTCGGCGGCGCGTCGCTCTGGGTTCTGAAGGGTCACACCGACGCCGAATACAAGGCTGCCGCTGCCTTCTTCAACTTCATCGCAAAGCCGGAAGAAGCCCTGACCTGGTCGACGGTCACCGGCTATATCCCGGTTCGTAACTCCGGCTTCGAATATCTCAAGAAGCAGGGCTTCTACGACAAGGCTCCTTATGCCGGCCGTGAGCTGGCGATTCAGAGCCTGACGGCATCGCCTGCCGACGACACGGCGCCGCACGGCATCCGTCTCGGCGGCCTGTTGCAGGTCCGCACCGAAATCGCCAACGGCCTGCAGGCGATCTTCGTCAACAATGCCGACGTCCAGGCTTCGCTCGACGGCGCTGCCGAACGCGGCAACCAGCTGCTGCGCCGCTTCCAGCAGACCTATAAGAACGTTCAGCTCCCCTGATCGGCTGATATCAGACGCACCCGGCCCGCCTTGCGCGCGCCGGGTGCGTCTTCGCAAGTTCTCTTCATCGGTCGCGGATGCAAAGCTGCTGCCCGCTTTAAACGAAATCATGGCGAAAACGACCACTCATGGAAAAGCGCGTCACTTTCTCCTCGACGACGATCGGACTGCTCTTCGCCTTTCCGATGCTGCTACTGATCTTCGTCTTCTTCTATTGGCCGAGTGCGCAAGCGCTCTATTGGGCGTTCACGCTCGAGCAGCCATGGGGCGGCGGCAACGCCTGGGTCGGTTTCGACAATTTCAAGCAGTTGCTCAGCGACCCCATCTATTGGGAGTCGATCACCCGCAGCATGATCTTCGGCTTCAGCTCGACGGCGATCGCCATGGGGATGGCGCTCATCCTGGCGCTTTTGACGGATCGCGAGCTGCGCGGCCACAAGATCTACCGGTCGGTCTTCATCTGGCCTTATGCGATTGCCGCTCCCGCTCTCGGTCTCGCCTTCCGCTTCATCCTGGCGCCGGAGGCCGGCCTCCTGTCGGTCATCAATCATGTCTGGCCCGGTCTCTGGAACCCGGCACTCGACGGCAAGGACGCGATGATCGCCGTCATCATCGCCTTTTCCTGGAAATATATCGGCTATAATTTCATCTTCTTCCTTTCGGCGCTTCAGGGCATTCCGCGCTCGCTGATCGAGGCTGCGGCCATGGACGGGTCCGGGCCGCTGCGCCGGATGTGGGATCTCCAGCTGCCGCTGCTGACGCCGACATTGTTCTTCCTGCTCGTCATCAACATCACCGAAAGTTTCCAGGATTCCTTCGGCATCGTCGACGTCATGACGCAGGGCGGGCCGGCACGTGCGACCGAACTCATGGTCTACAAGATCTATTTCGACGGGTTCAGGGGGCTCGATTATTCGGGCGCCGCCGCCCAGTCGATCATCCTGATGGCGCTCGTCGTCCTGCTCACCATCTTCCAGTTCCGCTTCATTGAGCGGCGCGTGCACTACAAGTGAGGTCGCGGACATGATCGAACGCACGCCGATATTCAACTTCATCTGCTATACACTTCTGGCACTCGGCATGGTGATCGCGCTTCTGCCTTTCGTCATCGTCATTATCGCATCGACGCTCGATCTGGAGACGGTCAACCGAGTGCCGCTACCGCTGACCCCGAGCTCGCATTTCTGGGAAAATGCTCAGGCCGCCTGGATCCGCGCCGATCTCGGCAACAAGCTGATTCACAGCATCATCTTCGCGGCTGCGGTTGGTGCCGGCAAGGTTATCCTTTCCGCCATGGCCGCCTTCTCGATCGTCTACTTCCGTTTCCGCGGTCGGCATCTGATCTTCTGGATCATCTTCATCACCCTGATGCTGCCGCTGGAAGTCCGCATCGTGCCGACCTATTCGATCGCGGCCAACGCGCTGCAGCCTTTCCAGACGATTCTCGATATCACCGGAATTACCGCGCTGGTCGCCTGGGTGTCCGGCATCCAGATTAAGCTCGAATGGGGTCTGCTGAATTCCTATACCGGCCTGGTGGCGCCGCTCGTCGCAACCGCGACCGGCACCTTCCTTTACCGCCAGTTCTATCTGACCGTTCCGGACGAGCTTGCCGAGGCCTCGAAGATGGACGGCTCGGGTCCGGTCCGGTTTTTCTGGGACATTCTGCTGCCGCTGTCGCGACCAAACATGATCGCACTGTTTACCATCATGTTCGTCTGGGCCTGGAACCAGTATCTCTGGCCGTTGTTGATTACTACCGACCCGAGTTTCGGCATCGCGGTGACGCAGCTCAAGACCCTCATCCCATCCGAATTCGGCCTGCCCGACTGGAACGTCGCCATGGCAGGTACACTTATCATCATGTCGCCTCCGCTGGTGCTCGTCATTCTGATGCAGCGTTGGTTCGTGCGCGGCCTTATTTCTACCGAGAAATGAAGGAGCAGTCCTGTGGCACCGATCTCAATCCGTGATGTGAAGAAGAGCTACGGCAAGACTCCCGTCGTTCACGGCGTCGACCTGGAGATCCAGTCCGGCGAATTCATCGTCATCCTCGGCCCGTCCGGCTGCGGCAAGTCCACGCTGCTGCGCATGATCGCCGGCCTCGAGGAAATCAGCGGCGGTGAAATCGCCATCGACGGCCGGGTCGTCAACCAGTTGGAGCCGCGCGAGCGCGGCTGCGCCATGGTGTTCCAGAACTATGCGCTCTATCCGCATATGACCGTCGCCGAGAATATCGGTTATGCCCTGAAGGTGGCCGGTGTGGCGAAGGCCGAACGCAGCCGCCGCGTCGCCGAGGTCGCCAAAGCGCTCAGCCTCGAACCCTTCCTCGACCGCCGGCCGGCCGCCCTTTCCGGCGGCCAGCGCCAGCGCGTCGCCATGGGGCGAGCGATGATCCGCGAACCGAAGGTGTTCCTCTTCGACGAGCCGCTGTCGAACCTCGACGCCAAGCTGCGCATCGCCATGCGCGCTGAAATCCGCCGCCTGCACCGCCGCCTCGGCGCCACCTCGATCTTCGTCACGCATGACCAGACCGAGGCGATGACACTGGCCGACCGGCTGGTGGTGATGAATGGCGGCAGGGTGGAGCAGGTCGGCACGCCTGAGGAAGTCTATCATCATCCGGTCTCGCGCTTCGTCGCCGGCTTCGTCGGCACGCCGGCGATGAACCTGCTCGAAGGCACGATCAACGATGAAGGCGTCTTCGTCTATGACCAGAGCCGCAAGATCGCGCTGCCGCGCGAACGCGCCGCAGCGCTGAAAGGCAAACGCGTCGTGCTCGGCATGCGCGCCGAGGCTGCCCGTCTGGTGGCCCCGGATGCGCCCGGCGCCTTAGTGGCAACGGCCGACTTCATCGAGGAGCTCGGCGCGAGCCGCGTCGTTCACGCCGATTTCGACGGGCTGCCCTTCGCTGTGGCGCTGACCGAGGCCGTGACCGTGAAGTCGGGCGATCCGATCGGCATCGCGATCGACCACAATGCGATCCATCTTTATGCCGCCGATACCGGCCGGATCATCGAAAACTCGGCCATGAGTGGGGCGAATGCGGTTCACGCCTGACGGATGTCGGCATACATCAGCGATGGATCGGGTCGATCCAGGGCACGTCTTCAGGCTTTTCCACCGGCTCGATATCGAGATTGACGACGATGGGTTCCTGGCCTGAGCGGACGAGCACGCATTCCAGCGTCTCGTCGCGGCTGGCGTTGATCTCCTGGTGCGGCACATAGGGCGGGACATAGATGAAATCGCCGGGACCGGCCTCGGCGGTATATTCCAGGTGCTCGCCCCAGCGCATGCGGGCCTTGCCCTTGACCACATAAATGATGCTTTCGAGATCGCCGTGATGATGAGCGCCGGTCTTGGCATTGGCGTGGATCGTCACGGTGCCGGCCCAGATCTTCTCGGCGCCGGCGCGGGCGTTGTTGATTGCCGTCGCACGGTTCATCCCCGGCGTCTGGGCGGTGTTCGGATCGAGCGAATTGCCGGGAATGACCTTGACGCCATGCTCCCGCCAGTCGATGTGGTGATGCTCGTGATCGTCGCTCATGCCTTGCCTCCACCTTCGATATGAGGAACTTAAGTGGGCGCGGCACGGCGGCCAAGCGGATTTATCTTTGTGCGTCAGAAAGAGGACCCAATGAGCCACCTCCCGCAGATCGATTACGACACCGCTTCACAAGAGGTTCGGGCGGCGCATGACGAGGAAGTCAGGCTGCGCGGACGCATGACCAATATGAAGCGGACGCTGCTGCATTCGCCGGCCGCCCATCGCATCTACGCCGAATGGTTCACGCTGCGGGCCGAGCTCGACCCCATCATCAGCGACCGGGCGATCTGGATCTTTTCGCATGCGATTTCGAAGGCGGCGAAATCGAAGATCGCCGTCACCTTCTTTCGCCGGGCGCTGATCAACAAGGCTTTCAATCCCGACGCGCTCAAACTGTCCGAGGAGGAAGCTTTGCTCGACGCTTTCGGCAAGGCGATCGTCGCCGATTCCAATGCGGTCCCGACCGAACTCTGGGCGAAGCTGAAACAGCGCTACGACACCAAGGTGCTGGTCGATCTCGTCGCCTTTGCCGGCATCATGCTGGCCACTGCCGTCTTTAACAATGTCGTCGAGGTCGATTTCGACCCCGAGCTTGAAGCCTTTGCCGAAGGCGCAAACCCGACCTAACCGTCGAGCGAGGCGATCGCGGCCATGACTGCGTCGGCGCCGGGTCTGGTCGGCCGGTATTCCAGGCCGACGGCGCCGTCATAGCCGTTGGCGAAGATCCAGCCGAGGCGATGGGCTAGGTCGATGCCGCCGGAGCCAGGTTCGTTGCGGCCGGGATGATCGGCGACATGGACGTGGAAGACACGGTCGAGACGGCCGTCCAGCACCTCTTCGGTGCGTTCGTCCATCACCGCGGAATGGTAGATGTCGTAGACGATGCCGATCTCGGGGCGGGCGATGTCATCGATGATGTCGAGACCTTCGCGGGTCGAATCGAGGAAATAGCCGACATGATCGATGCGGATGTTGAGCGGCTCGACGCCGAGGCGCACACCGCCGCCTGCAAGAATATCGGCGCCGGCCTTCAGCGTTTCGGTGAGCGCCCGGCGCTGCTCCTTGCGGCTCACGCCCGGAAGATCGTTGCCGGCCTGGGCAATCAGCACCGGCGCGCCGAGACGCTTTGCGGCCGTGACGGATTCGGTAAGGCCTTTCAGCCATGCCTGCCGGTTGCCGGCGTCGGTCAGCGCGATCATCGGCTCGGCGACGAGGCTGGTGACGGCAAGGCCGGTTTCCCTCAGAACCGCCTCGATCGCGTCCAGATCCTTGTCGGTCCAGCGCCAGAATTCGATGGCCGTCAGGCCGCCGGCATGGGCGCGGCGGATGCGATCGGGAAAGCTGTCGCCTTCTTCGGCAAACAGCCACTCTATGCAGGCTGAATAACGTCGCATGAAAACTCCTCGCATGTGGGGATGCAGGCTGCGACAGATCGGTGCCCTCCGCAAGAGGCATCTCAGTGCTTGACGCGAGGTTTCATTGGCGGAACATTTGGCACATCAGGCCGGAACCGCCAGTCGCTTGCGCGGAGGAAAATATGGATCTGGGACTGAAGGGAAAGACCGCCGTTATAACAGGCGCGTCTGTCGGGATCGGCTTGGCGATCGCCGAGGGGCTGGCGGCTGAGGGGTCCAATCTCGTGCTGGCGGCCCGCGGCGGCGAACGGCTCGAGGCGGAGGCCGCCCGTATCGCCGAGAAGTACGGCGTCAGCGCCGTCGCTGTTGCCGCCGATCTGGCGACAGTCGACGGAACGAAGGCGATCATTGCGGCGGCGGCGGAAAGAGGCGGCGCCGATATCCTCATCAACAATGCCGGCACCGGATCGAACGAGACGGTGATGGAGGCGCCCGATGAGAAGTGGCAGAGCTATTGGGACCTGCATGTGATGGCCGCGGTGCGGCTTGCGCGCGGCATCGCCCCTCAGATGAAGAGGCGCGGCGGCGGCGTGATCCTGCACAATGCCTCGATCTGCGCCGTCCAGCCGCTCTGGTACGAGCCGATCTACAATGTCAGCAAGTCGGCGCTGATGATGTTTTCGAAGACGCTTTCGACCGAACTCATCCCGGACAATATCCGCGTCAACTGCGTCAATGCCGGCCTGATCCTCACCCCCGACTGGATCAAGACCGCCAAGCAGTTGACCGCCGAAACCGGCGGCAACTGGGAGGGCTACCTGCAGAGCGTCGCCAACGAGCATGCCGCCTCGAAACGCTTCGGCACGCCGGAGGAACTGGCAAACGTCTTCGTCTTTCTGAGTTCGGAGCGGGCGAGTTATTGCGTCGGCTCGACCTATTTTGTCGATGGCGGTATGCTGAAGACGATCTGAGCGAGACGACAGCGCAGCGCTGTAACACTTTGAACTTAGCGGTAGCGGCATTGCTCGGTCGGTTCCAAGACTGCCGGGCGGCCTGTGACGTTGCCGATATAAGCTATAAATAATAGCTATTTTGTTGTATGTTCACGCTTTTGACGCTATTTGCCTGCTATTGGCAGGGGTGAATACTGCGTTTTCTACAGGGCAATGACGATGCTGACGAAAAAGGGAAAATATGGGCTGAAGGCGCTGGTCGACCTGGCGCGGCTGGCGCCCGGCGAGACCGCCTTCATCAATGACATCGCCGCCCGTAATAATATCCCGAAGAAGTTTCTCGATACGATCCTGCTCGAACTGCGCAATGTCGGCATTCTGCGCTCGAAGAAGGGGCCGGGCGGCGGGTATTCCCTGTCGCGGCCGGCCTCCGAAATCCGCATCGGCCATGTCATCCGCACGCTCGACGGGCCGCTGGCGCCGATCCGCTGTGCCAGCCGTACGGCTTACGAGGCCTGCGACGACTGCGCCGATCCGGAAACCTGTCAGGTGCGGCGCTCGATGACCGATGTTCGTGACGCGATCGCCGCCATTCTCGACAATATGAGCCTCGAGCAATTCGTCGCCGCCGGCGGCCGCATCGACGGCCCCAAGGAAGAATTGCCGATCTCCGCCGCCAGCTGAATTGAATGCATGTCGCTCGGAAGTGTGTAGCGGTTCCGGGATAACGACATGCATCAAGACAAAGAGCTTTAGACGTCGCCGGGCTTCGACCGATATTCGCCTGCAGCACGCACCAGCCTGTCCCGTGGCAGCGATAGAGCGTAAATGCGGGCATTGCGCCAATGCCGGTCGAGATTGAGCCCGATGCCGGCCGATGTTTCCCCTGCCAGTTCGAACAGCGCGTTTGCGGTGTCGAGTGACGTTTCCCCGGCGAGGATCGCGGCCGCCGAGGCGGAGAAATGCGCGTCCGCCATCGCGGCCTCGACGGGATTGACCTGTGCAATGTCGAGTTTACGGCCAGCCCGTTCTAAGGCTGCCGCCGTCGCTTCGATGCGGATGGCGCGTTCGCCGATGCGGGGAAGGACCGTCGTGCCGGGATCGCCAATTGCTGTCATCAGGTCGCTCCAGGCGGCCCGGGCGATGCCGAGGCTGACACTTGCCTTGAGCAGCAGGCTGAGCGAGACACCGGTCGAAACGTCGGAGGAGGGGGGCGGCGCAATCGCATCGGCACTGACGTAAAGCGTGCCGACGATGGCCGTAGCCGATCCATTGGTGCGCTGGCCGAAGCCATCCCAATCGTCGACCACCTGCAAGCCTTCGTCGTCGCCTGCCAGGTAAAGGGTGACTGGACGGCTGGGTGGAGCGGCGGCGACAGCGGCGATCCAGTCGGCGAACAAAATACCGGACGCCTGTCGCGTTCGCCCGCTCAGGCGGTAACCTGGGCCTTCGGCCGTAAGCTCGGTTCCTTCGATAAAGGTGGCGCCTGCAAAGCGGTCCCCGAGCAACACGCGGGCAAACAGCGATGCCTGCAGATCCTCGGTCGCCTGGGTGCGCAGCGTTTCCAGCACACAGAAATGGTTTTCCAGCGCCTCGCCGATCGAGGCATCGCCCTCGGCAATGATTGCGACGATTTCGGCGAGCAGCGCGTTCGATACGTCGAGCCCTTGATGGTCGGGCGGAACAGTGATCGCCGTCAGTCCCGATGCCGACAGCGCGTCGAGTTCGGCAAAGGGCAGTACGCGGTTGATGTCGCGTTCGCTCGCCTGGTGCCGGAATGCGGCAGCAAGGCCGCGGGCGGTGGATATCGCCTCCTCTTCACTTTCGATGCGATGCGCGGGAGGCCTTTTTCTATCCTGAAACTGCGATACCGTTCCCATCGGTCACTCTTTCCTACGGCGCTCTGCGTCTTTTCGGATGGCGAAGAACGCTGCAACAGTTTGACTCGGCGCCTCGTGCCTTCCGAAAATCGCTCCAATCGTCGGGCCGATGGCAGGCATACAGGAGTGAGGGATCGGCCCTCGAATGATAAGGCCGGTTTTTCTACAAAACTCCAAGGCTTTGAATTTTCTTACCAGCTTGATTGCCTTGTTTTCGCCTCTACTTACCGGCAAGTGGGGCTTCCTTGATTGAGAAACATGATGAGCGATACTCTTGCTCGCAACGGCGAGGTTTCGAAAATGGCACGCCAGTCGAGACCACGTCTGACGCTGGATATTGCCGCGATCCCAACCTATGCGATCGGCGACATTCATGGGCGGTTCGATCTGCTTGCGAAAGCCGAGGCGGCGATCCTGCGCGATGCCGCGCGGCTGCCGGGGCGTAAACTGATCGTGACGCTTGGCGACTATATCGACCGCGGACCGGCATCGGCCCAGGTCATCACCCATCTCATGGCGCCGCCGCCGGATGATTTCGACCGTATCTGCCTTGCCGGCAATCATGAAATCGCCATGCTCGACTATATCGACGGCTGGATTTCCTATGACGAGTGGATGCGGATGGGTTCGGCGGAGTCGCTGAAATCCTACGGCCTCGATCCGGAGCATCTGCCGCTGGTCTTTCCTTCAGGCGCAAAGCTCGATTCCTTCCTGCGCCAGTCGCTGCCGCGCACGCATATCGATTTCATGCGGGCGATGCCTGTGATGCTGGAGACTCCAAATGTGATTTTCGTGCATGCCGGCATCAATCCGAAGCTGCCGCTCGACGAGCAGACGGACGAGGATCTGGTCATGATCCGACAGCGGTTTCTCGAAAGCCGGGTGCCGTTGCCGAAGCTCGTCGTTCACGGTCACACGCCGAACGACGAGCCCGACATACGGCCGAGACGGCTCAATCTCGATACGCGCGCCTACCGCAGCGGCAAGCTGACCGTCGCCCGCCTGTGGCAGGGTCAGGTGCATCTGTTTTCCACCTGACTTCCGCCTTCTCGGCCTCCCGCCGGAGCGGATCAGACCGTTTCGCTTTCAACCGGGACGGCCTCCACCGTTTTTTCCGCCGGCTGCTTGCGGCGCCAGCCGCGCAGCACGACGTAGAAGACCGGCGTCAGGAACAGGCCGAAGATCGTCACGCCAAGCATTCCCGAAAAGACGGCGGTGCCGAGCGACTGGCGCATTTCCGCGCCGGGGCCGGTCGCGATGGCAAGCGGTAGAACGCCGAAGATGAAGGCGAATGCCGTCATCAGGATCGGGCGCAGGCGAAGATGGCTGGCCTCGATGGCCGCTTCCACTGGCGACTTGCCCTCGTCTTCCGCCTGCCTGGCAAACTCGACAATCAGAATGGCGTTCTTGGCCGCAAGACCGATCAGCACGATCAGGCCGATCTGGGTCAGGACGTTGTTGTCCATTCCCCTCAGCGAGACCCCGATCAGCGCCGCGAGCACCGCAAGCGGCACGATGAGAATGATCGCGAGCGGCAGAACCCAGCTTTCATATTGTGCCGCCAGCGCCAGGAAGACGAAGACGACTGAGAGGGCGAAGATGTAGACGGCGGTGTTGCCGGTATGGGTTTCCTGATAGGCGAGTTCCGTCCATTCGAAGGTTGTCCCCTGCGGCAGGATCTTCGCTGCCAGCGCTTCCATCTTTGCGATGGCGTCGCCCGTCGATGTGCCAGGCGTCGGATTGCCCTGAAGCGGCACCGAGACGTACATGTTGTAGCGTTGGACAAGTGCCGGGCCGCTGGCATCCTGGATATCCATTAACGTTCCAAGCGGAACCAGCGCGCCGGTCGCCGATCGAACCTTCAGGGCGAGGATGTCTTCCCTGTCCATGCGATATTGCCGGTCGGCCTGCGCGCGAACCTGGTAGACGCGGCCGAACGCATTGAAATCATTGACGTAAGCGACGCCCAGATTGATGGAAAGCGCGTTGAAGATATTGGGGATCGGCACATTCAGAAAGCGTGCCTTGTCACGGTCGATCGCCAGGAAGTATTGCGGGCTTGCATCGGAGAATGTCGTAAAGACGCCGGTCAGCCCCTCGGTGGTGGCCGCGGCACCCATCATCTGGCGGGCGAGGCCGAGCACGCGCGTCATGTCGGCGTTTTCAAGATCGGAAATCTGCATCTTGAAGCCGCCGGAGTTGCCGACGCCACGCACGGACGGCGGCGGGATGGCAATGATGAAGGCTTCCTGGATGCTTTGCAGTTTGCCGTAAAGCTCGCCGATGATCTTGTTGGCGTTTTCTCCGCCTTCCTCACGTTCGGCAAAGGATTTGAACGGCACGAAGACGACGCCCGAATTCGAGGCATTGGTGAACGTTGCCCCGCTGAAGCCGGCAAATTGCACGGCGTTGCCGACACCCGGCACGGTCCGGGCGATATCACCCACCTGTTTGACGACGGCGTCGGTACGCGCCAGCGAGGCGCCGTCTGGAAGCTGTATGACGACGATCGCGTAACCCTGGTCCATGGTCGGGATGAAGCCCGCGGGAACGCGCGTGCCCATGTACCAGGTTGCTCCGAGCAGGCAGACGAAGGCAATCATCGCGGCTGTCAATCCGACCCAACTACGGACCAGATGCCGGACGATCCATGAATAGCCGGAACTCATCCTGTCGAAGCCGCGATTGAAACCGTCCGCGAGACCTCTGCCAAACCGTGCGGCGATATTCGCGCGCCGGGTTTCGTGGTCGTGGGTTTTCAGCAATATGCCGGCGAGGGCGGGCGACAGTGTCAGCGAATTCAACGCCGATATCGCGGTGGTGACCGAGATCGTCACGGCGAACTGCCTGTAGAACTGGCCCGATATGCCGGGAATGAAGGCTGTCGGCACGAACACCGCGATCAGCACCAGCGAGATGGCGATGACGGCGGTTCCGACTTCGTCCATCGTCACATGGGAAGCTTGCTTCGGTGTCATGCCGCGCGCCAGATTGCGCTCGACATTTTCCACGACCACGATCGCATCGTCGACGACGATACCGATCGCCAGTACCAGCCCGAACAGAGTGAGCATGTTGAGCGAGAAGCCGAACGCCAGCAGGATGGCGAAGGTGCCGATCAGCGAGACCGGAATGGCGACGATCGGTATGATCGCGGTTCGCCAGGATTGCAGAAAGACGAGAACGACGATCGCCACCAGGATGGCGGCCTCGGCGATGGTTCTATAGACCTCGCTAATCGAATCCGAGATGAATTCGGTCGTGTCGTAGACGATGCGATATTCCAGCCCCTCGGGGAAATTCTGGGAGATATCCTTCATCAATGTCTGGACCTGATGGGCCGTATCCAGTGCATTGGTTCCCGGCCGGGCGAAAATGCCAAGGGCGACCGCCGGGTCGTTGTTGAGGTAGCTGTTGGTGACGTAGTCCTGGGCGCCGAGTTCGATACGGGCGACATCCTGCAACTGCACGAGCCGGCCGGCGCCCGTCGATTTGACGATGACGTAGCGGAACTCGCGGACGTCGGAGAAGCGTCCGTCCGTTCGCACCGTATATTCGAAGGCGTTCTTGCCGGTGACAGGCGGCGCGCCGATCTTGCCGCCGGAGACCTGGACGTTCTGGTCCCGCAAGGCGGAGACGACGTCGTCCGAGGTCATGCCGTAGGCCGAGAGCTTTTCCGGATCGAGCCAGATGCGCATCGAATACTGGCGCTCGCCGAAGAGCTGCACGTCGCCGACGCCGTCAAGGCGAACGAGGACGTCGCGGATGCGGTTGCGGGCGTAGTTCGAGACGTAAAGCTGGTCATAGCGGTGCGACGGCGACAGCAAGTGCACCACCATCATCAGGTCCGGAGAACTCTTGTCGGTGGTGACGCCGAGCCGCTGCACCTCTTCCGGAAGGCGAGGCAGCGCGATCGAAACACGGTTCTGGACAAGCACCTGGACCTTATCGAGATCGGTGCCGAGCTTGAAGGTGATCGTCAGCGACATGGCGCCGTCGGCGCTGGAATAGGACGACATGTAAAGCATGTCTTCGACGCCGTTGATCTGCTGTTCGAGTGGGGTCGAAACGGTGTCGGCGATCGTCTGCGGATCGGCGCCGGGATAGGAGGTGCGCACGACGATGGTCGGTGGCGCGATCTCCGGATATTGGGAGACCGGCAATTGCGTATATGCGATGCCGCCGACGACGAGAAAGAGAATCGAGATGACGGCCGCAAAGATCGGCCGGTCGACGAAGAAGTGCGCAAATCTCATTGTCCGTTCTCCGCATTGGCGGCTTCAGGCGGGGTGTCCTGGCGCTCCTGCGGCAGTTTGGTCATCTGAGGCGTGATCGTCGATCCCGGGCGGGCGCGCATCAGGCCGTTGACGATGATCGTCTCGGTGCCGTCGAGGCCCTCGCGGATCACACGATAGCCGTAGAGCCGCGGGCCGGGCCTCACGGGCTTGGTCGAAACCTTTCCTTGCGCGTCAACCACATAGACGACGCGTTCATTCTGGTCCGAGCCGATTGCTTCGTCCGGGACGAGAATGGCCTGGTATGTGTTGGAGGCTTCAACCTGAATGCGGCCGAAGAGTCCGGGCTGAAGGACGAGATCGGGGTTGGGGAAGCGGGCGCGCAGACGAATGGTGCCGCTCTCATTGTCGACCCGGTTCTCAGCGAAGTCGAGTTTCCCCTTGAATGGCTTGGCAGAAGGATCCGAGATGGTGACGGATACATCCAATCCGCCGCCGCCCTGCTGAAGTTCCTTACCCATTTTGCGCGCCGTGTCGGCGAAATTCAGCAGGCGGCGCTCATCGACGTCGAAATAGAAATCGATCGGGTCGAGCGATACGATGGTGGTCAGCACGGTCTGGTCAGTCTGCACAAGGTTGCCGGCCGAGATCAGCCGGCGGTCGATGCGGCCGCTGAGCGGCGCTTTGATCTCGGTATATTCCATGTCGAGAGAAGCGCGATCGGCGGCGGCCTGCGCACCGCGGACATTGGCCTCGGCCGAATCGAACTCACGGCGGCGATCGTCCAGCGTCTGCGCCGCCTGGCTGCCGCTCGCGGTGAGCGATTGTGCGCGCTTAAACTGCGCATCGGCAAAGACCAGAGCGGATTGCGACGCTTCGAGCGTCGCCTTCGCCTGGCTAAGCGCGGTGACGAACGGCCTCTGGTCGATGACGAACAGCAGGTCACCCTGCTTGACCAATGCGCCGTCCTGGAAATGGATTTCCTGCAAGTATCCACCGACACGCGAGCGAACGGAGACTTCGTCGACCGGCTCGAAGCGGCCAATGAACTCGTCGCTGTCGACGACATCGCGAACGACCGGCTTGGCAACGGTGACGGGAGGAGGGGCGGACGGTGCGCCCTGTGCCATGGCGGCCAGGGGCATGAACGTGGTGATGCAGCCGAGCATCAATATCCGTCGAAGCACGTAAGTCATACCGGTCCCTCCAATCGCGACGGCCGATAGACTGCCGCCGAACCTAAGATAAGGTGATGTTATTTCATGTTTTGCTGCTTTGAACGAAGGCGTGGCCCCCGCGATTTCCCCCGGCGTTCAATCCATAGGAGGGAAGGCCGGCACGCAATGCACATCGGAAAAATCGTAACTTGTGGAACCGGATATAAACGGCAGCGGCGAAAAATAGCAAATGCCAATTGGCCGGGATTGCGAAATCCATCAAAACTTCATGGATGGCGTCAGCTCTCGACGATCTCGTCGCGGCCGGGCGGCAGGACGGCGAGTTCGGCCCAGTCGAGCTCCTGTTCCAGCATGTGAAAGACATCGTCGTCGATCTCGTCGGCGCGGCGCATCGCTGCCAGTTTGCGGCGTTTGGCGGCAATGACGCTGCGGCGCTGCTTATCGAGGCTGCTGACTTCGCGTGGATGTTTCCCGTCGGCGGTGATCTCGCGCTCGGAGGTGTAGACGTCGCGCAGGATGCGCGTGGATTTACCCTCGCCGCCGGCAAGTTCGGCCAGTGCCGCATCGATCAACGCGACCCGGGCTCTGGTGAGGTTGCGGTCGAGCGAGGTGTCCGGCTCGAATTTCAGGACGCTGATCAGCGGTCCGAGCGTCAGGCCCTGGACGATGAGGGTGCCGAGAACGACGGCCAGCGCACTGAGCAGAATGATGTCGCGATCGGGGAAGTCGATCGGCAGCGCGAGTGCAGTCGCCAGCGTCACGAGGCCGCGCATGCCGCACCAGCCGGCAAGCAGGCTGGTCGCAAAGGTGGGAACGGCCTGTCTGGTGTAGCCGCGCTCGGCGAGGAAGGTGATCACGCGGTTATAGAGGAGCACCCAGGCCAGGCGCACGCCGATGACAGTGACGAAGACCGCGGCGGCCAGGGTGATTGCGAAATTCAGCCGGCCGGGATCGAGGTCGAGGACGATCTGGCGGACCTGCAGGCCCATCAGCAGGAAGGCGAGCACGTTGAGCAGGAAGACCGCGGCTTCCCAGACCGAATAGGAATGAATGCGGTGGCGGGCGGTCTGGCGCTCGGGCATGTAGCGGGCGATCACCATCGCATAGACGACGATGGCGAGAATCGCCGAAAGGTGCAGCCGCTCGGCGATGATCCAGGTGCCGAAGGTGGCGACGAATTCGAGCAGGGTGCCGCCGAGCGTGCCGGCGAGCTTCAACCCGATCACCATGTACAGACGGCCAAGGAGATAACCGAGGATGAGGCCGCCTGGCACGGCGAGCGCCAGCTCCGCCAGGGCGCCGGTGAAGAAGGCGGGGCTTGCGGCGGCCGCCACCGCGGCGCTGAAGATCAGGAGCGCGACGGCATCGTTG
This sequence comes from Rhizobium redzepovicii, assembly GCF_019793435.1. Classification (GTDB taxonomy): domain Bacteria; phylum Pseudomonadota; class Alphaproteobacteria; order Rhizobiales; family Rhizobiaceae; genus Rhizobium; species Rhizobium redzepovicii. The sequence continues at coordinate 154,043 of NZ_JAILYH010000016.1, read as the reverse complement.
AGAAGGCTCTCGCCTTTCAGGATCACATAGGTCTGGCGCGGCAGGTCGAAACGGTCGAGCATGGCGGTCGCCGCCGCCGCATCCGGTGGTGCGACGATAGCGCCGAGTGCGACGGCTGCGGCGAGCGGCAGGCCGGCCATGGTCACGCTGACGGTGGCAACGGCAGCGGTTGTCAGGACCACGGCGATGGCGGCGAGCGAGAAGAGCGGCAGCCAGTTGCGTCGCAACGTTCGCGGCGGCAGGTCATAGGCGGCGTCGAAAAGCACCGGCGCGATCAGCAGCGCCAGCGCCAGCTGAGGATCGATCGCGACCTCGGGTGCCCAGGGGACGGCGGCGACGATGATGCCGGCGATCGCCAGCATGGTTGGATAAGGGATGCGGAATTTCCTGGAGAATTGCAGGAAGACGATCGCCACCAGCAACAGCGTCAGCATGCTTTCGAAGAACGCCATCGAACCCTCCTGCGCACCTCCGGCGGAGGCGATGTCTGCCCGAAACTAGGGCTGAAGCCGGGCTGCCGCCACTGGACGGAAGTCTTGCACGGACAAGAGTGGCGAATTGCGAGCCTTCCGGTCGCAGCTGCGGCATTTTGGCTGCGCTTGCGAAATCCTGCGACCGTGCCCTTGCGCGCTCGGCATGCTCAATATATCTACCGATATTATAAGTATGCTTATAAATTAATGATCGCAGGTCTTCATGAGCGCTACTCCGACCCTCGGCTTCCTTCTCCACGACGTCGCACGGCTGCTGCGCAAGCGGTTCGAGCAACGTGCGAAGTGCCTTGGGCTGACCCGGTCGCAATGGCAGACGCTTGCCTATCTCTCGAATAACGAAGGCATCCATCAAGGCGGCCTTGCCGAAATCCTCGAGGTCGAGCCGATCACGCTGGTGCGCATCCTCGACAAGCTCGCCGAACGTGGGCTGATCGAGCGCCGCCAGCACCCGACCGATCGGCGGATCTGGCTGCTCTACATGCGCGACGAGGCGCACCCGCTGCTCGCCGAAATGCGCGAGCTTGGCGACACCACCCGCGCAGAAGCGTTGCAAAGCATTACGGCCGAGCAGCGCGAGCAGCTTTTCCACATCCTATCCGTAATGAAGACGAACCTGGTTCAGGCATGCCGGAGCCCGGTCGACGAGAATGAGACGAACGATGGCTGATCAATCCCCCCTCCGCGTCGTTGCCGACGCCAATGCCAAGACACCTGTCGAAGAAAACCAAGCCAAACAGCAGGAAACGGTAGCCGAAGCGCCTCCATCCAATTCAGCGCCGGCTGCTGCCGTGGCTGCGCCTGGCGGCAACAAGGTCCGCCGCCGGCGCAGTCTCACGCGGCCGATCCTGTTCGCCCTGCTGCCGGTCGCGCTCGTCGTCGGCGGCTATTATTACGTCAATGGCGGCCAGGTGATGTCGACCGACAACGCCTATCTCCAGGCCGATATGGTCGGGCTCACCACCGATGTCTCAGGCATCGTCGAAAAGATCGACGTGCATGAGAACGAGGCGGTCAAGGCAGGGCAGGTGCTCTTCAGCCTCAGGGCCGATTCCTTCAAGATCGCGCTCGATGGCGCCAAGGCGCAGCTCGGCGTGCAGCGCAACCAGATCATGAACCTCAAGGCCAGCTATCAGCAGTCGCTGGCCGAGATCACGCAGGCGCAAGCCGACCTGCCCTATTACCAGGATCAGTTCGACCGGCAGCAGAACCTCGTCAACAATGGCAGCGCGACGCAGTCGGCCTATGACGAGGCCAAGCACAATCTCGAAGCCGCGCAGCAGAAGGTTGCCGTCGCCAAGGCGGAAGCTGCAACCACGCTTGCCCAGCTCGGCGGCTCGGCCGACCAGCCGATCGAGGAGAACCCGCTCTACTTGCAGGCCAAGTCGAATGTCGACAACGCCCAGCGCGAACTCGACCACAGCGTCGTCAAGGCGCCGTTCGACGGTATCGTCACCAATGTCAACGCGCTGCAGGTCGGCTCCTACCTGCAGGCTTCGCAGCAGGCCTTCTCGCTTGTCGCCACCGATCACCTTTGGATCGCCGCCAGCCCGAAGGAAACCGAGCTCACCTATGTCAAATCAGGCCAGACGGCCGAAATCTATGTCGACACCTACCCGGGCGTGATGTGGAAGGGCAAGGTCGAGAGCATCAGCCCGGCCTCCGGCTCCAGCTTCTCGCTGCTGCCGGCGCAAAACACTACGGGCAACTGGGTGAAGGTCGTCCAGCGCATTCCGATGCGCGTCAGCATCGAGGACAGCGAAGGCAAGCCGCCGCTGCGCGTCGGCATGAGCACGGTGGTCGATGTCGAGACCGGCCATGCCCGCGGCCTGCCCGACTTCGTCAACAAGCTTCTGGGTCGGCCTCAGGGCAAGGATGATGAGTAACGCTTCTGCTTCTCCGGCGAGCCCGGTTGCCAATCGCGGTGCGATCACGGCCTGCGTCATTCTCGCCGTCATCATGCAGGCGCTGGACACGACGATCGCCAACGTCGCGCTGCCCTATATCCAGGGCAGCGTGTCGGCCTCTGCCGACCAGATCAACTGGGTGCTGACTTCCTATATCGTCGCGGCGGCAATCATGACGCCGCCGTCGGGCTTCCTCGCCGCCAAGTTCGGCCGCAAGCGCGTGCTGCTCGTTGCCATCGCCGGCTTCGTGGCGGCCTCCGTTCTCTGCGGCCTGGCGCAATCGCTCAATCAGATCGTCGCCTTCCGCCTGCTGCAAGGGCTGTTCGGCGCATCGCTGGTGCCGCTTTCCCAGGGCATCCTCCTCGATATCTATACGGTCGAGGAGCGCGGCTCGGCCATGGCCCTCTTCGGCGTCTCGGTCATGGTCGGACCGGTCCTCGGGCCCGTCATCGGTGGCTGGCTGACCGACAATATCAGCTGGCGCTGGGTGTTCTACATCAACGTGCCTATCGGCGCGCTTGCCTTTGCCGGTATCGTCGTCTTCGTTTCGGAGACGAAGAGGGATGTGCTCGCCAAGCTGGACTGGTTCGGTTTCGGGATGATGAGCCTGTTCATCGCCTCGCTGCAGCTCTTCCTCGACCGCGGTGAGCAACTCGACTGGTTCTCCTCCGGTGAGATCATGCTGGAAGCGATCATCTGCGCCGCCGCCTTCTATCTGCTTCTGGTGCATACGCTGACGGCGGAGAAACCCTTCGTCAATCCGAAGCTGTTCCTCGACCAAAATTTTTCGATCAGCATGGTCTTCATCTTCGTGATCGGTATTACCTATCTCGCCTCGCTGGCGCTGATGACGCCCTATCTGCAGACGCTGATGGGCTATCCCGTCATTACCGCCGGCATCGTCATGGGGCCGCGCGGGCTCGGCACCATGCTCTGCATGTTCATCGTCGGGCGGCTGGTCGGCAAGGTCGATACGCGCGCCTTGCTGGCGCTGGGCCTCGGGCTCACCGCATGGGCGATGTATGACATGACCGGCTGGACACCCGACGTCTCGCAATGGACGATCGTCTCGGTCGGCTTCATCCAGGGCGCCGGTCTCGGCTTTCTGTTCGTGCCGCTGACTACGATCGCTTTTTCCACGCTGCCCCCCCATATGCGCGGCGACGGCACCGGTCTCTACAACTTGTCGCGAAACATCGGCTCGGCGGTCGGCATCTCGATCGTCTCGGCGCTGATCGTCGAGAACACGCAGAGCAATCATGAATCGATCGCGGCCTATGTGACGCCGTTCAATCACGCTTTCAATGCGGTGGCTGCGCAGGGGCTCAGCCCGGTGACTGCGGCCGGCCGCGCCTCGCTCAACGAGGTCATCACCCTGCAAGCGACGATCATTGCCTATATGGACGATTTCAAGCTGCTGATGCTGATGTCGCTTGCAGTCATCCCGCTGGTGCTATTGCTACGCAAACCGAAGGCAGCACCTGCCGTCGACCACAGCGCCGTGATGGAATGAACTCCAGGCGTTGCCGCACTTCTGGACGGAAAACTGCGTCACGCTTTTCGGCATCATGCTCTAGCGGAACGGCTTGCTGAGATAACGCGATCCCTGAATGCCGAAGCGCCATAGTGCTTCGGCATTTTTGGTGATGCCGATGCGTTTTCCCGAGACGATCGGCACCGGTGCGGACGGCGTGATCGCATAGGGCGGGCGATCGAGCAGCCTGTCATTGATCTCGATATCGATGCCGAGTGCCTGGCAGAGCTTGCCGGGACCACTGCAGAGCGACGTCAGCATATCGGTGCCGCGCCGCTCGATCATCACAGGAATTCCCGTTTCTGGCTCCAGGGCGCGGATGAGTGCAGCCGAGCCCGGATGGCAGACGAAATTCAGGCACCAGTACATGCCGTAGATGCGGTAGATATAGACGTTGCCCGGCTTGCCGTACATGGCGAGGTTGCGCTTGGTCGGGCCGCGGAAGCTGTGCGAAGCCTCGTCATCGGGGAAATAAGCTTCGGTCTCGGTGATGCGTCCGCCGACGCCGTCCACGGTCAGATGGCAGCCGAGCAGGTCGCGAGAGACGGTGATCGCATCGCGCTCGAAAAACTTCCTGAGGCTTTCGCCGGTGAGCGTGCCGGTGCCGATCCCACCTGATATCGTTCCACCATCGGTCATATCAGACGCAGATAACATTCAACGCGCCTATCGTCATCCCAAAACCGTTTCATCTGTTTGCGCGACAGGGGTCAGCGGCCGGCGCTCGGATCGCGCATCGGGATCGAGGATGATGTGACCGAGACCGGGTCGCTCGCTGGGAAGGAGTCTTCCAGGCCCTCCTCCAGCTCTTCCTCGAGCAAAGCGGGGTCCTTGCTGCGCGCGCCGTCGCCATGGGCAGGTTCGATCGCTGCGGCAAGCAGGGCCTTGGCACGCAGGACGGCGTTTTCCGACGTCAGCTCAGGCGTGCTGCGCAGCGTCACGGCAATGCTGTCTTCGCCTTCGCCGCCGAATTCGACGACGAAGCCGTCTTCCGTCTGGTAGACGGTGATATCGTTGAGTGCCATGGCCGTTCTCCGCGGGCGCTCATATTAGCAAGGCGCATTTTAGTGAAGCGCGTTTTCGGAATTTTGTCGAGCGAAGACCTTTACCAGCCAGTCGATGAAGACGCGCACGCGCGGCGAAAGCTGGCGGTTGCGGGGGTAGAGCAGGGAAACCGGCGTGGGGGTCAGCGGAAAATCCTGCAGCACGCGGACCAGCGTGCCCGCGGCAAGGTCCTTTTCGGCGTGATAGCGCGGAATCTGGATCATGCCGAGGCCCATCCTCGCCGCTGAAATATAGCTTTCGGCGGCATTGACCGCGACGGTGGCGGGAATGGAGATGTCACGCACCGTGCCGTCGACGATGAATTCGAGCGGCAACAGACTGCCGGTGCTGCTGGAGCGGAAGCCAACCATGCGATGGCCGTCAAGCCGGTCAGGGTGCTGCGGCGGGCCATGGGTGGCGATATATTCAGGAGAGGCGAGTGTCACCTCATCGAGCAGGGCAACGCGCCGGGCGACCATGTCGCTGTCTTGCGGCGTGCCGACGCGCAGCACGCAATCGATGCCTTCGCGCACCAGATCGACCAGCCGGTCGCCCTCGCTCATGTAGAATTCGATCTCGGGATAGGTCTCTAGAAAAGACGGCAGGCTCGGCAGCACGAAATGCCGGGCGAGCGTGCCGTGCACATCGACGCGCAGCAGGCCCTTCGGCTTGGCGCCGGCGAAAGCGCCTTCGGCATCTTCGATATCGGCAAGGATCGACAGGCAGCGCTGGTAATAGGCTTCGCCGTCGAGCGTCGGGCTGACATGGCGTGTCGTGCGCTGGAGCAGACGCACGCCGAGGCGGGCTTCGAGCTGCTTTATCGCATCGGTGACGGTCGAGCGCGGCAGGCCGGTGTCTTCGGCGGCAAGCGTGAAGCTGCGGCGTTCCACGACGCGGCAAAACACGCGCATGGCATCAAATCTGTCCATCTAGTTGTTCGTAATTCCCGGATAGTGATGCCGGATAATGCCTGATTATCCGCAGAATGAACAGGTGCATCTTCTCCTCATTGAAAACGCGCTGCGGCGCATGATGAAGGAGAAGGACAATGGCTTCCAAAGAAAACGGCAAGGTGGCACTGGTCACCGGTGCTTCCCGCGGCATTGGAGCGGCAGTCGCCCGACGCCTCGCCAAGGACGGTTTCACCGTCGTCATCAACTATTCCGGCAATGCCGCTCCGGCCGAGGAATTGGTCCAGGAGATCGAGCAGGCCGGCGGCAAGGCGCTGACGGCGAAAGCCGATGTCAGCGACGCCGAAGCCGTCCGCCGCATGTTCGATGCCGCGGAAGCCGCTTTCGGCGGCGTCGATGTGCTTATCAACAATGCCGGCATCATGATGCTCTCTTCGCTTGCCGAGGCCGATGACGCCAATTTCGATCGGCAGATCGGCGTCAATCTGAAGGGCACCTTCAATACGCTGCGAGAAGCCGCCAAGCGGCTGCGTGACGGCGGCCGGGTCGTTAACTTCTCGACGTCGGTCGTCGGCCTGAAGCTCGAAACCTATGGCGTTTACGCTGCCACCAAGGCTGCCGTGGAAACATTGACGGCGATCATGGCCAAGGAGATGCGGGGCCGCAACATCACGGTCAACGCCATCGCACCTGGCCCTGTGGCCACCGACCTCTTCCTCAACGGCAAGTCGGACGAACTGATCGCCCGCATGGCGAAGATGAACCCGCTGGAACGCCTCGGCACACCTGAAGACATCGCCGCTGCGGTTGCCTTTCTTGCCGGTCCGGATGGCGGCTGGATCAACGGCCAGACGCTGCGCGCCAATGGCGGCGTGATCTGATGAAGGGCTGGCGGCTGTCTCGATGCCGCCGCCAATCTCAAGCTTCCACTTCAACCAAACCCCAATCCCAGAAGGAATAGGATCATGAGCAAGCAAGTCATTATCATCACCGGCGCTTCCAGCGGTTTCGGCGCTCTTACCGCCCGCGCCCTCGCCAAGGCCGGCCATACCGTCTATGCCGGCATGCGCGCAACGGAAGGCCGCAACGCTCCGGCCGTCGCCGACGCGGCTGAATTCGCCAGGGACAATAACGTCGATCTGCGCTCGGTCGAACTCGATGTCGCCTCCGACGCCTCGGTTGTATCCGGTATCGCCCGGATTATCGCCGATGAGGGCCGCCTCGATGTCATCATCCACAATGCCGGCCATATGTCCTTCGGCCCGGCCGAAGCCTTCACGCCGGAACAGTTCGCCGAACTCTTCGACATCAACGTGCTTTCCACCCAGCGCGTCAACCGCGCGGCACTCCCCTATCTGCGCAAGCAGGGTACAGGCCTGCTGGTCTGGGTATCGTCGTCGAGCAGCCGCGGCGGCACGCCTCCCTACCTCTCGCCCTATTTCGCCGCCAAAGCGGCGATGGATTCACTTGCCGTCTCCTATGCCAGCGAGCTTACCCGCTGGGGCATCGAGACCTCGATCATCGTGCCCGGCGCCTTCACCAGGGGCACCAACCACTTCGCCCATTCCGGTTCGCCGGATGATACCGCCCGCGCCGCCGAATATAATGAAGGACCCTACAAGGGTGTGCCGGAACAGGCGCTGCAGGGCCTGGCAGCACTCGAACCTGCTGACGCCGATGCCGGCACGGTAGCCGTCGCCATCGTCGATGTCGTCGGCAAGCCGTTCGGTACGAGGCCGTTCCGCGTCCATATCGATCCATCCGAGGACGGCGCGGAGATCGTCAACGGCATCGCCGACCGTGTCCGGGCGGAATTGTTCCGCCGCATCGGCCTCGGGGACCTGCTGAAGCCGGCTGCCAGGAATTGAAATCCCGCCCGCCGCTGGCGCGGGAACATGGGAGCCAACCCGTTATCGCAATTCTGTGAACGTGATTGCGGAATTTTTCCTTACAATCGTGCGGGGAGTGCGTATATCTGTTTTATCGCGAGAGAGTGGAATTCCCTGCCGCTCTCTTCCGGCCTCCAAAGCCTGCTGCGCCCTTGCTATGGTGCGACAGGCTTGATGTTCAAAGTTGTACATTGCGGCCCGTCGAAGGTTTCCCCTGCCTTCCGGGCCGTATTTGTCTTAACGCTCAGACGTCGTTCAATTTCGCCTCGACCAGAAGCTTCACCAGCCAGTCGACGAAGACGCGAACCTTGTTGCTGAGATGGCGGTTCGGGGGGTAGACGACGTAAAGCGGTAGCGGATCGCGACGCCAATCCGGCAGCACGCGGACGAGTTCGCCCCTTGCCATTGGCTCACGCGCCATGAAGATCGGCACCTGCGCGATGCCGAGACCCGTCAGCGCAGCTGTCAGATAGGTACGGCTGTCGTTGACCGAGGCGATGTAACGCGGACTGGTCTCGATCACCTCGTTGTGCCGACGAAATTCGAAAGGCAGTGTTCGGTTGTTCTGGGCGCGGAAATAGTTGACCGAGTAATGATCGGCCTCCAGATCCTCCGGCCGCTCGGGCATGCCGAACTTCTGGATGTAGGTCGGCGAAGCACAGGTGATCATCTCGACTTCGGAGACACGTCGGGCGATCAGCGACTGGTCGGTCGGCGTGCCGGCCCGCAGCGCGCAGTCGACATTTTCCGCAAGATAATCGACGGTGCGGTCGCCGACGCCGAGGTCGATGCGGATATCGGGATAGCGCTGATAAAAATCGCAGAGTGCGGGAACGACGATCCAATCGGCGAAAGCACCGGCCATTTCGACGCGCAGCCGCCCGCTCGGCAGGCTTTGCGAATTGGAGAGGCTACCGTCGAGTTCCTCCAATTCCGAAATGATCTGGGCGGCGCGTTCGTAATAAAGCGCGCCGTCCGTGGTCACCATCACCCGGCGAGTCGTGCGATTCAAAAGCTTGGTGCGCAGATGCGCCTCCAGGCCCTGGATGAGATTGGTGACCGTCGCCTTGGGCATGGCGAGCATGTCGGCGGCGCGGGTGAAATTGCCCGTCTCCACCACGCGGATGAAGACGCGCATTGCCGAGAGCTGATCCATCGGTTTGAAATCCGCAGTTTGCGTTGCACCATTGTTCGAGATCTGGAACAGTGTAATCGCGATATCGCTTCTTATTCCCTGAATGGAATAACAATATCTTTTTTGTACAAAATGCAAGCGGCAGGCGTTGCCTGCTTGTGGCCGACGCAAAAGAGACCGGAACATGACGGTGGCATGGAAAGATATGATGCTGGATAAGGTGGCCATCGGCCCCGTTTCCGCACGCATCTACCAGGGCGCCGATTACGGCAAGGGTCCGCCCATCGTGCTTTACCTCCATGGCGGCGCTTTTCTCGACAGCGAGACGAATGTCGACCGGCCGGTGGCAATTAGCCTCGCGAAGGCCGGCGCCATCGTCGCTGCCGTCGATTATAGCAGTCTGTCCGGCAATCTCTTCCCGAAGGCGCTGGAAGTTTCCTTCTCCGTTCTCAGCTATCTCGCCAACAAGCGCGCCGCCGGTCTCGGCGACCGTAAGTCGCTGCTCTTCGTCGCCGGCGAAGAGGCGGGCGGCAATGTCGCCGCCGGCGTGGCGCTGAAGGCGCGAGACCAGATGCCGGATGCGCTCGACGGCCAGGTGCTGATTTCGCCGCTGCTCGATCCCTTCATGGGCACCTCCTCGATCCGCAAGGCCGAGGCGATCGGCATGCGCCAGCGCTGGACGGAGGGCTGGAGCCATTACTTGAGCGGTGGTGGCTGCCACCCTTATGCGGCGCCTTGCCTCTGTTCGCGTCTTTCAGGCGTCGCGCCGGCACTGATCTTTACCGCCGAGGACGACCCTCTGCACGACGAAACACTTGGTTACGGTGCCCGCCTGAAAAAGGCCGGCGTCGGTGTGCGCCAGCATGTCCTTCCCGCCGGGACGGGCTGGCCCTCGCTTTATGGTGGGAAATCCGAAGGAGTGCCCGACTGGCAGGAACACGTCAGCCGTCATTTCGGAAGCTTCCTTCAGGACGTAAGCGACCAACCGCAATTGCATTGAAGATGATCTGATATTTCAGCGGCTTTGGGCCGCAAGGAGAGTACTGATGACGTCCAGAAGTAAGCGCTGGGCCCTGGTGGGCGCCGGCATGGGCCTTGTTGCGTCCGTTTCAGGCGCCGCATTGTTTTTCGAATTGCCGATGAGCACAACCGCCACGGCTGCTTCCGCTCCGGCGCAGCCGCCTGCCGTGCCGGTGACGGTTGCCGTCGTCGCGGCGCGCGACGTAACGGCCTGGGAGAGTTTCTCCGGCCGTCTCGAAGCGGTCGACCGTGTCCAGGTTCGTTCCCGCGTCGCCGGCGCCATCCTGTCCGTGGCCTTCCGGGAAGGAGCCCTGGTCAAGCAGGGCGACCTGCTCTTCACCATCGACCCGGCTCCCTATCAGGCGAACGTGGCGCAGGCTGAGGGCCAGGTTGCTTCGGCCGAAGCCAAAGTCAGCCTGGCGCAGACCGAGCTCGATCGCGGCCGCAGGCTTTCCGACAACCGCACCATCTCCCAGAGCGATCTCGATCAGCGCCACAGCACGCTGGCCGAGGCGCAGGCGGGGCTGCGTTCGGCGCAGGCCGCATTGCAGTCGGCCCAGCTCGATCTCGATTATACCGAGGTGCGGGCACCGGTTTCCGGCCGCATTGGCAAGATCGAGGTGACCGCCGGTAACCTGGTTGCCGCCGGCTCGGCCTCGCCGGCGCTGACGACGCTGGTGTCGGTCGATCCGATCTATGCGAGCTTCAACGCCAGCGAAGAAATGGTGACACGCGCGCTTGCCGAGCTTCCGCAGACCGATAGCGCCCTGCCGCCGGTCGAGCAGATCCCGGTCGAGGTCGGCACGCTGGCCGACAGCGGGACGCCGATCAAAGGCAAGCTGCAGCTGATCGACAATGAGGTCGATGCGGCAAGCGGCACGATCGGCGTACGCGCCGTCTTCGACAATCCGGGCGGTCGCCTCATCCCCGGCCAGTTCGTGCGGGTGCGCATGGGCCAGCCGAAGGCCGAGAACAAGATCGTCATCAGCGACCGCGCCGTCGGCACCGACCAGGACAAGAAATTCGTCTTCGTCGTCGATGCCGAAAACAAGGTTGCCTACCGGCAGGTCCAGCTCGGCACGCTTTCCGACGGCCAGCGGGTAGTCGAAAGCGGCCTGAACGCCGGCGAAAAGATCGTCGTCAACGGTCTGCAGCGCATTCGTCCGGGCGCGGTCGTCATACCGCAGATGGAAGAGAAGGTCGCGACCGCTCAATAAGTCTTCGCTCTCCCTCGCGGGGGAGGGCCAATACCCGAAATAAATGACCCGCCGGCGGCTCCAACCGCCGGAGAGGGACGTTGCATCCATGTTCACCCCGGAGAGGGCTTTGATATGAACATCTCCAGATTCTTTGTCGACCGACCGGTCTTTGCCGGCGTTCTTTCGGTCCTCATCGTGGTTGCCGGCCTGATCGGCCTCAGGGCGCTGCCGATTTCCGAATATCCGGAGGTCGTGCCGCCGTCGATCGTTGTGCGCGCCACCTATCCCGGCGCCAACCCCTCGGTCATCGCCGAAACGGTGGCCACACCGCTCGAAGAGCAGATCAACGGTGTCGAGGGCATGCTCTACATGTCCAGCCAGGCGACGTCGGACGGCGTGCTCAACGTGACCGTCACCTTCAAGCTCGGCACCGACCCCGACAAGGCGCAGCAGCTGGTGCAGAACCGCGTTTCTCAGGCCGAACCACGGCTGCCGGCGGAAGTCCGCTCGCTCGGGATCACGACGGTCAAGAGTTCGCCTAACTTCATCATGGTCGTCAACCTCGTCTCCGACGGCGACAATCACGACATTACCTATCTCCGCAACTATGCGACGCTGAATATCAAGGATCGGCTTGCCCGCATCGCCGGCGTCGGTCAGGTGCAGGTCTTTGGCGCCGGCGACTATTCGATGCGTGTCTGGATCGACCCCCAGAAGGCTGCTGAGCATGATCTCGCCGCCAGCGACATCAGCAACGCCATCAGTTCCCAGAACGTCCAGGCCGCGGCCGGCATCATCGGCGCATCGCCGAGCCAGCCGGGTGTAGATCTGCAGCTCAACGTCAATGCCCAGGGCCGCCTGCGCACGCCTGAGGAGTTCGGCAATATCATCGTCAAGACGGGCGCCAGTGGCGAGATTACCCGCCTTCGCGACGTTGCCCGCATCGAGCTCGGCGCCGCAGACTATACGCTGCGCTCGCTGCTCGACGGCAAGCCGGCCGTCGCCGTTGCCGTGCTTCAAGCGCCCGGTTCGAATGCGATCGAAATCGCCGACAATGTGCACGCCACTATGGATCAGCTGCAGCTCGCCATGCCCGAGGGCGTCAAATACGAGATCGTCTACGATACGACGAAATTCGTGCGTGCCTCGATCGAGAAGGTCATCGACACGCTGCTCGAAGCCATCGCGCTCGTTGTTCTCGTCGTCATCCTGTTCCTGCAGACGTGGCGCGCCTCGATCATTCCGCTGATCGCGGTTCCGGTATCGATCATCGGCACCTTCGCGGTGATGTACGTCTTCGGCTTCTCGATCAACGCGCTCAGCCTGTTCGGGCTGGTGCTGGCGATCGGTATCGTCGTCGACGACGCGATCGTCGTGGTCGAGAACGTCGAGCGCAATATCGAACAGGGGCTGTCGCCGCGGGCGGCCACCTACAAGGCGATGAAGGAAGTCTCCGGTCCGATCGTCGCGATCGCGCTGGTCCTCGTCGCGGTCTTCGTGCCGCTCGCCTTCATCTCCGGCCTGTCCGGTCAGTTCTATCGCCAGTTCGCACTGACGATCGCGATCTCGACCGTCATCTCGGCCTTCAACTCGCTCACCCTGTCGCCGGCGCTGGCAGCCCTTCTGCTGAAGGGTCATCATCAGCCGAAAGACTGGCTGACGCGGTTCATGGATGCCATCTTTGGCTGGTTCTTCCGCGGCTTCAACCGGGTCTTCGGCGCCGGCTCGAATGCCTACGGCAAGGGCGTCGGCGGATTGCTGTCGCGTAAGAGCATTGTCATGGTGATCTATCTGGCGCTGGTCGGTGCGACCTACAGTCTGTTCAGCACGGTCCCCGGCGGCTTCGTGCCGTCTCAGGACAAGCAGTACCTGATCGGCTTCGCCCAACTGCCGGATGCCGCAAGCCTCGACCGCACGGAAGATGTAATCAAGCGCATGACCGATATTGCGCTCGCCCAGCCGGGCGTTGCCAATGCGATCGCCTTCCCTGGTCTGTCGATTAACGGCTTCACCAACTCGTCGAATGCCGGCATCGTCTTCGTGACGCTGAAGGACTTCGAGGAGCGCAAGACGCCGGATCTTTCGGGCGGGGCCATCGCCATGGCGCTGAACCAGAAATTCGCAGCCATCCAGGATGCCTTCATCGCCATGTTCCCGCCCCCGCCGGTCAACGGCCTCGGCACGACGGGCGGATTCAAGCTGCAGATCGAGGACCGCGCCGGCTTGGGCAATCAGGCGCTGGACGAGGCAACCAAGGCGGTGCTTGCCAAGGCCTATCAGACGCCTGAGCTTGCCGAGCTGTTCTCCAGCTTCCAGATCAACGTGCCGCAGCTCTATGCCGATCTCGACCGCGCCAAGGCCGAGCAGCTCGGGGTTTCCGTCACCGACGTCTTCCAGACGCTGCAGATCTATCTCGGTTCGCTCTATGTGAACGACTTCAACGCCTTCGGCCGCACCTACAGCGTCCGGGTGCAGGCCGATGCGAAATTCCGCGCCCAGCCGGAAGATATCGGCCAGCTGAAAGTCCGTTCGGCATCGGGTCAGATGATCCCGCTTTCGGCCCTGCTGAAGGTAGAGCCGAGCACCGGTCCCGAGCGTGCGAACCGCTACAACGGCTTCCTCGCTGCCGATATCAACGGCGGTCCGGCGCCGGGCTTCTCGTCCGGCCAGGCACAGGCGGCGATCGAAAAGATCCTTCACGAGACCCTGCCGGCAGGCATCGACTTCGAATGGACGGATCTGACCTATCAGCAGATCCTTGCCGGTAATTCGAGCGTCGTCGTCTTCCCGCTAGCACTGTTGCTCGTCTTCCTGGTGCTGGCCGCCCAGTATGAAAGTCTGACGCTGCCGCTTGCGATCATCATGATCGTGCCGATGGGTGTGCTGGCTGCGCTCACAGGCGTCTGGCTCACCGGTGGAGATAACAACATCTTCACCCAGATCGGTCTTGTGGTGCTTGTCGGACTATCGGCGAAGAACGCGATCCTGATCGTGGAATTCGCCCGCGAACTGGAGTTCGAGGGCAGGACGCCGCGGGAGGCCGCGATCGAGGCCAGCCGCCTTCGTCTTCGCCCGATCCTGATGACCTCGCTCGCCTTCATCATGGGTGTTGTGCCGCTCGTCGTCTCCACAGGCGCCGGCGCGGAGATGCGCGCGGCCATGGGTGTCGCGGTGTTCTCGGGCATGATCGGCGTGACTTTCTTCGGCATCTTCATGACGCCTGTCTTCTACGTGCTGCTGCGCCGGCTGACGGGCAACCGTCCGCTCGTCCAACACAAGCCGGACGAACACAAGGACGAAGAGGCGGAGGTCATCCGGCTCGCGGCGGAATAACGGAATTCAACCTTCCTTTGTCGAGTAAATCGGGCGGGAACTTCGGTTCTCGCCCGTATCGTTTTCGAGCCGATGCGTCATCAAAACGGTTGCAACGATGGGTGAGGGGGTTATCAAAGACGAACAACAGTTGGGAGGACTGAATGACAGGTTCGAGCAGAGGTCATGACGGCAGGCGGATCGCCTTTCTCGGCACCGGGCTGATGGGCGCGCCGATGGCTCGCCGGCTGCTGGGCGCGGGTTTTGCCGTCACCGTCTGGAATCGCGATCGCAGCAAAGCCGAGGCTCTGGCGGGAGACGGCGCGATCTGTGCAGAGACACCCGCGGATGCTGTTTCGGGCGCCGACGTCGTCATCACCATGCTGACCAATGCCGAAGCGGTGAAGGACGTGCTGTTCGACCGCGGAGCGGCCGATGCGATGACCTCAGCGGCCACCGTTATCGATATGAGTTCGATCGCCCCGCATTTTGCCCGCGACCATGCTGCCAGGCTTGCTGAGCGCGGCATCGCTCATGTCGATGCGCCGGTTTCCGGCGGCGTCGTCGGGGCCGACGCCGGTACGCTCGCCATCATGGCGGGCGGCGAGAAAGGTGTGATCGACGCACTTGCAGATATCTTTGCGCCGATGGGGCGCGTTACCCGCGTCGGTCCAAGCGGGGCGGGCCAGCTTGCCAAGCTCGCCAACCAGCAGATCGTCGCGGTGACGATCGGCGCCGTCGCCGAAGCGATGATGCTGATTGCCGCCGGCGGCGGCTCGCCGGCGGCCTTCCGCGACGCCATTCGCGGCGGCTTTGCCGAGAGCCGTATCCTTGACCTCCACGGGAAACGCATGGTCGATCGGCAGTTTACTCCAGGCGGTTCGTCCAGCAACCAGCTGAAGGATCTGAACGCCGCCATGGAGACGGCCAATGCCCTGTCGCTGACGCTGCCCCTGACTGCGGCGGTACACGCCGAATTCGGCGAATTCGTCGCAAACGGCAATGGCGAAAAGGATCATAGCGGCCTGCTCCTGCACCTCGAAGAGAAGAATGCTCTGCCCGGAGGCAAGAGGTGACCGACAGCCAGTCTCCGAAGCGGCGCCTGCGTTCGCAGGATTGGTTCGACAATCCAGATCATATCGACATGGCGGCGCTCTATCTGGAGCGTTTCATGAATTACGGGATCACGCCGGAAGAGCTGCGCTCCGGCAAGCCGATCATCGGGATTGCCCAAAGCGGCAGCGATCTTACGCCGTGCAACAGGGTGCATGTCGAACTTGCCAAGCGCGTCCGTGACGGCATTCGCGATGCCGGGGGCATTCCGATCGAATTTCCGACACATCCGATCTTCGAGAACTGCAAGCGCCCGACGGCGGCACTTGACCGCAATCTCGCCTATCTCGGCCTCGTTGAAATCCTCTATGGCTATCCGCTCGACGGCGTCGTGCTGACGACCGGCTGCGACAAGACCACGCCGTCCGCGATCATGGCGGCGTCGACGGTCGATATTCCGGCGATCGTGCTCTCCGGCGGGCCGATGCTCGACGGCTGGCACGAGGGAGAGCTGGCCGGTTCCGGCACGGTGATCTGGCGGATGCGGCGGAAATATGCGGCAGGTGAGATCGACCGGGAGGAATTCCTGCAGGCGGCGCTCGATTCTGCCCCCTCCGTCGGCCACTGCAACACGATGGGCACGGCTTCGACGATGAACGCCCTTGCCGAGGCGCTCGGCCTGTCGCTGACCGGATGCGGCGCCATTCCGGCTGCCTACCGCGAGCGCGGGCAGATGGCCTACCGCACCGGGCGGCGCGCCGTCGAGATCGTCTTCGAGGATCTGAAGCCGTCGGATATCTTGACGCGCGCGGCCTTCCTCAATGCCATCCGTACCAATTCGGCGATCGGCGGTTCGACCAATGCGCAGCCGCATCTGGCGGCGATGGCCAAGCATGCCGGCGTCGAGCTTCATCCCGATGATTGGCAGGTGCACGGCTTCGACATCCCGCTGCTGGCGAACGTCCAGCCGGCCGGCGCCTATCTCGGCGAACGTTACCACCGCGCCGGTGGTACGCCGGCGATCATGTGGGAATTGCTGCAGGCCGGAAAACTGGATGGCGACTGTGATACGGTGACGGGCAGGACGATGGCCGAGAACTTGCAGGGTAAGGAAGCCAGCGACCGCGAGGTTATCCGGCCATTCGGCGAGCCGCTGAAGGAGCGGGCCGGCTTCCTCGTTCTCAAGGGCAATCTCTTCGATTTCGCCATCATGAAGATGAGCGTGGTCTCTGAGGATTTTCGCCGGCGCTACCTTCAGGAGCCCGGGCGGGAGGGCGTCTTCGAAGGCAAGGCGGTCGTTTTCGACGGGTCGGAAGATTATCACAAGCGCATCAACGATCCCGATCTCGACATCGACGAGAATACCATTCTGGTCATCCGCGGCGCCGGGCCGCTCGGCTGGCCGGGTTCGGCAGAGGTCGTCAACATGCAGCCGCCCGACCATCTTCTGAAGCGCGGCATCAGCAGCCTGCCGACGATCGGGGACGGCCGCCAGTCGGGCACGGCCGACAGCCCCTCAATCCTCAACGCCTCGCCGGAGAGTGCGGCCGGCGGCGGCCTTGCCTGGCTTCGCAGCGGCGATATCATTCGCATCGACTTCAACCATGGGCGTTGCGACATGCTGGTCGACGAGACCGAGATCGAACGGCGCAAGGGCGACGGTATTCCGCCGGTGCCCCCGGATGCGACGCCGTGGCAGCAGATCTACCGGCGCTCGGTCACGCAACTGTCAGACGGCGCGGTTCTGGAAGGGGCGGCGGAATTCCGCGGGATTGCCAAAAACCCGCCACGGCACAACCACTGATCTTGACTGTGTTACGGACTGCAAGTCCTTTGATCCAAAAAGGGAAAATCGTAACGGACAGTTCACCTAGTGACTAGTTCGATCATCGCAACAAGGCTTCATTAATGCCGGCCTGAGACCATATTGCGATTATGGAAGCTTCTAAGGCTGAGACCGCGTTGCCAGAAAATAGACCCACGCGATCCGAACAAGAGTTTCAGGATCTTCTGCGCCGGCTCGAACTCGCTCTCGATGCATCCCGGATCGGTGTCTGGGAGCACAGCATCGCAACGAGCGAGATCTTGTGGGATGCGCAGATGCACCGTCTCTACGAGACCGGCGAGACATGCCGGGAAGTGCCGGCATGGTTATGGTCGAATGCGATCCATCCCGACGACCGCGAGCAAGCCGAATACGACTTCGACCAGGCGATCGCCACCCGAGGCGCCTATAATTCGCAATTTCGGATCGTGCTGCCGAGCGGCGAAATCCGCCATCTGCGGTCACGCGCACATTTCTACGTGGATGCGGAGGGGCTGCCCTCCTTCATCGGCGCCGAATGGGATGTCACCGCCGACGTCCTGCTCAACGCTGAACTCGCCGGCCAGAAGATGGTGGCCGAGGCGAGGGCGCTGGCGCTCGAGGAAAGCAATGCGCGCATTGAGCATGTCGCCGATCACGACTATCTCACCGGCTTGCCGAACCGGCGCCTTCTCGACAAGCGGCTCGCCGAGCTGCCGGCCGACAGGAGCATCACGACGCTTGGCGTCCTGCATCTCGACCTCGACCAGTTCAAGCAGATCAACGACAGTCACGGTCATGCCGCAGGCGACGCGGTTCTGAGGGCCGCAGCCCTTCGCATCACCGCCGCCATTCCCGCAAATGGCATGGTCGCCCGCGTCGGCGGCGACGAATTCGTCATTGTGCTGGTTAATTTCAGCGATCTCGCCGAATTGAAGCTGATTACCGACGACCTTCAGCGCCGGCTGCGGAAGAAGATCCGCTTCGGTCAGGAGATGCTGCAATCCGGCGCCTCGATCGGCGTTTCCTGGAGCGGCGATCGGCGGGCGCGCAACCTGCTTGCCGAATCCGATCTGGCGCTCTACCAGGCCAAGAAGCTCGGGCGCAATCGCGTCGAATTCTTCACGCGGCAATTGCAGGAAGATCTGCGCGCCAAGCGTCGCCTCGCCGAAGAGCTGAAGCTCGGGTTGGAGCGCGGCGAGATCGTTCCCTATTATCAGGTGCAGCTCGATGCCCGGACGCGGGAAGTCATTGGCTTCGAGGCCCTGGCGCGCTGGAAACACCCGGAGAAGGGCGTGCTCGCCCCGGGGATATTCCTAAAGATCGCCGACGAGCATGGGCTTGCGGCGGAGATCGATGCGGCGATCCTGAAAAACGTTCTTGAAGACCGGCTGTTCTGGCTGTTGCAGGGATTTGCGGTTCCGCGCATCGCCGTCAACATCTCGGCGTCGCGCCTTGCCGATCCGACGTTGCTCGGCAAGCTGAGGAAACTCGACATTCCGCCCGACGTGATCGTCTTCGAACTGGTCGAGACGATTTTTCTCGACGACAGCGACGAAAAACTGCTGGATCATATCGGCGATATCAAACAAATGGGTATCGACATCGAGATCGATGATTTCGGATCCGGCCATGCCTCGCTCATCGGTCTCGTCAAGCTGCGGCCAAAGCGGCTGAAGATCGACCGGCAGCTCATCGCCGAAGTCGTCAGCTCCGCCGAGCAGCGGCGCGTGGTGGGTTCGATCGTGGAAATCGCCAAGGCGCTCGACGTCGAGGTGATCGCCGAGGGCATCGAGACCGAAGCGCATGCCGTCGTGCTGGCGCAGCTTGGCTGCGATGGCCTGCAGGGTTACGCGTTTGGTTATCCCGCACCGGCGGCCGAGACGGCTCGTCTTTTCTCACCTATGGCGAACGGGATCGAAAAGCAGAAGGCGGCGGTCGGCGGAACGGCCCGGTGATCCGTCGGTGGGGACCGCCGGCAGGCTTTCGCGGTCGTGGAGAGATAATTGGCGCAAGTAATTTTCTTGAGCTTGCATCGGCATTGTTTCATGCTAATGCGGAAACCAAGCTTTCTGCATTGCATCGAAAAATGATTATACGCGTGGTCAAGATCATGAGCGCGACTTTCCATCATTCGCAGCTGCAATCGGGGAACTGGGGACCTGACAATTGCTTTGCCGTTGCCGGGATGGACTTGCGGGACATTCAATCTGGGAAAGTCGCATGAATTCGGAATTTGCCGTTCGTTCCATGCGGCCCGGCGAACTGGAACTCGTGCTCGAATGGGCGCGTCAGGAGGGCTGGAACCCGGGCCTCGACGATTCGCTTGCATTTCTTGAGGCCGATCCGTCGGGATTTTTCGTCGGCGCAGTCGGTGAAGTCCCCGTCGGCTCGATCTCGGTCG
Source organism: Rhizobium redzepovicii (assembly GCF_019793435.1). GTDB lineage: Bacteria > Pseudomonadota > Alphaproteobacteria > Rhizobiales > Rhizobiaceae > Rhizobium > Rhizobium redzepovicii. The sequence continues at coordinate 134,340 of NZ_JAILYH010000016.1, read as the reverse complement.
TCAAATACGGTGAGAGTTTCGCCTTTCTGGGCCTCTACATCGTCCATCCCGATTTCCGGGGCAAGGGTTACGGCAAGGCGATCTGGGAGACGGGCATATCAAGCGCGGGGGACCGCACGATCGGCCTCGACGGCGTCGCAGCACAACAGGACAACTACCGCAAGGCCGGCTTCGAACCCGCCTATTCCACCATTCGCTACGGCGGCGTCGCCACCACCTTGCCTGTCTCGGCGCTTGCCGCGCACCCGGTCATGGATTCGCGCCTCGAAGGCCTGCAGCGTTTTGATTCGGCGATCTTTCCGCAGCCGCGGGATGCCTTCCTTGCCGCCTGGTGCACCGCTCGCAAGGGCCGCCGCTCGGCTGTGGTGCGCAAGAGCGGCAAGATCCGCGGTTACGGCACGATCCGCCGCTGCTACGAGGGTTACAAGATCGGGCCGCTCTTTGCCAACGATGCCGACAGCGCCGCAGCGCTGCTTGCCGAATTGATCCCCGAAGCGAAAGGGGCTGCTCTCTTCATCGATATCCCCACGGAGAACCACGAGGCGGTGGCACTCGCCGAGGGCCTCGGCCTTCGACCGGTGTTCGAGACGACGCGCATGTATCGCGGCCCGGCGCCGGCCACCCCGCTGAAGCACGTCTTCGGCGTGACGACGCTGGAGCTTGGTTAGAGCCTTTCCTGGTTAGATTGAAGCATTCGGCCGGAGCCGGTTTTCGTCAGGGCAGAGGCGATTGGCGAAGGGCATGCCCGTTGGTACGCTCGAGCCGATCGCCTCTGATCCTGGCGGAGAGATGCCCGGCCCACCGGCCGCACCGCTTCGCCGTGGCGAAGCGATAAGTGCGTCCGGCGATTCCCAAGTCTTGCAGATTTGCCTGGCAAATCTGCGGGAGGGTTGGCTGAAACGGGCGGCTGATCGACCGGCCGGCTTGGCCGTAGAGCTGGGCTACGACGCGCACCAGCCGGTCGACCATCCGACTCCGTTTGCGCCAACAGAATGCTTCAATCTAACCAGGAAAGGCTCTAATCCACAGGTGAGGCTGGAACGGTCGGAGCCGAAGCTTTCGGCCGGCCTTTTTCGGCGATCGCGATGCCGCCTAAGGTCAGTGCCAGCGCGACAATGTGGAAGGACTGCAGCGCCTCGCCGATCAGGGCGACGGAAAGCAAAGTTCCGAATACCGGCACGAGATTGATGAACAGGCCGGCGCGATTGGCGCCGATCGCCTCGACACCCTTGATATAGAGGATCTGCGCCAGCAGCGACGGGAAGGTCGCCGTGTAGAACGTGATGACCCAGCCGGCCTGATCCGGCCACAGCGCGGCACCCCGCCCGGCTTCCCAAAGGAGCAGCGGCGCCGAGGTCAGCATGGCGCCGAGCGCGGGGAACGCCATCAGCGTACGCCAGTCGACGGGCGGCTTCCAGCGCAGGAAGATGGTGTAGACCGAATAGGCGGCAATGGCGATCAGCATCAGCCCGTCGCCGCGGTTGAGGCTTAGTTGCAGCAGTGTTGCTAGGTCGCCGTGAGCGGCGGTCAGTGCGACGCCGATCAGCGTCATGCCGAAGCCGAGACATTGCGCCAGCGAGATGCCGGTGCGGAAGAACATGAAATTCAACAGGAAGATCAGCATCGGGATGCCGGCCTGCTCGATGGCGACATTGATCGCCGTCGTATATTGCACGGCCGAATAAAGCATGGCGTTGAAAAGCGTGTAGCCGATGACGCCGTAGAAGAAGAGCAGCGGCAGGTTCTTCCGGGCCACCGGCCAGTCTCTTTTGAGCTGCGGCACCGAAATCAAGGCGATCAGGGCCACGGCGATGAACCAGCGCAGAAAGGTCAGCATCATCGGGCTGATATGGCCGACTGCGAGCTTGCCGGCGACGGAGTTGCCGCCCCAGCAGAGGGTGGCGATAACGAGGCAGATGTAGGCCGTGGCTTGCAAGAGCGCTTTTCCCGTCTTTCCGCGACCGCCGAGCGGCGTTTTGTGACGGGCAATAGCCTGCCGGCTGCTGATTTGTCACGTAAAAAGCCCAATCACCTGTGACAACAGGGTCGCTTTCCCAAAAACAAAGCTTTATAGATGCGCGGGTTTGAGCAGGTGCGCGGTTTTCCGCCGGTAACAGGAAGAGTTGGATGACGAACGTAGTCGTGGTCGGTTCGCAATGGGGTGACGAAGGCAAGGGCAAGATTGTCGACTGGCTTTCGGAGCGCGCGGATATCGTTGTGCGCTATCAGGGCGGACATAATGCCGGCCATACGCTCGTCATCGACGGCACCAGCTACAAGCTGTCGCTGCTGCCCTCCGGCGTCGTGCGCCCGGGCAAAATGGCGGTGATCGGCAACGGCGTGGTCGTCGATCCGCATGCGCTGATCGCCGAGATCGGCCGGCTGGAAGCCCAGGGCGTGACGGTGACGCCGGACAATCTGCGTATCGCCGACAATGCGACGCTCATTCTGTCGCTGCACCGCGAGCTGGACGCGATGCGCGAGGATGCGGCCTCGAACAGCGGCACCAAGATCGGCACGACACGCCGCGGCATCGGCCCTGCCTATGAAGACAAGGTCGGCCGCCGCGCCATCCGGGTGATGGATCTTGCCGATCTCGACAGCCTTGCCGGCAAGGTCGACCGTATTCTCACGCACCACAATGCGCTTCGCCGCGGCCTCGGTGTCGCCGAAGTCAGCCACCAGACGATCATGGACGAACTGACCTCGATCGCCGATCGGGTGCTGCCGTTCCGTGACACCGTCTGGCTCTTCCTCGACAAGGAGCGCCGCAAGGGCTCCCGCATCCTCTTCGAAGGCGCGCAGGGCAGCCTGCTCGACATCGACCACGGCACCTATCCTTTCGTGACCTCATCGAACACCGTGGCCGGCCAGGCCGCCGCCGGTTCCGGCATGGGGCCGGGCTCGCTCGGCTATATCCTCGGCATCACCAAAGCCTATACGACGCGCGTCGGCGAAGGCCCGTTCCCGACGGAGCTGAAGGATGCCATCGGTGAGTTCCTTGGCGAAAAAGGCCATGAGTTCGGCGTGGTAACCGGGCGCAAGCGGCGCTGTGGCTGGTTCGACGCCGCCCTCGTGCGCCAGTCGATTGCCACCAACGGCATCACGGGCATCGCGCTCACCAAGCTCGACGTGCTCGACGGCCTTGAGGAATTGAAGATTTGCGTCGGTTACATGCTCGACGGTGAACAGATTGATCATCTTCCCGCAAGCCAGGGAGCGCAAGCTAGGGTCGAACCGGTCTATATCACGCTGGAAGGGTGGAAGGAATCGACCGTCGGTGCCCGCAGTTGGGCGGACCTGCCGGCACAGGCGATCAAATATGTTCGCCAGGTCGAAGAGCTGATCGGCGCGCCGGTCGCGCTCCTTTCCACCAGCCCGGAGCGGGATGACACGATACTTGTGACCGATCCGTTTGAGGACTAAGCTCACGGGTCACTATGGAGGATGGTTCGGTAGGGTGCCGGACTTCTTGAGAAAGTACTGATGGCGGATTTTATTGCAGTTATTCGGCGGGCCGTCGACGGCCTGGCTGAAAATACCCCAGAGATGCGGGTGAAGGTCTACGAACGTGCCCGCGGCGCAGTGCAGCGGCAGCTCGAGAACATGAAGCCGCGTCCGCCGGAAGCCATGCTGCAACGCCAGCTCGAAAAGCTCGAGGCCGCCATCCGCGAAGTGGAAGGCGAACACGCCGAGGCGCTGCCGCTCGATGAGCCGGTTGCCGCCGCCGTCGCGCCGGAATTCGCCGAAGAACAAGCGGTCCACGACGAAGGCGAACCGGCGCCTGCACCGGAGACGACCGTCGAAGAGCCGGTCGACGAAGCCTCTGCGGAACCGCAGGCGGTTGAGGCCGCCGCCGAGCCGGATCACGTAGAAGCTGCCGCGCCGCGGGAGCCCCAGGAAGAGTTCGCGGACGAGGAGCCTCTCTCCGAAGAAGCACCCAGCCTCCCCACGTCCGTTGCGGCCGAGGCCACTGCTCCCGCGCAGGCAGAGACACCGGCTCCTGCCGAAACATACTGGCATCCCTCGCATGAAGAGGAAGGGCCGGCCGAGGAATGGCATTCCGGTGAGCGACGCGACATCGCTGCCGAGGCTTGGCCTGCAGATGATGAGCGCTGGGGACCGCCTGCCGACCATCGCCACGAGGAAGCCGGCGAATATCATCCCGACGAGCAGCCTCCCGCAGAGGCAGAAGAACTCGCGGCCGAACCGGCGACGGTGGAAAGCGAGGAGCCGGCTGCCGAGAAGGCCTACGAGCCTATCGACTCGTCGCAACGCGTCGCGCGCGGCCTGGACCATGCTGCCCATCGGCTGGTAGAGCCGGTCGTCGCTGAGTTCGATCGTCCGGAGGAATTCGTTGAGCATAGCCGCGAGGAGCCGCTGCAGGCTGATGCCGCAGCGCATTTCGATCCAGTCTGGACCGAGCCCGCCGCCGAGACTCCGGCTCCGGCGCCGAAGGATGCGGAGACCGAATGGACGGAAGAGGAGCTCCGGCAGTATTCGCAGACGGCGCCGACCACCCCGGATACCTCGGCGCGCGCCTTCGAGGAGGTGATATCGAGCCTCGAAAAAGTCGCACCTGCGGCCGTCATGCCGGCGGCCAAGGAAAGTTTCTCCTGGGAGACCGCAGTCTTCGATGATCTGCCGCCGATCGAGGGAGACAACAACAAAAAGGCGGCGCCGGTCGCCTCGCATTTCGACGATGTCGATATCTTCGCGGAAGTGCATAACGGCAAGCCGGCCCCCGCAGGCGGCGCGCCGAGCGAGGACTGGCGCGAGGCGAAGGCGCTACGCGGCTACGACCGCCGCGGCTCTGTCGCGGCCGACGACGATGACACCAATCCGGCGATGGATATCGACCAGATGGTCGCTTCCAAGCTGCAGGGCAAGAATTTCCGGATGGAGCCGAAGCGTCGACGCTTCGGCATCGGCACCGTCATCACCCTCATCTTCGCGCTTCTCTTGATCGGCGGCGGCGCCTATGCCGGCTGGATGAACAGAGAGGCGCTGGTGGCGATGGTCGACGGGCTCGTCAGTTCGGCACCGTCGCAGGCGACCAGGAACGAGGCGGCGACGCCGCCTGCCGGCTCCGCAACGCCTGCCGAGCCGAACGCAGCGACGCCGGCCCAGCCGACCACACCGGGAGCGCAGAATACGCCAGCGGCGCCGGCTCCGCCGAACCAGAACCCGCAGGTGGCGTCAATGAACAATGACGGCGCCGCGGCCAATTCGAAATTCACCCAGCGGCTGCTGACCGATGGGACCGAGGTCGACAGCGGACCGGCGACGGTGCCGGGAACGCCGACCGCGGAAGGAAAATCGGTCGCCGAACAGAATGTCGCGGCAGCGGACACGCCGCCGGCGGCGACCGCGCAGGGCGATGTCGCACCGGCCGAAACGCCGACGCCGAACGGCCCGACAGCATCGCCGCAGCAAACCGCTCTCGTCGGCTCGTCGCAAAAGATGTTCCTCTATGAGGAGCGCATCGGCCAAAGCTCGCCGACGGCGATCGAAGGATCGGTGGTCTGGAGCGTGCAGCACGAAGCAGGCCAAGGCGGCCGGCAGGAGGCGACGGTGCAGGGCAACGTCACCGTGCCGGAGCGCAATCTCTCTGCTCTCGTCACCTTCAAACGCAATTCCGATCCGTCGCTGCCGGCAAGCCATCTCGTCGAGATCGTCTTCTCGCTGCCGCCGAATTTCGAAGGCGGCAGCATCGACAGCGTTCAGCGCATTTCGATGAAGCGCACCGAGCAGGACCGCGGCGACGCGCTGATCGCGGTTCCGGCCAAAATCACCGACGATTTCCACATGATCGCGCTCAACGACTATCCCGATGCGCGCAAGGCCAATCTCGACCTGATGTCGACCCGCAGTTGGATCGATATCCCCGTCACCTACCGCAACGGCCGCCGCGCGCTGCTGACGATGGAAAAGGGCAATACGGGAACGGATGCCTTCAATACCGCCATCAAGGAATGGACCGCGCTCGGGGACGTGTCGACGAGCCAGTGACGACTGGCCGTAATTCGAACTCTCGACCTTTGACGGGGTGCCGAGGTTGCGAACAGCAGAGAATCAGAAAGGCGGGCCGCAAGGACCCGCCTTTTCAATTTCTCATAAGCCAGGTTTATGCTGTTGCTTCGACGACGCGGACGGCCTTGGCGCGTTCCTGGGCTTCCTTGCGGACAGCGTCCTGCACCTTCTCGAAAGCGCGGACCTCGATCTGACGGACGCGTTCGCGGCTGATGTCGAATTCTGTCGACAGGTCTTCCAGCGTCACCGGATCCTCGGCGAGGCGGCGAGCCTCGAAGATACGGCGTTCGCGCTCGTTCAGCACGCTCATCGCTTTCGCCAGCATGCGCCGGCGGGTGTCGAGTTCGTCCTGTTCGATCAGCACGTCTTCCTGGCTGTCATGGTCGTCCACCAGCCAATCCTGCCATTGGCCGCTGTCGCCTTCGGCCGCCTTGATCGGCGCGTTCAGCGAGGCGTCGCCGGACAGGCGGCGGTTCATCGAAATGACCTCCTCCTCCGAGACCTTCAGCTTGGTGGCGATTTCGGAGACGTGCTCCGGCTTCAGGTCGCCGTCATCGATCGCCTGGATGCGGCCTTTCAGCCGGCGCAGGTTGAAGAACAGGCGCTTCTGGTTGGCGGTCGTGCCCATCTTCACGAGCGACCACGAACGCAGAATATATTCCTGGATCGAGGCCTTGATCCACCACATGGCGTAGGTGGCAAGGCGGAAGCCGCGCTCGGCATCGAACTTCTTGACGGCCTGCATCAGGCCGACATTACCCTCGGAAACGACTTCGCCGATCGGCAGCCCATAGCCGCGATAACCCATCGCGATCTTTGCGACAAGGCGAAGATGGCTGGTGACGAGCTTGTGGGCGGCGTCACGATCGCCATGCTCGGCATAACGCTTGGCGAGCATGTATTCCTGCTGCGGCTCGAGCATCGGAAACTTACGGATTTCGTCGAGGTAACGATTGAGACCGGCTTCGCCGGCGGTAATGGACGGCAAGGTATTTCGGGCCATAGTGCACCCTCCTAAAGTGAATTCCGGTTCCCGTTGGAAACGCGCCCTCGCGTTAAAAATGGCAAACCGGGACGTGCGGCTCTGCTGCGAGCCCGCACTAAGTCAATATACAGATAAGTGTGGCAAAACAGCGGTTCAAGGTGCCGCTCACGCAGCTGTGAGAGGGGGCGGAGACGAGCCCCTATCCCCGCAATGCCTCGACCAGTTCCACCATATCATCCGGCAGCGGCACTTCGAAATGCATGATTTCGCCGGTGCGGGGATGCTCGAACTGCAGCATGAAAGCATGCAGCGCCTGGCGGTTGAAACTGTTGACGACCTTGCGGATTTCTTCGGGCAGGCGGTTGGCCTTGGTCTTGAAGCCGGCGCCGTAAACCGTGTCGCCGAGCAGCGGATGGCCGATATGGGCCATATGCACACGGATCTGGTGGGTGCGGCCGGTTTCGAGGTGGCACTCGACCAGCGAAGCAAGCGCGGTCGCGTCCGGGTTCTCCTGGAAGCGCTCGATCACCTCATAATGCGTGATCGCCTCGTCGGCGTCATGACTGTCGGGCCGCTTGACCGCGCGGCGTGTGCGATCGCCGGTAGCGCGGCCGAGCGGCGCATCGACCGTGCCCGTCAGTGAGCGAGGACGGCCCCAGACGACCGCCTGATAGGCCCGCTCCAGCGGCATGGTGCGGCCATGATCGGCAAACTGGAGCGAGAGGTGGCGATGGGCAATGTCGTTCTTGGCGACCACCATGACCCCTGTCGTGTCCTTGTCGAGCCGGTGGACGATGCCCGGGCGGCGCACGCCGCCAATGCCAGAGAGCGTATCGCCGCAGTGATGGATCAGCGCGTTGACCAGCGTCCCCGTCCAGTTGCCGGAGCCGGGATGGACGACGAGACCGGAAGGCTTGGAGATGACGATGAGGTCTTCATCCTCATGGAGAATATCGAGCGGGATATCCTCACCCTGCGGCGTCGGGTCTTCCGGCTCGGGCAGGGTGATCTCGAAACTATCGCCGTTGCGCACCTTGCGCTGCGGATCGGTGACGGGTTCGCCGCGCAGAGAAACCTGGCCGTCCTTGATCAGCGTCTTGATGCGGCTGCGCGAAAATTCCTCGCCGACCTGTGCCGTCAGCCAGGCGTCGAGCCGGCCTTCGGCCGTTTCATCGGCGGTCAGGACTTTTCTATTGCCGGCTGCTTGTTTAAAGGGGTCGCTCAAGACGCTTCTTCTCCGACGTATTTTTTTAGAACGGGACGCACAGATGACAGCAATCGAGCCAGACGACCAGGAAGAGAAGCCCCTTGATCCGGCAATGGAAAGTGTCCGGCGCAAGATGGTCCGCCTGCAGATCGTTTCCGGCGCCATCATGTTCGTGAGCCTTATGGCGGTCTTCGGCGCGGTTGTCTATAAGACGATGCACAGCGAACCCAAGGAGACGGCGGCGACCGTTTCCGCCGCCGGCGTGCCTTCGGATGCGCCGCTTGCGGCGACAGTTTCCCTACCGCTCGGCTTCAAGGTACAGTCCACCTCGTTTTCGGCGGGGCAGATCCTGTTTTACGGCGAAACGGCCGAGGGCAAGAGCAAGGCGCTGGTCTTCGACCTCAGGACCGGCCGCACCGTCGCCGACGTCAGCGTCGCGGGCAATTGAGGCCGGCATGGCCGCCGTCCCGATCGCCATCGACAGCGCCGACGATCCGCGCATCGCCGAATTCCGCAATATTCGCGAGCGCGATCTGACGGGCCGGGAAAACCGCTTCATCGCCGAAGGCACCGTCGTGCTGCGCATGCTCGCTGAGGCGCATGCGCAAGACCGCGGCTTTTTCGCCGAGAAGATCCTGCTGCTGCGCAACCGCGTCGACGGCGTTATGCCCATCCTCGAGCGGCTGCCGGCCGATGTGCCGGTCTATGTCGCCGAGGCCGATGTGCTTGACGGCGTCGTCGGATTCCATCTGCATCGCGGCGTTCTGGCGCTCGGCCGGCGGGAAGATCGCGGAGAGGCGGCCCTTCTCGAGGCGCTGCCGGAACGGGCGCTGGTGCTCGTCGGCTGCGGCATTTCCAATCATGACAATGCCGGTTCGATGTTCCGCAATGCAGCCGCCTTCCGGGCGGATGCGGTGCTGCTCGACGAAACCTGCTGTGATCCGCTCTACCGCAAGGCGCTGCGTGTCTCCGTCGGTTCGGTGCTGAGCGTTCCGCACCGGCGCGGCGGCAAGGCGATGGATGTGCTGCTCTCGCTTGCCGATCGCGGCTTTGCCATCTGGACGCTTTCCCCGCACGGCAAGACCGATATCCGCGCTATTCCTGCCTCGGCACGCATGGCGCTTGTCATCGGCACCGAGGGGGAGGGGTTGCCGGAGGCGCTGCTGGCGCGCTTCCAGAGCGCCCGCATCCCGCAGTCGGAGGATCTCGACAGTCTCAACGCCGCGACGGCAACCGGCATTGCGCTGTTTTCGATGGCGTCGGCGATGGATCGGATCTGAATTGTGATCCTAAAGCGCGTCGCATAAGTGCGGGGGCGCTTCGGTCCTTTGTTTTGATGCATGTCGTTATCCCGGAACCGCGGCACGCTTCCGGGCGGTATGCGTTAGCGCTGGGGATCGGCGATGATGGCGGCCGCCCTGTCGGCAAGGCTGACGCGATCACTCGGGGTCTTTTCCGCCGCATTCGGCAAAAGAGTGCGGATCGGCGAGGAGGGCCCCTCCTTGAGTGCGGTCAGGGCCACCATGTTGGCGGCGATTGAGGCGATTTCCTCGCGGATCTCCCCATCGCGTCCGGTCACCGTCTTTGCATTCTGCAGGCGTTCGGCAAGGGCGGCGCTGCGCTTGCGGACATCTTCGCCGATCTCAGCCGTGACGACGGCGGTGTCGGGCGTGGATGTTGCCGGGTCTTCGGCCGTCGATTCCGCCGGCAGCTCCGCGGCCATCCCGGCAAGGCCGGCGTCGCGCAGCACGCGATTGACCTTGCGGATCTCGGCATTGGCGGCCTTCAACTGTTCCTTCACCTTGGCGATCTCCTGCTGGCGGCGAGCGACCAGGGCTTCCTTTTCGGCGGCGGAAGCGCTGTCGCGCGCGGCCTTGTCCTCCAGGCGGATCACCATGTGCTGCTGTTGCGTCAGTTTCTGTTCGGCATCCTTGGCGCGCTTCTGCAGCAGGTTGACGTCCTGGCGCAACGTATCTCGTTCGTCGCGTAGCGCGTTGACGCGGGATTTCAGGCTCTCCGCCTCGGTTTCGCGTGCGGCCAGATCGATCCTCAGCCCATCGGTCTGTTCACCGAGCTTGCTCAGCCGCGTCCGCATCGTTGCCAGTTCGCTCTCCTTGTTGGCCGCGGACTGTTCGGCAATATGCAGATTGGTCTTCAACTGACTAATATAATTCTCATCCTTGCGCAGACGCGAGCGCTGCTCGGCGGCCTCGACATGCATCTCGCCGATCTGGGCCTGCAATTCGCCGATCTCGGCGGCAAGCCTGCCGGCATCGACGGCGAGCGCGTCGTGGCGAAGCTGGAGCGACAGGGATTTCTCGCGCTCACGCAGCAGGTCCTGGGTGGTGCGGGCGTTTTCGGCCGCATAGAGCGCGCGCACCATATCCTTCTGGGCGCGAACCTCCTGCGGGCTGAGCGGCATGGTCGCCTTCAGGCGGTTCTCTGTATACCAGACGATACGGCGGTGAACGGCGGGCGAGACCAGAAAGACCAGGAAGGCCGCGGTCAGGAAGCCCAATCCGAACAAGAGAGCGTATTCGATCACGGCGCGGCCATCGATTCGAAGGTTGATAAGAGGTCAGCCGCGATGATTAAGCACGCATGACGCATATGGGCAAGGCCGCCGATGCGAACGGCGGCGCTTTCAGGCGGCTTTGCGGTCTCAGAAGGGGTTCCAGGTCGGCGCCTGAGTGATCTTGAGATAGCCGACATTGACACCCAAGCGGGCGCCGACGCCGGTGCGGATCGGCACGACCAGCACGTCGTTGTTCTTGAGAAGGGTCATGCCGAAGCCGGCGATAACATAGGCCGAGCCGCTGACGCCGCCGAAGCGGGCATAGATGCCGTTTACCGAGGGCAGGTCGTAGACCAGCATCATCACGCGTGAGCCTTGGCCACCGTAATCGAGGCCGAGCGAGGGGCCCTGCCAGTAGAGATTATGTTCGCCGGCGTTCTTGGTGTTCAGCTGGCCTTCGCCGTAGGTAAGGCCGGCGATGAACGCGCCGCCGCCTTCCTGTCCGAGGATGTAGCCATTCGGCAGGCCGTATTTCTGGAAGGCACTCTCGACGACTTTGGCAAGTCCGCCGCTGGCGGAGCCGAAGAAGGAGTGGCCGGCATCGACGATTTCCTGCATCGTGTACTGGCCGTTGTCCTGGGCGGAGGCAGGCCCGACGACCATCAGCGAGGAAAAGACGAGGGCCGAAAGCAACCTGCAGAAGCCGATGAATCGGTGCGGAAATCGAGGGCGCATGGTGTCATCCGTTCGTCGTTTGGCTGGGAGCGGGCAACCGCTCGCGGCGATTGGTGCATTTTGCGCCGATGATCTTAACAATCGGTTTACCAAATATGGTGTCATTATGGCACCGAGTACGATCGCAAACTTCGCGCAATTTTGATGAAGCATATTCCCGGGCGCGATGAACTTGCCGCCCCTCAGGAGACGATGATGTCCAAGAACCCCAATCTCACCTTGTCCGGCCCGGATCTGGCCGCGCTTCTTTGCAGCCGCGTTTGCCACGATGTCATCTCACCGGTCGGTGCGATCAATAACGGGCTGGAGCTGCTGGATGAGGGGGGTGCCGACGCCGATGCGATGGACCTGATCCGCACCAGCGCGCTCAACGCTTCCGTCCGTCTGAAATTCGCGCGTCTCGCCTTTGGTGCCTCGGGTTCTGTCGGCGCTTCGATCGATACCGGCGAGGCCGAGCGTGCGGCCAAGGATTTCGCCATCGCCGAGAAGAAAACCGAGGTCATCTGGAACGGGCCGCGCGCCATCGTCGCCAAGAATCGCGTCAAGCTGCTGCTCAACCTGTTTCTCGTTGCCTATTCGGCAATTCCGCGCGGCGGCGTGCTCGAGGTAACGCTTGAGAATCCCGAGTTCGATGCCAGGTTCAAGCTCACGGCCAAAGGCAAGCTGATGCGCCTGCCTCCGAAATTCGTCGAGATCTCGACCGGCACGATCGAGGAAGCGATCGACGCCCATTCGATCCAGCCCTATTACACTGTGCTTCTGGCGCAGGAGTGCGGAATGACGCTTGATCACAGCGCCAGTGCCGAAGAACTGGTGTTCACGGCGGTGGCCGCGGCGGCGGCCTGATTTCGAGATTGGACGGGTGTCTTAGCCCGTCCGGTAACGATTCGTTAGCCTGATGGACCTATTCTCCAGGGTTGTAAGAGGCCTCTTGCTGCGACGAATGCGAGGGGCAAAGGAGCGCCCATGCAAAGGTTCATGATCACCGATAATTCGGATATCGTCCGCAAGGTCGGCAAGCGCATTCTCTCCGAACTCGATTTTCTCGTCAGCGAGGCCTCCAACGCCGGCGAGGCGCTGCAGCGCTGCCAGACGGAGCTGCCGGAATATTTGATCGTCGATTCCGGCATGGAGGGCGCCCTCGACCTCATCGCCGCCATCCGCGCCATGGACGGCGGCAAAGACGTCAAGATCTATTACTGCGTCGTCGAGGCGGATCTGAAGAAGCTGATGGCGGGCAAACGGGCCGGCGCCACCGACTTCTTGCTGAAGCCGTTCGACCGCAAGATCCTGACCGCCGTTTTCGGAAACCGCGCGATCGCTGCCTGACGCCAGGTCGCCTTTCCATGCAGCCTCGCCGAACGCGTAAGCACGTTCGGCCGCCCGCACTCCGTTTTCTTGATCGCAACGGAGAAGGTTCGACCGCTTATCCAGCCTCACATCTCTTTTATTAAGGCCTCTTCTCGTTGCCAGGCAGAAACGAAAAATCCCGCCGGAAGGGCGGGATTTCGTTATCCGATAAGGGGGATCGGAAATATCAGGCGGTTTCGGCGTATTCGGCACCATCCGGCTCGCGCAGAACGTAGCCGCGGCCCCAGACGGTCTCGATGTAGTTGGCGCCGCCAGCAGCGTTGGCGAGCTTCTTGCGGAGCTTGCAGATGAAGACGTCGATAATCTTCAGTTCCGGCTCGTCCATGCCGCCGTAAAGGTGGTTGAGGAACATTTCCTTGGTGAGGGTGGTGCCCTTGCGGAGCGAAAGCAGCTCCAGCATCTGGTATTCCTTGCCCGTCAGGTGGACGCGCTGGCCACCGACTTCGACAGTCTTGGCGTCGAGGTTGACGATGAGTTCGCCGGTCATGATGACTGACTGGGCATGGCCCTTGGAGCGGCGGACGATGGCGTGGATGCGGGCAACGAGCTCGTCCTTGTGGAACGGCTTGGTCATGTAGTCGTCAGCGCCGAAGCCGAGGCCGCGAACCTTGTCTTCGATACCGGCCATGCCCGACAGAATGAGGATCGGTGTCTTGACCTTGGACAGCCGGAGCGTGCGAAGCACTTCATATCCGGACATGTCGGGCAGGTTCAGATCCAGCAGGATGATATCATAATCATACAGCTTGCCCAGATCGACGCCTTCTTCACCGAGATCGGTGGTGTAGACATTAAAACTTTCTGATTTCAGCATCAACTCGATGCTCTGCGCCGTCGCGCTATCATCCTCGATGAGTAGTACCCGCATAATTATCCCCTTTACCGCCGCCGAAAGGTGGTCTGGCCCCCTACACGATACCGAACGCGCTACGTGATTTGGAAGCTGCCACGAAATGGTTAACAAATTCTAATTCACTCTGGCAAGGAGTATCGAATTTATTAAATATTTTTTCCATTTCTCTGTTTTCCAATAGGAATCTCAAATGGCGCTCTTCATCTTCAACATTAGGAAAATGCGCTAAGTGATTCATCCGACTCGCCAATGAAAAGGTTCGAACTTAATGCCGCGGCATTTACCGACCCTTAAATCATCGGGCCTATCATTAACGATGCCCGTAAACGAAAGGTTACCAGCGGTAGGTATTTGTTAATATCGCAGGAAATTTTTTAGCAAACCGTGTCAAAGCGGCGCGCAGGGCGGTTTCAAGTTGAGCCGGGGTCTCGCATCACGGGAGTAATGCGTATGAAGTCGCGAGAGAGTCTCGTTCGCCTGAAAGAGTTTCAGGTGAACGAAAAACGACGTCAATTGCAGCAGTTGCAGATGATGATGTCCGAATTCGAACGGATGACGAAGGATCTGGAGAGCCAGATCGTCGTCGAGGAAAAGAAGTCCGGAATCTCAGATCCGAATCACTTTGCGTATCCGACCTTCGCCAAGGCCGCGCGTCAGCGGGCCGACAACCTGCAGGTTTCGATCAAGGAACTGAAGATGCAGGAAGAGTCGCTGGAAATGGCGCTCGAAGAGATGCAGGCGGAATATGCAAGGGCGACGGCGCTGGAAGAACGTGACACCAGCGCCCGCGCAAGGGCGTAAAAAAAACGGCGGGCGCCGGCTGCGGCGCCCTGGGATCGCCACTGAGAAGCCATGTATGACGGGCGCGCTGTCCGTCATACATGGCTTTTGGTGTTTCGCCGTTTTACACTCTATCACCCACCCGGAAATCGCAGCCGTCTGAGCCGCAAAGATCAATTCACGACATCGTGCCATTCCGGATGGCGTTGCGCCTGTGCCTTGAAGAATGGGCAGAGCGGGATGATCTTCCAGCCGCCGGCCCGGGCCGCCTCCACTGCGTGCAGCGCCAATGCCTGGCCGACGCCCTTGCCGCGTAGCGCATCGGGAACGGCGGTGTGATCGACGATGACGAGTTTCGCCGAGGTGCGCGAATAGGTCATCGCCGCCTCGTGCCCCTCGACCTCGGCCGCATAACGGCCGCCGGATGCGCCTTCCTCGTTTCGAATGTCCATTGTCTTTCCTCGCTGAGGGATGGGGATATTGTCGTCGGCGACGGTGACACGGCGACGCGATCGTGCCAAGCCGGCAAGGCCATGGCTGGAGGAGACGGAGTGTTCATGAAAAATGTCGGGTCGGCGCGAGGTTCGGGCCTATGAGGGCGCTTTCGATGATCCGCCCCGTCCTGCTCGTGGCCGCGCCATTCCTCCTGGCGCTCGGCCTCATCCTGCCGCTGGTCCGTTTCGAGACGCTGTATTTCTTCGATCAGACCCCGTCGCTCATCGAAATCGTCGTCTCGCTCTGGCAGGGCGGGGATAGGCTGCTGGCGGCGATCGTCGCATTGGTCTCGATCGTGCTTCCGCTACTGAAGATGGTCGGGATCTCCGCGGAAGCGGCAGGTGCCGGCGGCGGGGCCGGCAGCCTGTTTTATCGTCGCGTCGTGCCGCATCTGTCCAAGTGGTCAATGATGGACGTGCTGCTGGTGGCGATCGTCATTGCGGCGGCGAAGACAACGGGGTTGGCGGATGCCTTCACGCAGCCGGGCCTTTGGTGCTACGCAGCCTCGTCAATGATTTCGGGCCTTCTTCATTCCCTGATGGGAAATGCGTCCGGCCCGAAATAAATCTCGATGATGGCGTACGATCAGTGGCGATATTGCTGGATGCGCGTGGTGCGCAGGCCGGCGAGACCGTGGCTGTTGATCGACGATTGCCAGGAGAGAAACTCTTCGACGGTGAGCGTATAACGCTCGCAAGCCTCTTCCAAGCTCAACAGGCCACCGCGAACAGCCGCGACAACCTCTGCCTTCCGACGGATCACCCAGCGCCGCGTATTGGGCGGCGGAAGATCCGCGATCGTCAGGGGGCTGCCATCGGGGCCGATGACATATTTTACTCGGGGACGTATCATTTCGGTCATTGGACTCTCTACACAACGCAAGACCACGGACGCCACTCTAGCCTGCCACATTTAAAAATTGCCTAAGCTCATCGTAAGACTTTGATAACAAATTTAGATGCCCTGGGCCCCCCGGCCGATACGGGATGGCCATCTTCCGCTCCGTCAACTTGGGGCGGCGTGAATGGGGGCTTGCCGAATAAATATGACTGATTTCCCGTGATAAGTTTTGTCGCGCGGGGCATAGGAATGAACGTGAGACATCGTCTCTGTTCTTCCCGCTGGTTCAGTCCAGCG
This sequence comes from Rhizobium redzepovicii, assembly GCF_019793435.1. Taxonomy (GTDB): domain Bacteria; phylum Pseudomonadota; class Alphaproteobacteria; order Rhizobiales; family Rhizobiaceae; genus Rhizobium; species Rhizobium redzepovicii. Next base: position 118,229 of record NZ_JAILYH010000016.1, on the reverse strand, counting down.
CGCGCTTTTGATGCTTGGTGTGCTTGGCATGCGAGAGCAAAAGCCATCTCTGTCGATGCCCCGGCACAGGGCCTCTTACTACCGACGGCGAGGCCAGACTGAAGCAGACCCGTGGCGTGAGGATGAAAATGGATGAGCATGCGCGCGGTGATTGCGCTGAGCATGCTGGGTTTTTTGTCTTCGCAGTCAGGTCGCGATGGGATCTCGCCAAACGGCGGCAGGGAGCGGTTTGGCAAGATCGCGAGATTTGCGGGCTTCGATTTTTATCTGGGCTCAGCTTTCCCAAGAGGCTGTCGCACGGCTTTCACGGAAACCAGCTGACTGGCCGGAAAGCTTAATCGGTTTTTTCACCGGGCCGGCGATTTTCTTGTCTTGAGGCAGATGTGAGCGCGAGAAGGCGGACGATCGAGGCCGATTTTCAGTGAGGCGGGCGGCGGCGCCAAAAAAGCACCTTCAATCCGTGTTCAGATGTACGCCTCGAACAATATTTTCGCCTTCGCGCCCACACAGCGCTGACCTGAAACAATACATCTTCGCTTTCGGACGGATGTTTCATGCCGGCATGGCCGCAGGCGATGGCGCGCCTGGCGCGAAATCGTATGCCTGCGCTGGTCGCCGGCAAAGCAGCGACGAGATTGCGATCATTCTCGAATTCTCGTCGCATATGGGGTCGGGTTATTTGAAGTGCGCGATGCGCAAGCTCGATTCGGTCAGCCGCAGGAGGCGGTCACCGGAGCGGTCGGGTGCCGGCGGCTCTCGCTGCCGGCCCCTTTCTTAAAAGCTTAGAAGCCTTTTCCGCGGGTCAGTTCCGACACGACGGTGCCGGCAATGATGCGAATATCCATCCCGATCGAAAAATTTCCGACGTAGTAGAGATCGCTCACAATGCGGGCACGTGCCTTAGCCGGACGATCGGTCGGGCCGCGCAGGCCGCGCATCTGGGCAAGACCTGTCATGCCGGGGCGCATGGCGTGGCGCTGGTGGTATTCCGGGACGAGCTCTTCGTAGAGCATGCCGCCGGCGCGCATGCCGATCGCATGGCAGCGTGGACCGACGACGGACATGTGGCCCATCAGCACGTTCAGCAGCTGCGGCAGCTCATCGACATTCGTGCGGCGCAGGATGGCACCGACGCGGGTGATGCGCGGGTCGTTCTTCACCGTCTGGGCAACACCCGAGACATCGCAGAGATCCGTGCGCATCGAGCGGAACTTGTAGACCTTGATGGTCTTGCAGTTCTTGCCCCAGCGGGTCTGCTTGAAGAGCACGGGTCCCGGGCTGTCGAGCTTGATCAGCAAGGCGACGAACAGAAGGAAAGGCGCAAGGACGAGGAGGGCGCTCAACGACGAAACGATGTCGAACGCCCGCTTCAGGGCAAGATCCACCCACGACGCCTGGGACGCGTCGCTATGGATAACGGGAGTCTGGATCTTCAGGCTCGGCTGCTGGCGGCGGCTCGGCCGGAAGGACTCAGTCGAAATGCTGTTGTTTAGTTCCGTGATGCTCAAGGATCGTACTCTGTTGTCTTCGAGGGGTGCGGCGGCAATAGGCGATCAATGGTTTACCCTGTCACCAGGGCTGCACTCAGGTCTTGGTAACCCTACTAAAACGGAAAAATGCGACAATTGTGTAATGCTGTCCAGAGAAATATCGCATCGCAATAAATCTTTCGCATCTGCGTTAAGTTGAGGCAACCTCATGATATTTCGTTAATAATTGGAATTTCGTCAAGGTTTTTAGGCCTTTGGCGAGGGCTTCCGGGGGTGGTGCGACGTGTTGTTTCGGCACGCGACCGACCATCGTCCGGCGGTATGTTAACGAGTTCCGACACCAAATTTTTCTGGCTGGGATGCTCGATCGTTCCCAAACTGTGTCACAATATGACAAAATCAAGGCGAGATGGGTAACGATCCGGCGCGGGAAAATGGAAAAACGGGGTTCAAATCGAGAATCACCGGCCGTTTGCGAATCACTCTTAGTGCTGGCCGCCGAGGCCCGGCCGCGTGGATAGAGGCGAGTTCGGCGATGCGGCGGGTAGTTACACCGGTTCGAGGACGCGTTTCGTGCCGCCCCAGGAGATGAAGTTCGGATTGGCGAAGTCGAAATCGGCTGCAGCGCCCGTCTTGCCGTAGGTCAGTGGCGCTCCGTCGAGCGTCACCGTGGAGCCGCCAGCAGCGCGCAATACCGCATCGCCGGCCGCCGTGTCCCATTCCATCGTGCGGGTGAAGCGCGGATAGACGTCGGCCTTGCCTTCGGCCAGCAGGCAGAATTTCAGCGAGGAGCCGATATTGGTGCATTTTGAGATGGCGTGGTGAGCGAGGAAGCTTCCGGTCTCGGGACTGTTGTGACGGAGACTGGCAAGCGCCAGCCTGTCCTCCGGCTGTTCGCGCACGGTAATTGCACTGCGGGCGCCGACGGTGAAATCGTCGGTGACTACGAGCCTTTCGGCATGGCCGCGTTCGCCCAAGAAGGCAAGCCCGAGTGCCGGGGCGTAGACGATGCCGGCCACCGGGACGCCGTTCTCTATATAAGCGATGTTGACGGTGAATTCCTGTCGTCCGTCGACGAATTCGCGCGTGCCGTCGAGAGGATCGACCAGGAAGAAGCCGCGGCCGGCGATGTCGGGCACTTTTCCGGCGGCGACCGATTCTTCCGCCACGACCGGTATTTCGGGATAATCTCTGTCGAGATGAGCGAGGATGATGCGTTCGGCCTCCTCGTCGGCGACCGTGACCGGACTTGCATCCGCTTTCATGGCGACCGGGAAGCCTTCGCGCAGGACCGTGATAATGGCCTTGCCGGCTTCGAGCGCCGCCCTTTCAAATGTCCTCAGCATTGTCCTTTTGCCGTTCGCCGCGCGGGCCGAGCACCCCACTGTCGCTCGTCCGCAAACCATCCCTGTCACCAGATCCTCGATATGGTGTTTCCCGTCGCGCTCTGCATCCCCTAACGCAGTGTCATGAAGCTACCATAAGTTTTTAGCCTTGTCAGACGAAGAAGGAGTATCTTGATGTGAAATGGTATTCGCAAAATTGGTGGAGTTCGGGTGTGAATTTGCGCCATCTTCCAATTCTATGGAATAGCTTACGCGCCAAGCGGACAAGGGAAATCGCCGACCAAATCTCCGAATCGTTAACTCAGTGGCGGTTTCTGATCAAAAATAGGCCTTTCTTTGCCGATTTTCTGTGGATTTTGGTTCAAAATGCGCCATTTAGGCCTGTTCGGACAAGAATTTGTCGGAGTAAATCCTTTTTGTCTTCACATTTCCACCGAAACCGGTATGCATTCGGCCTATGAGGTTCTCTGAAACGGGGAACCGAAGAACCAAAAAGAGATGCAGCCCGTGTGGTTCGCATCCAGGGGAAAACGACATATGGAGTATTTCGTCCAGCAGCTCTTCAATGGGCTGACGCTCGGATCCATCTATGGCCTTGTGGCTATTGGCTATACGATGGTTTACGGCATTATCGGCATGATCAATTTCGCCCATGGCGATATCTTCATGCTCGGTGGTTTCGCCGCTCTTATCGTCTTTCTCGTCCTCACATCCATCTTTGCAGGTCTCCCGGTGGCAATTCTGCTGCTGGCGATGCTTGTCGTGGCGATGCTGATGACGAGTTTGTGGAATTGGACGATCGAGCGGATCGCATACCGCCCGCTGCGCGGTTCCTTCCGCCTGGCGCCGCTGATCACGGCGATCGGCATGTCGATCGTACTGTCCAATTTCATCCAGGTGACGCAGGGTCCGCGCAACAAGCCGATCCCGCCGATGATCAGCTCGGTCTATCAGTTCGGCAACATCTCGGTGTCGCTGAAGCAGATCGTCATCATCGTGATCACGGTCGTGCTGCTCGCCGTCTTTTGGTACATCGTCAATCGTACCGCACTCGGCCGTGCCCAGCGCGCCACGGAGCAGGACCGCAAGATGGCGGCGCTGCTCGGCGTCAATGTCGACCAGACGATTTCCATCACCTTCGTCATGGGTGCGGCGCTGGCTGCCGTCGCCGGCACGATGTATCTGATGTATTATGGCGTCGCTTCGTTCGCCGACGGCTTCACGCCGGGTGTGAAGGCTTTTACCGCAGCCGTTCTCGGCGGCATCGGCTCATTGCCGGGTGCCGTTCTCGGCGGGCTGATGATCGGTCTGATCGAATCGCTGTGGTCGGCTTATTTCACCATCGCGTACAAGGATGTCGCGACCTTCGCCATCCTCGCTTTCGTGCTGATCTTCAAGCCGACGGGCATTCTTGGACGGCCGGAAGTCGAGAAGGTATAACGTCATGGCAAACATTGAAAATTCTGCAGGCAAGCCCGATGCCGGACTTGTCCGTAAAGGCCTTACCGAAGCCCTTTTCGCCGCCGTCCTTTCGTTCGGCATGTTCGTTCTCTATGTCGGCCTCAAGACCGACCAGAACATCAATAATGAGTTGATCATCGTCCAGCGCTGGGGGCTGCTTGCGGTCTTCGTCGCTGTCGCCGCGATCGGGCGCTTCGCCACGGTGGTTTTCCTGCGGCCACATCTCGACAGCCGCAAGCTGGCAAAGGCGAGACAGGGCGAACTCGCCATCTCAACCGAGAAGAGCTTCTTCCACCGTCATTTCCTGAAGATCGCGCTGATCGCGCTGCTGCTTTATCCCATGGTGGTGGTAGCGATCAAAGGTCCGCAGGGGTCGCTGACATATGTCGACAATTTCGGCATCCAGATCTTGATCTATGTGATGCTTGCCTGGGGGCTGAACATCGTCGTCGGCCTCGCCGGTCTTCTCGATCTCGGTTATGTCGCTTTCTATGCGGTCGGCGCCTATTCCTATGCGCTGCTTTCGAGCCATTTCGGCCTGTCCTTCTGGGTTCTCCTCCCGCTCTCCGGCATTTTCGCCGCACTTTGGGGCGTTATTCTCGGCTTTCCGGTGCTGCGCCTGCGCGGCGACTACCTCGCCATCGTGACGCTCGCATTCGGCGAAATCATCCGCCTCGTGCTTATCAACTGGACGGATGTCACCAAGGGGACTTTCGGTATCTCGAGCATTCCCAAGGTGACGCTGTTCGGCATTCCCTTCGACGCGACGGCCGGCGGCTTCGCCAAGCTCTTTCACCTGTCGATGTCCTCGGCTTACTACAAGATCTTCCTTTTTTACCTCATCCTGGCGCTCTGCATGCTGACCGCCTACGTGACCATCCAGCTGCGCCGCATGCCGATTGGGCGCGCCTGGGAAGCGCTGCGCGAAGACGAGATCGCCTGCCGCTCGCTCGGCATCAATACGGTGACGACCAAGCTCACGGCCTTTGCGACGGGAGCGATGTTTGCCGGTTTCGCCGGCTCCTTCTTTGCTGCCCGTCAGGGTTTCGTTTCGCCGGAATCTTTCGTGTTCTTGGAATCGGCTGTGATCCTCGCCATCGTGGTCCTCGGCGGCATGGGTTCTCTGACCGGGATTGCGATCGCCGCAATCGTCATGGTCGGCGGCACCGAGTTGCTGCGCGAAATGGACTTCCTGAAAGTAGTTTTCGGGCCGACCTTCACGCCGGAATTGTATCGTATGCTGATCTTCGGCCTCGCCATGGTCGTGGTTATGCTGTTCAAGCCGCGCGGTTTCGTCGGTTCGCGTGAACCGACCGCCTTCCTCAAGGCGCGCAAGGCAATTTCCGGAAGCTTCATCAAGGAGGGCCATGGTTGATGAGCCCCGTCACCAACACCATGTCGAGCGACACGCTTCTCAAGGTCGAACACCTGTCGATGAAGTTCGGCGGCCTGATGGCCATCAACGACTTCTCCTTCGAAGCCAAGCGCGGCGATATCACTGCGCTGATCGGCCCGAACGGTGCCGGCAAGACCACGGTCTTCAACTGCATCACCGGCTTTTACAAGCCGACGATGGGGATGATCACGCTTAACCAGAAGAGCGGCAAGCAGTATCTGCTGGAGCGTCTGCCGGACTTTCGCATCACCAAAGAAGCCAAGGTGGCGCGCACCTTCCAGAACATCCGGCTGTTCTCCGGCCTGACGGTTCTCGAAAACTTGCTCGTCGCCCAGCACAACAAGCTGATGAAGGCGTCGGGTTATACGATCCTCGGCCTCATTGGCATCGGTCCCTACAAGCGGGAGGCGGCCGCATCGATCGAGCTTGCGCGCCATTGGCTGGAGAAGGCCGATTTGATCGACCGGGCCGACGATCCGGCAGGTGATCTGCCCTACGGAGCCCAGCGGCGTCTCGAGATTGCCCGTGCCATGTGCACTGGCCCCGAGCTGCTTTGCCTGGACGAACCAGCCGCCGGCCTGAATCCGCGGGAATCGGCAACCCTCAATGCGCTGCTGCAGAGCATCCGTGCCGAAACCGGAACATCTATCTTGCTCATCGAGCATGACATGTCGGTGGTCATGGAAATCTCCGACCACGTCGTCGTCCTCGAATACGGCCAGAAGATTTCCGATGGCACACCGGATCACGTGAAGAACGATCCGAAGGTCATCGCGGCCTATCTCGGTGTCGAAGATGAAGAAGTGGAAGAGGTGATCGCAACCGTCGAGCAGCTCGAAGGAGGCGCAAATTGATGGGCGATGAAGTAATGACGGGTCAACCGCTCCTTCAGGTGAATGGCGTCGAAACCTATTATGGCAATATCCGTGCGCTGGCCGGCATCGATGTCCACGTCAACAAGGGCGAGATCGTCAGCCTGATCGGTGCCAACGGCGCCGGCAAGTCGACGCTGATGATGACGATCTGCGGCAGCCCGCAGGCCCGTACCGGCTCGGTCGTCTTCGAGGGTCGCGACATCACACACATGCCGACCCACGAAATCGCCCGCCTGCGCATCGCGCAGTCGCCTGAGGGACGCCGCATCTTCCCGCGGATGACGGTTCTGGAAAATCTTCAGATGGGCGCAGGCCTCGATAATCTCAAATACTTCGCCGAGGACGTCGAGAAGATCTTCACGCTCTTCCCGCGCCTGAAAGAACGCCACGCCCAGCGCGGCGGCACGCTTTCGGGCGGCGAGCAGCAGATGCTGTCGATCGGCCGCGCGCTGATGGCGCGCCCGAAGCTGCTGCTTCTCGACGAACCATCTCTTGGTCTTGCGCCGCTGATCGTCAAGGGCATCTTCGAGGCGATCCGCAAGCTTAATGAACAGGAAGGTCTCACCGTTTTCCTCGTCGAGCAGAACGCATTTGCTGCGCTGAGGCTTTCGCACCGCGCTTACGTGATGGTGAACGGCAAGGTGACGATGAGCGGCTCCGGCAAGGAGCTGCTCGCCAATCCTGAAGTCCGTGCCGCCTATCTCGAAGGCGGAAGACACTAGCTCGAAGGGAGTTTGACATGCAGGGACTTTTCTTCGAAAGCGATACCGGTGCCCGGTTGATCATCCGCGCGATCGTCGTGCTGATCGGCTTCTGGACGGCCTGGCGCGCCGGCAAGGCGGTTGCCGAAGGCTGGAACAACTACCCGCTGACTGTCGTCTACACTTTCCTGCTCGCCTGGGCGATGCAGTTCCTGCACCACGCCCTGTTCGATGGGCCGATGCTCAGCGCTCTCTTCTACGGCATCGATTTCGTGACGCTGCTGGTCTTCTCGACCGCCGGCTTCCGCTTTCGCCGCACCAATCAGATGGTCAACAACTATTACTGGCTGTACGAAAAAACTTCCGCGTTTTCGTGGAAGGACAAACATTGACAGTCCGTTGAAACTAGGCATGAATTGCCTTCAGAGTGGAACAGCTTTCCTGGCGCAGTCAATGGTGGGTAGTGCGCTGGGCCTTGGACCGGAACCCGCCCAAAAATTGGGAGTAACAATATGAAGAAGTCTCTTCTGTCGGCGGTGGCTCTGACGGCGATGGTCGCCTTCAGCGGCAACGCATGGGCCGACGTTCTCATCGCTGTCGCTGGTCCGCTGACCGGCCCGAACGCTGCGTTCGGTGCTCAGCTCCAGAAGGGCGCCGAGCAGGCGGCCGCCGATATCAACGCTGCTGGCGGCATCAATGGCGAGCAGATCAAGCTCGAGCTCGGCGACGACGTCTCCGACCCGAAGCAGGGCATTTCGGTCGCCAATAAATTCGTTGCCGACGGTGTCAAGTTCGTCATCGGCCACTTCAACTCGGGCGTTTCGATCCCGGCTTCGGAAGTCTATGCCGAAAACGGCATCCTCGAAATCACCCCGGCCGCTACGAACCCTAAGTTTACGGAACGCGGTCTCTGGAACACTTTCCGTACCTGCGGCCGTGACGACCAGCAGGGCGCCATCGCCGGCAAGTATCTTGCCGATCACTTCAAGGACGCCAAGATCGCGGTCGTTCACGACAAGACACCTTACGGTCAGGGTCTTGCCGATGAAACCAAGAAGGCGATGAATGCCGCCGGTGTGACGGAAGTCATGTATGAAGGCATCAACGTCGGCGATAAGGACTTCTCGGCCCTCATCGCCAAGATGAAGGAAGCCGGCGTCTCGATCATCTATTGGGGCGGTCTGCACACCGAAGCCGGTCTTATCATTCGTCAGGCCGCAGATCAGGGCCTGAAGGCAACGCTGGTTTCGGGCGACGGTATCGTTTCGAACGAACTGGCCTCGATCGCTGGCGACGCCGTTGCCGGTACGCTGAACACCTTCGGTCCTGATCCGACACTGAACCCGGCCAACAAGGAACTCGTCGAAAAGTTCAAGGCTGCCGGTTTCAACCCGGAAGCCTACACGCTCTATTCCTACGCTGCGATGCAGGCGATCGCCGGTGCCGCCAAGGCTGCCGGTTCGGTCGATCCTGAAGCCGTTGCCACGGCCATGAAGGAAAAGGGTCCGTTCACGACGGTTCTCGGCGACATTTCGTTCGACGAAAAGGGTGACCCGAAGATTCCTGGGTACATCATGTACGAATGGAAGAAGGGCGCAGACGGCAAGTACACCTACGTGCCGCAGGGCATGTAAGCTTGCCTTCCCTTTTTGCATGAGATTGAAGCCCGGTTTCGACCGGGCTTCTTTGTTTTGCGGAGGTTTCAATCTCGGGCTGCCGCGGCGAGGGCGCTGTGCCGCCCGACTTTGCTCAGATCTCGTGCAGCACGTGTGTGGCTTTTACCGCAGCTGACGCCCGGTTCTCGACGCCGAGTTTCACGTAGATCTGTTCGAGGTGTTTGTTGACGGTGCGTGCCGACAGTCCCAATATTTCGCCGATGTCGCGGTTGGCCTTGCCCTTGGCGATCCAGAGCAGCACTTCGGATTCGCGCTGGGTGAGCGAGAAGCGCTGGCGCAGCATCTCGTCGTCGCTGCGCTGATTGGCGGCGGTGAGGCGGAAAAGATATTCGTCCGGGCCGATCGCGCCGAGAAAAGCAAGCTGCAGCGCCGCCTGGCCGGCATGGGCGATCGAGATGATGCCGTCGCGCACTGCGGCCGCGCGGTCGCGCATCCAGCCGGCTATATGGCGGACGACGATTTCCATGCCCTCGTCGCTGCCCATGGCGGCATTGACCAGCCGTGTTGCCTGCGGCGTCGACCAATGGATTGCCCCGTCGCCCTTGACCGCCAGCAGATGGCGGCCGGCGGCGTCGAGTGCAACCCGGGCGCTCTGCGCCGAGCGGGCATTGCGCAGATGCACACGGATGCGGGCGCGCAACTCGTCGATATTGATCGGCTTGGCAAGATAGTCTACACCACCGGATTCCAGCGCGTGCACGACATGCTCGGTCTCGGTCAGGCCGGTCATGAAAATGACGGGCACCTGCGCCACCGCCGCATTCGCCTTCAGCCTGCGGCAGGTCTCGAAGCCATCCATGGCGGGCATGACGGCGTCGAGCAGGATGAGATCGGGCGTGATGCGCTCGACGATGCCAAGTGCCGCCGCGCCCGATGTGGCGATCAGCACGGAGAAGCCAGATTGTTCGAGCGCGTCGGTCAGGAAGCCGAGCGCTTCGGGCGAGTCGTCGACGAGCAGAACGATGTCGCGGGGCAGGGCCGGCTCAGCCAATGGGTTCCACCTTTTCGTCGAAGTCATGCAGGAAGGTCATGAAGCCGGCGAGATCGAAGACGGCGACATAGGCGTAGAGTTTCTCGGTGAATGGCTGATTTTCTTCCACCTTGGCAAGATCCGAAAGCTTGGCCTCGATGCCTCTGATATAGCCGATTTCGCCGAGCCGCAGCAATTCCTGCACATGGGCGGCACCCGGGCTCAGCATCGGCGCTTCGGTCTTAACAGGAACGGCTGCTGCTGCGTCGGCATAGACCCATTTCAGGCCAAGATGCAATGCCAGCTTGTCGCGCAGCTGGCGGATGTCGACCGGTTTGCCGATCGCATCATTGTGGCTGTCGTCGCTGTCGCTGAGCACGGCGGCATCACCGATATTGGCCGAAAGCATCAGCATCGGTGCCGTCTGGCCGGCCTCGCGCAGACGCGAGACGAGCTGCCAGCCGTTCATGCCGGGCATCAGGATATCGACGAGGAAAAGATCAGGCATGATGCCTTCGATCAGCGTCAGGCATTCGGCGCCGCCCGCCGCCGTCAGAACGATGAAATCGAGAGGCGCCAGGATTTCGCGCATCATCTCGCGATGATCCTCGTTATCGTCGACGACAACCACCGTGCGGCGCGGGCCATCATATCCGGCGATGCGCTTTTCCTGGGGCGCGGCGGCCACGGCGCGCATGACCGCCGACAGCATGAGGCGGACGCGGAACGTCGAGCCCTCGTCCTTGATGCTCGAGACCGCAATCTCGCCGCCGAGCGTGTTGGTTAGAAGCCGGGTGATGGTGAGGCCGAGGCCGAGGCCCGGCATCGGCCGCACGCTTTCGGCCTCGCCGCGCTGGAAGGGTTCGTAGATGCGCGTCAGATCCTTTTCAGCGATGCCGCGGCCGGTATCGGTGACGGTGAAGGTCGCAACCTGGTTGCGATAGGCGACATCGAAGGTGACGCTGCCTTCGTCGGTAAATTTGATGGCATTGGAGAGCAGGTTGACGAGGATCTGGCGCAACCGCTTTTCGTCGGTGCGGACAAATTGCGGCAAGGCCGGCGCGCGGTCGTGGATGAAGGCAAGCCCTTTTGCCTGCGCCTGCGGGCGGAACATGTCGACGATCTGGTCGAGGAAATCCTGGATGTTGATCTCGTTGGAATAGACCTGCAGCCGGCCCGCCTCGATCTTGGAAATATCGAGCAGCCCGTCGATCAGGCCGGAGAGATGCTCGGCACTGCGGCGGATGACCTTGATCGAGGATTGGCGCGGCGCCGGGATGGTTTCGTCGCGCTCGAGGATCTGGGCATAGCCGAGCACGGCGTTCAACGGCGTGCGCAGTTCGTGGCTCAACCCGACGACATAGCGGCTCTTGGCGCGGTTGGCCGCCTCGGCTGTCTCCTTGGCGCTCTGCAAGGCGGTATCGGTCTTCTTGTGGGCGGCGATCTCCTTGAGCAGCAGCGTGTTTTGGCGCGAGGATTCCTCCTCGGCGACGACGCGGCTGTCATGGGCGAGCACATAGAACCAGCAGACGACGCCTGAAATCACCGAGAAGACGAAGAAGACGATCAGGATGGTGCGGTTGACGACCTCAGCCGTCTCGGGCGAGGCGGCGGCGACCTGATGAGCGATCATCGCCAGGATCGCGCCGATGGCGGTCAAGGCCAGCACGACGGCGATGCCGTAGCGGCCGAGGCGCGTCGTCAGCTTGCCAAGCACGGTTTCCGGCAGCAGCGCCTTGGCGACGGTGCCGACCTGGGCGTTGAGACGGGCGGCAGGCTTGCACATGTCGTGGCAGCGGCTGTCGAGCGAGCAGCAGAGCGAACAGATCGGCGCGGCATAGGCCGGGCACCAGGCCATATCCTCCGGCTCGAAAGGATGCTCGCAGACGGAGCAGGTGATGCTCGTCAGGTTCTTCCAGCTGTGGCGCGGCTTGCGGGCGAGGTAGAACCTGCCTTTCGTCGCCCAGGCGAGCGCGGGAGAGGCGATGAGCGCGATGACGAGGGTGATATAGGGAGCGAGCGAGGCGGCCGTCGCGCCGAAGGCGCCGAAATGGGCAATCAGCGATACTGTCGCCGACAGCGTCATGGCGCCGAGCCCGACCGGGTTGATGTCGTAGAGATGGGCGCGTTTGAACTCGATGCCGGGCGGCGCGAGGCCAAGCGGCTTGTTGATGAAGAGATCGGCGGAGATCGTGCAGAGCCAGGCCATGGCGATGATCGAGAAAATGCCGAGCGTCTCCTCCAGCAGCCGGTAGATGCCAAGTTCCATCAAAAGCAGGGCAATCGCGACGTTGAAGACCAGCCAGATGACGCGGCCGGGATGGCTGTGGGTCAGCCGCGAGAAAAAGTTCGACCAGGCGAGCGAGCCGGCATAGGCATTCATCACGTTGATCTTCAGCTGCGAGACGACGACGAAGGCGGCCATTAGCAACAGCGCGGCATTCTGCCAGGGGACCATGTAGCCGAAAGCGGTCAGATACATCTGCGCCGGGTCGGCGGCGCGATCGACTGGCACGCCCGAGGCCAGGGTCAGCACGACCAGGAACGATCCCGCAAGCAGCTTCGGCGCGCCGATGACGACCCAGCCGGGGCCGGCGAGAAAGACAGCGAGGCGATGGCGCCACTTGCGCCGCGGCTCCGGCGGCAGGAAGCGCAGGAAGTCGGCCTGTTCGCCGATCTGTGACATCAGGGCGAGGATGACGGCGGAGGCGGCGCCGAACTCCACCAGATCGAAATCGGCGACGGTGCCGGGCGGCCCTGAGGCATGATGGATGCCGGCAAAGGCGCGCCAGAGATCGAATTTCTGCCAGTCCATGAAGGCGATGAAGATGAAGGGCAGAATGTTCAGCACGATCCAGAAGGGTTGTGTCATCAACTGGAACTTGCTGATCAGCCGCACGCCGTGCGTCACCAGCGGGATCACCATGACGGCGCTGAGGATGTAGCCGATCCAGAGTGGGATGCCGAGGGTGAGTTCCAGCGCCCCGGACATAATCGAGGCCTCGATCGCAAACAGCATGAAGGTGAAGCTCGCATAGATCAGCGAGGTGATGGTCGAGCCGATGTAGCCGAAGCCGGCGCCGCGCGTCAGAAGATCGATGTCGACGCCATGGCGGATGGCGTATCGGCTGATCGGCAGGCCGATCGCCAGCATGGCGATCGAAGCGACGATGATGGCATAGAAGGCGTTGGTGGTGCCGTAGGAGAGGGTGATGGCGCCGCCGATCGCTTCCAGCGCCAGGAACGAGATCGCGCCGATCGCCGTCTGGGCGATGCGCTGCGAGGAGAAATGACGGGCGCTTTTTGCGGTGAAGCGCAGCGCATAATCTTCCAGCGTCTGGTTGGCGACCCAGCGATTATATTCGCGTCTTACCGGAATGATGCGTTGGCGGGCTGCCATGTCTTCCTTCCGGCATTCCGGTTGGCCTATCGTCTCGAAACAGTTTTGGCGGGATGGGTGAGAAAGGCAAGGGCGGAGCACTGGCAGATTCACGGAACCGCCATATTTTTGAAGCCGGTCTGTCACACCAAGCCTCTAACTCTCCCGCCGTTCCTTCAACCATTTCAGGTATCACCTATGTTTGTTTCAAGCTTTTTCCGCCTGAGCACCGCCCTCGTCTGCCTCGTTTCGATCGTGCCGTCGCTCGCCGTCGCAGAGCAGGCCACGGCGGTAGACGCGCCTTATGCCGAGACCGGAAACACCAACAAGCGCGGTGACGCCTGCTTCTCGACGGTGGACACCAATGCCGCCGTTCACCTTCTCTCCGGTTTCCTCGAAGTCTGGACGCCGCGCACGCCTTTCGTTGATGCGGGCGTCGAAGCGCCGGCCAAGGACAATTGCCCGGCGGTTGCCAAGACGGATTGGGATGGCATTCCGCTCAGCAAGACCGATGGTCAGGTCATCAACAAACTCGTCCATGATGCGAACATCGCCTATGTCGTCAAGGTGACCAAGGCGCGGACGGCCGATCAGGCCGTGGCCGCCTATCTCGACGACCGGCGGGGCAAGAATGCCAGCATCGTCGATGGCCTTGGTCCGCTGACCGACGCCTGGAAGGCCGGCTCCAAGCAGACCACCACGATCACCGCGGTGGCCGCCGATGCGACGACCGTCAAATATGACGACAAGGGCAACAATCGCGGCGCCGGCAGCAAGCCGGACACCGAAAACAAGACCGATGCCAATCCGGACATGGGCCTCGCAATCGACTTCATCAACGCCGCCAGCGGTGACGGCTCGACGGAGCCCGCCAAGCGCTACTTCAAATATGGCCGTCCCTACCGCTGGAGCCAGGACGTTTCGGTCGTCCCGACGCTTGAGCCTGCCAAGAGCGGCAAGCCGGTCGAGGACGGCGGCTTCCCAAGCGGACATACGGCGGAAGCCTGGCGGGATGCGCTCGCCATGGCCTATCTCGCGCCGCAACGCTTCCAGGAAATGATCACGCGCGCCAGCGAGCTGGGTGAGGATCGCATCCTTGCCGGCATGCATTCCCCTCTCGACGTGATGGGCGGCCGCATGCTTGGCACCGCGACGGTCGTCTACAATCTGAACAAGGCCGACAATGCCGGGTTGAAGAGCGATGCTTATGCCCAGACACAGTCCTGGCTCATCGCCAAATCGGGCGTTGCCGACGCGGGTGCGCTCGAAGTTGCTGCGCATGCGGCGCCGACCGCCGCAGACCGTTTTGCCGATCATGACGCCAATCGCGCCTATGTGCTGCAGCGCCTGAGCTACGGCCTGCCGACGATCCATCCGACCGATCAGCCGCCCGGCGTGCCGGAGGGTGCCGAAGCGCTTCTCGAAACGCGTCTGCCCTATCTCGATGGCGAGCAGCGCCGCGACGTGTTGAAGACGACGGAGATCGCCTCCGGCTATCCGCTCCTCGACGACGCGGAAGGTTATGGCCGCCTCAACCTGTTTGCCGCCGCCGACGGTTACGGCGCCTTCGATCAAGATGTGACCGTGACGATGGATGCTGCAAAGGGCGGCTTCAGTGCGATCGATAGCTGGCGCAACGACATCGGCGGCAAGGGCAAGCTGGTGAAGCGCGGCAGCGGCATTCTCGGACTATCCGGCGCCAACAGCTATGCCGGCGGCACCGTGCTCGAAGAGGGCGCGCTGGTGGCCGGGTCGTCCTCGGCTTTCGGCTCCGGCGGACTGATGGTCGATGGCGGTTCGCTCGTCGTGGCGGCCGACAAGCCGTTGGCCGTAAGCGGGGACTATCAGCAGTCAGCCAATGCGACGGCGAAACTGGCGCTCGGTGCAAACGGCGCCGGCACGCTGGCGATCGAGGGCAAAGCAGCGCTGGCCGGCGATCTCGACGTGACGCTTGCCGATGGTTTTGTCCCGGCGACCGGAACGAAGATCGAGATCCTGAAGGCCGGCACCCTTTCCGGCACCTTCGGCAAGCTCACCATCTCCGGCCATAAGGCGAGCCTCTCTTACGGTCCGACCTCAGTCACACTGACGATCGAAGGATAATTTTCTTTGCGAACCGAGAGGGCATTCCCAACTGCGGGGATGCTCTTGGCTTTCCGGCCTGCTCGTTTGCCCCCTGCACCTACGTCATTTTGCGTATGTGTTTTTGTGATGCAGCACCCGATAGTCCCCTCGGCAACAGTTAAATTCCGTTTCCGGCCTGTTGCGGAACAAGAAGAGGGGCTCAACCAGATGAATCTCAGATCCACGATCACCGGCGCTGCGCTCGGTGCCGTCATGGCGGCATCGGCCGCCTTCCAGGGCGCACTTGCCGCCGACGACACGATTAAAGTCGGCGTGCTGCATTCGCTTTCCGGCACCATGGCGATTTCCGAAACCACCCTGAAAGACGCCATGTTGATGCTCATCGACGAGCAGAACAAAAAGGGCGGCCTTCTTGGCAAGAAGCTCGAGGCGGTTGTTGTCGATCCGGCTTCCGACTGGCCGCTGTTTGCCGAAAAAGCCCGCGAACTGATCCAGAAGGACAAGGTTGCCGCTGTCTTCGGTTGCTGGACGTCCTCGTCGCGCAAGTCCGTTCTGCCGGTTTTCGAAGAGCTGAATTCGCTGCTCTTCTACCCCGTGCAGTATGAGGGCGAAGAATCCTCGCGCAACATCTTCTACACCGGTGCTGCTCCGAACCAGCAGGCCATTCCGGCCGTCGACTACCTGATGGAAAAAGAAGGCGTCAAGCGCTTCGTTCTTGAAGGGACCGACTACGTTTATCCGCGCACGACCAACAAGATTCTCGAGGCATACCTGATTTCGAAGGGTATTCCGAAAGAAGACATCATGACCAACTACACGCCGTTCGGTTTTTCCGACTGGCAGACCGAAGTTTCCAAGATCAAGGAATTCGGTTCGGCCGGCAAGAAGACCGCCGTCGTCTCGACGATCAACGGCGACGCCAACGTTCCGTTCTACAAGGAACTGGGCAACAAGGGTATCAAGGCAACCGACATTCCCGTCGTCGCCTTCTCCGTCGGCGAAGAAGAGCTTGCCGGTCTCGACACCAAGCCGCTCGTCGGCCATCTCGCTGCCTGGAACTATTTCGAGTCTGTGGAAAGCCCGGCCAACAAGAAGTTCATCAAGGACTGGCACGCTTACACCAAGAACGACAAGCGCGTGACGAACGATCCGATGGAGGCTGCCTATATCGGCTTCAACGCATGGGTGAAGGCCGTCCAGGCTGCCGGCACGACCGATACCGACAAGGTTCTCGACTCCATCATCGGTGTCAGCGTTCCGAACCTCTCGGGTGGTTATGCGACCGTCATGCCGAACCACCACATCACCAAGCCGGTGCTGATCGGTGAAATCCAGGCCAACGGCCAGTTCGAAATCGTCCAGCAGACCCCCGCCGTTGTTGGCGACGAATGGTCGGATTACCTGCCCGACTCCAAGGACCTGATCTCCGATTGGCGCAAGCCGATGTCCTGCGGCAACTTCAACGTTGCCACCGGCAAGTGCGGCGGCAAGGGTTCCTGAGTACGACCCCGATCAGATGATTGCCTGAAGACTTCCGTCCGGTTCAACACCGGGCGGAAGCTCCGTCCCAGCGATTGTGCCGCGAGGCCAACACTATCAAGGGCGAGAAAGCCGATGTATCGCGCCATAAAGATTTTCCTCATCACGCTCTGCCTGACATTCTCGGGCCTGACATTTATCGGCCTCGCGGTTCCCGGCCTGCCAACATCGAGCGAAGTTCGCGCCGAGGACGATATCCACGTGCTCATCGATGCGCTCGGCGTCGGCGATTTTCCGGAGCGCGAAGCGGCCATCAAGACGCTGGTCGCCTCCAAGGACCCGCATGTCGGTCAGATCCTGGAGCAGTTGAGCGAGGGCCTTCTCTACGTCAATTCCGACGGCGGCCCGGTGCTCCTCCAGGGCGGCACCGATGACGAACCGACCTATTCCGATCCAATCACCGGCGAAGCCGCTGCCGATGTCGACCCTGACATGATGATCAAGGTCAAGATCAACAATGCGCTTCGCGGCGTCATCGGCGCCGCCACCAGCCAGCTGACGCTGATGAGCCCGGACCGCTCGGCGCGGCTCGCCGCGGCACAGGGCCTGCTGAAAGATGCCGATCCCGCCAATCTCGACCTGCTGAACGCGGCGCTTGCGGCTGAAAAGGACGCCGAGATCAAGAGTACGATGGAAGCGGCGCGCGCAGTGCTGCTGCTGAAGACCGATGCGAGCGTCGAAGACAAGAAGGCTGCGATCGATACGATCGCGGCTCGCGGCAATCGTGATGCGCTGACCATCCTCACGACCACGCTCGAAACCGCGCCTGACGATTTGAAGCCGGCGATCCAGGCCAATATCAGCACCATCAATCGCAGCCTGGCGTTGTGGGATGTCGCCCAGAACGTCTGGTACGGCTTGTCGCTCGGCTCGGTGCTGCTGCTTGCGGCGATCGGCCTTGCCATCACCTTCGGCGTCATGGGCGTCATCAACATGGCACATGGCGAGATGGTGATGATCGGGGCCTATACGACCTATGTCGTGCAGGAATACATCACCTCGGCCTTCCCGGGCGTGGCGGATTATTCACTTGCCTTTGCCGTGCCCGCCGCCTTCGTCTTTACCGGCTTCGTCGGCCTGGTCATCGAGCGCGCCGTCATCCGCTATCTCTACGGCCGCCCGCTCGAAACGCTGCTCGCCACATGGGGCGTGTCGCTGATCCTGCAGCAGGCCGTGCGCAGCATCTTCGGCCCGACCAACCGCGAGGTCCGCAATCCAACCTGGATGTCCGGCGTCTTCGATCTCGGCGGGCTCTCGATCACCTGGAATCGACTGTGGATCATCGTCTTTTCGATGGTTGTCTTCGTGACGCTGCTCCTGCTGCTCAAGCGGTCAGCCTTCGGACTGCAGATGCGCGCCGTCACGCAGAACCGCCGCATGGCGTCCTCGATGGGCATCCGCACCGGCTGGGTCGATGCCTTCACCTTCGCTCTCGGTTCGGGCATCGCCGGTATCGCCGGCGTGGCGCTCAGCCAGATCGACAACGTCTCTCCGAACCTCGGCCAATCCTACATCATCGACAGCTTCATGGTCGTCGTCTTCGGCGGTGTCGGCAATCTCTGGGGCACGCTCGTCGGCGCGCTCTCGCTCGGCGTCGTCAACAAGTTCCTCGAGCCCTTCGCCGGTGCCGTGCTCGGCAAGATCCTGGTGCTCGTCCTCATCATTCTTTTCATCCAGAAGCGTCCGCGCGGGCTCTTCGCACTCAAAGGAAGGGCGGTGGAAGCATGATAACGGCCTTCCTTCTCCGGTCACTGGATCGCAAGATCGTCATTGCCATCGCGCTGCTGCTTCTGGTCGCCGCTCTCGTGCCGGTCCTCAACCTGATGACCGGGCCGACCAATCCGCTGCATGTGCCGACCTACATCATGTCGCTGTTCGGCAAGTATCTGACCTATGCGCTGCTGGCGCTGGCGCTCGATCTCGTCTGGGGCTTCTGCGGCATTCTCTCGCTCGGCCACGGCGCCTTCTTTGCGCTTGGCGGTTATGCGATGGGCATGTATCTGATGCGCCAGATCGGCACGCGCGGCAGCTACGGCGACCCCATCCTGCCCGATTTCATGGTGTTCCTGAATTGGAAGGATCTGCCCTGGTTCTGGTACGGCTTCAACCATTTCTGGTTTGCGGCGCTGATGGTGCTCGTCGTGCCCGGCCTGCTCGCCTTTGTCTTCGGCTGGTTCGCCTTCCGCTCACGCGTCAATGGCGTCTATCTCTCGATCATCACCCAGGCGATGACCTACGCGCTGCTGCTGGCTTTTTTCCGCAACGACATGGGCTTCGGCGGCAATAACGGCCTGACCGATTTCAAGGATATTATCGGCTTCAACGTCCAGGCTGACGGCACGCGTGCAGCCCTCTTTGCGGCAACCGCGGTCTTGCTGGCGCTGTCGCTGCTGCTTGCCTCAGCGATCGTGCGCTCGAAGTTCGGCAAGGTGCTGGTCGGGGTGCGCGATGCCGAAAGCCGCACGCGCTTCCTCGGTTACCGCGTCGAACACTTCAAGCTCTTCACTTTCGTCGTCTCGGCGATGATGGCGGGCATTGCCGGCGCGCTCTATGTGCCACAGGTCGGCATCATCAATCCCGGCGAATTCGCCCCCGCCAACTCGATCGAAGTGGTCATCTGGACGGCGGTCGGCGGGCGGGCGACGCTGATCGGACCGATCATCGGCGCGATCCTCGTCAACGGCGGCAAGACGATCTTCACCGGCCTCTTCCCGGAGTTCTGGCTGTTTGCGCTCGGTGGTCTTTTCGTCGCCGTCACGCTGTTTCTGCCGAAAGGTGTCGTCGGCACGATCGCTCAATATCTCGGCAGGCGGAAAGCCGTCTCCAAGGCTGCCCCACCGGTGGCGCAGGAAGACGTCATCGAACCGAAAATCCAGGCCGCGGAGTGAGCGCCATGATCCCCGACGTCAAACCCAACAGCGTGCTTTACCTCAACGGCGTCTCGGTTTCCTTCGACGGCTTCAAGGCGCTGAATTCGCTGTCGATCGTCATCGAGCCCGGTGAACTGCGCGCCATCATCGGCCCGAACGGGGCCGGCAAGACGACGATGATGGATATCATCACCGGCAAGACCAGGCCCGATGTGGGCGAGGTGTTTTTCAACGGCACGATCGACCTCACCAAAAAGGACGAGGCGGATATTGCCGAGCTCGGCATCGGCCGCAAATTCCAGAAGCCGACGGTCTTCGAAAGCCACACGGTATGGGACAATCTGGAACTGGCGCTGAACCGCCGCCGCGGCGTGTTCTCGACGCTGTTCTATCGCCTTTCGGGCGAGGACAAAGCACGCATCGAAGAGATCCTCGAAACGGTGCGGCTGACGCATCGGCGCGACGAATTCGCCGCCAACCTCTCGCATGGGCAGAAGCAATGGCTGGAGATCGGCATGCTGTTGGCGCAGGAGCCGAAGCTGCTGCTGGTCGACGAACCGGTTGCTGGCATGACAGATGCCGAAACGGCGGAAACGGCAATCCTGCTCAAGGACATCGCCCGGACCCGCTCGGTGGTCGTCGTCGAGCACGACATGGGCTTCATCCGCGACCTCGGCGTCAAGGTGACGTGCCTTGCGGAAGGCTCGGTGCTGGCTGAGGGATCGATCGATTTCGTCAGCTCGGATCCGAAGGTGATCGAGAACTATTTGGGCCGGTGATCCATGCAACTTAGAGGCTTGAACCTGACAAAAGAAAACGCTCTAAAACGGGCGGGGTTTTTTGTGGGGTTTCATCATGGCTTTTCTCGGTATTCTGGTCGCGGCGGTCAGCGGCGCGGTCATCTGGTATTGGCGTTTTAAGATGGTGCGTGAGGCGGGAAGCGAGATCATCGATTCCGTCGAGCGGATGCGGGGCGCCTATAAGCGTGGAAAATTGCGCAAGCAGGCGGAGGCAGCGCCGCTGGCCTCGATCGCCGATCCGGCGATTGCGGCAGTGGCCTTCTTCTTCTGCCTCGCCAAGGAGAAGCCGATGTATCTCGACGCTGCGAAGGATGTGGTCCGCAGCCGCATGAAAGGCATCATTCGGCCGGGCGATATGGAGGAGGTGCTGGTTTTCGCCGATTGGGCGTCCAAGAACGTCACCAGCCCCGAAGACCCGATCCGCCGGTTCCGGGATCTCTGGATGAAGGCGCTCGATATGCAAGAGCGTCAGCAGTTGATCGGCATTGCCGAGGACGTGGCCGTTGCCGGCGGCGAGAAAACGAAGGAACAGGAGTACGCCCTGCAGATGCTGAGGCGGACGCTGATGAACTGATGGGGAATGGGTGAACGGATGCTGACAGTCGACAACGCGAATCTGCATTATGGCGCGGCGCAGGCACTGCGCGGCATCTCCATCAAGGCGGAGATGGGCAAGATCACCTGCGTGCTGGGGCGCAACGGCGTCGGCAAGAGTTCGCTTCTGCGCGCCGTGACCGGCCAGCATCCGCTGTCGGCCGGCACCGTCACCTTCAACGATACCAGGCTGAACGGCCTGCCGCCCTTTGCCCGCGCCAAGCAGGGCATCGGCTATGTGCCGCAGGGGCGGGAGATTTTCCCGCTGCTGACGGTCAAGGAAAATCTCGAAACCGGCTTCGCCCCGCTCGGCCGTCGCGACCGGAATATCCCCGATGACATCTTCAGCCTCTTCCCGGTGCTGAAGTCGATGCTGTCGCGCCGCGGCGGCGATCTTTCCGGCGGCCAGCAGCAGCAGCTGGCGATCGGCCGCGCTATGGTGACGCGGCCTCGGATTCTCGTGCTCGACGAGCCGACCGAGGGCATTCAGCCGTCGATCATCAAGGATATCGGCCGGGCGATCCGTTATCTCCGCGATTCCACCGGCATGGCGATCCTGCTCGTCGAACAATATCTCGACTTCTGCCGGGAGCTTGCCGATTACGTCTACATCATGGACCGCGGCGAGATCGTCCATCAAGGCCTCGCCGAAACACTGGATACGCCGGAGGCCCGCCGTCATCTGACCGTCTGATCGGCAACTGCTGCATTTTTCGGCAGGTGGCGCAGCGCCTTTCAAATTTGCCGGGTCCGTTGCGGGTATCCTAGGACGGCATGGGAATTGCTTGCTTTCCGTCACCTGCGCAATCGAACGAACCGGTGGCGCGACCGAAAGGGACGTTATGATGATTGCGGCGGCAGGCACGCGACCGCAAAGAGCGGAAGGACGCGGGCATCTGGCGGCAAAGCTGCTCGACGGCCGCACGCGTCTGCGTGAGCTCTATCAGGAGGGCGCGGCGAAGATCCGCCTGCCCGATACCTTCGATGCCTCGATGGAAGCCGTCATCATTAACACCGCTGGTGGACTGACCGGCGGCGATCGGATGGATTGGAGCGTTGAGGCCGGAGCGGACACGCGCATCGACGTCACCACTCAGGCCTGCGAGAAGATCTACAAGGCATCGGCCGGCACAGCCGAGGTGACGACCAATATCAATGTCGGAGCCCAGGCCCGCGTCGACTGGCTGCCGCAGGAAACGATCCTCTTTGATCGTTCCGCACTTTTTCGCCGGCTGGATGTCGATCTCGACAAGAGCGCAGAATTTTTGGCCGTCGAGGCCATACTGCTCGGCCGCAAGGCGATGGGCGAGACGGTGACGACCGGGCTTTTCCGGGACCGCTGGCGCATCCGCCGCTCGGGTCGGCTGATCCATGCGGAAGAACTGAGGCTTTCCGAAGGGGTAGCCGCTCTGGCGGCGCGTCAGGCGGTGCTCGGCGGACAGGTGGCTTTTGCGACGCTGCTTTATGCCGGGCCGCTTGCGGAAGCCTATCTCGGCAAGGTGCGGCCGCTCGTCGAAGGCGCGATGGGCGGTGCGAGCGCCTGGGACGGCAAGCTCGTCGTCCGTCTTGCGGCAGCCGACGGCTTTTCGCTGAGAAAAATCCTGATCCCGGTCATTTCCGCCTTGCGCAATGGTGCGCCCGTGCCGAAAGTCTGGAATCTATGAGTTCAATAAGCAGGTAGAAGATGAACCTCACTCCGAGAGAAAAAGACAAGCTGCTGATATCGATGGCAGCGATGGTGGCCCGGCGGCGGCTGGAGCGCGGCGTCAAGCTGAACTACCCGGAAGCGATTGCGCTGATCAGCGACTTCGTCGTCGAAGGCGCCCGTGACGGTCGTCCGGTCGCTGAGCTGATGGAGGCCGGCGCTCATGTGATCGGCCGTGATCAGGTAATGGAGGGGATTGCCGAGATGATCCATGACGTGCAGGTGGAGGCGACCTTTCCGGACGGAACCAAGCTCGTTACCGTACACGAACCGATCCGGTAGGGAGACCGATATGCTCGAGCTCAGGCCCAATTGCGAATGCTGCGACAAGGATTTGCCGCCGGAGAGCGCGGAGGCACGGATCTGCACCTATGAATGCACCTTCTGCGCCGATTGCGTTGATCGCGTGCTGAAGGGCGTCTGCCCCAACTGCGGCGGCAATCTCGTCGCCAGACCCATCCGGCCGGCTGATAGGCTCGCCAAACATCCGGCGTCGACGAAGCGTGTGCTGAAGGCCGAGGGCTGCGCGCCCAGGGCTGCTTAAGGAGATAAGATGATACCGGGTGAGATCATTGCCGCAAGCGGCGACATCGAACTGAATGCCGGCGCACCGACGGTGACGATGGAGGTTTCCAACACCGGTGATCGGCCGGTGCAGGTCGGCAGCCACTATCATTTCGCCGAGACCAATGCCGGACTCTCCTTCGATCGGGCGGCGGCGCATGGCAAGCGACTGGATATTCCGGCGGGAACGGCGGTGCGCTTCGAGCCGGGACAGACGCGCTCGGTGACGCTGATCCCGCTTTCCGGCAAGCGCGAGGTCTATGGCTTCCGTCAGCTGGTGATGGGCAAGCTCTAACGGGAGGGATGCATGCGTTTGAACATCTGCCTCATCGGGGCGGCGATGCTGCTGATGGCTGGTAGCGTTTCCGCTCAGGATGTCGATTGCCAGAATCCCCAGACGCAATCCGATATGACCTCTTGCGAGGCGGCGCGCCACGAGACCGCTGACAAGGCTTTGAATGTGCAATACAAGAAGACCCGCGCCGCCTTGGCGGCGGTCGACAAGGATCTCGACGGCGACATGAAGGGCGCGGAGCAGGCGCTGGTCAAGGCGCAGCGCGCCTGGATCGATTATCGAGACGCCGAGTGCGACGCCTTCGGTTTCCAGGCCCGCGGCGGCACGATGGAGCCGATGCTGGTCGCCGGGTGCCTCGCCAACATCACCGACAAACGCACGAAAGAGCTGAAAGAGCTCGAAGACACGATGAGCAACTAAGGTGATCAGGAAAATCGTAATCGTCGGCAATGGCGAGGTCGCGGAGGCGGAAGCAGGCGTGATCGATGCCGCTGATTTCGTCGTCCGCTTTAACGATTGCCGTTCCTATGGGACCGGCGGTAGCAGGACGGACGCCGTCGCGGTGTGCAATACCGGCCGGCCCGCAAAGGCGATGCTCGGTTCCCTACAATGGCGCACCCATCCCGGCGTGGTTTCGGCCCGCGAAGTCTGGAGCGTGCGCGACCCGGAAAAATTCGCCGCGATGCGGGCGCCGCTTGCCGTCTCGCATCCTGATCTCGACGATTTCTGCGACGACTATACGGAGGCATTCGGCGCCTTCTGCACAGAGACTGGCAAGACGCACGTCGTCATCGACAAATCGATCCACGAGGTGGTCGATGCGGCGCTCTCGGCTTTCGCGCCGGCACCCTATGTCGTGCCGAGCAGCGGCATGATCGTTATTGCCGAAGTGCTGAGCAAATTTCCCGAAGCCGAGGTGATGTTGGCCGGCTTCGGTCACGTCGGCTGGGAGTGGCACCCGTTTGCGGCCGAACGACAGCTCGTCGATAGTTATATTGCCCTGGGCCGCCTCAAGCGGCTCGGCGGAAAAACGCTTGTCTCTTCCTCCTACGGAGCCTGATGGATGCCCTACAAGATCTCGCGCGCCGCCTATGCCGGCATGTTCGGACCGACCACCGGCGACAAAGTGCGCCTTGCCGATACGGAACTCTTCATCGAGATCGAAAAGGATTTCACCACCTATGGCGAAGAGGTGAAGTTCGGCGGCGGCAAGGTGATCCGCGACGGCATGGGCCAGAGTCAGGTGACGCGAGCGGACGGTGCGGTCGATACCGTCATCACCAATGCGGTGATCGTCGATCACTCCGGCATCTACAAGGCCGATATCGGGCTGAAGGACGGGCGCATCGTCGCCATCGGCAAGGCGGGCAATCCCGATATGCAGCCCGGCGTCAATATCATCGTCGGCCCGGGCACGGAGGCGATCGCCGCCGAAGGCAAGATCGTCACCGCTGGCGGCATGGACAGCCATATCCACTTCATCGCGCCGCAGCAGATCGAGGAAGCGCTGATGTCGGGCATGACCTGCATGCTCGGCGGTGGCACGGGACCGGCGCACGGCACGCTCGCCACCACCTGCACGCCCGGTCCCTGGCATCTCGCCCGGATGATCGAAGCGGCCGACGCCTTCCCGATGAACCTTGCCTTTGCCGGCAAGGGCAATGCCTCGCTGCCAGGGGCGCTGACCGAGATGGTGCTGGCCGGCGCCACCTCGCTGAAGCTGCATGAGGACTGGGGCACGACTCCAGGCGCCATCGACTGCTGCCTGTCGGTCGCCGACGAATATGACGTGCAGGTGATGATCCACACCGATACGCTGAACGAAAGCGGCTTCGTCGAGGATACGATCGGCGCCATCAAGGGCCGCACCATTCATGCCTTTCACACGGAAGGGGCGGGCGGTGGGCACGCGCCCGACATCATCAAGATCTGCGGCCAGCCGAACGTCATCCCGTCGTCCACCAATCCGACGCGGCCCTATACGGTCAACACCATCGCCGAGCATCTCGACATGCTGATGGTCTGCCATCACCTGTCGCCGTCGATCCCCGAGGATATCGCTTTCGCCGAAAGCCGCATCCGCAAGGAGACGATCGCTGCCGAAGACATATTGCATGATATCGGCGCCTTTTCGATCATTTCGTCCGACAGCCAGGCCATGGGCCGCGTCGGCGAGGTGGCGATCCGCACCTGGCAGACTGCCGACAAGATGAAGCGCCAGCGCGGCCGGCTGAAGGAGGAAAAGGGCAATAACGACAATTTCCGCGTCCGCCGCTATATCGCCAAATATACGATCAACCCTGCGATTGCCCATGGGCTCAGCCACGAGATCGGCTCTGTCGAAGTCGGCAAGCGCGCCGACCTTGTGCTGTGGAATCCGGCCTTCTTCGGCGTGAAGCCCGACATGGTGCTGCTCGGCGGCTCGATCGCGGCAGCATTGATGGGCGATCCGAATGCCTCGATCCCGACGCCGCAGCCGGTGCATTACCGGCCGATGTTCGCCTCCTACGGCCGGAGCCTCACCAATTCCTCCGTCACTTTCGTCAGTCAGGCCTCAGTCGATGCTGGCCTGAAGGGCCGGCTCGGCGTCGCCAAGCAACTTGTCGCGGTGAAGAATACGCGCGGCGGCATCTCCAAGGCGTCGATGATCCACAACGACCTGACGCCGGAAATCGAAGTCGATCCGGAGACCTACGAGGTCAGGGCGAACGGCGAGTTGCTCACATGTGAGCCGGCGACGGTGTTGCCGATGGCGCAGCGCTATTTCCTGTTTTAGGCCACACGGCCCTCTGTGCGACGGATGGCGCCGATGATAACAGGCATCCGCTGGCTGTTGCGGGCCGTGTTTCTGCTTGTGTTTCTGGCGGCCTGCGGGACCTTCGTTCCCCGGCCGCTGATTGCCACCGTCGAGGCGTCGTCTGCGGCGGCGACGCATCGGATTCTGCTGCTGTCCGGACCGATCCATACTGATATTGCCATTCCGCTCGACGAGGAGACGCGAGCTGCCTTTTCCTTTCTCGCCGAGACCGGTTTTCCGCTCGGCCATCCGGATGCGGAGTGGCTCATCGTCGGCTGGGGCGGCCGCGCCTTCTATCTGGAAACCCCGAGCTGGTCGGAGCTGAAGCCGCTGCCGGTGCTGGGGGCGCTGACGATCGACCGTTCGGTGTTGCATGTCGATCTTGCCGGTCGCATCGCTGAGCCGCAGCCGGCCGTTGCGGCGTTCGATATCGGCGACGATCAAATGGCGCGGCTGCGGAATTTCATCGCGGACAGCTTCGTTCGAAATGGGGGCGTGGTGGCGGGCATTCCGGATGCGGGTTACGGCGAGATCGACCGGTTCTTCGAGGCCAACGGATATTTCAACGCGCTCTTCGGCTGCAACACGTGGACGGCTGCCGCGCTCCGCTCGGCGGGACTTAGGACCGGCTTATGGAATCCGCTTCCACAATCATTGCGATTGTCTCTCGGTGTCTACAATTGAGCCAATCGCCAGGCGATCCCCTCTTTAAAGTGAATTGTGTATCATACTCTCCGATCGGTTGTAAAAATCGGTGGAAAAGCCGGTATTTTCCTCAGTTAGGCCATTCTGGAACAGCCCCATCTTCCTGGTTAATAAAGCTGTTTTAAATCAAACGGCTAACTGTCTCGTCGCCCTGTCCGATTCAGGGATTGGAGGGCTGCATCTCCTGCTAGAAAAAATCTGTCCACCGAAAGGTCCGAAACCGTTCGAATTTTAACGAGTCGATTAAGACACCCGCAGCAATTTGGCTCCTATCAATGCCTTGAAACGCCGGGCAGGAAGGTCGATTCTCATGAGAAACTGGATGTCGCTGCAGGCCGATTTCGGCAATTTCCAATATCGCGGGAACGTCTATGTCTTTGCATTGAAGATGAGCTTTCTGACAGTCCTTCTCTCCGGCATCATCATGGCAGTGACGATCCCGCCGCTCGATTTTCTCGGGCTGCTGCCGGTGACGCTTTCGAACGCGATCGGCTTCGGCGTCATTTTTTCCTGGCTTGTCGGCGGGACGGTTTCCGGCATGCTGTCGCTGGCCGCCGGTTTTGCCCTGCACGAACTGACGCTGTCGCGGGCGGAGTTCGAAAAGCTCAGCCGAACGGACACGCTTTCGGGACTTTTGAACCGGCGCGCTTTCACAGAGGCGCTCGAGTACACCGAAGGCGACGCCTCGCTTGTTATTTTCGATGTCGACCGCTTCAAGGCGATCAACGATCGCTTCGGCCATGGCTGCGGCGATGCCGTCATCACCGCGGTCTCGGCCATACTCATATCCGCCTTCGATGAAATGTCCGTCGTCGCAAGATTGGGCGGGGAGGAGTTCGGCATCATCATCTCCGGCAAGCCGCTGGAGGCGCGGATGGAACGCATCGAAGGTGTCCGGGCCCGGATCGCAAGCGGCGCCATCGCGGCCGAAGGGCACGATATCCGTATTACCGTTTCCGGCGGTGTTGCCGATCTCGCCGCCGGCCGCAACAAGCAGGCGGTCTATGCGTCGGCAGACCGCGCGCTCTATCTCGCCAAGGCGCTCGGGCGCAATCGCGTCGTACACGAGCGGGAAGGCCTGCATCATGCCTGGCACGGGCTCGCCGATAGTGGCCTCGAGGCCAAGGGCAGGGGAACCGAGAGCGACAACGTGATGCAGGCTTACGGAATATAAAAGCCCGAAGCGGGCACAAAGGCCATTGGTGCTTGCATCTGGAAAGGCTATTTTGCATGGTCGCCTCAGCAAAACGGACATATCATGCAGCGCGTTACCTCCTATCTTCCCGCCGGAACCCCGTCCTCCCATCCGATCGCCCAGGTCAAGCTGCCGCACGATCTGCGCCATCTGCGCCGCAAGCTGCTGCATCTGGAAAATGGCGAGATGGTCATGCTCGATCTCAAGGCCCCGGTGCTTTTCGCCAATGGCGACCTGCTGGTGCGCGACGACGGTGAACTGATCGAGATTCTCGCGGCCGATGAGAAGCTCTTCGAAATTCGCGGCCGCGATCGCACACATCTGGTCGAGCTTGCCTGGCATCTCGGCAACCGCCATCTCGCGGCGCAGATCGAGGAAGGCCGTATCGTCATCCTGCGCGACCACGTCATCCGCAGCATGCTGCAGGGGCTCGGCGCTACCGTCCTCGACATCGACGAACCCTTCCAGCCGGCGCGCGGCGCCTATCATTCCCATGACGCGCATTCGCGCGATCAAGGTCATGCGGCTCATGACCACGGGCATGAGCACAAAGATGATCACGGCCACGAGCATGTGCATGGGCCGGGATGTGATCACGACCATGACCACGATCACGGGCATCATCACGACCATAAACACGACTGAGGCTCGATGACTGGAGATTGTGAGCTGCAGGCATTGTTGCGCCTGACGGCATGGCTTTCGCCGGCCTTTCCGGTCGGCAGCTTTGCCTATTCGGGCGGGCTGGAGCGGGCGGTGGCCGACGGGCTGGTCACCGATGCCGCCTCGCTGGCGGCCTGGATCGGCACGCTGATCGGCCATGGCTCGGTTTGGAACGATGCGGTACTTTTGGCCGAAAGCCACAGGTGGCAGGAAGAGCCAGAGCGCCTTGCCGAGATCGCTGCGCTCGCGGAGGCGCTGGCCGGATCGCGCGAGCGCCATCAGGAAACTATGCTGCTCGGCGAGGCCTTCCTGGCGGCGGCACGCGCCTGGCCGGATGGTGTGTTCGAAAGGCTGCCTGACAAGGCGGCCTATCCCGTCGCGGTCGGGGCTGTCACCGGCGCGCACGGCATCGGGGCTGAGAAGGCGCTCGCCGTCTTCCTGCATGCCTATGCCTCGCAGGCGGTTTCCTCAGGCATCCGCCTCGGCGTCACCGGTCAGAAGGACGGTGTTGCCGTGCTCGCCGGTCTTGAAGAGAGCATCACCGAGGTCGCGCGGCGGGCAGCGGTCTCGTCGCTCGACGATCTCGGCTCGGCGACGGTGCAGGCCGATATTGCCGGCCTGCGGCATGAGACGCAGGCGACGCGGCTGTTCCGTTCGTGATGGCGTAAATTATCCGAGCATCTGCGTCATTTGACGGTGGCGTGTGGCCTCGGCGTCGCTATCATCGGGTTCGATTGGAGTAAGGCATATGAAATCAAGAAACGGACCTCTGCGGGTCGGCATCGGCGGACCGGTCGGTTCGGGCAAGACGGCGCTGACCGAAAAGCTCTGCAAGGCGATGCGCGACGACTATTCCGTCGCCGTTGTTACCAACGACATCTACACGACCGAGGATGCCGAGGCGCTGGTGCGCATGCAGGCACTGCCTTCGGACCGGATCGTCGGCGTCGAGACCGGCGGCTGCCCGCACACCGCCATTCGCGAGGATGCGACGATTAATCTTCAGGCGATCGCCGGCCTCAACCAGCGGATCCCGGATCTCGACGTGGTCTTCATCGAATCCGGCGGCGACAATCTGGCGGCGACCTTTTCGCCCGATCTTGCCGATATCACCATCTATGTCATCTCCGTCTGCCAGGGCGAGGAAATCCCGCGCAAGGGCGGGCCCGGCATCACCCGGTCGGACCTTCTCGTCATCAATAAGAAGGATCTGGCGCCCTATGTCGGTGCCGATCTCGAGGTAATGGACCGGGATGCGACGCGCATGCGCGCAAGCCGCCCCTTCGTCTTCTCCGACATGAAACGCGGTGACGGCGTTAGCTCGATCGTCAGTTTTATCAGGGAGCAGGGCGGGCTCTGACGAGAAGACCTGCCGCTGTCGACCGACGCTGCGGATGGCGGCGCGAACGGCAAAATGAAACGGGCCGGGAGATCACTCCCGGCCCGTTCATGTTCTGAGTTTTGCTCATTCTGCTGCGAAAGGCGGCAAGCGGAGCACGTTGGTGTCGTTGGCGCTCTTGCGCTTGCTTTCCGGCTTTTCGATCGCGGTCAGCCGCTCCTCCAGCGAGTCGATGTCTTCGCGGTTTTCGCGGGTAACACGGGTGAGATCCTCGCGCGACAGCGGCAGCTCCTCCTCGTCTTTCCGGCCGACCAAGCGTCCGAACATCCAACCGAGCAGGCGGGACAGATCGTCCATGATCAGGAAGAAGGAAGGCACGACGACCAGCGAGAGCACCGTCGAGACGATGATGCCGCCGATCACCGCGATTGCCATCGGCGCGCGGAACGAGCCGCCTTCGCCGACACCGAGCGCCGAAGGCAGCATGCCCGCCGACATGGCGATCGAGGTCATGATGATCGGCCGGGCGCGCTTGCGGCCGGCTTCGACCATGGCCTCGACACGAGCCATGCCCTGATGGCGCATCTCGATCGCAAAATCGACGAGC
The DNA here is from genome assembly GCF_019793435.1 of Rhizobium redzepovicii. GTDB lineage: Bacteria > Pseudomonadota > Alphaproteobacteria > Rhizobiales > Rhizobiaceae > Rhizobium > Rhizobium redzepovicii. The sequence continues at coordinate 87,177 of NZ_JAILYH010000016.1, read as the reverse complement.
AGGATGGCGTTCTTGGTGACGACACCCATCAACATCAGAATGCCGATCATGACGGGCATCGACAGCGGATTGCTGGTGATGATCAGAGCCGCCGCGACGCCGCCGATGGCAAGCGGCAGCGAGAACAGGATGGTGAAGGGCTGGATCACGTCCTTGAAAAGCAGGATCAGCACCGTCAACACCAGCAACAGACCCATCAACATGGCGTTGACGAAGCTCTGCTGCATCTCGGTCTGCACCTTGGTGTCGCCGCTTTCGGCAAGGTGCACGGAGGCCGGGATGTTGGCTGATTTGACGATCTCGCGGAAACGGGCCGAAGCCGTGTCGAGGGCTACACCCTGCGGCAGATCGGAGCCGATTGAGACGACGCGGTAACGGTTGTTGCGCTTGATCGAGCTTACGCCCTCGGAGTAGTCGATATTGGCGACGCTCGCGAGCGGAACGGTGCCGCCGCTGGCGGTCTGGATCTTCAATGCGCGGATGGCTGAGAGATCGCGGCGCATGTCAACTGCCGCCTGCACCCGAATCGGGATCTGGCGATCGTCGAGCGAGATCTTGGCAAGGGCGGCATCGACATCGCCGATGGTGGCGACACGGATCGTCTCGGAAATCTGCTGCGGCGTGATGCCGAGGCGTGCGGCTTCGTCCTTGCGTGGATATACCTGCAGTTCCGGACGAGGCAGGGCGCCGTCGGCGCTGACATTGGCAAGCAGCGGATCGGCGCGGAGCTTGGATTCCAGGATGCCGACGGCGTCGTTCAGGTCCTTCTCGTTCTTGGAAAGGAAGTTGAAGGAGAGGTCGCGTTCGCCGCGGTCGTTAAGCTTCAGGATATGAACGTCGGGAATGTCGCGCAGCTTGGCGAAGACTTCCTTTTCAATATTCCATTGCGGACGCTCGCGGCCGTGGACTTCCACTTTCGGCAGCATCGGGCCGATGAGGGGGATGTGGCCGAGCCCGTCGTTGACCATCTTCTTGATCAGCGATTGGTCGAGCTTATGGAGTGCCAGCGTGATGGTTGCACGACGCAGTTCGAGGTCGCCCTTCGGAGATGCGCCGCCGAGGACGAAGACGCTTTCGACGCCGTTGATATCCTTGACCCTGTCATAGATCGCATCCGTCGTCTTCTCGGTGTCGTCAAGCCTTGCATTGGGCGGTAATTCGACGGAGAGAACGATTCGTGAAGCGTCTTCGGGCGGCAGGAAGCTGCCCGGAACCTGCATCAGCAGCAAAACCGAGCCGATCAGGAAGCCAAACGCGACAAGCAAGGTCGCATAACGCGTGTACCAGCGCCCCGTCGTGCCGCGGATGAGTCGGGTGTATCCACGCATCAGCAGGCTGTCATTGTCATGATGGTCGTCGACGCCATCTTCTGCACGCATCAGATAGGCGGCCATCATCGGGGTGATGAGGCGTGCGACCATCAGCGAGAAGAAGACGGAGAAGGCGACGGTCAGGCCGAACTGGATGAAGTATTGGCCGGGAATGCCCGGCATGAATGAAACCGGCACGAAGACGGCGATGATGGTGAAGGTGGTGGCGATGACGGCAAGGCCGATTTCATCGGCCGCCTCGATCGCCGCCCGGTAGGGCGTCTTGCCCATCTTGATATGGCGGGCAATGTTCTCGATTTCGACGATCGCGTCGTCCACCAGAATACCTGTCGCCAGCGTCAGGGCGAGGAAGCTGACGAGGTTCAGCGAGAAGCCCATCATGTCCATGACCCAGAAGGTCGGGATCGCCGACAGCGGCAGGGCGATGGCCGAAATCAGCGTCGCGCGCCAGTTCCGGAGGAACAGCAGAACGACGATGACCGCAAGCAGCGCGCCTTCGAGCAGCGTGTGGATGGCGGCTTCGTAGTTGCCGTAGGTGAAATAAACCGAATCGTCGATCAGTTCGATCTTCACGTTCGGGTTTTCGCTGCGGACCTTGTCGAGGCTCTGCGCGACGGTTTCGGCGACGCTGACTTCGCTGGCGCCCTTCGAGCGGAAGACGCCGAAGGTGACAACAGGCGTATCGTTGAAGCGCGAGAAGGATTTCGGCTCCTCGTAGGTGTCCTTGATGACGCCGAGATCGGACAGCTTGACGAAACGGCCGTTCGGCAGCGCAATGGTCGTATCGGCAAGTTCGGCGACGTTGCGGGCGTCGCCGAGAACGCGGATTGCCTGTTCGCTGCCGGCCACCTGGCCGCGGCCGGAGCCGAGATCGACGTTGGTGCCGCGCAGCTGTTGGTTGACGCTGGCGGCGGTGATGCCGTGTGCATCGAGCTTGCCGGGGGTGAGTTCGATGCGCACTTCGCGCTCGGCGCCGCCGTAACGGTCGACGCGGCCGATGCCGGCCTGACCCTGCAACGCACGCTTGACAGTATCGTCGACGAACCAGGAGAGTTCTTCCAGTGACATGTCGGGAGAGGACACTGCGAAGGTCTGGATCGCCTGGCCCTCGACATCGACCTTGGTGACGATCGGTGCCTCGGCGGTCGCCGGCAGATCGCTGCGAATGCGGTCGATCGCATCCTTGACGTCCTGCACGGCCTGTTCCGTCGGCACTTCCATGCGGAACATGACGTTGGTCTGCGAGCTGCCGTCGGTCACCGTCGACTGGATTTCGTCGATGCCGGTGATGGAGGCGATTGCGTCTTCGATCTCCTTCGTCACCTGCATTTCGAGTTCGGCCGGCGAAGCGCCGCTCTGCGTGACGCTGATCGAAACAAGCGGAACGTCGATGTTCGGGAAGCGCGTGATCGGCAGCTTATTGAAGGACTGCATGCCGATGAATATCAACAGGCAGAAGGCCAGCAGCGGCGCGATCGGGTTTCGAATGGACCAGGCTGAAAAATTCATCGGATGGTCTCTTTAGTTGGAAGCCGGGGGCTGTTCACGCACCGGCGTGATGTGGTCGCCGTCACGGACGTAAGCGCCCGCCTTGGCCACGACCTCGTCGCCGCTCTTCAATCCATCGACGATCTCGACATAGGCACCGTCCTGGATGCCGGTCTCGACCTTGGCGAATTTCACCACGCCATCCTCGACCTTGCGGGCCGACGAGCCTTCGTTGCCGGTGAGCACGGCGGTCAGCGGAAGCGATACGCCCTCCGTCTCGCGAACGATGACCTCGGCGCTGCCATACATGCCGGAGCGCGCCTTGCTGTCGTCGTCGATCGAGATGTGGACGAGACCGAGGCGGGTGGTGGGATCGACGGTCGGCGATACCAGGCGCACGGCGCCAGATAGCTTCTCGCGGCTGCCGGAAAGCGAAATCGCTGCCTTCTGGCCGGCCACGACCCTGACGATGTCGCTTTCGGCGACCTCTGCGACAAGCTCGACATCGCCGTCGCGGATGAGGGTGAACAGCGGGTCGCCGTTGCCGGCGGCAATGGCGCCGACCTTGGCGTTCTTCGCCGAGACCGTGCCGGCCACCGGCGTCTTCACATCGGTGCGCGCCAGCTTCAGATCCGCATCGGCGATCTGGCTGTCGAAGACCTTGAGATCGGCCTCGGCAACCTCGATCGCCTGTTCGGCGGAGACGACGCGGGCATTGGCGGCGGCGGCCGTCGCATCGGCCTGCTCGACCTGAGCGGTGGAAACCGTACCCTTCTTGACCATTTCCTGGGCGCGGGCCTGCTGCTGCCTTGCTTGTTCGGCATTGGCCTGCGCCTCGATGAGCTGGGCGCGCAGCTGGGCGAGGCTTGCCTCACCCTTGGCTTTCGTCGCCATCATCTGGCTCTTCTCCAGCACCAGCGCGTCGTCGTTGAGCGTCGCCAACGTGCTTTCCGCCTCAACCTTGTCGCCGACATCGGCTTTCAACGTACGGATCGACAGGCCTTCGACCTGCGGTTGAATATAAACTTCCTCGACGGGCTTGATCGTTCCCGTGCCGATGACACGGTCGACGAGCGTGCGATTCACAGCCTTGGTGACGACGATCGCCGGCAGATTCTGCTGCGGTTTTTCGACCGGCTTTTCCTGCGAAAATGCCGTGGATGCAGCGAGAGCTGCTGCAAAAAAGGTAGCGGCGCCTAGAATTTCAATCGGCTTGCGTGCCATGCGTCTTCGTCCAATCTTGTAACAAGCTTAGCCGAACTCGCGCGTCTGCCACTCAGCTCGCGACCAGGCCACTGCCTTTCCTGCATTCTCAGGGGTATCCGCACATCATTGCCGTCTTCGTCCCTCGCCGGCAAATCGGCTTTTAATTGGTATCGATTTGCTCGATATGCAAGCCCGGCAGAAAACAATTCCCCATGAGCCGATAATAATTACCATCGAAACCTGAATCAATCACCGGAGGGTTATGTGAACATGACGATGATTGATCCTGTTCCCCTATGACGTTTGACGCCCGACAAATGCGACAGTTGCAAGGTGTTTTTTATCAGGTGGATAAAAGAAACGCGCGGAGATCTCCCGCGCGTTTCGTTTTCGCATTGTTTGCCGCGATTACTTGGCTGCGGCGTCGGTAATGTCGTGCGTCCAGGCGCCGGAGGGCTCCTTGTTGATGATCTTCTGGTCGAGCAGCGCCTTTGTGGTGCGGGCATAGAGCGCTTCGTCCAGCTTGCCTGAGCCGTCACCGACCAGCTTGGCGACTTCGCCCATCATCCGCTTCTGGTGATTGTCGTCCTGACCGCCATTGTCCATGACGATCTCGGCGGCTTCGTCCGGATTTTCGGTCGCATATTTCCAGCCCTTCATTGAGGCGCGGACGAACTTGACCATCTTCTCCTTGAAGGCCGGGTCCTTCAGCTTGTCTTCCATCGCATAGAGGCCGTCTTCCAACAGGTCGTTGCCCATCTCGGTATAGTTGAAGACCGTCAGTTCCTCCGGCTTGAAGCCGGCATCGATCGCCTGCCAGTATTCATTGTAGGTCATCACAGAGATGCAGTCAGCCTGCTTCTGGACGAGCGGCTGCACGTCGAAGCTCTGCTTCAGCACGGTGACGCCGTTCGCGCCGCCTTCCGTCGACAGACCCAGCTTGTTCATCCAGGCGAAGAAAGGATATTCGTTACCGAAGAACCAGACGCCGAGCGTGTGGCCCTTGAAGTCGGCTTCGGTCTTGACCGGGCCATCCTTGCGGCAAATCATCTCCAGGCCCGATTTCTGGTAGGGCTGGGCGATGTTGACGAGCGGAACGCCCTTTTCGCGGGCAACCAGGGCGCCGCCCATCCAATCGACGATGACATCGGCGCCGCCGCCGGCGATCACCTGCTCAGGGGCGATATCGGGGCCGCCCGGCTTGATATCGACGTCGAGGCCTTCTTCCTTGTAGAAGCCCTTGTCCTTGGCAACGTAATAACCGCCGAACTGGCTCTGCGTGACCCATTTCAGCTGCAGCACCACCTTGTCGGCGGCCATCGCCTGGGCAGCGGCAAGCGTCATCGCGCTCGCCATCATTGCAACCATCAACTTTTTCATTTTCTTATCCTTACCCTCTGAAGTTATGCCCGTACCCCATTTGCGAAGCCCGGGCGCGCCTAGCCACCACGGATAGACGGATGCCAGAACGTCACCGCCCGTTCGGTCAGGGCGATGATGCCATAAAAGATCGATCCGGCCAGCGCCGCGATAGCGATTTCCGCCCAAACCATGTCGACATTCATGCGGCCGATCTCTGTGGAGATGCGAAAGCCCATGCCGACGATCGGCGTTCCGAAGAATTCGGCAACGATGGCACCAATCAGCGCCAGCGTCGAGTTGATCTTCAGTGCGTTGAAAATGAAGGGCATGGCGGCCGGAAGCTTGAGCTTGAGCAGCGTCTGCCAGTCGCTCGAGGCATAAGTGCGCATCAGGTCGCGCTCCATGCTGCCGGAGGCGGCAAGGCCGGCGACGGTATTCACCAGCATCGGGAAGAAAGTCATGATGATGACGACGGCTGCTTTCGACGGCCAGTCGAAGCCGAACCACATGACCATGACCGGGGCCACGCCGATGATCGGCAGGGCCGACACCATGTTGCCGATCGGCAGCAGGCCACGGCGCAGGAAGGTGATGCGGTCGGCCAGCACCGCGACGGCAAAGCCGCTGAGGCAGCCGACGATATAACCGATCAGCACCGCCTTGAAGATCGTCTGCCTGACATCAGCACCGAGGATCGGCAGAGAGGCCATGATACGGGCGCCGATGGCGCTCGGCGGCGGCAGGATGATGAAGGGAATGCCGGCGCCGCGCGTCGCGGCTTCCCAGAGGATGAGGATCCAGGCGCCGAAGATCGCCGGGATCAGCAACTGGAGCGCCGATTTGCCCAAAGCAGTGACGGGCTGCAGTTTCGACAGCTCGGTTACGCATCGCCAGGCAAGCAGCCAGCAGGAAAACAACAGCAGGAAATAAGCCCGCGTTGCCATGCCCTCATTGCCGGAGAGAGCGGAAAGCAGCATCCAGGCGGCGCCATGCGCGCCGATGAACAGCACGGTGGCGCGATAGGCCGGCGGCTGCGGTGCAAAGGACAGCAGGGCAGCCGCCATGACGATGGTGAAGACAAGGCTTGCCGTGCCGTCGGTGAAGGGCTGCGCCGCGCCTTCGGCCAAAAGCGGCAGGGTGACAAGCGCTGCCATGCAGAAGAGGAGGGCGGTCACGCCCTGCCAAGAGAAGGTCAGATGTCTCATGCCGGCCTCCCGCCCATGGCACGGTCGACGATCTTCGCCGCAAGGCCGACGATCGCAACCAGGATGCCTGCCAGCAGCGACCCGGCGACGAGAGCCGCCCAGATATCGATGGTCTGGCTGTAATAAGAGCCGGCCAGCAGCTTCGAGCCGATGCCGGCAACCGCACCTGTCGGCAGTTCGCCGACGATGGCGCCAACGAGGCTGGCGGCGATCGCGACCTTCATCGAGGTGAAGAGGAAGGGGATCGAGGCCGGAACCCGCAACTTCCAGAAGGTCTGCATCGGGCTCGCATAATAGGTGCGCATCAGGTCGAGATGCATGATCTCAGGTGACCGCAAGCCCTTCACCATGCCGACGGCGACGGGAAAGAATGAAAGGTAGGTGGAAATCAGCGCCTTGGAGACGAGGCGGGAGGCGTCGGAATCGAGGTTTAACAGATGCGCAAGCGCATTGTCACCGGTCAGCACATTGTAGGAGATGATGACGATCATCGGCGCGATGGCGAGGATCGGGATGGTTTGGCTCGCCACCAGCCAGGGCATCAGCGAGCGGTCCATGGCGCGGTTGTGCACGATCAGCACCGCAAGAAGAATGCCGAGCAGCATGCCGAAGCCGAAGCCGAGCAGGGTGGAGGAGAGCGTCACCCAGCTGTGATAGACGAGGCTGCGATTGCTCGAAAGGCTGCGCAGGACGGTGTTCTCATAAACGTTCTGCGCCACCTGATGCGGCGCCGGCAAGATCGGCTTCGGCTGCGCCAGCGTCTTGCCGATGAATTCGAGCGTCGTCGGTGTGGCGCCGGTGCGGCTGTCCATATCGCGCTGGAACGGCGCATTCATGAGAACGGCTGCGACATACCAGATGGCGATAAGAGCAAGCAGGATGGTGGTGACGGGGACAATCTTGTTTTTGAGGGTGTCGGGTGTCATAGCGACTGCCCCCATTTGAGGTCGAATGCGTAGCCACCTCCCTCTGCCCTGCCGGGCATCTCCCCCACAAGGGGGGAGATCGATATGCGGAAACGGCTTCTCCAAACAACGAAGGGCCCCTGATCCAGCGTGGAATCAGTGACGACCGACGTGCTATCCTCTTGCCGATCTCCCCCTTTGTGAGGGAGATGCCCGGCAGGGCAGAGGAGGGTAAGCCTCGAACTCAACCGCCTAAACCTCATGGCTATGCCCCGTCCTCAACCCTTCGCGGACACGATGGGCGATCTCCAGGAATTCCGGGGTGTCACGGATATCGAGCGGGCGCTCGGCCGGCAGCGTCGAGTCGATTACGTCGGTCACGCGGCCGGGGCGCGGCGACATCACCACAATCTTGGTCGAGAGGTAGACCGCCTCGGGGATGGAATGGGTGACGAAACAGATGGTCTTGTTGGTGCGGGCCCAGAGTTTCAGGAGCTCTTCGTTGAGATGGTCGCGGACGATCTCGTCGAGCGCGCCGAAGGGCTCGTCCATCAGCAACAGGTCGGCGTCGAAGGCCAGCGCGCGGGCGATCGAGGCGCGTTGCTGCATGCCGCCGGAAAGCTGCCAGGGAAATTTCTTCTCGAAGCCGGTGAGGCTGACAAGATCGAGCGCCTCAGCGATGCGCCTCGTCCGGTCGGCGCCGGAATAACCCATGATCTCCAACGGCAGGGCGATATTGTTTTCGATGGTGCGCCAGGGATAGAGCGCCGGTGCCTGGAAGACGTAGCCGTAGGCGCGGGCCTTGCGGGCTTCTTCCGGCGTCATGCCGTTGATCGAAATCTCGCCCGAAGTGCTCTTTTCGAGATCGGCGATGACACGCAGGAAGGTGGTCTTGCCGCAGCCGGAGGGGCCGATGAAAGAGACGAAATCGCCCTTGCGGACATCGAGATTGACATCGCTGAGAGCCCGCACCGGGCCGTCATTCGCCTGGTAGGTGAGACAGAGATCCTTGGCGGATACGACGGAGGGTGCTTGCATCAATGCGACCGTTCTTGTTTTCGCCGCGGGGAGGCGGTTTGCATGTTACCATCGCCGCAGGCCATGCCGGCGGCACATTTTATGGAGGAAGAGAATGGACGCGACATCAAAACCCACCTGCCACATCGTTCGGCCCAACCATGCCTATGACGGCAAGCAGGGGCTCAGCTATTTCCAAGGGATCGCGGCCGAGACGGTGGGCGCCAAGGGCATCTGCATGCACCTGCTGACGATCCCGCCCGGCGTGCGCGCCAAGGCGCATCTGCACGAGGCGCATGAGACGGCGATCTACATGCTCTCCGGCGAGGCTCATACCTGGTACGGAGACCGGCTCGAGCAGCACGTTATCGTCCATGCCGGCGAACTCTTCTACATCCCGGCCGGCGTGCCGCATATGCCGGCAAACCTCAGCAGCACGCCGTGCACGGCGATCATCGCCCGCACCGATCCGAACGAGCAGGAAAGCGTCGTGCTGCTGCCGGAGTTGGATGCGCTGGTGCCGGCATGAGGTCATCGACATGAAGGCGCCGTTCTCCGGTTGATGGCGGTTTGGTCATGGAGCATCGTCACACGCCGGTCGCAGGAATGCCGCTGCGCGTCACCTTGCGGGGGGCGGTGATCTCCTTCCAGGTGGAGAGTGCCTTGCTGACGGCCGTCACCGGTTCGCGCCGGACGAATTCACCATGGCCCTCCTGGGTCTTGATGGTGCTTTCCTCGATCGCGACGACGCCGCGCGTCAGCGTGTAGCGCGGCAGGCCGGTCACTTCCTTGCCTTCGAAGACGTTGTAGTCGATCGCCGACTGCTGGCTCTTGGACGAGATGGTCTTCGATCGCTTCGGATCCCAGACGACGATATCGGCATCGGCGCCGACGAGGATCGCGCCTTTCTTCGGGTAGATGTTGAGGATCTTGGCGATGTTGGTCGAGGTGACGGCGACGAACTCGTTCATCGTCAGCCGGCCGGTGTTGACGCCGCGGGTCCAAAGCATCGGCATGCGGTCTTCAAGGCCACCAGTGCCGTTCGGGATCTTGGTGAAATCACCGACGCCGAAACGCTTCTGCGCCGTGGTGAAGGCGCAGTGATCGGTGGCGACCACCTGCAGCGAGCCGGAGGCAAGCCCGGCCCAGAGTGAGTCCTGGTGCTGCTTGTTGCGGAAGGGCGGCGACATGACGCGGCGGGCGGCGTGGTCCCAGTCTGGATTGGAATATTCGCTCTCGTCGAGCGTCAGGTGCTGGATCAGCGGTTCGCCGTAGACACGCATGCCCTTGGCGCGAGCACGGCGGATCGCTTCATGCGCCTGCTCGCAGGAGGTATGGACGATATAGACCGGGCAGCCGGCCATGTCGGCGATCATGATGGCGCGGTTGGTGGCCTCGCCCTCCACCTCGGCGGGGCGGGAATAGGCATGCGCTTCGGGGCCGTTGTTGCCCTCGGCAAGCAGCTTTGCCGACATCGAGGCGACGACGTCGCCGTTTTCGGCATGCACCAGCGGCAGCGCCCCGAGTTCGGCGCAGCGCTGGAACGAGGCGAACATCTCGTCGTCGTCGACCATCAGCGCGCCCTTGTAAGCCATGAAGTGCTTGAAGGTGTTGATGCCCTTGTCGCGGACGATGGTCTCCATCTCCTTGAAGACCTGCTCGCTCCACCAGGTGACCGCCATGTGGAAGGAATAATCGCAATTGGCCCGCGTCGACTTGTTGTCCCACATGGTCAGCGCTTCCAGCAGCGACTGGCCGGGAGCGGGTAGGGCGAAATCGACCACCATGGTCGTGCCGCCGGAAAGCGCCGCGCGCGTACCGCTCTCGAAATCGTCGGAGGAATAGGTGCCCATGAAGGGCATTTCGAGATGGGTGTGCGGATCGATGCCACCCGGCATGACATAACAGCCGGAGGCGTCGAGCGTCTCGTCGCCCGAGAGGTTCGGACCGATCTCGACGATCTTGCCACCGTCGATCTTGACGTCAGCCTTGTAGGTGAGGTCGGCCGTGACGATGGTGCCGTTTTTGATGACTGTTGTCATGATCGTTCCCTATCCTTGATCTGTGAAGCGGCTGGCGAAATAGAAGTTCGGCAATTCGGAGCTGAGTTCGAGTCGGCCCTGCAGTGCTGCCAGGATTGTTTCCAGGACCCAGCGCCGCTCACGCGAGATTTCCTGATTCCAGAAGCGCAGCACGGAATAACCATTGGTATTGAGCCATTCCGTTCGGCGTTGATCGGTCGCGCTCTCGGCATCCTGGAAGCCATCGACTTCTACAATCATCCGCTCTTCGCGACAGAGGAAATCGACGATGAAGGGGCCGACCGGAACTTGTCGCGCGAATTTGTAGCGGTTCAGGCGTCGTGCGCGTAAGTCACCCCAGAGGTGGTATTCCTCTTCGGTTTCGTTGCGGCGAAGCTGGCGGGCTTGTCCGGTATTCGCTGGGCGATGTTTACGGATATCCTGTTTGATAATTCTAGTCGCGCCCGGAGCCCCCTCATCCGACCCTTCGGGCCACCGTCTCCCCGCTGGGGAGAGGGGAGCGGCTGACGTTGCGGCTTCCCCCTTCTCCCCTCGGGGAGAAGGTGCCCGAAGGGCGGATGAGGGGGCTCCGGGCGCGACGTTAGACATCACACCACGATCTCCGCCGTCTCCACGACCGCATGGAACAGCACGTCGGCGCCCGCCGTCGCCCATTCCTTGGAAATCTCTTCCGCTTCATTGTGCGAGAGGCCGCCGACGCAGGGGCACATGACCATGGTCGCAGGCGCGACCTTGGCGGCCCAGCAGGCGTCGTGGCCGGCGCCGGAGATGAGGTTCATGTGGGTGTAGCCGAGGCGTTCGGCGGCGGAGCGAACTGCGGTGACGAGCTTTTCGTCGAAGGTAACAGGCGCGAAATGGCCGATCGCCTCGACGGAACAGCCGACACCCAGCGCATCGCAGATGCCAGGCGCTTCGGCCTCGATCTTTGCCCGCATGCGGTCGAGCTTGGCCTTGTCGGGCGAGCGGATGTCGACGGTGAAGACGACCTTGCCGGGCAGCACGTTGCGGGAGTTCGGCGAAAAGAACATCTGGCCGACACCGCCGACGGCGCCCGGCTGCTCGCCCATCGCCACGCCTTGAACCATTTCCAGGATGCGCGACATGGCAAGACCGGCATTGACGCGCATGTTCATCGGCGTCGAGCCGGTATGGGCTTCCTTGCCGGTTAGCGTGAATTCCAGCCACCACAGGCCCTGACAGTGAGTGACGACGCCTATCTGCTTGTCTTCGGCCTCAAGGATCGGGCCTTGCTCGATGTGATATTCGAAATAGGCGTGCATCTTGCGGGCACCGACCTCTTCGTCACCGAGCCAGCCGATGCGTTTCAGTTCGTCGCCGAAGAGATTGCCCTCGGGATCCTTGCGATTATAGGCAAAGTCCAGGCTGTGCACGCCTGCGAAGACGCCTGAGGCCAGCATGGCAGGGGCAAAACGCGCGCCTTCCTCGTTCGTCCAGTTGGTGACGACAATGGGATGTTTGGTCTTGATGCCGAGATCGTTCATGGTGCGCACGACTTCGAGGGCAGCCAGCACGCCGAGCACGCCGTCATATTTGCCGCCGGTCGGCTGGGTGTCGAGATGCGAACCGACATAGACGGGCAGGGCATCGGGATCAGTGCCGGGGCGGGTAGCGAACATCGTGCCCATCTGGTCGATGCCCATGGCGAGGCCCGCGTCGTCGCACCATGTCTTGAAAAGGCTTCGGCCCTCGGCATCCGAATCCGTCAGCGTCTGACGATTGTTGCCGCCGGCAATGCCGGGGCCGATCTTCGCCATGTCCATGAGACTGTCCCAGAGACGGTCGCCATTGACGCGCATGTTCTCGCCTGGTGCTGCCACCATTCTTCAAGCCCTCACCTGTTTGCGGCAGCCATGTGAAGTGGCATGCCCGCCTGTTCCCGTGGTCTATTCCAACGCCTCTTATTGGTTTTGTCGAGCGCCGGAAAATCGCCAGTTGCCTTTGTTTTTCATCTGGCGGATAATTTGACCGATTGGTAAACATTACAACTTCCACCGCCGGGCTCAAGACGAAAATCACGAAAATTGCCGATAAAAATACGGGCAGTTGCTCAAGAAAGCGGCAGGGGTTCCTCCTGCTAAAACTTGAGCGAAGAAGTTGAATTTCAAGGGGAAACGACAGCCTGTGACCATACCGAGAGCAGCGAAAACCCTGAGGCGGACGCGAATTCAGGAGGAGAAGGAAGAGCAGATCCTGGAGGCGGCGCTCGACGTGTTTTCGGCAAGCGGCTTTCGCGGCTCGACCATTGACCAGATCGCCGAAGTGGCCGGCATGTCGAAACCCAACCTGCTCTATTATTTTCGCACCAAGGAAGCGATGCACCGGGCGCTGATCGATCGCGTGCTCTACACCTGGCTGGAGCCGCTGCGCGCCTTCGACGCCGAAGGCAATCCGGAAGAGGAAATCCGCAGCTATATCAGACGCAAGCTGGAGATGGCCCGCGATTTTCCGCGTGAAAGCCGGCTCTTCGCCAATGAGGTGCTGCAGGGCGCTCCGCATATCGAGGACGAGCTGAAGGGGCCGCTGAAGGAACTGGTCGACGAGAAGGCGGAGGTCATCCGCGCCTGGACGAAATCAGGCAAGATCGCCAAATGTGATCCCTACCACCTGATCTTCTCCATCTGGTCGACGACGCAGCATTACGCGGATTTCGACGTCCAGGTGCGTGCCGTGCTCGGACAGGAGCATTCCGGAGAGGGGCGCTTCGAGGATGCTGCGCGGTTTCTGGAACAGCTCTTCATCGGCGGGCTCCGCCCGGATCGCTCCGAGAGTTGACGTTTATTGCTTTTTCAGAAGCGGCAGACGGGCGAGGGTGTCTGTCACACCGTCCATCGTATAGGGCTTCTGCAGCACGGGCGCGTCCGAGTGGCTGTTTGCCTGGGCAATGCCTTCCCCATAGCCTGTGGCAAAAGCGAAGGGCACGCCTTCAGCTGCCAGTCGGTCGGCTATTCCGAAACTCGTCTCATCGCCGAGATTGACGTCGAGAAGCGCCAGGTCAAAGGACTGGCCGGCCAGGATCTCCATCGCCTCGGCGACACTGGGCGCCGTTGCCACGTCGGCGCCGAGGCGGCGCAGGATGTCCTCTCCATCCATGGCAATGATCAGGTTGTTTTCCACCAGCAGGACGTTCAGGCCGGAGAGCGGTCGATGATCGCCGGCAATCGTCTTATGATCGGCCGCGCCGGTCGCAGCCGGATCTGACCGTTCGCTCGTCGCTGTGACAACATATCGGGCCGGAATAGAGAAATCTGCTTCGACCCCATTTCTGTTGTAGCGAACTTCCGCCTTGCCGCCGAGGTCATAGGGAATCGAGCGGCGGATGATCGTCGAACCGAAACCGTGGCGTTTGGGTTCGACGACCGGCGGACCGTTCTTTTCCCGCCAGGTAATGTGCAGATTGCCTTCGTCGTCGCGGTGCCAACCGAGTTGGACGGTGCCGCTGCCGGTGCCGGAAAGGCTGCCATATTTGGCGCTGTTGGTCATCAGTTCATGGAAAACAAGGGCTGCAGTGGAGAAGGCCTGCGGTTCCAGCAGCACGTCCGTTCCGCTCAACTGAATACGTTGGGCGTTCTTGCCGAGATAGGCGGCCGTTTCGGCCAGCAGCAATTGCCGCAGCGAAGCCGGCGCCCAATGATCGCGGGTGATCTGGTCATGAGCGCGGGCGAGCGACTGGACGCGGCCCTCGATCTGGCGGATGTAATCGCCAACGCTGACCGACGTCGCCTGCGATTGCCGAATGATGCCGGTAATGAGGCTCAGTATGTTGCGGACACGATGGTTCAGTTCGGCGATCAGCAGTTCCTGGCGCTCGTTGGCGGCTTGGCGCGCCATGCTGGCCTCGTCGGTGAGGCGCAACACCACTTCGATCAGCGTGATGCGGATCGTTTCGGCGACCCGGCGCTCGGCCTCCGTGAAAGGCAGGGAGCGGCCGCGCACCAGTTCCGACCAGGCTTCGAAACTCTTGCGCGGCGTCAGGCGCGGGCCATTGGGACCATACTCCACCGGCTTATGCGGGTCGCCGCCCCAGCGGACGGTGCGCACCAGCTCCTGGCGGAAAAGCACGACATAGTCGCGCGGCGAGCGCGAGATCGGGATGGCGAGCATGCCTGCCACCGCTTCGTCGAGGTCGAGATCTGGATAGGTTTCGGCGAGCCTGTCGACGGAATAGATGCGGCCGGCGGCATTGCGGTTGAGATGGCGGACAAGGGCCGCGAAGCTTTTCTCATTCGGCCCGATGCCGGCAAGCGCCAGCCGGCCGTTGATCCAGACGCCGATGCCGTCGGCAGGAATGGCGTCGGCAAGCGCTTCGATCAGCCAGGCCGGATCGTCGAGCAAGCTGGCATTGTCGGCCACGGAGGTAAGAAGCCGGTCGGCGATCCGGCGTGCCTTGGTCTCATAGTCAAGCGCCAGCCGCCGTTCGCGGCTTTCAAGTCGCGACGCAAACATCTGGCCGAACAGTTCGGCGGTCGAGCGGCTTTGGGCCGAGGGCAGGCGCGGACCGTAATGATGGCAGGCAAACAGGCCCCAGAGCCTACCGTCAACGACGATCGATATGGAGAGCGAGGCGCCGACGCCCATGTTTTTCAAATATTCGATGTGGATCGGCGAGACCGAACGCAATACCGACATAGAGAGATCGAGCGGCTGTCCGTTCTCGTTGAGTTGCGGCAGGATCGGGACCGGAGCGGCGTCGACATCGGCAATGATGCGGAACAGGTTGCGCAGATAGAGCGCCCGCGCCTGCACCGGAATGTCGGATGCCGGATAGTGCAGTCCGAGGAACGAACCGATGCCGGCCCGGGCGGCTTCGGCCACGACTTCGCCGGAGCCGCTGTCGTCGAAGCGATAGACCATGACCCGATCGAAGCCGGTCAGGGCGCGCGCCTGTCTTGCCCCGTCGCGAAAGAAAGCCTCCATCGTTTCCGTGTGGTCGAGACGGGACATCATGCTGCGCATGGAAAGGGAGGGGGCGTCGTGCCTGTCTTCCTGACAGCGCTCGCCTTCGATGATGACCCCGCTGTCACTCATGTGCACGGCAAGATCGAACCTGTCATGAGCGGATGTCAGGGCGATCCCGAAAATGCGCTCGACGACGTCGGAACCGCGCAGCGTGGTCAGCTTGTTGCGGATTGTGTGGAGCGACTCTGGCGTGATCAGCGAGGTGACAGGACGACCGAGCGCGTCGGCCTGGGTAATTCCGAGGAACTCCGCCAGATTTGCCGAGGCGCGCGTGACAATCCAGTCCGAGGATATCGCCAGCAGAAAGCCGAAGGGCTGAACCGCGCCGAGCTGATGGATCGGCTCGCGGTCGCAGTTGGTGAGGTCGACCGGTTCAAACGTGCCGCTCATGGGACGGATTCCAGTTCGAGTTGCCCGGCTTTGAAAAAGAGGCCGAAAACATCGCGGGCAGCGGAAATGGCGGCCGCGGGATCGTCTATGCCGCTGGCATCGAGACGATCCATGAAGATCCTCGTGGCGCCCTTCGGACCTTGCGGTGTGAGGTAGCTGCCGGGCAGGTGGTCGGGCACGGATTTGGCAAGCAGGGCGCCCCCGAGCTTGGAGCCTTCGAGCACGTAGAGGGCGCCCCAGAGCGCTGCCTCGCCGTGCAATGCCGGCGGCGGAAGGAGCGGGGGCAACGGATCGCCGAGTTTCCGGATATCGGCCAACAGCAGCTGCGTGCGCCGTCGTTCCGGCCAGTCGGGCAGCAGGCCGATGATCCCCGCATCCTCAAGGGCATCTTCGGTGGCCGGCACGATCCGGGCATGGGCGCGAAGGAATGTCCTGTATTGCTGTCTATGGGAGAGATCGAACGTGCCGAAAAGCCTGTCTACCTCGGCGTGGCAATCTGCTGTTTGTGCGCGGAGTACGCTGCGAAGTGACATGCGGACCGTGTTCTAAGGAATATGGCATAGGATGCCGTTCATGCCGGATGGCAAATTGGCGATATATTGCAGCATCGCTGTATTTCCAGACAAACCCATAGAAAAACATGGGCTTCCCCTCTTCTTCGCAGCTCGTTGTTCGCCTCCTTCGAATGTTGAAAAGGCGCAGCCGGACGTCAGCCCATCAGGCGCGGTAGATCGGCCGCCAGCATATCGATGGCTAGGCGCACCTTCGGCAGCATGACGGGCGATCTCGGCCAGACGGCATAGGCGTCGAAGATGCTTGGCGGCCTATCGGTCAGAACCCGCACAAGTTCGCCCGACAAGACCCTGTCGCGCACCAGCCAGCAAGTCAGCCAGGCAAGCCCTCGGCCTGCGACAGCGGCGTCGGCTATCGAGGCGAGATCGTCGAGCCGCAGTCGCGATTTCGGCAGAATTTCGCGTGCAGGCCCCGCGACAGCTGGAAAGGTCCAAGCTTTGTCGTTATCACCCCGGCGATAGACGATGC
This sequence comes from Rhizobium redzepovicii, assembly GCF_019793435.1. Taxonomy (GTDB): domain Bacteria; phylum Pseudomonadota; class Alphaproteobacteria; order Rhizobiales; family Rhizobiaceae; genus Rhizobium; species Rhizobium redzepovicii. The sequence continues at coordinate 70,213 of NZ_JAILYH010000016.1, read as the reverse complement.
CCTGGTGATGGGCGATATCGTCCAATGTTTGCGGCACCCCGTATTTTTCCAGATAAGCGGGCGAAGCGCAGACGGTCATGGGCTGTCGGGCGATCGCCCGCGCCATCAGGTCGGGATTGTCTTTCAGCGGGCCGTTGCGAACGGCGAGGTCGAAACCGTCTTCCAGAAGATCGACGACGCGATCGCTGAAGGAGAGGTCAAGTTCGAGATCCGGATGGTCTTCGAGCAGGCGGGCCAGGATCGGGGCGGCGCAATGGCGGCCAAACAGCATCGGCATCGATACGCGCAGACGGCCGCGGACTTCGCGCTTGCCCGATTCAAGCTGGGCCTCGCCGATGCGGATTTCCTCGACCGCTCTCAGACAGCGCTCGTAGAAGAATCGGCCTTCGTCAGTCAGGTTCTGGGCACGGGTCGTGCGGTTGAAGAGCCGGACGCCGAGCCGTTCTTCCAGCCTTGCAATCGTCTTGCTGACCGCCGAGCGGGTGAGATGGAGCCGGTCGGCGGCGGCAGAGAAACCGCCAGCCTCGACAGTCTCGACAAAAATCGAAATTCCCTTCAACTGCTCCATCTTTGTTTCCCAAACGGCACCATTCTGACGATTTAATATCGCAACTAGAGAGGAATATTCAACGATATATCTGCTGCTCCGCCCATCGAGAAGGAGCATAAAAATGCAGAAGACAAGACAATGGCAGACCGATGCCATCGGCCCGCTGGCCAATCTGAAGATCGGCGAGGGTAGAATTCCCGAGGTGTCAGGCGCGATGATCCGGGTGCGCACGCAGGCCGTCTCCCTCAATTTCCGCGACAGGCTGGTGCTTGAGAGCGGCATGGGTCTGCCATTGCAATTCCCCTTCGTGCCGGCCTCGGACATGGCAGGCGTGGTCGATGCCGTCGGGCCTGAGGTCACCCGCTTCAAACCCGGCGATCGGGTGATCTCCACCTTTTCCCCGGATTGGATCGACGGACGCGGGCCTGGTACTGCCCGCAACCCGCCTTACCAGACGCGCGGGGGCTTTTATCCTGGTGTACTTTCCGAGCACACGGTGCTTTCCGAGGAATGGTTTTCGCTTGCACCGAAAACGCTCGATGCGGCCGAAGCAAGCACATTGCCGTGCGCTGGACTGACGGCTTGGTTTGCGCTCGTCGAATGCGGCAAGCTCAAGGCTGGCGACAAGGTGGTGGTCCAAGGGACCGGCGGTGTAGCGCTCTTCGGTCTGCAGATTGCCAAGGCGCATGGCGCCGAAGTCTTCATCACATCAGGCAGCGGCGAAAAGCTCGAACGTGCATCGGCCCTCGGCGCCGATCATCTGATCAACCGGCACGAGGGCAACTGGGTGGAGCAGCTCTATCAACTGACCGGCGATTATGGCGCCGACCATGTGCTCGAAATCGTAGGCGGGCCGCATCTCGGCCAGGCGCTGAAGGCTGTGGCGGTCAACGGCCGCATTTCGGTGATCGGCGTGTTCGAAGGTTTCGAAGTGTCGGCTCCCGTGGCGCCATTGCTTCTCAAAGCGCCTGTCGTGCAGGGAATTACCGTCGGCCATCGCCGGGCGCTGGAGGATATGGTGCGGGCTGTCGATCAGACCGGGCTGAAGCCCGCGATCGACAGGCGCTATTCTTTCGAGGAATTGCCGCAGGCGCTCGATCATCTCTATCGCGGCCCGTTCGGCAAGGTCGTCATCGAGTTCTGAGAATGCGCTCCCTTCCCTCAGAGGGGAGCGGTTTTCTATTCGGCGGCAACGGCTTGGCTTTCGAAGGCGAAACCCTCGTCGGCCCAGCCGGTCATGCCGCCGATCATCAGCTTGGCCTTGAGGCCCAACCTGGCGAGGCGGAAAGCGGCCTTGTCGGCGCCGTTGCAATGGGGACCGGCGCAATAGACGACGAAGAGGGTGTCCTTTGCCCATTCCGACATGCGGTGCGCGGTCATCTTGCCGTGCGGCAGGTTGACCGCTCCCGGCAGGTGGGACTGCGCAAACAGTGCCGGCGAGCGCACGTCGAGGAGAATGAAATCGACTTTGGCGCCGGCAAAGGCGGCGTGGACATCCGAGCAATCGGTTTCGAAGGCGAGCTTGGCGGCATAGTGGGATGCTGCGAGATCAGGCTCGGCGGCAGGGATTTCGGCGACGGGGCTTGGCATCGGTCTTTCCTTTCCATGTTGGAGTTGCCGCCTGGTATCGCCGATGCTAGAGCTTTGCGAAATTGGCCATCATGACCGACAGCGTAAAGATCATGCCAAACTTTTCACCACAGCAGACGACAGGACCGTTGGTCGCAGCCCTTGCCTATGACGGGCTCTGCACCTTCGAATTCGGCATCGCCTACGAGGTCTTCGGCCTGCCGCGCCCGGAGATGGGCGAAGGCTGGTATCGTTTTCTTGTCTGCGGCATCGAGCCCGGGCCGCTTCGCGCTGCAGGAGGGCTGACGGTCGGGGTCAACAATGGCCTGGAGGTGCTTGATGAGGCGGATCTGATCGTCGTGCCAGGCTGGCGGGCGATAGATGCGCCGGTGCCCGAGCCGCTCGCCGCAGCGCTGAGGGCAGCGCATCAGCGCGGCGCGCGCATCATGTCGCTCTGCTCCGGCATTGCGGTTCTGGCCGGATGCGGACTGCTTGCCAACCGCAAAGCGACGACGCATTGGCGCTACGTCGCTCCGATCGCCGCGCGTTATCCCGATATTGCGCTCGATGCCGGCGTTCTCTACATCGATGAAGGCAGCCTGCTGACGGCCGCGGGCAGTGCTGCCGGCATTGATCTCTGCCTGCATGTGGTGCGTGGCGATTTCGGCGCGGAGGCGGCAAACAGCGTCGCCCGCCGCCTTGTCGTGCCGCCGCACCGCGAAGGCGGACAGGCGCAGTTCATCAGCGCGCCGGTTCCTGAAGAGCGTGAGGGCATTCGCTTGGGACCGCTGATCGAATGGATGCGTGGAAATCTTTCTAAGGAGCAGCCGATCAGCCTGCTTGCGAAAAGAGCGGGCATGAGCATGCGCACCTTCCAGCGCCGGTTCGAGGCGACGACGGGTCTCAGTGTCGGCGAATGGCTGCTGAAGGAGCGGCTGCGCCATGCCCGTGACCTTCTCGAGAAAGAGCTTGCGGTGTCGCTCGACGACATCGCGATATCAAGCGGCTTCGGCACGCTGGCGACGATGCGGCATCATTTTCGCAAGCGGCTCGGGACGAGCCCGAGCGCTTACAGGCGGTCGTTCGGTCTTTGACCCACCTCACGCTTGCATTTCTGTCTCACTTCGCGACCTGAACGCGGCAATAGACGGCGCCCTTCGATGGAGGGCGCCGTCCACGTTCAATCGCGGTCTCTAAAAATAGTGATCCCTTTCGATGCCGTCAAAGCGGCCGGATCGTAGGCAGCAGTTCTTGAAGCCGCCTCCTGGAACCGCAGGGGCAGGGATCGTTGCGGCCGAGTTTTTCGATCAGTTCAACGTCGCCATGAATGATCTGCGAGCCGGTCTTGACCCGGGCTTCGGACGGGAAGGATTTACGTCGTTTCGACGTGACCTCAAAAGCTGAAGTCGGTGAGGTGTTTGCGAGCCATGGCTGCCTCCTCTGCGGTTACACGCTGCGATCGTGCAGCATGAACCCCCTAACTCTATTACCGGCTCCGGGCAACGCCGCGGAGTGGTTTTCTCCGCGGCGTGTCAGACCGATCACTCCGCCGCCTGGCGGGCCATCGGGTTGTTCGGGTGTGTCGTCCAGTTGGCGTAGTTCGGGTCGACAGTACGGCCGGTGCGTTTGTCGAGGGTGCCGGCGGCAAGCGGCTCCATGGTGATGCAGTTCTCGACCGGACAGACGTTGACGCAGAGATTGCAGCCGACGCATTCCTCCTCGATCACTTCGAAATGGCGCAGGCCGTTGACGACGTTGGTGATCGCCTGGTGGGAGGTGTCCTCGCAGGCGATGTGGCAGCGGCCGCATTTGATGCAGGCGTCCTGGTCGATCTTCGCCTTGGCGATATAGTTGAGGTTCAGATACTGCCAGTCGGTGACGTTAGGTACGGCGCGGCCGGTGATATCGTCGAGGCTGCGATGGCCTTTTTCGTCCATCCAGTCGGAAAGACCGGAAATCATCTCCTGCACGATCTTGAAACCGTAGGTCATCGCCGCGGTGCAGACCTGGACGTTGCCGGCGCCGAGAACGAGGAATTCGGCGGCGTCCCGCCAGGTGGTGATGCCGCCGATGCCGGAGATCGGCAGGCCGTAGGTTTCGGGATCGCGGGCGATCTCGGCCACCATGTTCAGCGCGATCGGCTTGACCGCCGGGCCGCAATAGCCGCCATGGCTGCCCTTGCCGCCTACTGTCGGGTTTGGGGCGAAGTTGTCGAGATCGACCGAGACGATCGAATTGATCGTGTTGATCAGCGAGACGGCATCGGTGCCGCCGGCCTTGGCGGCGCGGGCGGGGCGGCGGACATCGGTGATATTCGGCGTCAGCTTGGTGATGATGGGCATGCGGGTGTACTGCTTGCACCAGCGCACGACCATCTCGATATATTCCGGCACCTGGCCGACGGCGGAGCCCATGCCGCGCTCCGACATGCCGTGCGGACAGCCGAAATTGAGTTCGACGCCGTCGGCGCCGGTCTCTTCGACGAGCGGCAGGATCGATTTCCAGGCCTGTTCCTCGCAGGGCACCATGATCGAGGCGATCAGCGCCCGATCAGGCCAGTTCATCTTGACCTGTTTCATTTCCCTGAGATTGGTGTAGAGGTCGCGGTCGGTGATGAGCTCGATATTGTTGAGGCCCAGCAGGCGGCGGTCGGCGCCCCAGATCGCGCCGTAGCGCGGGCCGTTGACGTTGACGACGGGCGGGCCTTCCTCGCCGAGCGTCTTCCAGACCACACCGCCCCAGCCGGCCTTGAAGGCGCGCTCGACGTTATAAGCCTTGTCGGTCGGCGGCGCGGAGGCCAGCCAGAACGGGTTAGGCGACTTGATGCCGACGAAATTATTGCGGAGATCAGCCATTTTTCATTCTCCCCTTCAGGCAACCGCGACAGCCGGAGCGGCTGCTGCGGTGAGGGTGCGATGGATGGATTCAGCCGCGTCGCGGCCGTGAGCGACGGCGGAAACCGTGAGATCGTCGCCGCCGAAGACGCAGTCGCCGCCGGCCCAGACACCGTCGAGCGAGGTGTGGCCTTCGGCATCGACGGCGATGCGGCCGGATTCCATGCGCAGCGAACCGAGGCCGGAGGCATCAAAGCTCTGGCCGATCGCCTTGAAGATCTGGTCGGCGGCGATCACGCCGGTTTCGCCGGTGCCGATGAGGCGACCTTCGAGGATCCTGGTATATTCCACCTCGATGGCGGCGACCTTGCCGTCCTGCGAAAGGATCGATTTCGGCGCCAGCCAGTGGCGGATGATGACACCCTTGGAGCTTGCCAGATCCTGCTCATATTCCGACGCGTTCATGTGCTCCTTGCCACGGCGGTAACAGATCGTCACCTCCTCGGCGCCGAGCAGCTTGGCCTGGACGGCAGCGTCGATCGCCGTCATGCCGCCGCCGAGGACGACGACACGGCGACCGATGGCGATCTGGCTCTTGTCTTCGGCTTGGCGCAGTGCGGCGATGAAATCGACGGCGTCGTCGACGCCGGCGAGGTTCTCGCCGTCGATGCGCAGCGCATTAACGCCGGCAAGGCCGATGCCGAGGAAGACGGCGTCATATTGCGCCTGCAGATCGGCAAGCGAAAAATCGCGGCCGAGAAGGGCGCCGTGGCGAACCTCGATGCCGCCGATCGAAAGCACATAGTCGACTTCCGCCTGGGCGAAATCGTCGACCGTCTTATAGGTGGCGATGCCGTATTCATTGAGGCCGCCGGATTTTTCCCTGGCATCATAGATGACGACGGAATGGCCTTTCACGGCCAGTCGATGGGCGGCGGCAAGGCCGGCCGGTCCGGCGCCGACGACGGCGATCGTCTTGCCTGATGCTTCGGCCCTGGCGTAGAACTGCCTGCCGGCCTGCATGGCGGTATCGGTCGCATAACGCTGCAGGCGGCCGATCTCGACAGGGCGTTCTTCGGCCGTGTTGCGCACACAGGCCTGTTCGCACAGCTCTTCGGTGGGACAGACGCGGGCGCACATGCCGCCGAGGATGTTCTGGTCGAAGATCGTCTTGGCCGAGCCGATCGGATTGCCGGTCGAAATCTGGCGGATGAACAGCGGAATGTCGATCGAGGTGGGACAGGCCGTCATGCACGGCGCGTCATAACAGAAATAACAGCGGTCGGCGGCGACCAGCGCCTCGTGATTGTCGAGGCGCGGATGAAGATCGGAAAAATTAGCCTCATACTCGGCGGGCGAAAGCCGGCCGGCATGAATCCCAGTTTCCAGTCGTTCCATTGAAGTTCCCTCATTATTGGTAAACGGCCTGTGAGGGAAGCGTAACTCAGGTTTAAAAATTTATCAAACGGTAAAATTTTGACGGACTTGCCTTCGACGCATCGAGGCAAGTATCTGTTTTATCGCCTTAATTTATGCACGTGCCTATCGGTAAAATGATTGCGCGGGCGGCGGCAGAAGCACATCCGAAAAAAGATTCAAAAAAGTCGAATATTTTTGTCGGTGGAGGGAACCAATGTCGGAGGTCGTCGTTATTGCGATATCCGGATGGTGATCGCATCGACCCAACATGCGCGCCCCCAACCCACTATCCGGACGTACTCACGGTCCCCTCCCGGTGAGTGAAGACAGCCGGTGCGCCGCCCTCGCACCGGCTGTTTTTCCGTTCGGCAGTCCCGTTTCCTGGAGCATGTCGCGCAAAAGTGTGCAGCGGTTTTGCGGCAACGAGATGCGTAAAAACAAAGAGCTAAAGCGCGTCGCATGATCAAATTTGACGCGACGCGCTTTAGGCGTCAGGCTTTCACACGCGCTTGAAGATTTCGAATTCGGTTTCCGGAATAGTCAGACGATATTCGATGCGGCCGGGAACGAGATTGAGCTCCGCCTTGCCGTTGACCGACGAGGGCACGACACGCTCGAGCACGGTGCGGCCGAAGCTGTTGTCGCTGAATTCGTGGACTTCCGCCTGGTTCTGCAGCACCTCGGCCCAGGTGACTTCAATCGCCTTCCTGTCGCCGATCATGGCGTCGCGGCAATTCAAGGTGATCGAGGCGGCGCCACCGGATATCGCGCCATAGGAGGCGGAGTTAACGATGAGTTCGTGGAGGGCGAGCCCGAGATGCACGGCGGCATTCGGTGTCAGATGGGCATTGATGCCGTAGATCGGCATGGAGCCGGCCGTTTCCGGCCAGTAGGGAGCGAATTGCTTTTCGGCTAGTTCGAAGAGATAGGCACCGCGCCAGCTTGAATCGGTGATCAGATCCTGCGAGTTGGACAGCGATTGCAGCCGTCCGCGGAATTTGAGCAGGAAGCTGTCGAGGGAGAGCGTGTTGCGCGCCGTCTGCGTGGCGATGCCCTGGATGATGGCGAGAAGGTTCTTGGAGCGGTGCGAAAGTTCGCGCAACAGCGATTTCAGGACTTTTTCACGATGCCGGCTTTCGGTGACTTCCGCCATCACCGACAGAAGTCCATGGGTGCCGCGTTTGCCGGTGCGCTGGATCTTCAACTCATAGGTGCGCATTTCGCCGTCGACGTCGATTTCGACCTCGGCATTGTTGGGCATACCGGTTTCCAGCACCTTGTATTTCAGCGCCGTCAGATACCGGCCGTGCGCGTCGCCGAACAGGGCAGCATCACCGTCGCCGGGCGTGAAAAGTGCAGCGAAATGAGGCGGCAGATTTTCGGCATAGAAGATTGCCAGCCGGGCATCCTGGCAGAGGATTGAAATCCCGGCGCTGCCGAGCGCGCGCTCCATCATTGCGGCTTTGCCCTCGAAGGTAAAAGGCATGCCGGACAATGGTTCAGTCGTACTCACTCGGCCGCCTTTCCTTGTGACATCTTGAACGTTGCTGAAGGAAGCGCCCATAGAGACGCCGCCCGTCAACTTTAGAACAAAGCGCTGCAAAAACCGTTAAAGCAGCGGAGCGTCCCGGTAGCACCGGAACGTCTGCTTTGGCGATTTGGTTCCGAAGGCCGGAAAATTGCGTCTCAGGCGGCCACTCTGGTCGATTCGTTGAAGAAAAGAGCTTGGCTGATCAACGCCTTGACCATGTCTGGGTTGAACGGCTTGGTAACAAGGAAAGTCGGTTCCGGGCGCTCGCCGGTCAGAAGCCTTTCCGGGAAGGCGGTAATGAAGATCACCGGCACGCTCGAGGTCTTGAGAATGTCGTTGACGGCGTCGATGCCGGAGCTGCCGTCGGCCAGTTGGATGTCGGCCAGCACCATGCTCGGTTTGGTCTTGTTGTAGAGCGCCACTGCCTCGGCATGGGTGCGGGCAATGCCGGTGACGCGATGGCCGAGGCTTTCGACCATTTGCTCGATATCCATGGCGATCAGCGGTTCGTCCTCGATGATCATGATGTCGGTCGCGACCTGACGGGAAATCTCCTGCGAGGCCATGTCGAGCAGACGCATGACGTCCTGTTCGTCGAGTTCCAGGATTTCGCCGATCTCGGCGACGCGGAAATTCTCCACGGAGGCAAGCAGGAAGGCCTGTCTGGCGCCCGGCGAAACCTTGGATAGGTTCAGGGTGGCGCGCTGTTCCCAGGCATAGGGCGAAGTCGGCTCTGGAATCTGGACGGCGGTGGAACCAAACAATTGTGTAAACAGTTTGTAGAGTGCCACCCGGTCATTCGCCGTATCCGGGAAAATGGTGAGATCGGCGATGATAGCTTCGAGGACGGCGGCGACATAAGCGTCGCCCGAAGTCTGAGTGCCGGTAAGGGCGCGGGAATAGCGGCGCAGATAAGGCAGGTGCGGCGCAATTCGAGTGGAAAGTGTCATTAAGGGCTCCCGTATGCAGGCCGGTCATTGGCTCCAATGACCGATTAACGCCGCCTTGATAAAAAAGTTCCGGAACGGCAGGAACTTTTTTTGTCGCGCCGCATTATCAAGCCGACGAAGAAAGGGCGTAGCGTTTTGACCCATCCAGCAAAATATGCCAGCGACATCGACAAGCGAAGGCTCGGTGTCGATGGTTGAAATCGCGATCAGCCCCGTGCGCGCCCCAACAGACAACCGGCGAGAAGACGAATTGATGACGACACGCAAGAAAGATGCAGCCGATCAGCGCAAGCTGGAGCTGCGGGCAAGCGATATCCTGGACCCGAACAATCAGATCGGCGTCAGGCTACGGTCGCTCTATGCCTCCGCGCAGGAGGAGGCGATTCCCGATCGTTTCCTCGACCTTCTCGAAAAGCTTGACCATGCCGAAATGATGGCTTCTGCCAAGATGGCCGAATAGGATCATGCGCATGGAAGATAAAGCGCAACCCAGCTTCAAGCGGGAACTGCTGGCGGCCCTCCCAAGTCTCCGCGCCTTCGCCATTTCGCTGATCGGGCGGCATGATCGTGCCGATGATCTCGTCCAGGACACCATCATGAAGGCCTGGGCCAAGCAGGATCATTTCGAGATGGGCACCAATATGAAGGCTTGGCTCTTCACGATCCTGCGTAACGAACTCTATAGCCAGATGCGCAAGAGCGGCCGCGAGATCCAAGACAGCGACGGGCTGTTCACGGAATCCATGGCGATGCACCCCTCGCAATACGGCGCCCTCGATCTGCAGGACTTCAAGAAGGCGCTCGACCAGCTGCCGCCGGATCAGCGCGAGGCGATCATCCTCGTCGGTGCCTCGGGTTTTTCCTACGAGGAAGCGGCCGAAATCTGCGGCTGCGCCGTCGGCACCATCAAGAGCCGCGTCAACCGCGCCCGCCAGCGGCTGCAGGAATTGCTGCAGATTTCAGGCGAAGCCGATTTCGGCCCGGATGCTACCTCTGCACCGCTGACGTCGAAGGCGTTTGCGTTTTGAGCAAGCCGGTTGCCCTGTTAGGCTCCGGCTTTTCTGGCGTTGTCGGTTGCCGAGCAGAACGAGCATCTGCTTGGCCGACGCCATCAGGGCACTCCCTCTCCAACTAATTCCTGTGCTCGTCACAGGAATCCAGCGCGCCCAAGTCCTTGGGCGCGAAAGACTTTTTTCGGTGATCAATTCATTCACGGCGCGGACGCTCCGTGGCTGGATCCCTGTTACGAGCACAGGAATGAGGGAGGATGGGCTGACCGTCCTTGCCTATTTTTTCACTGGCGCACGAGGAGGAGTACCGGCGTTCATGAGCAGTTCTCCACGAACTGTTAAACCGCATACAACGTGGCATAGCCAATACCCACTCGAGATAAAACTCTCCCGAGGGGCTGGCAATCGGAGTGTAGAGCAGCTATCCGGCTCTGGCCTGCCCCAGACTCCTCCGGCTTGATGCTCAACGGCCGACGCATGAGTGGACTTCGCGCGCCGCTCCGGACAGCAGGAAACTGAAGGCTGGAGAGATGGGATGAACCGTTAAAGCATCCATCCCATACCAATTGAGTGGTCTTCTCCCTGGTTTTGGCAAAGGGGTCAGGGTGGACGCCTTGTCCCAGCCGTCAATCCTCCCGCTTCGTCCCCACCAGATTGGCCGCGACGATGGCCGCCAGTACGCCGGCGGTCAGGAGCGGCTGGGCGCGGATTAGGCCGAGGCCGACTGCTGCCATCGATTCCAGTGCGGCGCGGCGCTCGCGGGCGCGACGCTTTTCCCGGGTATTGATAACCGCCATCACCACTAGCGCAATGATGGCGATCAGCAGTGCGCAGGCGGCGAGAAAGAGAACCGCGCCTAACGCGCCGTAGATGCCGGCGAGCCAGATGGCGCCGGCGGTCACAGCCAGCGCATAGGCGGTGAGGAGAAAAAGCGCGGCGAGCGCGACGATGATGCTATTGCGCTTGGCGCGTGCAACGGTTCGGTGCACGCTTGCGCCCGTCACGAGACTGAGGATCGACAGCATTGCGCTTCCTCAGCGGCGGGCTAGGAAGGCGATGGCGAGGCCGAAAGCGGCTGCCGCACCGAGGGTTGCCAGCGGATGTTTGCGCACGGTGTCGCGCATTTCGGTCGTGCCGCGCTCATAGCCGTGCTGCAATTCGCGTAAGAGATCCTCGCTGCGGCTGAGCAGTTCCTCATAACCGGCGCCAGCCTGGCTGCGGATTTTCTCGCTCTGGTGACGTGAATTCTTGCCGACCAGGCGCGTCAGTTCCGCGAGTTCGTCGCGCAGCGCCTCGACCTGCTCCTCGATGCCGGATTCCAGATTGTGAAAGGTGCCGTTGCGGCGGCTGCGGCCGGACTGGAAGATAGAATAGCTCATGGCTGTCTCCATTGGCTGGGGCGCGCGCAAGCCCGCCTATTTCGCACTGGGGTCACCACCGTCCGTTGCATGAAAGATATCGCGCGGCATTGACCCAAATCACTGCCGAAAAACGTCCCGGGCGGGCAAAAGTTCCGCCGCGCGGGCGGTCAGCGCTGGGAAACGGCGCTGTGGGCGAGTATGAAGGGCGTGCCGTCGGCCGGCACCTGGTTGATTCGTAGCGCGCAGCCAAATACCGAGAGCATGTTCTCGTCCCTCAAAACGTCACCGATGCCGCCGGCAACGGCGAGGCGGCCGGATTTCATCAGCACGATGCGGTCGGCGAAGAGCGCTGTCAGGTTGAGATCATGCATGACGGCGATGACGCCGCCGCCGCGTTCGCAGAAATTGCGGGCAAGCGTCATGATCGTTAGCTGGTGGCTGATGTCGAGACTTGAGACCGGCTCGTCGAGCAGCAGCCAGCAAGGTTTGCCGTCGACGACAGGCTCGGCGATCTGGCAGAGCACGCGGGCAAGCTGAACGCGCTGCTGCTCGCCGCCGGATAGTTCTTGATAAAAACGGCCTTCGAAGCCGGTCAAGTCGACTGATGCAAGTGCGGCGGCTGCCGTCTGCTCGGCCTTGTCGGGATTGAGGTTGATGCCCGATGTGAGGCCCATGCGGACGATCTCGCGCACGGTGAAGGGAAAGGAGATGGTGCTTGCCTGCGGCAGCACACCGCGAATGGCGGCAAGCTGCCAGGGTTTCAGCTCCTTCACCTCGTCGCCGCCGATGCGCACCGAGCCACCATAGGTAAGCTCGCCCGATATGGCTTTCATCGTCGTCGTCTTGCCGGACCCGTTCGGCCCGGCGATCGCCGTCAGCTCGCCGGCCTTGGCCGTAAAAGTGACGTCGCTGATGATGGTCTTGCCGGAAAGGCGCACGGAGAGGCCGGACACTTCGATCATCTCGTCACTCACGACAGCGCTCACAGGGCAAGGCGCGAACGCTGCCTCAGCAGAATCCACAGGAAGAACGGCCCGCCGACTGCCGCGGTGATGATGCCGATCGGCAGCTCGGCCGGGGCGACCAAGGTGCGCGCCAGGACATCGGCGAAAATCAGCAGAGAGCCACCGAGCAGAGCTGCGGCCGGCAGCAGGAAACGATGGTCCGGGCCGATCGCCATACGCAGGATATGCGGCACGACGATGCCGACGAAACCGATGCCGCCGCTGGCGGCGACGGACGCACCGGTCGCTGCGGCGACGCCGACGACAGCGACATTCTTCAGCCGCTGCACCGGCACGCCCATATGAAAGGCGGCGGCCTCGCCGAGCGTGATGGCATTGAGGCCGCGAGCCATGAAGGGCAGGGCGGTGAAAGACAACAGGATGATCGGCACGGCGGCGGCGATCTTCGTCCATGTGGCGCCGGCCAGCGATCCCATGCTCCAGAATGTCAGGTCGCGCAGCTGCTGGTCGTTGGCCAGGTAGATCAGCAGGCCGGTGAGGGCGAGCGTGAGCGCGCCGAGCGCGATGCCGGCCAGCAGCATCGTCGCCACCGAGGTCTGGCCGTGACGTGTAGCGATCCTGTAGAGCAGCAGCGTCGTGAAGAGACCGCCGCCAAAGGCGGCCGCCGGCAGGGCATAGATGCCGAGAAGTGCCTGAAGCGGCGCTGCAAGGCTGCCGCCGAGCACGATCATGGTGACCGCACCGAGGCTTGCGCCTGAAGAGACGCCGACGAGGCCGGGATCGGCTAGCGGATTGCGGAACAGCCCCTGCATCACCGTGCCGGAAACGGCCAGCGAGGCGCCGATCAGGAAGCCGAGGATCGCTCTTGGCAGACGGATGTCGAAGATGATGATCCGGTCACGTGTGCTCAGTGCTGCCTCGGAACCGGCCATGTTGCCGACAACGTCGAGGATCGAGGCATCCGAGGCGCCCGTCGTTACCGAAAACAGCATCGAGAAGACCGAGCCGATAACGAGCAACACGATGACCAAAGAGGAGAGCCTCGTTCTGTCGCCCGCCTGCCGGTTTGCGCTGACCTCCGCCATCGGCAGTGGTCGCCTTTGTTCCATCATGGCTTGCGGCAGCGCCATGATCAGCCCCCGTAGATCGCCGCGTTGAGCTCACGCGCGGCGGCTGCGGTGCGCGGGCCGAAGCCGAGCAGGTAGATGCCGTCCATGCGGATGATCGCCTTCTTCTCGCCAGCCGGCGTCAACGCGATCGCCGGCTGAGCCAGCAAGTCCTCGTTCGTGGTGCCGGCGCCATCGCCGCGGTTCATCATCAGGATGATGTCGGGCTTGGCTTCGATGATCGCTTCGTCCGTCAGCGGCTTGTAACCTGGGAATGCGCCGATGGCGTTGATGGCGCCGGCGAGCTTGACGATGCCATCGGCCGCCGTGCCGGTGCCCGATGCCATGATCCGGCCGTTCTGGGCGCTGAGGATGAAGAGAACGCGCTTGCGTTCGGCCTCCGGGCGCTTTTCGGCCTCAGTGATCGCCGCATCGAGATCAGCCGCTACATTTTCCTCAAGCGTCTTCGCCTTTTCGGGCACGTTAAGCAGCGCGCCGACGCGATCGATCTTGGCGATGATGCCATCGCGGGTAAAAGGGCTCGGCACGGTCTCGAAGGGCACGCTGGCATTTTTCAGGACGGCCAGCGCCTCCTTCGGGCCTGACCCCTCGACGGCGATGATCGCCGTCGGGTTCATGGCAAGGATGCCTTCAGGCGAGAGCGCCCGCATGTAACCGACGTTGGGCAGCTTCAGCGCCGCCTCCGGATAGGTGCTCGTCGTGTCGCGGGCGATCAACCGGCTTTCCTCGCCGAGCGCATAGACGATCTCGGTGATATCGCCGCCGACGGAAACCAGGCGCGAGGTGTCGAGCTTCTTTTCCTCGGCGTGGGCGGGGCGGACGAAGGCGAGGCCTTTGAGCGCCGGTGCCGACGGGATCAGCGGCAGTGCCATGACGGCCGCCGTCAGGGCCAATTGCCAAGGGCGGATCCGGCGCAGATTGTTACGCATCGTCATCGTTGCAATCCTTTATGCGGCGACACTTGCTGCCCGCGGCAGGTTTTCCATGATCTCGCGCCACTCGGCGCGTTCGTCGGATCCTTCCTTCCGTTTGCCGAAGAACTGGATGATCATCTCGCCTTGCATATTGTAAGCCTCAAGCGAGGTGACGTGGCCGTCCTTGGTCGGCTTGCGCACCGCCCAAGTCTCGGCGATGTGATCCTGGCGCAGATGCAGATGGAAGGTCGGGTCCATGATATTGATCCATGGGCCCATGGCCTGAACGTTGAAGATCGGGCCGGAATGGATCTGGACGATGCCGTCATTGGCGACGAAGCACATGATCGGCAGGCCGGATTTCACCGAGGCATGCATCATCTCCGCGGTCGCGCTGTTATCGAGCTTCCAGGCATAGTCGTCGCCGACGCTGCGCACGGCCGCCTGGCGGCCGATCTTCAGGCGCTTCAACATGCCGAAGAACTCGTGCGTGTCAGTGAGCCTGCTCCAGTTGTCGCGCAGCTCGTCGCGGCTGACGTCGGCGGTTTCATCGACGGTCTCTGAGGTCTCGGCCTCGACGAAGTCCTGCGACTGGTCTTCCAGCTTCAACGCGGCGACCAGCGCGTGATAGGCCTCGACATTCGAATTGGGGCGCAGGTGCACCTTGTGCACGGCGTTGCCCGCCTTGTCGAAATATTGCAGGCTAAGGCGCAGCTGATCGCCATCCTTCTTCGATACGGCGAAGCCATGTTCCCAGCGGCTCGGGAAGATGCGCAGGTCGATATTCTCGCCGAGAACGATTGCGGCCTGTATGCCGCTTTTGATGTTTTCGAAGACGCCGATCTTTTCGTGCACGGCACTTTCGTTGCGCGACAGCGCCATCACTTCGCCGAGGCTCGCGACGCGTTCGAGAAATTTCAGCGCACTGCCATCGATGCGGGTGACGCTGATGCCGGTTTCGGCGGCGACGAGGGCCGCCTCGGAAATCTTCAGCTGGGCGGCGATATCGCGCTCGCGCATCTTCGGATTTTTGGCGCGAAACGCCCGGATTTCGGCTGGCGCCGGTCTTGTCTGTTCGGTCATGTCTTACCTACTATTGGCCTTACTTATTGAGAATGAGCTTGCCCTGACGGGTGATCTTCAGGCGATAGGTCACGCCCTCGTGTCTGATCATGATCTCGTTCGTGCCGCGGAAAAGATCTGCGCTTTCGAGGATCCGGTGCTGCGCCGCGGGCTCGCTCGGCAGCGGCACGTGCTTAAAGTTATCTGGCTTTTCAACCATCATTTCGGTTGGCAATTCCGTGAGGCCGGGGATCTGAGGCCCGGTTGCGATGACATTTATCTTGACTTTCTTACTCATAGTTTTTTAAAGACGCAATAGGATACTATTACGGTCAAGTTTTCGAAATTGCTGATAGGAGCTGCCTGCGGGCGGCTCGGGCCGATGACGGAGAAGGTTTTATGACAGGTAGGTTTGCGGCTGTTGCAGCCGGCATGGCGATGGCGATTTCAAGCGTATGTCAGGCGCAGGAGGCGGCACCGGCATCTTCCCTCGATGTCGAACTCAATGCGCTCGCGCCCTCGCAAAAGGGCTGCATGATGACCTTCGTGGCGCTGAATCAGTTGCCCGCCGCCATCAACAAGGTCTCCTTCGAGCTAGCCTTCTTCAACGACAAGAATGCCGTCGACCGCATCACCGTGCTCGATTTCCGCGATCTGCCGCAGGGCAAGAAGCGCGTGCGCCAGTTCGATATGCCGAATGTCAAATGCGAGAGCGTGACCCGCATCCTGATCAACGACACGCCAGTCTGCGACGGGCCGGCTGCGGGCGAATGCATGAAGGGTCTCGTCACCCGCTCGCAGATTTCGGTTCCCTTCGAGGGCTAAGATAACGCCGGGGATGATCTCCGGCGGACATGTTTCAGGCTGTCTAAGGCGTACACAATGGCGATTTCAGCGAAGTCCAGATCGAGACAGGTGCTCATCGGGGAGGCGGACGCCGATAGTAGCCTGAACGACAATATGCCCGGCATGCATCCTGGCCATGAGCTTTCCGAACTGCGCAATGCGCAGCTGCAGCCAGCCGGCGAAACGGTGATCCACTACACGCGTTTTGCGCAGATATCCTCCTTTCCCGACCATCCGGAAACCGCACCGGTCGCTCCGCTCTCCGCGCCGCCGATGGATGCGGCGGTGGAAAAGCAGGATGACGAGAAGAAGCCGGTGCGACGGCGGCTGACGCTGACCTGCATCTGCTCCCTGATCTTCCATGTAAGTTTGGTGGTCGCTCTTGCCTTGGTCATGCCGCAGCCACCGACCGAAGTGATTGAAGACGCCGGGGAGGCCGTCAGCGTCATCGTGTATGGCGACTCCGATGTCGATCAGACTTCGGCAGGTGATCCAGAGCTGGAATTGAAGCCAGATGAAATTGCCGCGGAGGAAGTCAAGCCGGAGACGGTTCAATCGACGACTGAGACTGACGAACTTCAGCCGACAGAGATGCAGCCCGAGCAGGCACAACCAGTTAAGATCGAGTCTGCAGAAGCGATTCAGCCTGCTCAAGAAGTAACGCGTGTTTCGCCTGAGTCAGCTGTGGCTGCGGAGCCGGAGATTCTTGTTTCTCAGAATCCCGCCGACACTTTCGTCGCTCAGCCCATGGCAACGGTGGTGCCGGAACAGCCGGTGCCCGATATCTTGCCGACTGCGGCACCAGAACAGACGGCGGTTGCGGTGCCGCCAACTGAAGTTCGACCAGAGGAAGTGAAGCCCGTCAAGACTGCCGAAGTTTCTCCCGAACCCGAAGAAAAGCCGGAGCCGAAACCCAAGAAGGTCGAAAAGCCGAAGCCGGATGAAAAAAAGCCGTCTCGGAAAAAGGTGGAGCCTACAGGTGGAAAAAACGGCACGGACCGGCGGGATTCGGATAGAGGCGTAACGACTGGTCAGGACGCGCCTGAATTTAATGGCATGTCAACGACATCAGGCAGAGGTGATGGCGTTGGAAGCGCCGCTGTAGCCAATTATCCTGGCAAAGTGCAGAAGCGTATTCGCCGCGCAGTTCGAGTGCCTGACGAATACAAGAGGATGGGCGAGGCGATTTCGGTGCGTCTCAGATTGACGATCGATGGAACCGGCAGGTTGTCGTCAGTCTCCGTCGCCGGCAGCTCGGGTATTCCAGATTTGGACAAGGCTGCTCTCGATGGTGTGCGCCGCGCCGCGCCGTTTCCGCCGTTGCCGCCTGAGTGGGGTAAGGCCAGTTGGAGCTTTATCCAGGAGGTTCAGGTCACCTCGCGATAAATATGATAAAAATAATCAACTTTATACTTTACTCCAAAAATCAAGTTTAATAAGGTCCACCCGCACACGCAGGAATCGTGTGACGATCAACGAGTGAACTGGGGGGTATATGGCTCGCAAGGGCAAGAAGGGATCGAACCGGGAGGTCCGCGACGTCGCGGGCGAGGGCGTTGCTCAGGCGTCCGCCGGGCGTTCCAAACTGGATGGCCGCAGTTTCCTCTATGTCGGCGGGCGTGATTGCCAGGTGGCGCATCTTCGCCAGATCGCCAGCAATTTTGGCGCCGAACTCCTTCATCATGACGGCGGCCTGCGCGAAGCGGTGTCCCGAATCGATACCGTGCTGCCTTCGGTCGACTGCGTCTTCTGCCCGATCGACTGTATCAGCCACGATGCCTGCCTGCGCGTGAAGACCGGCTGCAAAAAGTTCGGCAAGGCCTTTATCCCGCTGCGCAACGGCAGCAAGTCCAGCCTTGAGCGTGCGCTGCAGACGATGAACGAGCGAGACAATTCCCGATGAGCGATCAGCGTCCCGACGGCTTCACCATGATCGGCCTGCACAAGCTTGCCGCGCAGACGGGCGAGGGCCTCGTGCCCGAGCTCCACGAACTTTTCCGGCAGCATGCCGAACGCCAGGAGATCTACCAGAATGTGGCGCTGTTCCCGACCTGGGAAGCGCGCATGCCCGGAGAAGCGGCGACGAGGCCGCTTGGCCCGGCGGCGGCACACGGCGATAATGTTGTCGCCTTTCCCTCGTATGCGGCAAGGGCCGGCAAGAGGAAGGCGTAAGGAGATCGCATGTATATCGCAATGAACCGCTTCAAGGTCACAGCCGGGAACGAAGGTGATTTCGAGACAGTCTGGCGCAATCGCGATTCCAGCCTGGCCAAGGTACCCGGTTTCGTCGAATTCCGCCTGCTGCGCGGCAAGGCCAGCGAAGAGGAGGGCTATACGCTCTATTCCTCGCACACGGTCTGGACGAGCGAAGCGGATTTCCAGAACTGGACGAAGTCCGAGAATTTTCGCGCGGCGCACCGCAATGCCGGCGACCGCAAGGCCATGTACAAGGGCCCGCCTGTTTTCGAAGGTTTCAACGTCGTCGAGGGCATATAACGGGGTTCGAGCGATTTTGCAGGGGGAAGGCGAGGCATTCCTCACCCTCCCTCATTCCTGTGCTTGTCACAGGAATCCAGCCACGACGCGTCCGCGCCGTGAATGATATAGGACCTGAATTGGGTCTCCCGCGCCCAAAGACTTGGGCGCACTGGATTCCTGTGACAAGCACAGGAATCAGGGAGGAGAGGTAGGGCTTCCCGACAGCCGCCAAATTTGCGGATGGCTACTCTGATGTGGCCCATCCTCAGAACCGGGAAGTCAAGCTTCCCAACTTCCTCAACGCCGTTCGCGCAAGACGGCGCCGGCGGCAACGGCCAGCCACCCCAGCATCATCGCCCAGCCACCGGTCGGGGCGGCATAGGAGAAGAGGCCGGCGCCGGTGAAACGCAGGGTCATGAGGTCGCCGGCAAAGAGCAGCGTTCCGACAATCATGAGCAAACCGGCCAGCCAGGCGGTTTTGAGCTTGGCGGTGCCAAGAGCCAATGCCAGCAGCGCAGGAGCATGCGCGAGGCACATGGCGGATGCGGATGCCGCCAGGTTGGCTTCGCCGCCGCCATGGGCGGCAAGTGCAGCAAGAGCCACGCCGGCGACGCCGAACAGGCCGGCAAAAAGATAGAGCACTGGCTCCAGGCGCGCATTCAGGCTCATGGTCATTCCTTGTTCTGCATGTGATAGGCGAGCCGCTCCACCGGCGCCCAGATGAGGTCGCGCAGCGCCTGGCTTGATATCGTCTCGTCGAGAGCGCGGCGGAAGCAAAGCAGCCACTCGTCGCGCTCGACGGGGCCGATCTCGGCGACGAAATGGCGACTGCGCAGGCGTGGATGGCCGCGCTTGTCGGTATAGAGCGGCGGGCCGCCGAGATAGCCGCTCATATATTCGTAGAATTTCTCTTCGCTGCCGTGAAGGCTCGGCGGGTGCACGGCGCGGACGTTGCCTGCCTCCGGCAGCTTGTCCATCAGTTCGTAGAAACGGTGCGTCAGCGCCCGCACCACGGGATCGCCGCCGATCGCTTCATATAGGGTGGTGACCTTCTCCGTCACGAAACCATCCCAAATGTCATTCCCCACACAATCTCTTTCATGCACCGGGGGTAAAATGATCGCAACTGTCATCAAGCTGCCGCGGCATTTTGCACATAATGCCTATAGCACAGGGGTTTCGACCGATTCTCCTTGACAAAACCGTCCGGACGGTATCTTTTAATCGCATGTCGAACGCTCACCATCGCAAGAAGCAACCCGTCCTTGTGCGCCAGCAGTTGCTGGATGTCGCGGCGCGCCTTGCTGCCAGCGAAGGCATGGCCGCCGTCACGCTCGATGCGGTGTCCGCCGCCTCCAGCGTCAGCAAGGGCGGGCTGCTGCATCACTTCCCGACGAAGAATGCGCTGCTTGATGCCCTGTTCGAGAGCCTGCTTGAAAAGTTCGACGCCGATATAGAGGAACTGATGCGCGGCGATCCGCTGCCGCAGGGCCGCTTCACCCGCGCCTATGTGAGGGCCGTATCCGGTCTCAGGGATCGTCCCGAGGATTCCAGGAGTTGGACGCAGGTGACGATCGCGCTTCTTGCCGAACCCCGGCTACGCCTTCGCTGGCGCCGATGGGTGCAGGCGCGGGCGGAGGAATATGTGGGCACCGATTCTTCCCTCGACGCACAGCTCGTGCGTTTCGCCGCCGATGGGCTGTGGTTTGCGGATACGCTGGAAAGCCATGATATCGACGGCGTTCTGAGACGGGATCTCATCGATCGCCTTATCGAACTGACCGGGAAATAATCCGAAGGAATTTCGCCATGAGCCAAACCGCCGTCTACGGGCTGTTGTTTGCTGCCATCGTGCTCGAGGTCATCGGCACGACCGCGCTGCAGCTGTCGCAGCAGTTTACCCGAATCGGGCCGACGGCGCTCGTCGTCGCCTGTTATGCGGCCGCCTTCTATTGCCTGTCGCTGACGCTGAAAAGCATCCCCGTCGGCATCGCCTATGCGATTTGGAGCGCTTTGGGAATCGTGCTGATTTCCTCGGTCGGTCTGGTATTCTTCAAGCAGCGTCTTGATCTGCCGGCGATCGTCGGGCTTGGACTGATCATTTCAGGGGTGGTCGTCGTCAATCTCTTTTCCAAATCCGTTTCCCATTGATATTGCTGTGATATTGCGTGCAGCATTACCAGAATCCCACCGATAAATTTTCCCCTTTGTCAAATTCCTGACAAAGGTCTATGTGTTGCTGAGACGTGGAGGAGACGAGGCGCAGCCAGCGCTGTTTTCCAAAGCGCTTTGAATCCCGCCTTCCCGCCTATCGATACTTCCAGTTTCTGCAGGAGCACATCATGGCCATTCGCACCGTCGTCTGGGGAGAGAATATCCACGAGACTACCAATGCAATCGTCCGGGGGATCTATCCCGAGGGCATGCACACGACGATCGCCAATGCGCTGAACACCGATCCCGGCATTTCGGCGACGACGGCGACGCTGCAGGAGCCGGAACACGGGTTGAGTGAAGCCCGGCTTGCCGAAACCGACGTGCTGACCTGGTGGGGCCATAAGGATCACGGCGCTGTCTCCGATGTCGTCGTCGAGCGCGTCGCCAAGCGCGTCTGGGAAGGCATGGGCCTGCTTGTGCTGCATTCGGGCCATTTCTCGAAAATCTTCAAACGGCTGATGGGCACGCCCTGCGCGCTGAAATGGCGCGAGGCGGGCGAGCGTGAGCGGCTGTGGACGATCAATCCGCGCCATCCGATCGCCGCCGGCATCGGCGAGCATTTCGAGCTCGAGAACGAGGAGATGTATGGCGAGCAGTTCTCGGTGCCGGAGCCGCTCGAAACGGTGTTCATTTCCTGGTTCCAGGGCGGCGAAGTGTTCCGCTCCGGCCTGACCTGGCGGCGCGGCGCCGGCAACATCTTCTACTTCCGGCCCGGCCACGAGACCTATCCGACCTATCACGACGCCACCATCCAGAAGGTGCTGATCAACGGCGTCAAATGGGCGTACAACCCGCAAGGGTCGTTGACTGGAATTACCGACGCCCCAAATGTGCCGGTAGAAAGGGCCCTGGAGCCGATCGTCGAACGCGGCCCGAAACTGCATCAGGCCGGCGAAGCCGGTTACCGCTGAGGAGCATCCATGCGACTACTCGTTCTTGGCACCGGAGTGATGGCGAAAAACCAGCTTGCCCGCTTCTCTCTCATCGACGGCGTGACGGTGGTCGGCGCCGTCGACACCGATCCCGAACGGCTTTCCGCCTTCGCCGACAAGTTCAATATCGAAAAACGGTTTCTTTCACTGGACGAGGCGATCGCCTGGGGTGAATTCGATGCGGCGACGAATGTCACGCCCGACCGGATCCACCACCCGACGACCATGGCGCTGATTGCTGCCGGCAAACATGTATTCTGCGAAAAGCCGCTGGCGGAGAACTATGCGAAGGCGCTGGAGATGACGGAGGCGGCGGAAAAGGCCGGCGTCATCAACATGGTGAACCTGACCTATCGCAATGTCGCGCCGTTGCAGCGCGCCCGCGAGATGGTGCTATCAGGCGAGCTCGGCACGATCAGGCATGTGGAAGCCTCCTATCTGCAGAGCTGGCTCGTGTCGCGTGCCTGGGGCGATTGGCGCACGGAATCGACCTGGCTGTGGCGGCTTTCCACCGGCCACGGCTCGAACGGCGTGCTTGGCGATGTCGGCATCCATATCCTCGATTTCGCCGCCTATGGCGCAGCGACCGACATCGACCACGTCTTTGCACGATTGAAGACCTTCAATAAGGCGCCGGGCGGACAGATCGGCGAATATATGCTGGATGCCAATGACAGCTTCACCATGTCGGTCGATTTCGCCAATGGTGCACTCGGCGTCATCCACGCCAGCCGCTGGGCGACAGGTCATCTGAACGAGCTGAAGTTGCGCATCTACGGCGAAAAAGGCAGCCTTGAGGTCATCCACCGCCCCAGCGGTTCGGAACTGCATGGCTGCCTTGGGGAGGGTGTCGAAACCGCCACCTGGACGCAGATCGAGGTTGAACCGGTGGCGACCAACTACGAGCGTTTTGCCGAGGCCGTGGCAACCGGTGTCCAGCCGGACCCGAACTTCCGCCACGCCGCCAACCTGCAGAAGGTGCTGGATCTCGCCATGGTGACCGAGCGCGAGCGGCGCGAGCTGAAGGTCTGATTTGCCTTAGGATGAGGTGCAACGGGGCAAGGACAAGCGGGATGAAAAGCCTTCTGACAAGCTGGCCGCTTTGGGCGCTTCTTTCCGCGGGGTTTGCAGCGCTCACGGCGATTTTCGCCAAGGTCGGCGTCGAGAACGTCAATTCCGACTTCGCGACCTTCATTCGCACCATCGTTATCCTGCTGGCGGCGGGAATGATGGTCTCCATCACTGGCAACTGGCAGGAACCGTCTTCGGTGTCGAGCAGGAGCTGGCTCTTCCTGGTGCTCTCCGGCCTTGCCACCGGCGCATCCTGGATTTGCTATTTCCGGGCTCTGAAGCTCGGGGATGCTGCGCGGGTCGCCCCGATCGACAAGCTATCCGTCGTCTTCGTGGCCGTCTTCGCGGTGCTCTTCCTGGGTGAACGCCTGACGCTTCCCAACTGGCTCGGCGTTATCATGATCGCCGGCGGCGCCGTGCTCGTCGCTTACAGGGCATGAACCGGCGACAAGCATTAATGCGTTTCCGCAATCTCACGAAAAAGGGCCCCGCCGAGGCGGGGCCGGAAGTTGCCGAGCCGCAGCAGGCGGCTTCGGTTGCTTGATTATTCTATCACCTGAACCACACGGTGGGTGCGCGGCTCGACGATCACATGGCGATCATTGATGACGGTGTAGGCATATTTCGGATTGTCGGGCACCGGCGTCACGACGACATCAGCCGGAAGCGGCTTGCCGACGACGATGGGCTCCTGGACCACCACCGAGGCGGTCGGGGCAGGCTGCTGCTGGACATAGGTGACGACCTCGCGCGGCGGCGGATCGACAACGGCACCGGCGACACCGCCGGCCACGCCGCCAATGGCAGCACCCACGGGGCCACCGACGATCGCGCCGGTGATGGCGCCGCCGGCTGCACCGGTCACGGCGCCATCAGCGAACGCATTGGTGGCAAAAGACGACAGCGCAAGGGCGCTGGAGACAAGTAGGATCTTGTACATTTTGCTTCTCCTTTGCTGGGGTTGCGTTTGGGTAACGACCACGCCAATCCGAGGTTCCGGCAGGAGAATCACGCTTTGGCAGGCCGGTTCACATTCTGTGAGGCGACCGAAGCATGTGGCGGTATTGGATTATTCCAGGCGCCGGCGGAAGAGCCAGGCGGCAGCGCTGAGTGTGACGCCGGCGATCAGCGCCAGCGGGATCGTCTGGTTCACAACCTCGCTCAGGGGGATATCCTTGAGGAAAACGCCTTTGACGATCACCAGGAAATAACGCAGCGGGTTGATCAGCGTCACCGGCTGCAGCCATGCCGGCATGTTCTCGATCGGCGTCGCGAAACCCGAGAGCAGCATGGCCGGGACCATGAACAGGAAGGCGCCGAGGATCGCCTGCTGCTGCGTCATCGACAGCGCCGAAATGAAGAGGCCGAGGCCGGCGACCGAGCCGAGATAGAAAACCGCGCTGCCGTAAAGCAGGAATAGCGAACCGCGGAGCGGCACCTCGAACAGGAAGACGGCGGCCAGGATATAGACGGTGATGTGGAAGAGGCCGATCATCATCGGCGGGATCAGCTTGCCGATCAGGATTTCGTGCAGGCGCAGCGGCGAGACCATCAACTGGTCGAATGTGCCGAGCTCGCGCTCGCGGGCGATCGACAAGGCCGTGACGATCAGGCCAATCAAGAGCGCGATGCTGGCGATCAGGTTCGGCACCATGAACCATTGGTAGGTGAGGTTCGGGTTGAACCAGTTGCGCGGCACCGACGAGACAATGCCGGCGCCGGCGCGTCTGCCTGCCGGTGTTTCGGCGGCAAGGGCGCCGCCGATCTGCGAGAGGTAGCCGGCGACGATCTGTGAGGCATTGGAACGGCGACCGTCGAGCACCACCTGCAGATCAACAGGCGTTCCCGCCTCGATATTGCGCGAAAAGTCCGGGCCGATCTCGATTGCCGCGATGGCCGTCTGGTTATCGATCGCCATCCTGATATCCGCCTGGCTTCCCGCCATCGCGATCCGGCGGAAGGTCGGCGAGCCGTCGATACGCTCGATCAGCTCCTGGCCCCAGTGACCGCTGTCGCGGTTGAGGATCATCACGTCGACATTGCGCACTTCGAGTGTGGCGGCATAGGAGAAGACCAGAAGCTGGACGATCGGTGGGCCGATCAGGATGGCGCGGCCCTTGGGGTCGCGCAGCACGGCGAGCAGCTCCTTGATGATGAGGGCGTAGAGCCTTGTCCATCCCATCTCAGCCGATCCTCTTCCGGGTGCTGCGGGCCGCAAGCACGAACATGACGGCTCCGATCGCCAGCATGACGGCGATTGCCTTTGCGAACATCGGCCAGATATCGCCGGCGAGAAACACTGTCTGTAGGCTGGGGATCAGGTAACGCGCCGGCACGATGAAGGTGATCCACTGGATAATCCTCGGCATGGAATTGATCTCGAACAGGAAGCCCGAGAGCAGGAAGGCCGGCAGGAAGGCTGAGATCAGCGCCAGCTGCGAGGCGAGGAACTGGTTCTTCGTTGCGGTCGAGATCAACAGGCCTTGCCCCAGCGCCGGGATCAGGAAGGCGGCCGAAAGCGCGTAAAGGGCGGCGACGGAGCCGCGGAACGGCACGCCGAAGAGAAAGACCGCGAGTAGCACGCAGAGCGTCATCGAGGTGAGGCCGAGCAGGAAATAGGGCAGGATCTTGCCGGTGAGCAGTTCGACCGCTGTCACCGGCGTCGCCATCATCGCCTCCATGGTGCCGCGTTCCCATTCGCGGGCGACGACGAGCGAGGTCAGCAGCGTGCCGACGAGCGTCATGACGATGGCGATCGAGCCGGGCACGAGAAAATTGCGGCTCTTGAGCTCCGGATTGAACCAGAAGCGCTGCTCGACCGCGATGGCGGGACTACGGGAGGCGACGTCGGCCTGCCGCTGCTCTTCCCAGTTGGCGACGGCGCCCTGGGCGTAGTTCTGGACGAAATTGGCGGTGTTCGGGTCGGAACCATCAACGATCACCTGGATGGCGGGACGGTTGGCTGCAGTGTAACGCGTGGTGAAATCGGCCGGGATGACGACGATGCCGCGCACCTTGCCGAGTACGAGATCTTCCTCGAACAGTCGCCGGTCGCGGCCCATTGCAACATCGAAATAGCGCGAGGCCTGGAAGCTCGCCGACAGGTCCTGTGTCAGCGGCGTCAGTTCCTCGGTCACGAGGCCGATGCGGGTGCGGGTCGTGTCGAGCGAGACGCCGTAGCCGAAGAGAAAGAGCAGGATCAGCGGCAACACGAAGGCAATGAGGATGCTGCTCGGATCGCGGATCGCCTGGAAACTCTCCTTGCGCACGAGGGCAAAAAGACGCCGACGCCGACCGGAAGAGGCGCTCATGCGGCATCCTCCGCTTCCGATTGTTGCACCAGGGCGATGAAGGCATCCTCCATCGTCGGGTCCGGTTGCTCTCTCGTTGCCACGCGCGCCTTCAATTCATCCGGCGAGCCGAGCGCGATCGAGCGGCCGCGATAGATCAGCGAGATTCGGTCGCAATATTCCGCCTCGTCCATGAAATGCGTGGTGACGAGCACGGTGACGCCCTTTTCGACCAGTGCGTTGATATGCGTCCAGAATTCGCGGCGGGTGATCGGATCGACGCCCGATGTCGGTTCATCGAGGAAGAGAGCGCGCGGTTCGTGCATGACGGCGCAGGCAAGCGCCAGGCGCTGCTTCAGGCCAAGCGGCAGGTCCTTGGCGGGCTCGCGGGCGTGGCGGCCGAAATCGAAAATGCCGGCCATCAGCGCGATTCGTTCGCGCTTGCGCTGCCCACGCAGGCCATAGACACCAGCGAAGAATTCGAGATTCTGCATGACGGTGAGATCGCCGTAAAGCGAGAATTTCTGCGCCATGTAGCCGAGCTGGTTGCGGGCTTTTCCGGCATCGCGGCGAAGGTCGAAGCCGGCGACGCGGCCTTCGCCGCCGGTCGGCTTCAACAGGCCGCAGAGCATCTTGAAGGTGGTGGATTTGCCGGCGCCGTTCGGGCCGAGCAAGCCGAAGATCTCACCGCGGCGGATATCGAAGCTGATATCCTCGGCGGCGGTGAAATCGCCGAAGCGTTTCGTCAAGCTCTTGGCCTCGATCACCGGCCGGTCGCCCTCAGCCGTGAGCGGCTCCTGCGCCTCGGCAAGGCTGGAGCGGCCGCCGGGGCCGCCGCCAAGCATGTCGACGAAGGCATCCTCGAAACGAGGCGGGGCGGGGCTAAGCGATGCGCCATCGCCCGCCTTGCCGATATCGGGCTTTTTGTCCTTGGCGGCCACCAGGCGGATCGCTTCGCCCTGGATCACGCCGTCGATGACGCCATCGGCCTGCAGGAGCTCGGCAAGCACCTGCCGGCGGCGCCCGGCGACATCAGACACCCTGAAGACCCGGTCGTTGACGCGCTCGGTCATCTCCGCGGGTTTTCCCGAGAAGAGCAGCTTTCCCTGGTTCAGCAGCAGGACATGGTCGCAGGCTTCCGCCTCGTCGAGATAGGCGGTCGACCACAGCACGCCGATGCCTTCCTTCGTCAGGTTCTCGACCATCTTCCAGAGGTCGCGGCGCGAGATCGGGTCAACGCCGACGCCGGGCTCGTCGAGCAGCAGCAGGCGTGGCTTCTTCAAAAGCGCACAGGCAAGGCCGAGCTTCTGCTTCATGCCGCCGGAGAGTTTGCCGGCGAGCCTGCCGGTGAAGCGCTTGAGGTCGGTGAAGGTCAGCAGTTCGTCGAAGGCGCCGGCGCGCTCGCTTTTCGGCAGGCCGCGCAGATCGGCATAGAGATCGAGATTTTCCTGCACCGAGAGATCCTCATAGAGGCCGAAGCGCTGCGGCATGTAGCCGATTGCCGCCTGGATGCCGGCGGCGTTCTTCCTGGTGTCGAAGCCGAGAACCTCCACTGTCCCCGCATCGGGCAGCATCAGCCCGGTCATCAGACGGATCAGCGTCGTCTTGCCGGCGCCGTCAGGGCCGACGAGGCCGGTGATCGCACCGCCACCGATGATGCCGGAGACGGCGTCGAGGGCTGCGGGCGCTTCGCCGAAGCGTTTGGTGACGCCGTCGATCCGGACGAGCGGCCTGTCGTCCCGCTCTGTCTGGGGGGCGGTTTCGGCGGCGGTCATCGTCCGTCTGCCGCACGTGTCGGAAGACGCACTGTGACCGGCATGCCCTGGCGCAGATCCGGGCCTGGTTTGTCGATGACGATCCTCAGGCGATAGACGAGATCAGTCCTGAGTTCCGGTGTCTCCACCGATTTCGGGGTGAATTCGGCGACCGGCGAGATGAAGCCGATCGTGCCGTCATACGGCCTGTCAGGCGCCGTATCGGAAGCGACGGAAACCTTCATGCCGGGGTGGATGCGGCCGAGATCGGGCTCGGCGACATAGCTGCGCACCCAGACGGGCTCGGTCAGGGAGAGCACGAAGACGGTATCGGCCGGCGAGACGATGGCTCCATTCTCCCGCACACGCGAGAGGATGACGCCGTCGTTCGGTGCGCGCAGTTCGGTATCGGCAAGCGATGTGCGGGCCGAGGCCAGCGTTGCCTCCGCAGCCTTCAGCTGTGCATCGGCGGCGGCGATATCCTCGACGCGCGAACCTTCCTGCAGCAGTTTCAGCGCCTCGTTGGCGGACTCGGAGCGGGCGGCGGCCATTGCCTTTGCAGCGGTCGCCTGGTCGAGCGTCGCTTCGGAAATCGTGCCCTGCGGACGAAGCTGGCGGGCTCGGTCATAGGCGAGGTTGGCATTTTCGAGATCGGCGAGGCTTTCGTCATAGGCGGCGCGCGCCTGGGCGATCTCGGTTGGGCGGGGACCCGCCTTCAGCTTGTCGAGCGTCGCCCGAAGGGCCGCGGCGTTGGCCTCGCCCGAACGGACGGCGAATTCATAGGGTGCGGCATCGAGCTTCGCCAGCACCGTACCGCTCTTGACAACATCGCCTTCGTCGACGCCGAGTTCGGCGAGGCGGCCGCTGACGCGGAAGCCGAGCGAGACCTGGCGGATATCGACATTGCCGTAAAGGACGAATTCGCGGCGGGTCTCGGGCAGCCAGCCGAACTTTTCAGGCAGGCCGTACCACCAGGCGGCGGCGCCTGCCGCAACGAGGAGAAGGAGGGCGACGAAGACGAGGCGTTTCATGCTACGCCTCCCTTCGTCGATGGACCGAGCATATCGACCAGTTCGGCGGCGAGGCCGCGCAAGGTTTCCACCTGTTTCGGACCAACGGCGTCCCATTCCATCTGGGCAAGCACGGCCGCGTGGGTGACGCGAAACACAAGGATGCTGCCGATAAGGTTGAAGGTGCGCAGGCGCACGTGTTCCGAGGCGGGATCTTCACCCAGGATGGCGCCGATCAGCCGCCGGCCCATCTCGATCATCGGCCGCATGATGCCCTGATAGATCCGTGCGAAGGCTTCGGTCGGCTCCATCTGTTCGCGGATCAGGAAGCGCGCCCAGGATTCCGATTCCTTGCCGACGAAAAGCGTCACCATCGTCTGGAGAATTTCTGTGAGGAACAGACGGGCTTGCGTTTCGCCAAGCCTTTCGCCGGCGGCGTCGAGCGCCATGAGGCGCGTGCCGATGCGCGCTCTCATGTCGCCGACATGGGTATCGATGCGGGCCATCAGATATTCGGCGGTGGCGATATAGAGGCCTTCCTTGCTGCCGAAATAATAGGGGATCGCCTGCAGATTGACGCCGGCGGCTTCGGTCAGCTGCCGTGTCGAGGCGCCGTCAAAACCGTAGCGGCCGAAGACGTCGAGAGCGGCGGCCAACATCTTCTGGCGCGCGGCCTCGGCGCGGGCGGATGCTGGCGGGTTTTGGGTGTCGTGTTCCTGACTCATGACAGTTTTATAACGCCGATCGCGAAATAAGTCAATCGATTGATATATTCTTCGCCAAGCTCGATATATCGGGGATGTCAGCCGCCTGCGGTAAATGTCGGTAAAAAAGCAAAGAGGCCCCTGGCGGAGGGACCTCCGAGGGCTCTCGAGCCTCGGGGTTGGCTGCTAACAGTAGCCAAAATTCGCGCGATACTAATATGTCTGATGCCAAACGCGCGGGGAAAAAGCCCGCCGATTTTTTCTATTTTCGCGGTCATTTTTTGACACAAAACTGCCTTGCTCTTTCCGTATCGCCGATGAGATGCGTATTCAAATTTATATTATTGCGCTGCTCCTGAGCGCCATCATGTGGTCGATCTCGTTCGATGCGGCGCGCGAATCCTATCATGCCGCGCAAAGTGCGGGATTGATGCCCAATCTGCATATCAACAAGAAGCTGGATCGCGTTCTCTAGATTGCGGTCAGCGTCCCTCGTTATTCCGCCGATCTTGCCTTGGCGACCTCGGGGCGTTTCACGTGTGCCCTATCGGGACAGAAAGCCGAATTTCATAAAATTTGACTGATCCGCTTAAAAGCCCTGCAAATACTGATGTGTAGAGTGGTCTCATGAAAGCGACCGAAGCGTGGACAGACGCGTCGATCGTTTGGAGACGGGCAAAGCGAAGCCCGCCGATCCGCAAACGGGGACTTCGACATGCACAAAATTGTTGCCACCATCGCTTTGACTCTGAGCATCACTGCTGCCGGGCCGGCGCTCGCCATCGGCCCCGCCAGCCTCGGCCGCGACCTGATGTACACCTCCGCCATTGGCCATTCGCCGGAAATTCCGTTGACGACACGCGCCGGTTTCGTGCGCCCGGGCGTTCCTTTCGTCCTGCGCAGCCCTGCTGAAATCGGAGGCGAGGGTTATCAGCTCAAGACCTGCTCGCAGAAGCTGACCGTTGTCGTCGACTATGTGTTTTCGAAGGCGGTCGACGCGGTTGCGGCGGTGACGTTTCTCCCCTGATATTCCCGGTTATGGGAACAATTCGGGTCGGCGTTGAGGTAACCCAATTAGGCGTCGAGTTGGCCGCGGACGTCGAGATACCAGTCGACGAAGGCCTTGACGCCGACATCCAAAGTCGTATCCGGCTTGTAACCCGTCAGCGCAACTAGCAGATCGGGGGCCGCGAAGGTGCGCGGCACGTCGCCTTTCTGCATCGCCAGCATCTTGCGGATGGCCGGACGGCCGAGTGCCTTCTCCACCGTTTCGACGAAATCCATCAGGCTGACCGGCTGGCCGCCGCCAATATTGACGACCCGAAAGGGCGCCTGGCGCGAAAGCGTTTCGACAGCCACGTTGTCCAGACGGTTATCCTCACCAGGGGCGATTGCCGACAGCCTGACGATCCCCTCAACGAGATCGTCGATATAGGTGAAGTCACGGCTCATATTGCCTTCGCCGTAGATCTCGATCGGCTGTCCCTCAAGCATGTTCTTGGTGAATTTGAACAACGCCATGTCGGGACGGCCCCACGGCCCGTAAACGGTGAAGAAGCGAAAGGCCGTCGTCGGGATTTTATGCAGATGGGCATAACTGTGCGCCATCAGTTCCATCGATTTCTTCGTCGCCGCATAGATGGTCAGCGGCTCGTCGGCGCGATCGGTCTCGTGAAAGGGAACGGTCGCATTGGCGCCGTAGATCGATGACGTCGAGGCCAGCATCAGGTGACGGATTTCGACGCGCCGGGCGATTTCCATGATGTTCCACGAGCCTTCGACGTTCGATCGAAGATAGGCCTCGGGATTTTCCAGGCTGTATCGCACGCCGGCCTGGGCGGCGAGGTGGATCAGGATGTCCGGCTTGGCCGCGACAACCGCTGCCTCAAGCGCTTCGCGATCTTCGAGCATAGCGATGACCGGTTTGAAGGCCGGGAACTGGGAGAGTGCTGCATGGCGCATCTCCTTGAGCTTGACGTTGTAATAGGGAGTGAGGCCGTCGAAGCCGGTGACCTCGTGGCCTTCCTGCAGCAGGCGCCTGGCCAGATGAAAACCGATGAAGCCGGCCGTCCCGGTAATGAAGTAGCGCATTCCCACCTTCTCTCGGCTCGCTGCCGACGGCAAAAGCCGATTCCGTATCGCGTGACCCCACTTACAAGATAAGAAGACGCCGAGTCGATAGATCTTTGAAAGAGAAGGCGGCAGCGGCCTTTGCTGCGGTTGACGGCATTTTGCCCGCTGCCCTGCAGGATGACGCAGGGCCGCCGGTATCGTCCAAAGCCCGGCCGCGGCCATCGGCCGTTATGCTGCGTTGCAACATCCCGGCCTGCATGTTATGGCCGGCGGGTCGTCTGCAAGCAGGTCAGGATCGATGAGAGAGATAATTTATTGGATTCTCTGCGCGTTTCTGACCGTTGCAATCGCGATCGTATCCTTGCGCTATGTCACGAACTTCTGGCTGCTGTCCTTTCTCTACAGCTTTCAGCTTCACCTCGGTGTCCTCTTTGTTGCCGCCAGCCTTGTGATTCTGGCTGTCAGGCGACAGATTTACGGCTTCGTCCTTCTGTTCGTCTCGCTTCTTCTCATCGCTCACGGCGTCATCATGCTGGGCGAGTTTTCGGAGGGCGGTAGAGGCACGGACAGGCCGCCGCTTTTTCGTCTGATGTCGTTCAACATCGCGATCGACAACTGGAAAAACTCGACTGCCATTACCGACATGGTGATCGCGTCGAATGCCGATGTCGTCAATTTGCTTGAAGCAAAGCCGCTGGCCTTCCATCTGCAGCAATTGTTCAAGGCCTATCCCTATCATATCGGTTGCGACACCGGGAAGGATACGTGCGATACGCTGGTGCTGTCCAAACGCCCATTCCTCAACCAGCAGGTCGTTAGCATGGGCAGTCTGCGGAAAAACAGGCTGGTTATATCGAGCGTCGACTTCGGCGGCGAAACCGTCAATCTGGTATCGGCGCATCTGAGCAAACCATATTTCGACGATTTCCAGATGGCTGAATTGGAAGATCTCGCGAAAACGCTCGGCTCGATCGACGGCCCTGTGGTGCTGTCAGGCGATTTCAACTCTTCGTCGATTGCCCCGAGCATCCAGGCTTTCCTGCGCAAACAGGGACTGAAGACAATCGTGCCCGAACCGGCGACATGGCCGATTGCTGCCGGCTCATTGGGGATCGCCATCGATCACATATTTGCGCGCGCGCCGCTTCATCTGACATCGCTGAAACATCTCGATGACAATCTTGGCTCGAACCATTCCGGTCTGATCGCAGAATTCGTTCTCGACAGGGACGGTGAAACTTCACCGGCAAAATAAGCTGCCGGTCAAAGTCAAAACTTCGTCCTGCCGCCTTTCTTGTCGATCATCTGAAATTTCTCGCCGTCGGTCTTCACACTGACGCAGTCGGTCGACTTATTGGCAAACCGGACGCACACTTGGCCATTGGTTATCTTGTAGCCATTGCTGTTGCCCTGGCGATATTCGTAACCGTTGCTGCTTTCTTTCAGCTCCGACGTGCCCGGCAGGTGCTCGCGGATTTCAGCTTCGCTTGCGGTTCGCATCTTTCCGGCTTCGGCAAACGCCATTGCCGGGGCCATGATTAAAAGAAATCCGGCGAGGGCGGGCAGGATGCGCATCAGGGGATATCTCCGGTCATGTCTCTCGGTGCGTCCATTCTACGAGAAGTCCGATAGAGAATTCAACAGCGATGGCGGTCGCGCCGGAAAAGGCGGCATTGTTTGGGGCCGCCAGTCCGGCGGCGACGTCACGTTCTTCCGAATTCATCGACGATGCGGATGATGTCGTCCTCGCCGAGATAGGAGCCCGTCTGCACCTCGATCAGTTCGAGGAGGATCTTGCCGGGGTTGGCCAGACGATGGACTTCGCCGAGCGGAATATAGACGCTCTCGTTTTCGCGCAGCATCCGCACGGTTTCTCCGACCGTCACCTCGGCGGTTCCCTTGACGACGACCCAGTGTTCGGAGCGATGGTGGTGTTTTTGCAGCGAGAGCTTCTTGCCCGGCGTCACGAAGATACGCTTCACCTGGAAGCGATCGCCG
This sequence comes from Rhizobium redzepovicii, assembly GCF_019793435.1. Taxonomy (GTDB): domain Bacteria; phylum Pseudomonadota; class Alphaproteobacteria; order Rhizobiales; family Rhizobiaceae; genus Rhizobium; species Rhizobium redzepovicii. Next base: position 36,548 of record NZ_JAILYH010000016.1, on the reverse strand, counting down.
TTGAAGATCGAGGTATAGCCGCCCCAGGGACGATAGGATGTCGGATGGGTTTCGGTGAATTTCGCCGTGGCGGAAGAGGAGGCCAGCATCTTGACCAATTGCCCGACATTCTGGCTGTCTTTGAGCGGTCCGACATAGACGGCGTCCTCGCTGGCGATGACGGCCACATCCTCCATGCCCTGTACTGCAAGATGCACGCCGTGGGTCATGACCAACGAGTTGCGCGTGTTGACGACGGTGGTGTTTGCGGCAGCGACATTGCCGTTGTCATCACGCACGCCAGATTTCCAAACGGCATCCCAGCTTCCCATGTCCGACCATTTGAACGGCGAGGGGACGACAGCGGCCTTGGAGGTCTTTTCCATAATCGCGTAGTCGATTGAGATATCGGGGCTCTTGGCGAAATGGTCGGCGTCGAGACGGGTAAAGTCGAGGTCGCGGCTTGCCTTGGAAACGGCTTTGCTCGCTGCTTTCAGCACATCGGGCGCATATTCCTGCAGCTCGGCGATGAGTTCCTCCACCGGGAACATGAAGATGCCGGAGTTCCAATAGAAGCCGCCGTCGGCAAGCATCTGCTCGGCCCTTTCCAATGCCGGTTTTTCCACAAAACGGCTGACCTTGTGGGCGCCATTTTCAAGCGCATCGCCGATTTCGATATAGCCGTAGCCGGTTGCCGGCTCGGTGGGGCTGATGCCGAAGGTAACGAGCTTGCCGTCGGCTGCAGCATTCCGGGCGATGCGGATGCAATCGAAATAGCTCTTGTCGGCGAGGATCTCGTGATCCGAGGCGAGCATCTGGATGATGGTGTTCTTGCCGAAAAGCTCGGCGGCAAGGGTAGCGGCGGCGGCCACCGCGGCGGCGGTGTTGCGGGCGACCGGCTCAAGCAGCACCGCGGCGAGCGGAATGCCCAGCGTACGGGCCTGCTCGGCGACCAGGAAGCGAAATTCCTCATTGGTGACGATGATCGGGGCTTCATAGAGCTCCGGGTTGGAAACGCGTTCGAGCGTCTCCTGAAACAACGTCTTATTGCCGACGAACTGGATGAACTGTTTCGGGGCGGTGGCACGGGAAAGCGGCCAGAGCCGCGTGCCTTTGCCGCCGGCCATGATCACGGGAACGATTTTCTGCGTCATAGGCGGGTTCCTTGAAAAAAGCTTGTTCGTGGCATGTTCAGCGGGCGTTTGCCCAGTGCATTATTCGGGTGAGCCCAGCCTTCAGCAGATCCAGGGCTGCGGTTTCGCTGCCGGCTTCGACGTAGCAGCGCATTTCGGGCGCATTGCCGGAGGGGCGAAAATGTATGATTCTACCGTCTTTCAGCGTCACGCGAAGTCCGTCTATGTCGGATTTCGCCGCCACCTCGCCGATCGGCTGCAGGAAAGCGGCAAGGTTTTCACCGGAGGCGCGCAGATGCTCCATCAGCGCAGCACTCGTCTCCAACGGAAAATTCTCTAGGCGATCGGCGGCGGCAAAGGGCAGATGGTAGGAGGCGGCAACGGCCGAAAGCGGCTGCCTGCGAAGGGCGGCGAGCGACAGGATTGCAAGCATCGGGAGAAAACAGTCGCGCGTCGGCAAGGCGCGCACGGATCTGCCGTTGATATCGAAAGGGGTTGCGGTCAGCAGCCCGCCATTGGCTTCGAAGCCCATGACATGATCTTTGCTGGCGGCTACGGCCTCTTCCATGCCTGCGATGACGAAAGGCGAACCGACGCGGGTGCGCTTGACAGCGAAAGAGCCAGCGGCCTCGATGCCGGAATTGGAGGTCACGGGCGTCACGACCGTGCCGGCGCCGAGAAAATTGGCTGCGACAAGGCCGAGAAGATCGCCGCGCAGCGGCATGCCGGTTTCGTCTGCCACCAGCGGACGGTCGCCGTCGCCATCGGTCGAGACGATCGCATCGAATTTGTGCTCGGACGCCCAGCGTTTCATTAGCGTGATCGTCTCGTCGGAAACGGCTTCGGTGTCGACGGGAATGAAACTCTCCGAACGTCCAAGAGCAATGATCTCGGCGCCATAATGGGCGAGAACGTCAACCAGCATATCACGGGCGACGGTGCTGTGTTGGTAGACGCCGATCTTCAAGCCGGACAGTGCGCCTTGCGGCAGCAGGTCGGCGTTGCGTTGGAAAAACAGCTGACGGCAGATCGCCTCATGATCTTCGGTTTCAGCCGGGGCCTCTGCAACGGTCTCACCTGTTCGCTCGATCTCGGCCGCCGATGCGGTGATATGAGCCTCGTCCGATTTGTCGATCTCGCCGTCCGGGCGATAGAACTTGATGCCGTTGCGGTCTGCCGGAATATGCGAGCCCGTCACCATCAGGCATGCAGCGTTGCTCTCGAGGCCATAGAGGGCAAGGGCGGGTGTCGGGACATTGCCGCAGTCCAATACCCGGAAGCCGAGTGCGGTGAGTGCGCCGGCACAATTTCCCGAAATATCGGGGCTCGAATCGCGAAAATCGCGGCCGATCAGAATGGCGTCGCCGAGTTGCGCCCTGCCGGTCTGCAGCAGATATCTGCCGAACGCCGTCGCATAAAGCGCAGAGGCGCGTCCCTTGAGATCCACTGAAAGTCCGCGAAGGCCGCTCGTGCCGAATTTCATTTGAAGACATGTCTCCGGTTTATCATAAGGTTCTACTCAGGCTGCCAGCCGGCGTAAATACCAAAGCCGTCATATAGTTAAACACGGACGGCCGTGCCTCGGACAGCCATCGCAACCTTCTTTCGCCGATTCTATCTGCCTGGACCCATTGCCGAGCCGACAGGCATTGCAGCGTAGATCGATTTTGTTAGAACCGTGTGTCCGTTGTTTCGGCATATGCGAAGGGTTTGCTGGATGAGCGATACATCAGTCAGTCTCGAAGAGAGCTGGAAAGCCGCCTTGGCTGGGGAGTTCTCAAGCCCCTATATGCAGCAGCTCAAATCCTTTCTTGTCGCGCAGAAGCAGGGCGGTAAGCGCATTTTCCCCCGGGGCAGTGAATATTTCCGCGCCCTCGACCTGACGCCGATCTTCAGCGTCAAGGTCGTCATTCTCGGGCAGGATCCCTATCACGGGCTGGGGCAGGCCCATGGGCTGTGTTTCAGCGTGCGGCCGGGCGTGCGCATCCCGCCCTCGCTCATCAATATCTATAAGGAGATGCAGACGGATCTTGGCATAGCGCCGGCGCGTCACGGTTTTCTCGAACATTGGGCAAGGCAGGGCGTGCTGCTGCTGAACAGCGTGCTGACTGTCGAGGAAGGGCAGGCGGCCGCCCATCAGGGCAAGGGGTGGGAGCGCTTCACCGACGCCGTCATCCGCAAAGTCAACGACGAGTGCGAAGCCGTCGTTTTCATGCTCTGGGGCTCCTATGCCCAGCGCAAGGCGGCTTTTGTCGATACGACGCGGCATCTCGTGCTCAGGGCGCCGCATCCTTCGCCGCTTTCGGCCCATAACGGATTTTTCGGCTGCGGGCATTTTTCGAAGGCGAATGATTTCCTGCAGTCGCGCGGGCGGTCCCCGATCGATTGGCAGTTGCCGGCCGATCCCGAAGATGTCGAGGTGTGAACGCAAGCCGGTGTTCGTTCACTAAAAGAAGACAATGCGTTTTGGTCTGGGGGTCTGTTCCCCCGGAGTTTCAGCGCGCATCTTAGCCCCATCGAAAGCCTGCAAATTGCAGACAAGAAAAGGGGTCTCACATGCTCGATCAAATCAAGGGTCTGCACCACGTCACGTCGATGGCGGAGGACGCCCGAACCAACAATCAGTTCTTCACCAATGCGCTTGGACTGCGCCGCGTCAAGAAGACTGTCAATTTCGACGCGCCTGATGTCTATCACCTCTATTATGGCGACGAGACCGGTGCGCCCGGCACTGTCATGACCTATTTCCCGTTCCCGCAGATGGCGCAGGGCCGTCCCGGCACCGGGGAGGTCGGCACGACGGTGTTCTCCGTTCCGCAAGGCTCGCTCGGCTTCTGGAGCGATCGTTTCAGCGCGTTGAATATTGGCGGGCTGAAGGCCGAGGAAAGTTTCGGCGAGAAGCGCCTGAACTTTTCGGGTCCTGACGGTGACGGCTTTGCGCTGGTCGAGGTCAAGGACGATGCGCGTATGGCCTGGACCCATGGCGGCATCAGCGAAGACCACGCCATCCGCGGCTTCCATTCCGTGGCGATGCGGCTCAGGGATGAAGGCGCCACCGCCGAACTCCTGAGGTTCATGGGCTACGAGGTCGCCGAGGAACGGGATGGGGTCAAGCGGCTGATCAAGCCTGACGGCAACGGCGCGCATCTCATCGATCTCGAGACTATGCCGAACATTGCCCGCGCGCTTCCCGGTGCTGGCTCCGTTCACCACGTCGCCTTCGCCGTCGAAAACCGCGAGAAGCAGCTCGAAGTGCGTAAGGCGCTGATGGACACCGGCTATCAGGTGACCCCGGTGATCGACCGCGATTATTTCTGGGCGATCTATTTCCGCACGCCGGGCGGCGTGCTGTTCGAGGTCGCGACCAATGAGCCGGGGTTCAACCGCGACGAGGATACGGCCCATCTCGGCGAAGCCCTGAAGCTGCCCCAGCAGCACGCCCATCTTCGCGCGTTGCTCGAGCAGCACCTGCAGCCGCTCGAAGCGTAAGGAGAGGCGCTATGACCGAAACTGGATATGTGCACCGGCTGCATGCCGGTGCACCTTATAGACCCATCCTGCTGGTGCTGCATGGCACCGGTGGCGACGAGAACCAGTTCTTCGATTTCGGCCGGCGCCTGCTGCCCGAAGCGACGGTTCTCTCGCCACGCGGCGACGTTTCCGAACATGGTGCGGCGCGGTTCTTCCGGCGCACCGGGGAGGGGGTCTACGACATGGCCGACCTCTCACGGGCGACGGAGAAGATGGCCGCCTATGTCAAGGCATTGGCTGAGAAGCACCAGGCTTCCCAAATTCTCGGTCTGGGTTTTTCGAATGGCGCAAACATTCTCGCCAATGTGCTGATCGAAAAAGGCATATTCGACGCCGCAGTTCTGATGCACCCGCTCATTCCATTTCAGCCCGAAGCTCAGGCAACTCTTGCGGGGAGAAAGGTGCTGGTCACGGCCGGGCAGCGCGATCCGATTGCTCCCGCCCCGATGACCGAGGCGCTGTCGGAGCATCTGAAGGATCGCGGCGCTGATGTCAGAACGGTCTGGCATCCCGGCGGCCATGAGATTGCGCCGCTCGAGATCAATGCAGTTCGCGATTTCTTCAGCGGCTACTGATGGAATGTGCCGCGGTCGGTGACGCTGATTTGCGGGGCCGGTGATGCCGGTCTCGCATTTTAGCTGAAATGAAGATCACATTAGGGGCGGGGAGGATATTTGCCCCTGATTGCCGTCATATAAAAATTTCCCGGGGATTCCGCCATCGTCAAGCCGACGACAACGCCCTTGGGGACGCCTTCATATTCCCGCCTCTGACCGTTTGTCAGATAGACCCGTAGATGCCGGCTGTCTTCGTCGTAGCTGATCGCCTCGATAAGTTTCGAATCAACCGCAGTTTCCACTTTGCACCCCGCAGTTTTGGATCTGAGAATCCCGGTAAAGAATGTCATTCACGCTCGCAATGCGCCATCATCATGCGCCGGTGCAGTAGCGTCAAGCGTGATAAGCTTAAGCGTTCATTTTTTTCTACAGGCTCTCGCTATAGTTGATTTATGCAGCTTTTTCGGAGGTGTCGCCTGTGGAAATCCGATCGCCGGAAGTTCTGTGGTTTGGAGAACTAGCGGCCGACACAGCCGCTGCTGGAACGAATAATACGGCTTAACGCTCAATTAACCCTCATCTACCAAAATACAGCGCGATATTGACCGTGATGTCCTTCTAAAACGGCCGAATACAAATTGCGTTTCTCGCAATCATAATTTCGCTGTCGCGGGGACGTTGCGTCAGGGGCAGCACGATGTGCCTGCGAAAGCCGCTCCGCATGAAAGCCGGAAGGGATCAAGTGAGGATTGGGTGATTCGACGCGAGGCTCAGTGTTCGGTGGGGAGGAGACCGTTCCGGCAGCGATCGACGACGCGGGAAAAGTGCTGTCGGTTCACGAGCGACGGCCCGATAGCCTCTTCACGCGGGGTTTACAATTTCGCTGAGGCCGTGATCGGGCCAATATTTTTGAACACTGAGCCTGATACCCATGCAAGGATGGGCAGGAACTGGAGCTTTTCCGACACCCTCGAGGGCTGTCGGACCTCATATATGGGTTACATGTTTAACTATCTCGGGCCGTGGCGACAACAGATACGGATACTGGCCGGCAACCGCAAAGGACGCGCTCGGCTGACGTTTGCCGAGGGCGAGTTCGCTGCGGTCTATGCGATGAGCGATATTCACGGATGTTATAAGGAGCTCGTCGAGGCGCATCGCCGCATCGAGGAGGACGCAGCGCGCATTCCGGGGCCGAAACTTATCGTCATGCTCGGCGATTATGTCGACCGCGGTCCTGATTCGAGTGCGGTGCTGGAGTTCCTGAGTAAGAGCCCGCCGCCGGGGTTTCAGCGTTTCGCGCTTTGCGGCAATCACGACGCGGAACTGGTAAAGCTCTATCGCAAACCGGCGCACATTCTTGAATGGCTCGGTTTTGCAGGGACCGAGACACTGCACTCATACGGTATCGATATCGAGCACTTGCTGCAGTCGGCGGCCGGAAGCGAAATGATTGCCCGGGTCATTCGCAACATGATCCCCGAGCGGCATATCCAATTCCTGGAATCCCTGCCAATCATGCTGCGGATGGGTAGGGTGGTCTTTGTCCATGCTGGTGTCAAACCGGGCATCGACCTTAAGAAACAGAAGGACAGCGACCTGATGTGGATTCGCCAACCCTTCCTGGATAACGGGCCGCAGCTTCCCGTCCTGGTAATCCATGGGCATACCCCGGCGCGAACCCCGACATTCGGTCCGCAACGGATCGGCATCGACACCGCGGTCTCGGCGACGGGCCGGCTGACCGTGCTGACGATAAAAGGAACGCGGGTCGGGCTCCTCAACTAAAGCGCATTCAGGCCTTTTGGTGCAGCGCGCCAAAAACCAAAACGCCGCGGCATTTGCTCCGCGGCGTCACGACGATTAGCGGTTCACCAGACCCTGTCAGGCGTTTGATTCCTGATAGAGATTGGTGCCGATGCCGGTATAGGTAAAGCCGTATTTGCGGACCTCGTCGCTGCGGTAGATATTGCGCAGGTCGACCAGGACCGGGGCGCGCATCGACTGCTTCAGACGATTGAAATCGAGCGCGCGGAACTGGTTCCATTCGGTGACGATAACAAGCGCATCCGCGTCAGCGGCCGCTTCATAGGGACCGCTCGCATATTCGATGTTCTCGATAACCTTGCGGGCGTTCTCCATGCCCTCGGGATCGTAGCCGACCACCTTGGCGCCGGCGTCCTGCAGGGTCTGGATGACGGCAATCGCCGGGCTGTCGCGCATGTCGTCGGTGTTCGGCTTGAAGGTCAGGCCGAGGATCGCGATCTTCTTGCCGCGAATATCTCCGCCGACGGCAGAAATGACTTTGCGTCCCATCGCCCGCTTGCGATTGTCGTTGATCGAGATCGTCGTCTCGATGAGACGGATCGGCGCGTCATAATCCTGCGCCGTCTTGGCAAGGGCAAGCGTATCCTTGGGGAAGCACGAGCCGCCGTAACCCGGGCCGGCATGCAGGAACTTGGCGCCGATACGGCCGTCGAGACCGATGCCGCGCGAGACGTCCTGGACGTTTGCGTCGACCCGCTCGCAGAGATCGGCGATCTCGTTGATGAAGGTGATCTTCATCGCGAGGAAGGCATTGGCCGCATATTTGATCAGTTCCGAGGTGCGGCGGGTAGTGAAGACCAGCGGCGCCTGGTTGAGGTAAAGCGGACGATAGACCTCGGTCATGGTTTCGCGCGCCCGGTCGTCATTCAGCCCGACGACGATACGGTCAGGACGCTTGAAATCTTCGATCGCCGCACCTTCGCGCAGGAATTCCGGATTGGAAACGACGGCGACATCCGCCGCAGGATTGGTTTCGCGCATGATGCGCTCGACTTCGTCGCCGGTGCCGACCGGCACCGTCGACTTGGTGACGATAACGGTGAAGCCTTCCACATAAGTGGCAATCTCGCGCGCAGCGGCGTAGACATAGGAAAGATCCGCGTGGCCATCGCCGCGCCGGGATGGCGTGCCGACCGCGATGAAGACGACATCGGCGCTACGGACGCTTTCCCCGACATCCGTCGAAAACGACAGCCGGCCGGTGCTGGTATTTTCGGCGACCAATTGTTCCAGACCCGGCTCGTAGATCGGAATGCGGCCTTCGCGAAGGGCTTCGATCTTACTCAGATCCTTGTCTACGCAGATGACGTCGTGGCCGAAATCCGCAAAGCAAACGCCTGAAACGAGGCCGACATAGCCTGATCCAATCATCGTGATGCGCATAATTCCCTCAAATCATTAGAGTAGGACATCATGCTGCGTCGCAGCATGGCGTCCGTCATACTTAATCTGGGCGAAAAGACAATATCGAAGATCGCTTGATACCCACATCGGAAATCGAACTTGGGGCGCCGCAGCTTTGTGTCGGTGGCCCTGCCGATAGCAAAAAGCATAGGTTTATGTGGGCGATATGACAAGTCGAGCCGTCCATCAGAGCGGCTCGACTTCGATTTCGAGGAGGTACGTTCGGTTTATTTTGCTGCGTCCGCTATTACAGCCGGTACCAGACATAGGGGTCTGTTCCCGATTGAATCTTGTCCCAGCGCAGATCGGTGTCCCGCCAATTCTTGATGCTGCTTTGCCTGTTGTCGAGTACGAGGTCGCCCTTATCAGTCCTGACCACCAGGACGGCATGCCCTTCGCCGGAGGGCGTATAGGCGGTCGCAATCCGCAAAGCGCGCGACGACCAGCCCATCGCAATCAGCCGGCTGCGCTTGGTGAGGGCGAAATCTTCGCAGTCGCCGCTGCGGACGTTCACCTTCCAGACGTCGCCGTTCAATTCGCTGCGGGAATCGTTCCTGCCGATCATCGTACGATTGACGGCGCCGTTCACGGTTTTCAGCTGCAGCATCTGCTCATCGGTGAGCGCGATGACCGAGACACCGTTGTTGTCACGGCATTCGGCCGGGTTCTGGGCGCAGAACAATACCTGGGCGAAGGGCGGAATGATCTTGCCCTTTTCAGAGATATAATTGACCGCAGAATTACCATTAAGGCCGCGGGCAAAACCTGCGGGACCGGCGGCAAATGCCGAGCAGGCATTTCCTGCTGTAAAGGCCAGTGCCAGAAGTGTAACGAATGTTTTCTTCATCTGTTAAATCCCCGTTCAGGGCAACCGATTGAGATCAGGCTTGCCTTTTGTCCCAGTCAATGGCATGGCGATTTAGTGATCTGCCAAGTATTGACCGCAGAACGTCTGTCCCGTTCCTGCTGCTTGACGGAGCATAGCCGGGCCTTGTCTCGATTGGCTTAAGTCTTTCGCGACAATTTTAAACGATGTGAAATTCTGTTGCACTTTAACACGCAAGCCATTGATATGCAACTTATGTTAGTACGTGCATATTAAGCGCGTTGGTTGCAATTCCGTTATTGCTGCCCGCTGGTGAGGAAATCGAATGTTATCCAACCTCATCAATCGGCAGGTCTTGCGAGAAGCTCTTCTGCTCGCCTTTATCGGCCTCGTTATACTGACGCTCATTCCGTTCGGGAGCGTTACGCCCTTTCCCTTCGCCTTTGCCGCGATCGGCATGTTTGCCCTTGGCGCCATTTCTGCACTGCTGTTCGGAGAGCCGAGACAGAGCAGATGGGTCTTCAGCAGCGCTTTGTTGGTGCTCGTCGCGGTGACAGGCTGGACGTTCATCCAGACCATCGAACTGCCTTCCAACTGGCTGGCAAATCCGGCCTGGGGGCCTGCTCGTGACCTGGCAGGTGTCGAGTACGCGGCAATCTCGGTCGCGCCGGCCGACACGCTGGCTTCGATCCTCTCGGTGGCGCTGCCTTTCGTCACCTTCCTGACGGGGCTTCTCTTATGCGATACTGATCGGCGCGCAAGGAAAGTGCTGACCGTCCTCGGGCTTTCAGCGGGCATCATCGCTGTGTTCGGCCTGATCCAGTTTACACTGTTCCCAAACATCCTGATCGTCGTGGAGAAACAGGCCTACCTCGACAGCCTGACCGCGGTGTTCGTCAACCGCAATACCGCGGCGACTTTCCTCGGGCTTGGAACGCTGCTGATGCTGACCCTGGTCAGAGACATCGCCCGTTCCTGTTCAAACCACCCGCCCGGTGAGCCGGGCCGAAACACGCTTCTGTTAAAATCGTGGATCTACATGCTGCTCTTTTGCGCATGCTTCACCGCACTGATGCTGAGCCGCTCGCGCGCCGGCATATTCGCGACCTTTATTGCCGCCCTCATTTATTTTCCATGGCTGGCCATGAATTGGAACGGCTCGCGGCGTTATCTGAAACCGGCGCCGCAATGGCGTTCGATGCTGAAACTCCTCTCGGCGATCGTTTTCATCGTCGTGCTGCTGTCGGTGTTTGCAGGGCAGGCGATTTTGCGCGCGCAAGAGCGTCGGCTCGAGGATGATGATCGGTTCTGCATTCTGCCGGGCATATGGCGTGCTATTTTGGATCATTGGTTGACCGGGACCGGCCTCGGAACCTTCCGGACCGTATTTCCTGCCTACCGCGACTCGGCCTGCGGAATTTTCGGGATCTTCGACCGAGCGCATAATTTCTATCTCGAAGGATTCCTGGGCCTCGGGGTTTTGTTCCCGGTCACGGCAATCCTTGCCTTCGCGGTCCTTGCCAAGGTGTTTCGGCAGGGGTTCGCCCAAAGGCGGCGTCTCAGGCATTTTGTGCTGCTTGGCCTGGCGGCAACGGTACTGGTCGCGCTTCATGCGGCCGTCGATTTCTCGCTGCAAATACCGGGTTTTGCCGTGTTTTATTCCGCCTTCCTCAGTGCGGTCGTCGCCATAAGCCTTGGGCGGAGCAACGGAGACGCGGATGTGGCATATGAGCGGCCGCTCAGCCGCTAAAATTTAAACAGATGGTTTATGAAGGTTTTTGAAAAATAGCGATTGTGCAGGTGCGAACTGTTGACTCTGAAACGCAAGAAATTTTATAGCGGGTCTAGCCCTCGGGTTCTTACGGCGCCAGAAAAGTTAAACTGGGTCGTTATTCGCTTCCTCAGAGGCTCGGCGTTGCCAGCCTGCCACAGTTAGGGGAATGTTAATCGGCTTTCAGTGTTATTGATCGGGGTTTGTCTTGTATTTTGTCAGATTGCGGGGCAGTAGCTTCAGGGGCGTCAACACAGGTTATTCTATGGGTTGTTCTCGTATCGGTAGTACACGCGTCGCCATTGTTGTAGCGCTAACCACTATATTGGCAAGCTGCACATCGTTGCCAAGATCCGGTCCCGATCACAAAGATGTTGATCGAGATGCGGCAGTGAAAGTGACAACGAAGGAGCGTCGTGTCGGCATCGACTACGCCCTGATCGATCTCAGCAAGAACGTTCTGCCCTATTTTACCTCTGCCCAGCCGACGTCCTTCAAAGGATTTGGCGGTGGTCGCGGCGGGGCGCCTGAAATTCCGCTTGGTTATGGCGACGTCGTCCAGGTTGCCATCTTCGAAGCTCAGTCCGGCGGTCTCTTCATTCCGTCCGATGCCGGCAGTCGACCCGGCAATTACATTTCCTTGCCAGAGCAGACCATCGATAGAAATGGGACGATTACGATTCCCTATGCCGGTCGCGTTCCGGCCGCCGGTCGCCTGAAGGAGACCGTGGAGCAGGATGTCGAGGACCGGCTGGCGAGCCGCGCGATCGAGCCTCAGGTGGTCATCACGACGACGACCAACCGCTCCAGTCAGGTGGCGGTGCTCGGTGACGTCAACAATCCTCAGCGCATCACGATCAGCCCGGCCGGAGAGCGTGTTCTCGATGTCATTTCCGCCGCCGGCGGTTTGACGACCAACAATATCGAAACGAATGTTACGCTGCAGCGTCGCGGCAAGACGGCAACCGTCGCCTACAATACGCTGTTGAAGAATCCGGCGGAGAATATCTATGTCGCGCCGAATGATACGGTCTCGATCGATCATGAGCGCCGCACCTATCTCACGCTCGGCGCCGCAGGCGTCAGCGGCCGCTTCGATTTCGAAGAATCCGACCTGACCCTCGGAGAAGCGATCGCCAAGGCGGGCGGTTTGCGCGACGACCGCGCCGATCCGGCTCAGGTCTTGCTCTATCGCTTGGTCCCGAAGAAAACGGTTCAGTCGATGAACGTCGACACGACGCGATTTGCGGGTGAGACGGTTCCAGTGATCGTCCGCGCGAATCTGCGCGATCCGGCGACCTTGTTTGCGGTTCAGCAATTCAAGATGGAAGACAAGGATATTATCTATATTTCCAATTCGGACTCGGTTGAACTGGTCAAGTTCCTTGACATCGTAAACTCGGTATCGTCCACTGTGGCAGGCGTGACCGACGATGCGAACGATACTCGCAACGCGGTCCAGGATCTCGGAAATTGATTGAAATATAGGCGGCGTTGCTCGCAGATGACCAACGCCGCGTGGTATTTTCCATAGCGGATTTGATGAAGGAACCACCGATATGGCAAGGTTTGGTGTTTATCGTAAGCTTGCATATAGTGGACTTGCCGTTGCGATGTTTGCCGGCATGAATTCAAGCGCCTTGGCGGCCGCTTGCGTGCGCCTCGCAAATCTCACTACCGTCGATGTCAACGCGTTTACGGCTAATCCGGCCATTCTGCTCGACATGTCTGATCCGCTGGTTCTATCGTCACTCGTTCGTGCGCTGGTCGGCAGTAGCGGCGAGGCTCTATTACCGGTAATCGAGCAGGCCAAGACAGCCAATGCCGCACAGATGGCGGCCATCGGCTCGGGTCTTGGTCGGGCTGCAAACAGCTGTCAGGTGACGGACCCGCTATCCAAGCTGGCGATCGAAAAGGCGGTCGCCGAGGCTGCGAGCGCCGATCCCAATCTTGCCCCGCTACTCGCCGCCTTTGCAAAGGTCCTTGCCGAAGGCGGGACCGCGGCGCTCGGTCCAGGTGCAAGCTCCGCCGCTGCCGCATCTGGCATCGGCAATGACGGGCAGGTTGGCCAAACTGGCCCCGGCGCTGACGATGGCACGCCTTTTGACGGCGCCGCGACGACTGCGGGTACGCTGAAAGTTTCGAATGCCGGCGACGACTCGTCTTCGAGCACTATTACGATTGTCAGCACAAATGGGGGAGGCCAATCCTCCTCCGACACGACGCAGTCGACGAGTCCGAGCGTCGCGGTCATACAATAGCTGGAATTGCCCTTAGATCTTAGCGCTTGATTTGTTGGAGATCGAAATTGCTATCGCCAGATAAACTTACCCCGCGTATCGACCCCTCCCGCGATGCAGGAAACGACGCTGATTTCATCGATTTCGACAAGCTCATCGCGATTGCCCGCCGACAGTGGCGGATGGTTGCGGCTTGCGCGTTCGCCTTCGCCATTCTCGGCGTTGTGTATGTGCTGACGTCGGTGCCGGTCTACACCGCCGATACAAGCGTGCTGATCGACCGCAGCGATAACCAGGTGATCAACCAACTGGCGGCTTTCGGCCAGATGGACGATGACGAAGGGACCGTACTCAGCCAGGTCGAGCTGTTGAAGTCGGACACGATCGCCTATGCCGTGGTCGATAAGTTGAAACTGGTCGACGATCCGGTGTTCAACGCCCAGCGGAATTCGCTGTTTTCAGTCGCGACGCTGAAGTCGATGGTGAATTTCAAATCATGGTTTGCCGACGCCGCAGCAGTCGCGCCCGATCGGGAAATGCTGCGGCGGTACGCTGCGGAAACTGTAGCCGGTAATATCGATGTCGAACGTGTCGGCAAATCCTACGTTCTCGATGTCAGTTATACCTCGCAGTCGCCCGATATGGCGCGTCAGATCGCCGCGGCCATTGCCGACGTCTACCTAGTCGACAAACTCAATTCGAAATACGAGGCGACACGCCGGGCCGGCGAATGGCTTCAGGAGCGTATCGAAGAGCTGCGGCAGCAGGCGCTTGATGCCGACCTTGCGGTTCAGAAATTCCGCAGCGAGCATGGGCTTGTCGAGGCCGGATCCGGTACCCTGATCAGCGAGCAGCAGCTTTCCGAGATCAACACGCAGTTGATCAATGCCCAGGCCGAGACGGCGAAGGCCGAGGCAAAGTATGCGCGCGTCAAATCGATCATCGACGCCAAGCAAACCGACGCGATCGTCACCGACGTGCTCGACAGCTCCATTTCCAACGACCTGCGCAAGAAATATCTCGAGGCGTCCAAGCTCGAGACCGAAATCGAGGCGCGACTTGGTCCCGATCACGTCCAGGCCGTTCGGCTTCGTGCGGAGATGGAAGAATATAAGAGACTCATGTTCGATGAGTTGAACCGCATCGCCGAGAGCTATCAAAGCGAGCTGCAGGTCGCGCAGTCACGGGAAAACTCTTTGCGTGACAGTGTCACGAAGGCGACTGGCGTTGCCGCGACGGCCGGTGAAACGCAGGTGCAGGTTCGCGAACTCGAGCGCACGCGCGACACCTACAAGAATCTTTATCAGAGTTTCCTGACGCGCTACCAGGAAGCCATTCAGCAGCAGAGCTTCCCGATTACCGCTGCGCGCATCATCACCATGGCAGAGACTCCGACGAAGCCGAGTGCTCCGAAGAGAGCCCTTGTCGTCGCTTTTGCGATGTTCCTCGGATGTGCGGTCGGAAGCGGCATAGGCGCTTTCCGAGAGTTCCGCGATCGGTTCTTCCGCACCGGTGATGACGTCAAGGAAGTGCTCGATGTTGAATCGCTTGGCGTCATGCCGCTGGTTGACGATAACATCGATGATCCTACGCTCGTCGATCCGAGCAACCCGCGAAGCATCGCCAGGGGTAGCAAGACCACGACCTACGTCGAGGAGCACCCGCTCTCGGCGTTTGCCGAGACGCTTCGAAGCGCCAAGATTGCGATCGACCTCAGTGCGGCCGATCAGCGCTGCAAGGTCATCGGTGTGGTGTCGAGCTTGCCCGGCGAGGGGAAGTCGACGACATCAATCAATTTTGCCAAGCTTCTGGCAATGCAAGGTGCCCGCTGCCTGCTGATCGACGGCGATATGCGCAATCCCGGTGCGACCCGAGCAATTGGTCGTCATGCCGAGGCCGGCTTGCTCGAGGCGATCGTCGATGGCCGTCCGCTCAAGGATCTGATCCTTCTTGATCCCAAGACAAAGCTTGCATTTCTTCCAACGGTTGCAAGGTATCGTGTCCCGCATTCGTCGGAGCTGCTCGCGTCACGCGGCATGGACCAGCTTCTTGAAATTGCGCGTCAAAGCTTCGATTACATTATCGTCGACCTGCCGCCTTTGGCGCCCGTCGTCGATGCGCGCGCTATCAACTCGAAGCTCGATGCAGTGGTTTTCGTTATCGAGTGGGGAAAGACATCGCGCAAGGTCGTGCAGTCGACGCTGCTGTCGGAGCCGGAGCTCTATGCGAAATGCGTCGGCGCTATATTGACCAAGGTCGATCCGTCGCAGATGAAGCTTTACAGGACATTCGGCTCCAGTGAGTATTATTATAAGCGTTACTCGCGATACTACACTGAAAGCTGATGCCTCGCGGCCCGTTCGTTTCGGTCACACGGATTGTTTTCCTTGTCGTCACCGCAGTCTTTGCGGTGCTGGCCGGTAGAGAGCTGTACGCTTCGATAAAAACCGCCAGTATCTCTATCGTCGCTGAAAGGCTCGAGCACGGCGAGACTGTCACCGATGATGTTGAAGCCAAATATGCGGCGCGGACCATCGATATTGTCGATGGACATTATTGTCGGTCCGACATTGTCGCCGCCGGTGTAACACTTGTCCTGGCGCAACTCGATCGGCAGAACGTCAACGTCAATTACGACGCTTGGGCTGCCGCGGCATCGAGCGCCCGACACTACCTGCAACATTCGCTCTCGTGCATGCCGACGAACAGCAATTTTTGGCTTCGTCTCGCCGCCGTCCAATCCGTGATTGCTGAAGATCCGCTTTCGGTTGCGGAAATGATGAAGCGGTCCGTCGCTCTGGCGCCCCACGACGAGTCGATGATTCTGACGCGGTTTTACTTCTGGAACGATTTTACGAATGCAACGCTATCAACGGCAAAGGCTGCGCTTAATAGCGATCTCGTGACGATGCTGAAACTTGGCGATCGTTGCAGGGTCAACGCCGCTATTAGAGAGATCAGCCCACAACTCCGCCCTATCTTCGATCGAACCTGGGCAGGGCTTGGGGATGGAGCGACAGCCCGATTCCGGCAGCGCTGCAGCAAGTAATCGTCGGCCATTCTAAGGAGAACAGCTGCAGAGTCAGAACCGCCGTCAACCAGGGCTTTAAGGGCAATAGCGCCCGCCGCTTGCGCGGCGGGCGTCGTCTATTGATTATCTGGTGAACGATTAGACGCTGGCGCCCGAGACAAAGTCCGTGCCCGTGATATTGAGCGTCAGAACGCCGGCATCCGTATGACCTTCGCCGTCGGAGATCTTGTAATATTGGATGGTTTCCGTGACGTGATCGCCCGGAGCGATATCCGCTGCCAAATCGTAGGTGAATGAACCGTCCGCCTTGACATGGAACGTGCCATAGGTCCCGGCGACGTCGGTCGTTGCGCTCGGATTGCCGTTGACGTTCGTGCCGGCGAACTGACGGAGGAAGAGATGTCCATTGTCGCCGGGAATGTCGTTGTCGAGAGCATTGCCGGCGATGGGGCTGCCTTCGGTGAAGCTGTAGTGGTCGTCGACAGCGATCGGCTTGACCTGGGTTACGCCCTGAATGTTCAGGGTGAACAGGCCGACATCGGTATGACCGCTGCCGTCGGAGATCTTGTATGAGACCTTTTCCTGGAGCAATTCACCATTGGTGAAGTTGACCTTGGCAGCATCGCTCAGGACATAGGTGTAGCTGCCGTCCGGTTTGACGAAGAAGGTGCCGTAATCGCCCTGGATCTCGGTGACCTGGCTGTTGCCCTGCTTGGCGCCAACGCTCTGCTGGTCGAATGCGCGGAGGAATAGGTGACCGTTGTCGGATGAATCGTTGCTGAGCAGATTTCCAGAGATGACATCGGTTTCTAGAAATGTGGCAGTATCGTCGGTTGCGTGAATAGCCATTGTTGTCTCTCCTTGAATTGATCTTCGCTGGCCAATTTTAACCTTAGCGACGGGTGCGATTAAGGATATATTAATACAGAGAGTCAAGGCTGAGATTAACCTGAGATTAACATTGGAGTGCCCGGTGTGCAATAATGGCACACATACAATCGGAGTAATTGGGCGAAACGCCGGCTGATCGGCGCATTAATAATAAGTGAATACGCGGCATATTGGAAAATTGAACATATTTCTTCACAAGGTAAGAAGTTTTATTCGGAAGCAATCAATAGGAATACAGGACGTCACTTCCCCGCAGATGAAATTGTCAAATAATCACATCGGGCTAGCAATCTCTTTTGGTGATTTTGTCATGTTTTCTCGATAGCCTCTCTCACATCCTATTAAGGTCATCACTGTCATTCTCATAGTTGGGGTAGGCTGAGGAACAACCTGCCTGGTTGTAGCAACATGATCACGGCAATCCGTCGGTTACGGAAAATGGGCTTCCATCGAATTGCTTTCTAGTAAAAATACATTCTTGTCATGCGTTGCAACTTTAACGCCATAGAAATACATCGGCGACGAAGAAAATGCGTCTGACGATGAAGAATAACGGCAGATAGAAAGAATTTTAGTGTTTCATTTTAGCCGCCAGAGAGAGGTCCACGCTTAGAAGATTCCCATTACCTTGGGGAGATCAAAGCATGACCGTCTACTACGTGAACTCAGCGACAGGATCCGATCATAACAGCGGAACCACGGAGAACTCAGCTTTCGCGACATTGTCCGCTGTCGAATCCCTGAGGCTGAACCCCGGCGACAGTGTCCTGCTCGCTGCCGGAAGCGTGTTCAATGAGCAATTCGATTTGAAATACTCCGGCAGCGTTGCGGCTCCGATCACCATTGGCAGCTACGGTCTTGGCGACGCCCCGGTCATTCACAGCAGCAATGACGGCATCCATGGTTCCAAGGCCTCGAATATCGTTATCGAGAATATCAAGATCGCCGACACTGGAGCGAACGCGATATATGCAGGAAACGTGTCGAACTGGGTCGTACGGAATGTCGAGGTGACCAATACCGGCCTTGCCGGAAAGCCCGGATCCGTCAGCTTCCAAAGCAGCCAGAACATCACCATCGAAAACAGCACGCTGACCGGTGTCCATTCCGACGGGATCTGGATGGAAAAGGTCAAGGGCGTCACCCTGATCAACAACACCGTCACCAACAGCCAGGGAAGTGCCGCAGACGCCATTCAGCTCAACGACAGCAGCAATATTCTCGTCAAGGACAATCATCTGGAGCAAACGCAAACCAACAGCGCCAAAGGTGTTTTGGTACTGGTCCGAGCTCAAGATGCTTTGGTCGAGGGCAATACGCTCGTTGGCGGCGGCTTCGGATTGAGCGCACAGGCTGGCACCAACATCGCCATCCACGACAACGACATCTCGGGATATGGCGGCTACAGCTGGTCCTACGGCATCGGCCTTGGCGATCAGGGCGATGCGAAGAACTACGATATTAGCGGGAATTATGTCCATGACGGGGTGTATGGGGTTCTGGTCAGCGCCGCCGGCAATCCCGTCTATATTCGCGAGAATATCGATGTTCATGACAATGTCTTTGACGATCTGTCCTCCTCGGCGCTTAAGGTCGACCGGCCAGCATCGGGCTCCTTCTATGACAATATCATCGACAGCGATGTATCGACGCTGACGATGCCCGCCACAATCGCTGCGCAAAACACGTTCTTTGTCGGCGACAACAAAACATTCGAGCAAGCGCAGGCCGAACTCGACAGCGCCGGCGGCACGAATAGCGATACGTCAACGAGCCATGAGCAGCCGCCTGTTGCACCGGTCGTCGAACACCCTGCGGAAATGCCGGCGCCGCAGACTACCACTCCAGTGCCTGCGACCGAAACGCCGGTCGCGACCACGCCGTCGGTCGCCGCCCCAAAAATTGTCGCTGTCCACGACAACTTGAAGATTTCGGCCGACACCGGCAGCGCATATCATGGAAACCTTCTTGAAAACGACAGTGCTGCCAATGGCAGTGTGCTGTTGCGTCGCTTTGGCGACAATGCCGTGGATAAACATGGGCTGACGGTTACGGGGAAATACGGTGTCATCCATATTGAGAGTGATGGCGATTACACCTACACCGTGGACGCGGCAAAACTCGTCGGCCTTCACGGGAACGTCAGCGAATCCTTCCAGTACAAAATTTCCGACGGTGCTTCGCACATCGACACGGACGCGCTGGGTATCTACATCAATGTCGATGCGTTTCATTCCAGCCAAGCATCGCACTTGTTGGTCTGAAGCCCGCCAACGCTGAGACAGCGTCAATCGATCGTGTTCGCCCGGTTGACGTTTCCCGGCTTCAATGCCGATGCTTGCTGCCAGGCTGTCGAAAGCGCGAGATGGCAGATGGCAAAATATGTCTGCGGGTCATAATCAGAACAAACTATAGACTGAATTTATAGTTAATCACCCAGTAAATCTCGCGTCTATGGGCGCGTCATGTTCATCTCTTTGAACCGTTATTGGGCGATTTGCGGTTTTCCCTTGCTTAGGCCGATATATTTAGCGTAGCGTTAAGCTAGGGCCTCTGAAATCATTCGCTATAAATGGGGATTTTCGGTAATTTTTCAGTGGGGTTCATGTAATAAGCTTTGGACTTGTCAGCGGGTTTCGGCACCAGTGTCGAACGTTCGAAGTAGCTATGTCATTGTCTGGCCTTGATAGGCCTGTAGCTGCGATATACGCAGGCTTATTTGTCTGTATGCGATGCGGTAGAGAGGGATTTAATTCGTGTTTCAGAGTTCAGCGACCGATGCCAGTGAGCCGTCCAAAGCCTTGCGGAAGTGCAAGGGGGGACTTGTCTTCATCGGCATAGCAAGCGCGCTTATCAATATTCTCTATCTTACCAGCTCGTTTTTCATGCTTGAGGTGTATGACCGCGTCATTCCGAGCAAAAGCATACCGACGCTGGCTGCCCTCGCGATACTTGCATTGGCTCTTTATGCGTTCCAGGGCGCGTTCGAGGTTCTCCGGAGCAGGATGCTCGTGCGCGTTGCCGGTGCGCTCGACGAGATGGTGAACGGACGGGTGTTCCGGGCGCTCATCAAGGCGCCGCTGAAGGTCAAAATCGGCGGGGACGGGCTTCAGCCGTTGCGCGACTTCGACCAGATAAGAACCTTCCTGTCCGGCATGGGCCCGACGGCGATGTTCGATCTGCCGTGGCTTCCCTTCTACCTCGTGATCTGCTTTCTGTTTCATCCGGCGATCGGATATATTGCGATCGGTGGATCGCTGGTTCTCGCCATCCTGACGTTCTTGACCAACCAGGGAACGCGGACGCTGTCAAAACAGCAGTCCGACGCCGCCAATATGCGCAATGCCTTCGCGCAGACCTCGATCCGCAACTCCGAGGTCATTCACGCCATGGGCATGGCGGGCACCATGGCTGAAATCTGGGACCGCAAGAACGAAGAATATCGGCTCATCACCCGGCAGGCGTCGGATGTCGGCAACGGATATGCGACCCTGTCGAAGATTTTCCGGATTGCTCTGCAATCGGGAACACTTGCGACCGGCGCGATCCTGGTCATTCAAGGGCAGGCCTCTTCAGGCATTATCATCGCGGGCTCTATTCTGACATCGCGCGCTCTGGCGCCTGTGGAGGCGGCGATCGGGAATTGGCGCGGTTTCGTTTCCGCCCAGCAAAGCTGGGCGCGGCTTGCGAACCTGCTGAAAACCATTCCGGAAATCCCGGCACCGCTGGCGCTCGCAGCGCCTTCCAAGCAGGTCACAGTCGAGGGGCTGGCAAGCGGGCCGCCGGCAGGCCAGCGCCTGGTTATTTCCGATGTCAGCTTCGGGCTGAGAGCAGGAAGCGCCCTCGGGGTTATCGGCTACAGCGCCTCCGGCAAGTCGTCGCTGGCGCGGGCGATGATGGGCATCTGGCCGACCGTCAGGGGATCCATTCGCCTCGATGGCGCAGCACTCGACCAGTGGGATGGCGACGCACTTGGCCGGCATATCGGTTATCTCCCGCAGGACGTGGAACTGTTCTCAGGAACCGTCGCACAGAATATCTGCCGTTTCGCCAAGGAGATGTCGCCGGAGGCAGTGGTCGCCGCGGCGCGGGCGGCGCGTGTTCACGATCTCATCCTTCGTCTGCCGAACGGTTACGAAACCGAAATCGGTGAAGGGGGTGCGGCACTTTCGGCCGGCCAGAGACAGCGTATCGCGCTTGCAAGAGCGCTTTACGGCGAGCCCTTCCTCGTCGTGCTCGATGAACCGAACTCCAACCTCGATGAGGAAGGCGAGCGGGCGCTGAGCGCCGCGATCATGAGCGTGCGCGCACGCGGCGGCATCGTCGTCGTTATCGCGCATCGGTCCGGGGTTCTGGCGGTCTGCGATTTCGTGCTGATGATGCAGGACGGCCGAATGATCGCATTCGGTCCGAAGGAGGAAGTTCTGGCACGGGTCAGCCGGCCGGAACCGGCGGCGCGTACGCCGATTGCCGATCGCGTGGCTCAGCTCAAGGTCGTGGTCGACGGCATGAATGCGGCTGAATAGGCCGGAAGGAAGATTGTGAGAAAAGTCATCAGTGAATCCAAGCGCTCCCTCAATCGCCATGTCGCCCTTGTCGGCGTGTTGTCGATAGCTCTCGTTTGCGGCATCGGTGGTTGGGCGGCGACGACGGAGCTGTCGAGCGCCGTCATCGGCGAAGGCGTGGTCGTCGTCAACGGCGACGTCAAGAAGATCCAGCACCTGACCGGCGGTATCGTGTCGAAACTGCTGGTCTCCGAAAATGACCATGTGACGGCTGGACAGATCCTGATACAGCTCGATGGCACGACGACAAAAGCACAGCTTTCGATCGTCGAAAGCACACTCGCTCAGCTTTATGCGCGCCGTGCCCGTCTGAAGGCCGAACGGATCGACGCCGAGTCATTCGATGTCGAGGAAAACATCAGCGATCTGACATCCAGCACCGCGGCGCGGGATCTGCTCGACGGCGAGACGAAATTGTTCGACAGCCGCAGGTCGGCGCTTGTGGGAATGAAGAGCCAGTTGGCGTCGCGCAAAGACCAGCTGGCCGAGCAGATCAAGGGGTTGGTCGTTCAGATCAACGCCACCAATGATTCCCTCAGCCTGATCGAACAAGAGCTCGAAGGCGTCGATACGCTCTACAAGAAGGGGCTGGTCACGCTGCAGCGTTTGAATGCACTCAAGCGCGCCCGCGCCGACCTTCAGGGCAATAGCGGCCAGGAAATCGCTGCAAAGGCCGAGGCCGAAGGCAAGGCAATCGAGATCGATCGCCAGTCGCTCCAGCTGGACGAGGATCGCCGTTCGGAGATCGCCAAGGAACTGACCGACGTCGAGGCGAAGATCGCCGAAAATGAAGAGCGCCGCGGAACCGCGCTCGATCAACTCCGCCGTCTCGACATTGTCGCGCCGCTCAGCGGGCGTGTCCACGAGCTTTCCATTCACACGGTCAACGGCGTCGTCAATCCGGGTGAGACCCTGATGCTCGTCGTTCCCGAAAATGAAGATCTTACCGTTGAGGCGAGAGTCGCTACGCGCGATATCGACCAGCTTCACGTCGGCCAGCCCGTCGACGTGCGGTTCAGCGCCTTTGATCAGCGCACGACGCCTGATGTACGCGGCGAGATCACGTCGATTGCGCCCGATGTCGTCAAGGATGAGCGGACGGGCATCAGCTATTATCCCCTTCGCGTCAAGCCGGAGGCTGCAAGCATCGCCAAGCTGAAGTCGATAAAGCTCTATCCTGGCATGCCGGCCGAAGTCTTCATCAAGATCGCCGACAGAACAGTTATTTCCTATCTGACGAAGCCGCTGACCGATCAGATGCAGCATGTATTTCGTGAGGAGTGATGGCGCGGCCGTGCCGCGTCACAAGCGGCGTGAGCGGTCATCGTCATGACATTGTCTCAAGGCGGCTGCAGCTTGGTTGAAGAAGGGCATGGCTGCCCGTCCAGCCGGAGTTCTGACGCGTGACCTACCGGTCCCGCTGAGATATGATTCCTCCATGACAAGTTTGCGGCTTTGGCGAATGCTGCCAATCGAGAGACGACCGACCTATGGATGGCTTCTGCTTTTGGCGTGTCTGGTGATGCTCTCGGCCCCGAAAAGCGGTTATGCCGAAAATTCCTCGCCGTTGAAAATAGTAGCTTTCGGAACATCGTTGACGGCCCGAGGAGGGTGGCAGCCCGCTCTCAAGACAAGGCTTGCAGCCTGCTTGCAGAGGCCGGTGAAAATCGAGAGCGTTGCAAAGAGTGGGGAGACGTCGCTCTGGGCTCTGACCCAGATTGATCGCGTCGTTGCCGAACAGCCGGATGTCGTTCTGATCGAGCTTTACGCTAACGACGCAGCATTGCAGCGGTTCGTGTCGCTTGCGCAAAGCCGACAGGATATCGGCGACATCCTCGACCAGCTTCGGCAGCGCCTGCCGCAAGCGCGGATCATCGTCATGGCGATGAATCCATTTTCGGGACTGCGTGGACTGATCCGTCCGTTTGTTGGCAGCTACATCTCGGCCCATCGGGCGGAAGCAGAAAAACGCGGTCTCGAGTTTGTCGACCACCGGCCGAACTGGCAGCGTCTGACGCCGGGGGATCTGGCCGCGGCAATTCCTGATGGCGCCCATCCCCTGCCTGACATTGCAGCCGAAATCATCGTGCCGGAACTTGTCAAACATATTGCCGGCGGCAATTGCAACGAATGAAAGCTCCCTGCTTGCCGATAGCGCCGTCCGCAAGGCGGCGAAGCTCGTTGCATGAATCAAATTTGATGCGACGCTCTTTAGCGCGTTGCCGGTTCAGACTGTCGCGAGATAGCCTTTAAGGTAGTTGACCAGCGAAGCCCGTCCAAGCTCGGACGGATCCTCGTGAGAGGGGCTGTCCAGATCGTCGAGAAGATAGTTCCTGAGATCATCGTCGCTATGCGCGACATAGATGCCTGGCCGGCCCGCGAGCTGGCCTACCGTGGCAAGCTGGTGATCGTTGCGATGCTCGCCGAGGGATGCCTGCCGGGGCACGAGAATGATCGGTTTTCCAAAACGTTTCGCGGTCAGCACAGTGCCGATTCCCGCATGAGAGACGATGACGCTTGCATCGAAAAAGACCCGGTCGAAGTCCGCCGGCTCGATATTCTTGATCCATTTCATATTCTGTGGCGTGTAGGTGCCCTTGCCGATCTGCGCCAGAACCGGTCTGGACAGTTCCTTTGCGAAAGTGTCGACAGCCTTGACGAGGCGATCGAACGGCAGCTGCGTTCCGACGGTGACAAGGATCAAAGCACAGCTCCTGCGTAGTGGGGGCCATCAGGCCGCGACAAATGTTGCCATTGCGTCAGCCACAGCGTCGCGATACGGCCAGCCAATTTCCCCGACAACGACAGCTTCTCGACATTGGCGACGCTGTCGATCCAGATCGTTCGCTTGCCCGTCAATTTGCCGGCAAGCAGGCAAAAAAGCCCGGGCGCGGCACCTGTGGAAATGACGACATCGGGCCTCTGCTTGATAACGATGGCGAAGGCGCTGAAAAAGCACCGGATCGACATGGTAATCGAGTCGCGGTTGCAATCGGGAAGGACCAGCCCGTCGCGAATATCATATTTGGCAAGCAATCCGGGAATGGTCGTTGCAAAGACGATATCGCAGCCCTCGAACGCGCCGCGCATGGCCATCAGCTGCTCCCAATGGCCGCCGCCTGACGAGGCAGCGAGAACCTTTAATCTTTTCTCAGTCATAGACAGGCATCTCCTATGATTGACCGGCGGTAAGAGAGAAAAACCGTTCTGTCCGAACAGCGGTTGTGTCACGATGGTTCAGCAGGAGTGTACCATTCTTCGCCCGGCTGGTTGAAGCCATCAAGTTCATCGATGTTATTAGGCATGATGCTTTTGGCTGAAACATAGTAACAGCCAGGACGTCTCCAAGAGCGCTTCCGCAAATAATATCAGTGGGCGGCATTGGGCTTGTATTCCTGATAGGCATGTCCGAGGATCCCATTAACCATGCCGGCGCCGCGCAGAACATGGGTGAGGGCGCGCATGCCCCAGTAAGGTGAAATCAAGATCGCCGGCAGCATGACCAGTCCGAGCACGACCCTCGTGGCGCCATAGGCGGCGCGATAGATCCGGCGCTTGAGGTTGCCATGCAGAACTTCGCTGACGGCGAAGGTGTTGCCTAGTCGGTACTGTCTTTGCAAGACCCATTTCCAGGTCATCCGGTTCGCGGGAACGATGTCATAGACAAGGGCCTTGTCAGCCCAGAAAATCTGCATGCCGCGGCGGATGGCCTGATTGAAGAACAGATAATCCGTGCCGCCGGTGAAGCGCATCTTTTCCTCAAAACGAAGATTCCATGAGCGGATCAGCGGATAGTCGAACATGACGTTGTTCGAGGCCGCATAACCGATGCGCTGGCCGTCGGTGTTCTTCCTGCGTTCGAATACCCTGGCCTTGATGAAATATTCCGGCGGGTTTTCGGGATAGACCGGCTGGACGGGGCCGTAGACGCAATCGGCGCGGTTTTTCTCGCGGGTCTCCAGCATGGCGTCCAGCCAGCCGTCGTCCGGCCATTCGTCATCGTCGAGAAAGCAGAAGAGGTCGGTGCCGGGCGGTGCCGAATCCAGCGCGCGGTTGCGCGCAAAAGGGATGCCCTGGTTTTGCTCGACGACGTAGATCAGGTCGTAGGCGCCTGTCTGTCCAAAGCCTTCCACCGTTGCCTTGGCGCTGCCGGCCGCATCATTGTCGACGATCACCATGGTGAGATGATAGGGGCGGGCCGGGTGCCTGATCTGGCGCGTCATGACGTCAAGCAGCTTGGCAATTCCGTCCAGACGCCGATAGGTCAGCACCCCGACGGCGATCTTTAACGGCGCAGCACCTGCCTGATCGGTGCCGACGGACGAGTGCGGGAAGGTTTCCTGCTGGTTCATGCCTGTCCTTTCCGCAGCATATTTGCCAAACGCTTGCGCGCCGCCATCAGGGCCACCTCGGTTGCGGCAGCATCGCCGAACGGACCGCCGGTCACCGTGTTGCGCGCTTCGCTCCTGAGCTTCAGCAGCGATGTCGTCTCGGCAATGCCGCCAGCCACCAGGCTCTTGCCGAGTGCCTGCAGCCCATCATATCGGCGCGCCAGTTCCAGGCCTGTCGCGATCATGATCCGCGGGCGCAGCGTTTTTGCCCGGCTTGTGCCCGTATAGCGGTTCGACGCATGAATGCGCTGGAAGGTCAGCGGTGTTTCGACGATGGCGCCGCGGCCGAGATAGGCTGCGGCAAACTTGATATAATTGTCGCTGAGGACGACGTCTGCCGCGACGGTCATTGGCAATATCTGGGCGAGCAGGCTGCGGCGGAAGCTCAGGCCCGATGTCGGCACCGGAAGCGAGGGAAAGCCGCCCTTGCGAAGCGTGTCCCGCTTGTCGAAGAGCGTCACTTGCAGTTCTGCAGAAGGCTGGTCGCCTTCCTCGGTCGTCACCCGGTCGAAACACCAGTCGATCTCGTTGCGATCGTAGATCTCGGCGGTCCGCGCAAGTTTCCCGGGCAAAAACGTATCGTCGGCGTCGAGGAGAAAAAGGATATCGCCGCTTGCGGCAGCAAAACCTGCATTGAAGCTCGAGGCCTGACCGCCGTTCTCCTTTAATACAGCCAGAATCCGATCCCCGTAGGAGGCAAGAATCTCGCGGGAATCATCCGTCGATCCGTCGTCGACCACCACCACTTCGAAGTCAGGGTAGGTCTGCGACAGCACGCTATCGATGCATGGGCCGAGAAAGCGACCATAATTGTAATTATTGATGAGCACCGAGAGCTTCAAATTACCGCCTCCTGGATCAATCGATCACCGCGCCAGCGTCTGAGGCGCATATCGGCGAATTCCCGCACGATACCCCCGCATGTAGTAATACTTCCAGATAGCCCAGAAACGCTTCTTGGATTGCGGCAAGAGATAAAGCGTGCCTGCCCGGAATGCCCATTGCGCGCTTTCGATCCAGGTCGGAAGCGGAACGCCGCTTAACCTCACTCCTCCAGGCACCTCGTCGGGAAACAGCGCCGGCATGCCATAGCCAAGACGCTCGCCGCGTTTCTGCACCCAATCTTCGGTGACGCTCGATGCAGGAATCCAGTGATGAACCACGGCTTCGGCGCATCGGTAGGATTTGGCGCCATTTGCCGCCAGGCGAATGATGATTTCCGCATCTTCACCCATGGCAAATAACTTTCCGGGAAGAGGACCGATATCTTCGCGGTAGCGCACGCTGGATCCCAGCAGTTCCCGCCGAATGATCGTATTCGGACCCCAGACTTTTGTCGGGTCACACGGCCCGCTCTGCGTTTCATCGACGATCGCAAAGGTGGAGCCCATAGGGATCCACTCGATGAAAGGGTCTTTTGGTTCTCTTTCCCAATCGGGGACGATTCTGCCGCCGAAGACGCCATAACCCGGGTGGGCGGCAGCGCAGTCGACGATGGCTTTCAGCCAGTTGGGTTCGGCGCGAACATCGTCATCGGTAAAGACGACGAGATCGCCCTTCACCCGATCCAGAGCGAAATTCAGCGCCCCGGACTTTCCCGGCTTGCGCTGCTGCAGG
Organism: Rhizobium redzepovicii; assembly: GCF_019793435.1. Taxonomy (GTDB): domain Bacteria; phylum Pseudomonadota; class Alphaproteobacteria; order Rhizobiales; family Rhizobiaceae; genus Rhizobium; species Rhizobium redzepovicii. The sequence continues at coordinate 8,785 of NZ_JAILYH010000016.1, read as the reverse complement.
ATCGTGATGGGGAGCTTGTCGCTATACGAGGTCAAAAGATCAAACGTGTCGTCATTGCTGTTGTTGTCGACAGCAATCAGTTCCCATCGATCATGCGGAAGCTCCTGGCGCACCAAGGAATCCAAAGTATGGCGCAGCCGGCGGCTGGCGCCATTGTAGGAGGAAAAGATTACGCTGACGAATAGATCCGACATCAGTGACCAACCCTCTTGGTGAAGTCGAAAGCGAAAAGTCTCATATTTTGACTGCCTGTGCGATGTTTGAACGGGATCGGCGCCTAAGCGGGGTTCGACCGTATTTTGCCGAAAAACTCGCGCCTGTGACTTTCACCGAGTACCCTCAGCTTGCGAAGATTGCGCAACCAGCGCCGCGGCTTGGTGAGCACGCCGCGGTTCAGGAAATACTGCCGCAGCAGGCTCGGTGCCTGGCTATGCGATCCGCCATGGGCAACCCGATAGACCGCCCCGCGAAAGGGAAGTTTCGTCAGCGGCGCTCCACGCTGGGACAGTATATTCGCAATGCGGACATGGCTGCCCAGCATCGATTTGATCCAGTCGAGCGAAGCATCCTCGAAGCGGCTGGGGAGTTCGTAAAGATCGGCCCGAATGATCAGTGATGTGCCGCAGAGATGGCTGAAATCATCATGGCCGAACAGGAAGTTGCCGCCATCGTCCCAGATATAACCATGGTCGATCGTCCACCCATTGGCGTCCCGATTTTCGGATGCGTGCTGCACGATCCGGGAGCTGACGAAATCATCATCGTCGACGATCATGAAAAAACGACTATCGGCGGCGGTCAACATGCCGCTCAGGACGCGCCGGCCCTTGTCTGCCCGGAAGGCGTCAAGGAAGTCCTCCTTGCTGCCCTTTCCGAGTTCATGCAGGTCGTTCGGCGGAAAAGTCACGCGCACGGCGGAAAATTTCTCCGGCAGATCAGGCAGATCGGCGCCTTCGTTGGCCACGATGATTCCGCGCCAATCTCCATTGGTCTGGTTGGAAATGGAGGCCACGGTCTGGCTGAGATTCGCCTTCAGCTTGCTCCAGTCGCGGGCATTGTCCTGATGTCGGACCGGGATAATGAAGGTGACAAGTGGCATCGAATAACCCCCTTAAGCCCGCAAGCTCACAGCTTCTCTGTTATCGATACGCCGATTGGCTGCCTGGTGACGCGCCCACTCGATCCCGTCTTCGAGCGAAGTTGCCTTGTAGGAAAGATCCGTTCCGCCGGAGAACGCGTTCATGAAACGGCGGATCTTTCCGTAGCTGTTGTCGAGTACGGCATGCGGACGGCCGAGCAGCACCGAGCAGATATGGACGTGCAGGCGGTCGGTGATGATTGCGCGGGCACGCGAGATCTGGCTGATGCCGCGTTCGAAGCGGTTGTGCGCGGCCGCGTCCAGCCTGCGCAAGGCAACTTCGCTTGGCTTCAATGCGAGATAGGCCGAAGCTACTCCAAGCTTCTTGGCGATATTCACCTTCCGTTTTGATTCCGTGATCCAGTCTTCCACAGGAATGTCGGAAGGGATATTGCGATCGGTGCCGCCAACCCGTTCCGCATCCTCCCGCAGCATGGCGAGCACGGGAATTTGCGTCGCCCGTTCCGGAAGCGCGCCGATGGCGAAAGCCATATCGGGGCATAGGCGCACCGTGCAGTCGAAATGTTTCTCGGAAAATTCCTTCGATTCTTCGTCGCGCACGAGCAGCACGAAATTCTTGTGGCGCCCGATTGCGCGTTTGGACTGCTCGATGCGCTCAGCCGAACTGTAGTGGATCGACTGCGGGAACTGGATGATCTGCCGATCGGGGAAACGTTCCATGATCGCTTCACGGAAATCCTGATGGGCAACCCAGATGTCGCCGAAGTTGCCGCCACCGTGAATGAAGATCGGGCCTGTGGGAACGCGGCGTTTCAGCTCTTCCGCTGAGAAGTCGTATAGTCTGGAAACATAGTCCGGGCGCTTGCCGAAACGATCGTTGAGATAGGCCATCTCACCCAGCCAGATCGCCGAGTCGCCGCAATTGCGGATGTCGGGGAAGTCTAGGATCGCGAGCGGCTCGTCGCGCGAGACATAGTCCTTCAGGCAATCATGGATCATGCCATTGAGTTTTGCGATCAGCTCAGATCTGGATAGGCTGGTCATTCTGCCTCACTTGTTAATGTTCGTTTTAGCTTTAAGCCGACTTGGGAACGGCAATACGTTTGGCTTTTGACAGAAACTTGACGACGATACGCTGAACTTCGGTTTCCGGGCCATTTGGCTTCTTCATTGCGAGCCAAAGGACAAAGCTGGAACCGATATAGAGAATACCGCCAGTGACGACGAGGATGGCGAGGTGCAGGGCCAGCGCCGGCTTGTCGGTGGGGGTGTTCAGGATATGCGACAATCCCCAGACGCCTGCGGCCATCAGGGCGACGCTCGCAAGCGCGCGGAAATTAGCCGCCAGCTGCTGGAAGAACGGCAGATTGATCAGCCGCTTGACGAGAAGCATGTTGACCACGGTGGAAATCAGACCCGTGAACACACGCGCATACACGACGCCCGGAAGCCCGGCCATCATCAGGCCGGCGATGATGATGGGAATGCGAACCACCAGCATCTGCGTGTCGCGGATGAACAGCATCTTGGTATGGCCCTTCGCCATGCCCAGCGGCTGGACGAGCGAACCGAGCGTCTGCAGGGCGAAGACCGATGCGAGTGCCTGGACGATGAAGATGGCGGGAGCCCACTTCTCTCCCAAGGCCAACCGCATCATCGGATCAGCCACAACCGCCATGCCAATACCTGCCGGAAGCGCCACCGCAGCCAGAAGCGCCTGCGCGCGCTGATAGGCTGCGATAAGCCGGACCGGATCGTTGCGGACCTTGGAAAAGCCCGGATAAATCGTCTGGTTCAACGGCGCTGTCGCCTCGCGCGTCGGCAGCGTCGAAAGCGTGTTGCCGACGGTATAGTGACCAAGCTGCGTGGCGCCGAGCATCTTGCCGATCAGCAGATACTCGATCCGCCAGTTCAGCGTATTGACGATCTGTCCGGCCGTCAGCCACACCGAGAACGAAAACAGCTCCCGGGCATGGCGGAAGGTGATGCGCGGCCAGAACGGCAAAACGGTGTAGGAGACGATGATATTGGTCACCTGATAGGCAAGCGTGCCGATCACGAGCGCCCAATAGCTCTGGTAGATCGCAGCAATTGCCACCGTCACGATGAAGCCGACGAGCTTTTGCGAGACGTTGAGGACGAATTCCTGCCAGAAGATCAGATCGCGCTGGAGCATGACGCGGCGCGGATTGGCGAGACCGCTCAGCAGCAGGCTGAAACTCAGAGCAAGCATCACACTCGTCAAACGAGGTTCGTTGTAAAACTCGGCAATCGGATAGGACGCGGCGGCAAACAGCAGCGCCAATATGGCGCTTCTCGTCACGCTCAATGTCCAAACCGCGCTGAAGTGCGTTTCGCTCGGAGACTCGTGGCGGATGAGCGCCTGATTGAGCGAAAGCTCGGTGACCGAACTCAAGATGACCTGGATCGTCGTTGCAATGGCGACGAGACCAAAATCCGCCGGTACGAGATACCAGGCGAGGACAAAGGTGCTGAGTGCCGAAAGCCCGTTGACGATGGCGCGGGACAGGCTCAGCCACATGCTGCCTTGAATCAGTCGGTCGGTCACACTGCTCATGGGCGAACGGCTCCCGAGATCGAGGATATCGACCATTTGAGCGGACCACATGCACATTCAAGGTGCTTCTGGCCCTTGCGGGCGCAGAGGGTATTGAGGGAGTCGAAAAGCATCATGCCTTATTGCCTCGTCACGAAACCGGTTGCGATCTTAGAGGGCGCTTGCCGTTTTCTTGGAAAAATCTTGCTTCAGCCGGTTCAGTTCGACCAGCATTCTATCGTGTGCTCTTACGATCGACTCGTCTGTGCTGAGCTGGCCCGGCTTCTCCGCCACCCGCTGCAACGTCTTGACCGTCGATCCGAAGACGTAATTTCCGGTCAGTTGGCGAATGCGGCGGTGACGGAATGTAATGTTCTTCAACAGGGTGGTATTTTTCCGCACCAGCGACGCTCCGACCTCGACGAGGTTCGACGGGCCGATCGGGTCGAAATCGATCTCCAGATCGAGCGCACTCGCCCAGTCATACCACTTGGCTCTGTTCCCCGGCGCGATCGGGCGGATCGCCCGCCACGGAACGCGCAGCGCATCCGAAATAATGCAGCCATGCATCGCTTCCGACACAACCTTATGTGATGCGCTGATTTCGGTCAGAACCTTTTCCACCGACCAGCGCGGATCGATATAGTGAATACCGGCGAGATCGCAGACCTTGTCCCAGCTGCCGTACATGGCGCTTTCGTAGTGCGGCATGAAGGAGACCGGGTAGCGCTTCTCGATGCTTTTTGCATCCCAGCAACTGCGGGTCAGGATGCCCGAATCGCCGATGGCGTAGCTCGGATCGATGCCGAGGACTTCGGCGGTCTTCTTTCCACGCACGAAATAGAAGGTCCAGTTGCCGTCGACTTTCGGCGGGTTGGTGTAACCGCCATAACCTGAGCCGAAGACGATCTTCTGCATGTTCGGATCGAAATTGTCGTAGAGGATCGAACCGATGCCGAGAAAGAGCTGACCTTCGTCATCATCGAAGAAGTCGGGCAGCAGCCGCTCCCAGAGCCAATGGTTGAGCTCGTCGCCAAAATTCTCGTGTTTCCCGCGATAGGCAAACATCTTCATCGTGCTTCTCCAGTCGGCAAATGCGTGACGATCTGCGAGACCGCTTCGTCTTCGCGTGCCATGCGGCCGTAACGCGAAATGATCTTGATGTCGCTGCGGATGATCTTTGCCGGATTGCCCGCCACGAGCGAACGCGGCGGCACGCTCCTGGTCACCACCGAGCCGGAGCCGATAACGCATTCGTCGCCGATTTCAACACCGGGCAGAATGATGCTGCGGGCGCCGATGAAGCAGCGTTTGCCGATTCGCGTGTGAAGGTAGAGCCCGCGCGTGAGGTCATGCGTCAGGATCGCTGCCTCAAAGGCGACATAGGTTTCCGCGCCGATATGAAGGCCTTTCGGATTGGTCTTGTCGAACCGGACGCTTAGGGAAAAGCTCGCCGTCGGATCGATGTCCATACCCCAGAATTTCGTATAATAGAGCCACTTGGCCGTCACTATGCTGTTCCGCAGCGGACGAAATACGTTCAGTCCCCACTTCGGCTTCTTTCCTGTCTGCACCATCAAGTCCGACCCCGGCTGGAAAATTCGTCTAGCACGGAACTGTAATAGTCCTCGAGCATCCCCGTCTGACGACGTAAGTCGAAGCGCTCGGCCACCAGAAGCGGTGCCCGCGCGCTGAAGGCTGTCCACAGGGACTGGTCGTTGAGCAGCCTTCCGACGGCTTCGGCCATTCCTGCGACATCCCGCTCCTCCACGAGATAACCAGTTTTCCCCTCTTCGATCGCTTCGCCCACGCCTCCCGAGCGAAATGCGACGACCGGAGTTCCGACGGCTTCCGCCTCTAGATTGGCGAGGCCGAACGCTTCAGCGTGACCATTGTCGAGGGTCACGCTGCCATGAAGATAGAGCTCCGCACTGGCGAGCAGATCCCTTATCTCCGTCTGCGACAGATTTTCATGGATCGTGACGCTTGGCAAGGAACGACGCGCCAGCGCCTCGATTTCCTCTTTCAGCGGTCCCTGACCCACCATGACGAATTCGACCGGGGTGCCGGTCGCCGCCACGCGCGACAGCGCGTCGATCATGAAGCGGTGGCCCTTATAGTCGACGAAACGGGCAATGGAAACCACCAGTCCTTTTTTTCGGGGACGCGGTTCCATTTTGAAGAGGTCGAGATCGATGCCAATGTGGTGGCGGAAGACCCGGTCGGCGCGAAAGCCGAGCGCCAGCAGCCGGTCGCGGATGAAATCGGAGACGGCGATATTCCAGCTGTTCCAGCCGGCCATCTCCCGGCGTCCCTTGGCGAAGAAGCGCACTTGGTTGAAGCCGCCCGGCTTTTTCGGATCGCCGCCGTAGGTGGCGTCGAAGCCGTGGAATGTCGTGACCAGCGGCTTGCCGGCGGCGCGCGCCAGGGGCCCGATGACATAACCGTTCTTGCCGAAATGGGCGTGGATAACATCGGCATTGCCGATCGCGGGAAAGAGAAAGGGGAGGCCGATCTGGGGGATTTTCAGAAGCAGTTCACCAGCCCTCGCAACGGGAGACCGACGGATGTCATGAACCGGAACAGTGGATTTTTTGGTATGGGCGGAAGAAATTCGGGACCCGGCAAGAATTTCAGCTTCGAAGGAACGAAATGCCACCGCCTGATTGAGAACAAATGCCTGGCTGGCAGGCAAAAATTTTTCCACGTAAATAACGGCTTTTCTCATGAATCTGTCGATGTCTCCGTTGTCTTGCGCATCACATCGCCTCTATTGCCCGTCGGATGCCATCAACTGCACTTCTCGGCGTGTTGTTTTCGTCGTAAAGATTAACGCGCTTGGTGCAAGCCGCGTCGGGACCGGCCGCCTTCTCGTCGGGCTCGGCGTATTTTTCCGACATGCCCCATACCGTCACGCCTTTCAAGTCGCCACGCTCGGCCGCCACGGTGATCACGTCACTGAAAATACCGCCGTATGACGCCGGCGTGAAGCCTTTGTCGCGGTTGAGGAAGTGGCAGGACGCATCGAGTTCGGTGATGAAAACGCCGACCCCCATGTCCTTCAGCGCGGCGCAGAAGCGCCCCATTCCTTCCGGATCGATTCGGTCGAGGCCGGGCCGGAAATGCGCCTGCAGCCCGACCGCGCCGATCGGCGTTTTCCGGGCGACGAGGTCCTCGACGATTTTCAGGATGCGGGCGCGCTTCAGTTCGAACACGTCGGATTTTTTCTCCAGATGCGTTTCGTTGAGCACAAGCGTCGCGCCGGGATTGGCCTGATGTGCCATGTCGAAGCTCATACGGATATAGTCGTCGCCAAGAAGGCGTCGGAAAACACAATTTCGCAGATCCGGCGCATCATATTCCAACGGCTCGTTCACCACATCCCAAGCGTCGATCGAGTTCTTATAGCGAGTGACAACCTGTTTTATATGACGGTTCATCGTCGCCTGAATCGTCTTTGCGTCGGTGATCTCAGACACCCACTCCGGGACGCGATACCAGATCAACGTATGGCCATAAACCCTCATGTTATTTTTGCGTGCAAATGCAACCATAAGGTCGGCATTCTTGAAGCTGAATACACCCGGTCTCTTTTCCGTCGCATTCCATTTCAGCTCGTTTCGGGGCGTTATCGAATTGACGTTGTCGGTGTAGATCCCGGAAGCGATTGGGTCGTTTATGTCCTGCAGGTCGATTGCCGATCCGAATCGGAACGCCTTGCTGTCGGCAACGGCGCGCAACCCTTTCGCCGGAGGCACCTGTGCGAGGACGTCGCCCGCATTGGCATACAACAGAGCAAGCGGAATCGAGGCGAGGAAACGTCTTCTATTCATTCTATCTCTCACTGTTGGCTTTTTTCATGTCCGCGGCGGAATTTAACGGGCCAGGCTCGCCGGCAACGATCTATCGCGGGTCTGTGTTTCAATTCAGTAGAGTAATGCAACCTCAAATATACTGTCGAACTAGGGGATATTGTCGGCATCTGCTAGACTTTCCAGCTTGCTCCAAGATATAAACCGTTCTGGAGGGCGCCCGCGATGGAATATTGGTTTAGCTATCCGATGAGCTGTTTTCATATGGCATTTCAAAATGCCGCTTTTTTTATGGCGACCGTCCGAAACGACCTATTCCTTCTCGACGGCCGGCAGTTCACAGCCCTTGTCCTGGGTGTCGTCGGCATCATTCTCATCCTGTTTGCAGCACTGATCAGAACATCCTCGCGGTTGCGTCGATCGGCGGCAGCTATTCGCTCACTGAGCGATGAGCTTGCCCAGGTCACGCAGGACCTCAATGTCGAGCGTCTCTGGCGCCTGGCGGGCGGAGACGGCACCGAACGGCCGAGCGCGGAAAGTTTGAAAGAGCTTTACAGGAGACTGGCCACGCATCACGACGATGCAAGTTATATGGCGTGACAAACCGACGCATAATCTCCGGAGATCCTAACGCGGATGGTCCGCATTTCTTGCGGGTGCCTCGGCATCGGCAGGGGTGGATAGCTGTGCCGGTGGCACGTTGGGCTCGACCGTCGGTTCGGGCGATGGAAGCCATGTTCTGTCGGAAAAATAGCTTCTTGTTCTTTTCTGGGGCCCGGAGGTCGCATCCAGCGACAGCGTGAAATTATAGCGCCCGGGATTGAGCACCTCACGGGCGAAGTTGATGCTGGCTCCGAAACCGTCTTCCTTGATGTCTTTCAGATTCTTGATTGCGTTCAACGTCTCGTGAAAATCCAGCCATTGCGGTTGCCGCAACATGGTTTCGAAGATTCGCAGGATGGCGGGATCGAGCTGGCCGTTTTGCTCCGTCTCGGGATTGATGATTTTCACCCGCATATTGCTGATCACGCCGGCGGCGTCGCCGCGAACGATGACGAAGATGGAACTCGGAAGCTGATCCTTTTCCCGCTTGACGCCATGTTCGAAAAAGCATTCGAACGTATCGGCGTTGAAGCTCGCCGCCGCCCAATCGCTGGTTTCGATACCGGCATCGCGCAGAGCTGCACACATTGCGGGCCCGGATATTCGCCACGTGCGTAGAAAGGTCGACACGGTCTGCGCCACCGGCGGGTCGATAAGATGCAACGGAAGCGTAAAGGCGGCGGGCGGCGTCGGGCGGGGAAAGGCTTTGGGGGC
>NZ_JAILYH010000015.1 GCF_019793435.1 Rhizobium redzepovicii | reverse complement strand
CCCCAACCCCACCGCCACCGGCAAACACAACACACACCGCAACCCCACCACCCCATTCGCCTCCAACACCAAAGACCCGCCGTAAAGCCCCGCAAGTTCGCTCACGATACTCAGCCCAAACCCATTCCCCGGCACTTGCTCATCCTCCCGCACGCCAGGGAGCAGCACAGCATCCAGCCGGTCTGCCGGTATCCCCGGCCCGTCGTCCTCGATCGTGATACGGGCGGTCGGGCCGTCGCGGCGGGCGCGGAGGGTGACGTGGGAGGTGGCCCATTTGAAGGCGTTGTCGATCAGGTTTCCGAGCATTTCCTCGACATCGCTTTCGTCGCAGGCGACGCGCAGGCCTTTGGCGATATCGGTGTCGAAGGCGATCTTGCGCTCGGCATGAATCTGGCTGATGGCCCGGTGGAGATCGGCGACCGAGGCCGCCAGGTCGATGCTGGCGACATTGTCCGTCGAGGCCATCACGCGGCGAGCGGCGGCGAGGTGGTGTTTGATCCTGTTGTCGATCCGGGCGGCGAGGCTGCGTAAGGCGCCTTGCGGATCGTTTTTCTCGTCGAGCGCCAGCAACAGGCTCGCCACCGGCGTTTTGAGGCCGTGGGCGAGGTTGGCGAACTGCATGCGGGTTGCCGCGAGCCGCTCCTCATTGGCCGCCAGCAACGCATTGGTTTTCAGCGCGAGCGGCGCAAGCTCGACGGTCGCCTCATCGGGCAGGCGGGCGCGTTCTCCCCGGTTGATGGCATCGATATTGGCTGCCATGGATTTCAAGGGGCGCAGGCCGAAGCGGATCTGCCAGAGCGTGCCGGCCATCAGCACGAGGCCGAGCAGCAGCATGGAGGGAACCAGCCAGAAGAGCGCGCGGAGCGCGGGGCCGACGAGGGCGATCATCGGCGCCGTCGTGGTGATTGTCAGCGTCATGCCGTCGATGCTGCGGATGGCCTGCCGAAGATAGAGCGGTCGTCTTCCGCGATCACCGCCCGTGCCTGATGTCGGCATGCCCATCAGCACATGGCGCAGATCCTGCCGGGGCGGCGGCGCGTCGATCGTGCCGTTCATCAGGGAGCGGGAGGTCAGGCGCTGTTGCCCGTCGTCGATCTGCCAGTACCAGCCGGATGACGGGCGATCGAAGGGCGGTGCGTCGAGCGGCGCGGACAAGGTGATCCTGCCTTGCGCATCGCGCGTCACCGCGCCGGCAAGGGCGCCGATCTGGGTGTCCAGACGCTGATCGACCTGCTCGCGCACCACCGTCTTCAGCGCCAGCCAGAGCACGATCGCGGCCACAACGAGCGCCAGCGTCACGAAGATGCCGGAGAACATCAGCAGCCGGCCGGCGATCGATCTCGGTTTGAGGGCGGGGGCCTTCATGATGCCGACGTCAGCATATAGCCGCGGCCGCGCACCGTCTCGATGCGATCACCCCCGAGCTTCTTGCGCAGCCGGGCGATGATCACTTCGATGGAATTGGAGTCGACCTCGGCATCACCGTCATAGACGCGCTCGGTCAGCTCCCGCCGGTCGACGACCATCTCCTTGCGCAGCATCAGGCAGGAGAGCACTCGCCATTCCAGCGCCGTCAACTTCAGCGGCAGGCCGTCGAGTTCGAAGGTGCCGAGCTGGGCATCGAAGACCAGCGCGCCGCAGGTCAGCCGCGCGGCGGCGTGGCCGGCCGCCCGGCGCACCAGGGCGCGCAGGCGCAACACCAGCTCTTCCACCTTGAAGGGCTTGGCGAGAAAATCATCGGCGCCGGCCTTGAAGCTTGCGACCTTGTCCGGCCAGCCGTCGCGCGCCGTCAGCACCAGAACCGGCAGGTCGCGGCTGCCATCGCGCCATTCCTTCAGCACGCTGACGCCATCGATCTTCGGCAGGCCGAGGTCAAGGATCGCGACATCGAAGAGTTCGGTCAGGCCCGCATGGAGAGCGTCCTCGCCGTTGCGCGCGATATCGACCACGAAGTTTTCCGATCGCAACACGGCGGCGATCCGGCCGCTGAGGTCTTCGTCATCTTCGACGAGCAATACGCGCATGGGGCAGGGCTTTCCTCAAGGCTGGGCATCTCTGGGGACAGGCCAAAACTATCGGGCCGAGCTTAACTCAATCTGAACGGAGAGGTTCAGGCGGGCGAGGGGACGGGGCGGTTAGAGTGCGGCAACGACTGATGCAAGGAGCAGATATATGCCGAATGAAGACCAGGACAACGTGCATACCGAGGGCGCAGCCATGCCCATCCCGCCAAGACAGCGCCGGCGTCGGCTGGCGCTTCCCATCATCGCCGCCGCCGTGGCGCTGGTCATTGGGGCTGCCGGGGGCGCCGGTGCTGTCAAAATGATGCGTCCGACGCCGGAAATGGCGCCGCTGACGCCGGTGGCGATTTCGGCCATGCCCGCATCGAGCCTCGTGACGATCAAAGGCAAGGTCGCCGAGATCTACGGCAACAAGTTCGTGTTGCAGGACGACAGCGGCAAGGCGCTTATTGAAGCCGGCCGAGCCGGTGAGGGCGGCACTCTCGTTAGCCGTGACGAAGCTGTCACCGTACAGGGACGCTTCGACGACGGCTTCGTGCGTGCGAGCTACCTCGTTCGCCAGGACGGACGAACCGAAGCGCTGGGTCCGCCGAAAGGTCCGCCGCATAGACGATTTGAGGATTTCGATCACAGGCCTTGACGGGCCATGAACCATAGCCGCGCTGCGGTGTTTACAGACATGCTTCTCAATTCCGGCAAAGGAACAATTCCCATGCAAAGATTTCTCCTATCAGGCCTTGCTCTTGCCGCACTCGCCGGCGCCGCCTTCGCTCAACAACCGCCCACCCCGCCGCCCGCCGCGACCCCACCCGCTGCGGTCGACCCGGCCTCGCCACCGCCACCGCCGCCAACGAACCCGTCTGCTTCCGCCGATGACGAGCGGATGATGGGCGAGCCGGATGCGCGGCCGGGAGATCGGCCCGATGATCGGTGGCATCGTTCTAGAGACGATATGGGTTTCCGTGACGACAGAGGCTTCCGTGGTTTCCGTGGTCATCGCCCGTCACCGCCACCGCCGTCCAAGGCAGCGCATTTCCGGATCGAGGATGGGAACACCCGGATCGATCTGAAATGCGCCGAGGACGAACCGATGAAGGCCTGCGCCGATCTGCTGCTCCAGGTGATGGACCGCCTGCAGGGCCAGGACTAGGCTTGAACATCCTGGCATAGCCGGGACGCCGCACGACATTGCAACCGTCCGCGTTCTCTCGCGGGCGGCTTTGCGAAGGCCACCGTCGCCGACAGCCGCCATTCGTCTCCTCCGCAAGCATTGACGGCGGCCCGATTTGGCTTTAGCTGTGACGCTATGAAAATCGCAATGGTTCTGGCATTGGTGATCGGGCGCATGGGCAGGATGGTGTAACCATCCGGCGAAAGCACCCATGCGCGGTAAGCAGGCTCCTGACGGGGCCTTTTTTTATGCCCTGAATCCGGGGCGGGCGCCTCGTCGGACTTTCCACACATCATCACACTGATCAAGGAACGGAACCATGAGATCCCGTCATTCCATCGACACCCCGCGCGCGCAGATGACCGGCGCTGAAATCGTTCTCCAGGCGCTGAGAGACAATGGCGTCAAGCATATATTCGGCTATCCCGGCGCTGCCGTACTGCCGATCTACGACGAGCTTTTCCAGCAGGAAGACATCAGACACATTCTGGTTCGCCATGAACAGGGAGCCGGCCATGCCGCCGAGGGGTACGCCCGGTCAACGGGCAAGGTCGGCGTTATGCTGGTGACCTCAGGACCCGGCGTCACCAACGCGATCACGCCCCTTCAGGACGCCTTGATGGATTCCGTGCCGCTCGTCTGCCTGTCCGGTCAGGTGCCGACGACGCTGATCGGGTCCGATGCGTTTCAGGAATGCGATACCGTCGGCATCACCCGAGCCTGCACGAAACACAATCGGCTGGTCAACGACGTCAATGAGCTCGCGGCGGTCATCCACGAGGCCTTTCGCATCGCCGGATCAGGCCGGCCCGGACCCGTTCTGGTCGACATGCCCAAAGACGTGCTGTTTGCAAGCGGCAGTTATTCACTGCGTGAGGCTGTCGCCCCGGGACCGAGCTACCAGCCGGACAACAGCTGCGGCATCAGGGAGATCGAGGCTGCAATCGCTTTGATGACAGCGGCACGCAGGCCGGTTATCTGCGTGGGCGGCGGCGTCATCAATTCCGGTCCCGAAGCGGTAAATCGGCTGCGCGAGCTGGTCGATCTCACCGGCTTTCCCGTCACGTCGACGCTGATGGGGCTCGGCGCCTATCCGGCTTCCGGCCCGAACTGGCTGAAGATGGCCGGGCTTCACGGCTCCGATGAGGCCAACATGGCAATGCAGGACTGCGACCTCATGCTGTGCATCGGGGCGCGCTTCGACGGCGGGCTGGCCGTCGGCGTCGATGGTTTTTCACCGCATTCCCGGAAGATTCAGATCGATATCGATGCTGCCTCGCTCAACAAGACCGTGCGCGCCGATATCGGTATCCAGGGCGATGCGGGCGGCGTGCTTGCCGAATTCCTTCGTCTCTGGCGAGCGCTGCCGCGGGCGCCGGACCGGGCGAGATTGGCCGACTGGTGGAGCATGATTGCGGGCTGGCGCGCACGGCGATCGTTTTCCTATGCGGTGCGCGAGGACGTCATCATGCCGCAATATGCCATCGAGCGGCTTTACGACCTGACGAAGGATCGGGATACCTACATCACGACGGAGGTCGGCCAGCATCAGATCTGGGCGGCGCAATATTACGGCTTCGAGCAGCCGAACCGCTGGATGACATCAGGCGGCCTGGGGACGATGGGATACGGGCTGCCTGCCGCCCTCGGCGTGCAGATCGCCAATCCCGACAGCCTCGTCATCGACATGGCCGGTGACGCCTCCGTGCAGATGACGATGAAGGAAATGTCGGCCGCCGTGCAGCACAACGCGCCCATCAAGATCTTCATTCTCAACAGCGGCGATCAGGGATCGGTTCGGCAGCACGGAAATCCGGATTTCGTGAAACTGGCGGAAGCCTATGGCGGACACGGCATTCGCTGCGAGAGGCCCGCCGAACTCGATGATGCGATCCTGGAGATGATCGAGGTGAACATGCCTGTTCTGTTCGACTGCCGCGTCGCCGAACTCGCCGACCGCCTGCCGATGATCGGGCCGGGCCGGGCGCGCAACGAGATGCTGCTGTCCGGCGAGGTTGGCGCCGCGCTGTTTGCCGCGTCAGCTGATGGAGTGGGGCGCGTCGAAAGCGCGTCGCATCAAACTTGATTCATGCGACGCGCTTTAGCTCTTTGGTTGAATGGATGTCGTTCTCCCGGAACCGCTGCACACTTCCTGGCGACATGCATTAGCGGCTTTGGAGCATGGTTTGAAAATGTCAGTCGCAGCGGTGGATTCTGCGACTGGCGTCGAGTCATCAGGCCGCCGCCGATGTGGCCTTGTGCCGGCAGCATCATCGCGGCGCCAACCTGATCTCGCTCAATATCTCCACAGGCGGAAACCGGACACAATCGACGGCATCGAAATTTACCGAGAACTGCATGCTATTTTCGTTCGCCCATTTGATCGCGGCCGCTGATTTCGCCTCCGGCACTTTCGCTGCAATGGTGCAGTGAGGCGCCCAATTGCCGGGTCGATAGTGCCCATGACAGAAGGCAGGATCAATCTTTCGATGGAAAGCCGCGTGCAGTTGGAGAAGAGCGTCGTCTGGGATCGGGCGCGCCCAGAGAACGAGGAACTCGTTCTGAAAATAGCCGATGCCCGAAAAGGCTAAGGTGACGGTGGAGCGCGCGCGGAAAACACTTTCAAGCGCCTCGCCCAATCGATCTGCATCAAACGCCTGATAAACTGCGAGGGTCAGATGGGGAGGATAATTCAAGGTCCGCATCGAAGCCGTCTCTTCGAATGCCGCCGCTTCATCCCAGAGTTTGAAAACCGGCGATGCGGTCTCGTTCAGACATTTGAGGCTGATCCCGTAAGGCATTTGCGAGCGTTATCCAGTCCATCGCGCCTGGACTTTAGGCCGATATTGTTGCCGATGTCGAGCGCCCGGTCGGAGCTAACGGAGGCGGCCGGCATTGCTGGATATCGCGTGGGTTTTGTGTGTTTTCCGCCGCGGATTCGACTATCATGGGATGCTTGAACGATAGGATGCACGGCATGATCGATCATATCACCATGGCGGTCAGTGACCTTGAAAAGAGCAAGGTATTTTATGAACGCGCTTTCGACCCTCTGGGCTACCTTCGGGAAGGAAGGCGTTTTCTGGGCTTTCGATGTCGGTGGCAGCCTCTTCGAAATCCAGCACACTGACGACAAGCCGCCTCTGACCCGTTTGCACGTTGCCTTCCGGGTCCGAAGCAGGGCGGAGGTCGAGGCATTTTATCGCGCAGCACTTGAAGCCGGCGCAAGGGACAATGGTGCGCCCGGCCCGCGGCCGGAATATGCCGACAACTACTATGCCTGCTTCGTTCTCGATCCTGACGGTTACAATATCGAGGCTATGCTCAACGAGCCGGCGGCGTGAGGGTGACGACGCAGGCTGCGAACCTTGTGCGCAAGGGCGGCCAACGGATGACGCATGTGCCGCCGCTCGATCCGTTGTCGACGCTTATCGAGAATTTCCAGCAGCGCGGCGGCACGATCTGGGCCTGCCCGCCCTGCGTCACCTCGCGCGGTTATACGCAGGAAGACATGCTCGACGGCATCGTCATCGTCGGCGCCAGCGCCATGCATGCCGAAATCAAAGAGGGCGCGGCAACGCTGTCGTTTTGACTGGCTGCGCCGGGCCGGGCGACTATCGGGAGTGTCTTGGCGCCCACATTCACCGGCCTGCGCAGGCGCGACGGAGTGCCAAGCGACTATTCTTGCGCTCGGCAATATACTTGTGAGATTGTACCGATATACATGCGATACTGCCGATGCAGGCAGCGCGGGGGCTTCGATGACATCCGTAAGGGTCAATGAGCTGATATCGGTGGCGGGGCAGCCCGATGCCGCCGGTTTTGCTGCTTTTGCGGCGGACGGTTTTGCCGGCGTCATCAATGCCCGGCCGGATGGCGAGGAGCCGGGGCAGCCGGGCGATGCGGCGGAAAAGGCTTCTGCCGCTGCCGTGGGGCTCGCATACAGCTTCGTGCCGGTGAAAGGGCCCGAGATTACCGAGGCCGATATCCGCGCCTTCCAGAGGGCGATGATGCAAGCAAACGGGCCGGTCGTCGCTCATTGCAAGAGCGGCACCCGGGCGTTGACGCTCTATGCGCTCGGAGAGGTGCTTGACGGGCGGATGCAGCCCGGGGACGTCGAGGCCTTCGGTCAAAACCTCGGCTTCGATCTTGCCGGCGCGCGCCGCTGGCTGGAAAAGCGGGCAGGGCAGGCGGCTGTCGTGAAGGCTTTCTTCGAACCCCGCACTTGCAGTGTGCAATATGTCGTTTCAGACCCGGTAACGAAACGCTGCGCCATCATCGACCCGGTGCTCGATTTCGACGAAATGTCGGGTGCGACGGGAACGGCCAATGCCGATGCCATCCTCGCGCATATCGACAGCGAAGGGCTGACGGTCGAGTGGATCCTCGACACGCATCCGCATGCCGACCATTTCTCCGCCGCGCACTATCTCAAAGGAAAGACCGGCGCGCCGACGGCGATCGGCGCCCATGTCACCGACGTGCAGGTGCTCTGGAAGGAAATCTACAACTGGCCGGCACTCGAAACCGACGGCTCGCAATGGGACCGGCTGTTTGCTGATGGCGACACTTTCGAGATCGGCGGGCTTAGAGCCCGCGTGATGTTCTCGCCCGGCCATACTCTTGCCTCGGTGACCTATGTGATCGGCGACGCCGCCTTCGTGCACGACACCGTGTTCACGCCGGATACCGGCACGGCGCGCACGGATTTTCCCGGCGGCAGCGCCAGCGCTCTCTGGCACTCGATCCAGGCGATCCTGTCGCTGCCCGAGGAGACCCGGCTCTTTTCCGGCCACGACTATCAGCCTGGCGGCCGTCACCCGCGCTGGGAAAGCACGGTAGCCGCCCAGAAGCGCGCCAATCCGCATATATCAGGCATCGACGAAGCCGGCTTCGTGGCGCTGCGCCAGGCGCGCGACCGCACGCTGCCGAAACCGAAGCTGATGCTGCATGCGCTGCAGGTCAACATCCGCGGCGGGCGGTTGCCCGAACCGGAGGCGAACGGGCGACGGTATCTGAAGATTCCGCTGGATGCGTTGTAGGAACGCAGGGAGCAGCGTTGCGGCGTGCTTCGAGGCTTCGCCCGTTCGGGCTGCGCACCTCAGCATGAGGGAGGTTGGTGGATGCCGCGCCCACGACAGCGGGAATAGTAGGATGCTTAAGAGAGCTCCATCCTGGGGATGAGAATGCTGGCATCATACCGGCCAACAGCGCTCCGACGTTCCGTCTCCATATTTCGCCCACCAAACCCAATCTTCCGCAATAATGATTGACGTCGTGCGGGCGGGCGACGTAACTGGCGGTGACGGTTCCCTGAAGATGACTCCAAGGGGATTAATAGGGAACACGGTGAGGACGACCCAGTAGGGACCGAGACCGTGGCTGCCCCCGCAACTGTAAGCGGATTGTCGATCATCTCAGCTGTGGCCAGCGACTGGCCATCTCTGAAGGGCTTATGGCCCTGCCACTGCGATATATCGCGGGAAGGCGGATGAACGACTTATATCCGCAAGCCAGGAGACCTGCCGTCAATCACGATCCAATCAACCGGGCGGGGATGCCCGGATAAGGAACAGACATGATTGACCTTCTGAACCTTCGCCGAATTTCGGCATGCATCCGTCTCGATTGGGCCTCCTGCGGCTAGCGCGCGCGTCAGCGTGCCTTCGGCCGCGCGTGCGGCATAACCGTGCTTTTTCCTTCAATCGAGGTTTTTCATGCGCCAGATTCTCGCCACCATGACATTTGCCTTCGGGCTGATCGGCCTTGCGGCACCGAGCCTTGCTGCCACCCAATATCCTTTGACCATCACCAATTGCGGTGAGCAGGTGACTTTCCAGAAGGCGCCGTCGAAGATCGTTTCGATCGGCCAGGGAATGACCGAAATTCTTTTCTCGCTCGGCCTTGCCGACAAGATCGCCGGCACGGCCGTCTGGGTCGGTCCCGTGCTGCCGCAATATGCCGCGGCGAACAGCAGGATAAAGCGTCTCGCCGACAATGATCCGAGCTTCGAATCCGTCGTCGGACAGGAGCCCGACCTGGTGGCGGCCGAGTTCGAATGGCATGTCGGCGCGCAGGGCTCCGTCGGCAAGCGGGAGCAGTTTCAGGATCTCGGGATCAATACCTATCTTTCGCCGGCCGATTGCGTCGCCAAGGTCAACACCGATGGCGGCGACGGTGTGCGCAAGGAGCTGTTCACGATGGCGCTGATCTATCGCGAAATCGCCGAACTCTCAGAGATCTTCGACGTGAAGGAGCGCGGCGATGCGCTGATTTCCGAGCTGAAGAAGCGCGAGGCGGATGCCGTCGCCTCGATATCAGCCGCATCGGGCAAGAGCCTGCCCATCGTCTTCTGGTTCTCCAGCAAGGAAGTCAACGGCGACGCCTTCATTGCGGGCAAGAACAGCGCGCCTGCCTATATACTGAAGGCGATCGGCGCCAGGAATGTCGTCACCACCGAGGAGGAATGGCCGCTGGTCGGCTGGGAAACCATCGCCCAGGCGAACCCGGCCGTCATCGTGCTCGCCACCATGGACCGGCGCCGCTACGCCGCCGACGATCCGAAGGTCAAGATCGATTTTCTCGAGAACGACCCCGTGACCAAGGAACTCGATGCCGTCAGGAACAGGCACTTCGTGATGATGGACGCGCAATCGATGAACCCAACGATCCGCACGATCGACGGCATCGAGACCTTGGCGAACGGCATCAAATCCTTCGGCCTCTCGCAGTGAAGGCAGCGTCGGTCAGGAAACAAGGATGGTGGGCGCTCGCCGCGCTCACCATTTCAGCCCTTCTCCTTCTCGGACTGATGATCAGCCTTGCCGTTTCGATCGGCGAGATCGCGATCCCGCTGGCGACAACGGCGGAGGCCGTCTCCAACCGGCTGTTCGGAACGCAGTTCGAACTCAGCCGCATCCACCAGGGCATCGTCTGGGATTATCGTCTGAGCCGGGCGCTGGTTGCGGCCAGCGCCGGCGCGTCGCTCTCGCTCTGCGGCGCCGTGCTGCAGGCGCTGCTGCGCAATCCGCTGGCCGAACCCTATGTGCTCGGCATCTCCGCCGGCGCCTCGACGGGAGCCGTCTGCGTGATGATCCTCGGCCTCGGCTACGGTGTTCTTGGCCTTTCCAGCGGCGCCTTCATCGGCGCGGTCATTGCCTTTCTGCTGGTCGGCTTCCTGGCGACGGGTGCGGGAGGAACCGGCGAACGCATCATCCTGTGCGGCGTCGCCGGTTCGCAGCTCTTCACTGCGCTGACCTCCTACATCGTGACGACATCGGCGAATGCCGAGCAGGCGCGGGGCATCCTGTTCTGGCTTCTGGGTTCGCTCAGCGGCGTGCGCTGGCCGGATGTCTATCTCTCGGTGCCGATCGCGCTCACAGGTTTCGTCATCTGCATGGCCCATGTCAGGGCGCTCGATGCCTTCGCCTTCGGTACGGATGCGGCGGCCTCGCTCGGCATTGCGGTGCGCCGCGTCCAGATCCTGCTGTTCGGCCTGACAGCGGCGATGACGGCAAGCGTCGTCAGCATGGTCGGCTCGATCGGCTTCGTCGGCCTGGTCATTCCCCATGCCGCCCGCTTCCTCGTCGGGCCGGGCCATCGGCGGCTGCTGCCGGCAACAGCACTCGGCGGCGCGATCTACATGGTCGGCGCCGATATCGTCTCGCGCATCATCATCCCACAGCAGGTCCTGCCGATCGGCGTTGTTACGGCGCTCTTCGGCGCGCCAGCCTTTGCCGTCATCCTCTATCGCGTGCGGAGGAGCGCATGAGCATTACGATCGACGCGGTGAGTTTCGCCGCAGGCGACACGGTCATCGTCAACGGCGTCAGCCTGACGGTGGCAAAGGGCAAGGTGCTCGGTCTGCTCGGGCCGAACGGGTCCGGCAAATCGAGCCTGCTGAGGCTGATCTGCCGGCTGCGCAAGGTCCGCAGCGGCGTCATCCGGCTGGGCGACGACGATATCGCTTCGCTGTCGCGCGCCGCCCTTGCGCGGCGCATCGCCTTCGTCGAGCAGCAATCGACGACCGAGACGCAACTGACCGTGCGCGACGTGGTGCGGCTCGGCCGCACGCCGCATCGCGGGATGCTTGCGCCCTTCGGCGCGGAGGATGATGCCGCGGTCGAGGAGGCGCTGTTGCGGGTCGACATGCAGGCGAGGGCGGGCCAGCTCTGGCAGACGCTGTCGGGAGGCGAGCGACAGCGCGTCCATATTGCGCGGTCGCTGGCGCAGGCGCCGGGCGAGCTGCTGCTCGACGAGCCGACCAATCATCTCGATATCCAGCACCAGCTCGACATTCTCCGGCTGATCTCGAAGCTCGGCATCACCTGCATCGTCGCTCTGCACGATCTCAACCTGGCGGCAATGTTCTGCGACAGCCTGGCGGTGCTTCAGAAGGGTGAGGTCGTCGCCGCGGGCGCGCCGGAGGAGGTGCTTACCGAGGATATGATCGGCAGGGTTTTCGGCGTTCGCGCCCATGTCCAGAAGTCGGCAGTGCATGGGCGGCACCACATCCAATACGTCCTGGATTGAGGAATGGCCTTTTTCCTGGACTGGCGTATGATTTCCGAGGGCGCCTGCGCCCGGTCGAACGGAGTTTCGAGATGCTCGAACGAAATCAGTTTCCCCTGCGGCCCGTCGTCCCCGGCTTCGCTGTCGCCTGGGTCGCCATCATTTCAGGCGCGAGCGTCGCTCTCAGCCTGATTTTTGCCTGCGTCACGCCCTTCGTGGCCCTGGCGGCGGTATCGGCGGTCATTGTTCCCCGGCGCATGGCGCTGACGGCGGTCCTGCTGGCCTGGCTCGCCAACCAGATGGTCGGGTATCTCGTGCTCGGCTATCCCCAGACTTGGGACAGCTATGCGTGGGGTCTGGCGATCGGTCTTGCCGCATTTGCATCCCTGGCCGCAGCGCTCGGCGTGCTTCACCTTGCGGCCGGCCTGACCGTCACCGCGGCCGGCGCCTTCATGGCCGGCTTCGTTGCCTATGAAGGCGTGCTCTTTGCTGCGACGGCGGTGCTTCCGTCAGGCGAGGAAGCGTTTTCGGCGTCTGTGGTGGCGAATGTCCTGCTGATCAATTCTCTGGCCGCGATCGGCCTGGTCTGCCTTCACGCCGGCGCGGCAGCCGGCCGTGCGCTCGTTGCAAGCCAGGCGGGACCGGCGTTGCCTTAGGCGCAAAGACCTAAGGTGCCGGAAACCGCATTACCTCCCGCAACAGCGCAATGACCTCTGAGACCGACGGCCCTCTGACCGGTGGCGACACTGCGCGTTCACAGAACTCGCGCCAGACGAACAGCGTCAGTTCCGCGCCGTCCGCTGCGGTTTCTCCGCGTCCTTCTGCAAAGTTCTCGAGCAGACGATACCGGCCGTCCTTCCAGAACAACTCCTCCACCCAGTCATATATCGGAATGACATGAAAATGGATCGGATAACCGGGCGAGTGCCCGTATCGGCCGATATAGACGCGCTGAGCATTCAGGTCTTGTTTCAGCGCCTTCTGCGTTCTTGCAAGCAATGGGCCGAATTCGCCCAACGCCTTTTCCGATAAATCCGAAAGGTCAGTCGTGTCGGTCTTGGAACTGATCATGAGATAGCCGGGAAGGGCGGACTTCATCCGGTGGTTTACGAGCCATCCCGTGGTCTCGGCAACATGAAACTGCAGAGGAATCTGCAAGCGCCGCCTCTTTCGCTTTCGCAAAGGAACATTTCAACGCGGGAGAATAAGCAGTTTTGCAAGGGCTGCAACGGCGATCTTCAAGATCGATGCTCACTCGCTCTCGGCTCCGCGGCGCTCGCTCGCAAGCCCAACGAGCACGAATGGGTGGCGAACGGCAAGGCGCTGAAGTGAAATGCGCCAAGCATGGGTTGAGATCGTCGCCGGCAACGGCTATCTGGTTCCGGACCGCAAGCGGACCCTCCGCGAACGACAAGGCGCAAAGCTCCCATGATCCCCGATTTCCTCGTCACCCATTCCGGTGGCTTCCATGCCGATGAATTGCTGTCGAGCGTCATCCTGACCCGGCTTTTCCCGCAGGCGCGTATCGTCCGCAGCCGGGCGCCGGAATGGATCACGCCAGGCGAAGGCCGCATCATCTACGATGTCGGCGGCGCCTATGATCCTGCTGCCGGGATATTCGATCACCACCAACGCGGCGCCCCGATGCGCAACGATGGCCAGCCCTACAGCTCGTTCGGCTTGATCTGGAAGCATTACGGCCGTGATTATCTCGCAGCCTCCGGCCTTCCCGAAGCCCATGTCGAGGTGGTGCATGGCACTTTCGATGCGGGCTTCGTGCTGCCGATCGATCTGACCGACAATGGCGCGCTCAGCCCCTCGGGGCCGTTGGCGGGCTTGGCGCTGCCTGCGCTGCTGGAGACGCTGAAACCGGTTTTCGACGAAGCTGAACCCGAGGCCGACGATCGCGCCTTCCACGCGGCGCTTGCCATTGCCCGCAGTTTCGTCGAGGCGAGGATCGCCCAGAGTGCCGCAAAATTGCGGGCCGAGGCGATGGTGCATCGGGCAATCGAGGCTGCGGGGCAGGGCCGAGTTCTGGAGTTGCCGAGGGGAATGCCGTTCCGTCCCGCCATCGTCAAGGCAGGCGCCGAGCAGCTGCTGTTCGTCGTCCATCCGCGCGAAAAGGATTGGTGCGTGACCGGCATCCGCCGCGCCGACGAGGGCTTCGAACTCAGGGCGGATCTGCCGGCAGCCTGGGCCGGTCTCGCCAATGGAGAGCTGGAGGCGGTTTGCGGCATAGAGGGCGCGAGCTTCTGCCACAACGGCCGCTTCATCGCCGCCGCCAAGACTCGCGAGGCAGCACTTGCCATGGCCGATTTGGCGGTGAAGGAGGCGCTTTCGATCGGGGTGTAGTGGCCGTTATCCGCCTCGGGTTCACCTGATCTCATCTGCGTTCAGGTGAACCCAACTGTGAGGCGATTGACTTGCATCCGCGAAGGATTAAGCTTCGAGCCATAACAACCACCACCCACACGCGAGAGATAATGGAGGGTGTGAGTGGCCGGCGACCTTGAGGAGGATGAGGTTTGCCATGGATTACCGTGTTGTTCTGCTGATTGGTGCAACTGTCACTGCCCTTTTCCCCGGTGATGCCGGGGCGCAGGAGGGTGATGCGACGGCCGGCGCCACTGTTTTCAAGAAATGCGCGACCTGTCATGTCGTCGAGTCCGATACCAACAAGGTCGGTCCGTCGCTGAACAAGCTGTTCGGCAGGAAGGCCGGGACGCATCCCGATTTCGCCTATTCGGCCGCCATGAAGGCGGCCGGCGAAGGCGGCCTCGTCTGGGACGAGACGGTTCTGCGTGACTATCTCCATAATCCGAAGGCAAAGGTGAAGGGCACGAAGATGGCCTTTGTCGGCGTGAAGGACGACCAGGAGATCACCGATCTCATCGCCTATCTCAAACAGTATTCGCAGTGATGGGCAATATTCGCAGTAACGGGCAATACCCCAAATGACGGGCCGCGGCCGGGGTGGCGCATGGCTAAATTGCCGTAATTGCCGATATTTTCTATCTGTGCGATAATAAAGACGGACTTTTTGCGGAATGCGGTTTCACGGGTCAACCTGCTCGAGGAGGAGCGGAAATGGCTGTCGTGCTGATCCTCGTCCTGATTGTCGTCGGCTCCGTGCTGTTTCATGTGCTGAGCCCATGGTGGTGGACGCCGATCGCGTCCAACTGGACCTATATCGACAGTACCCTCGTCATCACCTTCTGGATCACCGGTATCGTCTTCGTGGCGGTGGTGTTGTTCATGGCCTATTGCGTCTACCGCTTTCGCCACAAGCCGGGCAACCAGGCGCATTACGAGCCTGAAAACCGCAGGCTGGAGGTGCTGCTCGCCTCGGGAACGGCGGTCGGTGTCGCGGCGATGCTGGCGCCCGGCCTCATCGTGTGGAACCAGTTCATCACGGTGCCTGCCGATGCCGCATCGGTCGAGGTCGTCAGCCAGCAGTGGCTGTGGAGTTTCCGCCTGCCGGGTGCGGACGGAAAGCTTGGCCGGGCGGAGACGCGCGACGTCAGCCCCGAGAACCCGCTCGGGCTGGACAAGAACGACGCAAGCGGCCTCGACGACATCATCATCGAGGGCGGCGAGCTGCACCTGCCGATCGGCAAGCCGGTACACATCCTGCTGCGCTCCGTCGATGTGCTCCACGATTTCTATGTGCCGGAATTCCGCGCCAAGATGGATATGATCCCCGGCATGATCACCTATTTCTGGCTCACGCCGACGCGGACAGGGACTTTCGAGATCCTCTGCGCCGAACTCTGCGGCGTCGGCCATCCGCAAATGCGCGGCACCGTCGTGGTCGATAACGACGCGGACTACCAGACCTGGCTCGGGCAGCAACAGACATTCACCCAGCTTACGGCGTCATCGGGAGAGCCGCCGCCGGCAAACTGACGCGGTGACGCGGTCGCAGGCCGGTTCAGGGAACCGGCGGGAAGGGAAGAGAGATCATGGTCGAGATTCCATCCGGCAGCATCCCCTCCGCCGAAGTCGAGGATGTCGAGCTTTATCATCCGCACAGCTGGTGGACCAAATATGTGTTCAGCCAGGATGCCAAGATCATCGCCGTGCAATATTCGATCACGGCGATCTCGATCGGCCTCGTGGCGCTGGTGCTCTCCTGGCTGATGCGGATTCAACTCGCCTTTCCAGGCTATTTCGCCTTCATCGATGCCGATCACTATTACCAGTTCATCACCATGCATGGCATGATCATGGTGATCTATCTCTTGACGGCACTTTTCCTCGGCGGCTTCGGCAATTACCTCATCCCGCTGATGGTCGGTGCGCGCGACATGGTATTTCCTTACGCGAACATGCTGAGCTACTGGATTTATCTGCTCGCGGTGCTGATCCTCGCCGCCGGCTTCTTCGCCCCGGGCGGTCCGACGGGGGCCGGCTGGACACTTTATCCTCCGCAATCCGTTCTTTCCGGCACGCCGGGCGGCAAGGACTGGGGTATCCTGCTGATGCTCACCTCGCTGATCGTCTTCATCATCGGCTTCACCATGGGCGGGCTGAACTATGTGGTGACGGTGCTGCAGGGGCGGGCACGCGGCATGACCCTGATGCGGATGCCGCTTACTGTCTGGGGCATCTTCACCGCCACCGTGATGGCACTGCTTGCCTTTCCCGCGCTCTTCGTCGCCTGCGTCATGATGCTCTTCGACCGCGTGCTCGGCACCAGCTTCTTCATGCCCGCCATCGTCGAGATGGGCACGCAATTGCAGCATGGCGGCGGCAGCCCGATCCTGTTCCAGCACCTATTCTGGTTCTTCGGCCATCCCGAAGTCTATATCGTTGCGCTGCCTGCCTTCGGCATCGTCTCGGATCTGATCAGCACGCATGCGCGCAAGAACATCTTCGGCTACCGGATGATGGTCTGGGCGATCGTCATCATCGGGGGCTTAAGCTTCGTCGTCTGGGCGCACCACATGTATGTCAGCGGCATGCACCCGGCCTTCGGCTTCTTCTTTGCCACGACGACGCTGATCATCGCGATTCCGACGGCGATCAAGGTCTACAACTGGGTGTTGACGCTCTGGCGCGGGGACATCCACCTGACGCTGCCGATGCTCTTTGCGCTCGCCTTCATCGTCACCTTCGTCAATGGCGGGCTGACCGGCCTCTTCCTCGGCAATGTCGTCGTCGACGTGCCGCTGTCGGATACGATGTTCGTTGTCGCGCATTTCCACATGGTCATGGGGGTGGCGCCGATCCTCGTCATCTTCGGGGCGATCTATCACTGGTATCCGAAGGTGACCGGGCGCATGCTGGACGAGACGCTCGGCCAGATCCACTTCTGGATCACCTTCCTCGGTACTTATGCGATCTTCTTTCCGATGCATTATCTCGGCCTGCTCGGCGTGCCGCGCCGTTACTTCGAGATGGGAGAGACCGCCTTCGTTCCGCCATCGGCCCATACGCTGAACATCTTCATCACCGTCATGGCGCTTGTCGTCGGCGCCGGCCAGATGGTCTTCCTGTTCAATCTCGTCTGGAGCCTTTTCCGCGGCCGGGAGGCCGGCGGCAATCCTTGGCGGGCAACGACGCTCGAATGGCAGACGCCGCAGACGCCGCCGGCGCACGGCAACTGGGGCAGGGACCTGCCCGTCGTCTATCGCTGGGCCTATGACTACAGCGTACCCGGGGCTGCCGAAGATTTCATTCCGCAAAATGTGCCGGCAAGCGATGGCGTTACCCGCGAGGCTCCGGCATGAACGTCATCCTGCTTTTCCTCGCCGCCATCGCCGCCATCATCATCTGGTGGCTTTCAGGGCAGCGGCTGACCTCGAAGCCCTGGCTGGAAACCGGCTCGGTGCAGTTGCCGGATCAACACGGCACCGAGCGGCCGCCCGTGCCGGCGGTGAAAATCGGCCTCTTCGTGTTTCTCGGCGTCGTCGGCGCGCTCTTCAGCCTTGCCGTCAGCGCCTATTTCATGCGTGCTGCGTCGGCCGACTGGTGGGGGATGCCGGTTCCGCGCCTGCTATGGGTGAATACTGCGGCGCTTGCGCTCAGCAGTGCTTCGCTGCAATGGGCAAAACGAGAAGCGCAGCATGGCCGCATGGAAAGCCTGCGGCCAGCGCTGGTGACGGGACTTGCGCTAGCCGTCTTCTTCCTCGCCGGGCAGATTCAGGCATGGCGGGAGCTGACGGCGGCCGGCTATGTGCTGGCCGACAATCCCGCCAACAGCTTTTTCTATATGCTCACCGGCCTGCATGGCCTGCATATTCTCGGCGGGCTCGCCGTGCTCACGCATACCACGGTCAGGGCATTTTCAGCGGAGGTCGCGCCGGACAGGCTGCGCCTCAGCGTCGATCTTTCCGCGATCTATTCGCATTTCATGTTCGCCGTCTGGCTGCTGCTTTTCGCGCTTTTTGCCGGCTGGGCGAACGACTTCGTCGATCTCTGCCGCACACTACTGAACTAAGGGGTTTGCAGATGGCACAGACTATCGAGACACACGGCGGGGCAGACCTCAGGCCGGCCGGCCTTCGCGGTGTCGCCGCCGATTTCAGCTCGGATCAGCGCGCCTTCAAGACCGCCTCCTGGGGCAAGGCGATGATGTGGATCTTTCTCCTCAGCGACACTTTCGTCTTCGGCTGTTTTCTGATCGCCTATATGACCGCCCGCATGTCGACGCCGGTTCCATGGCCCAATCCGAGCGAGGTTTTCGCGCTGCATATCGGCGGGCAGGATGTTCCGCTGATCCTGATCGCGATCATGACCTTCGTGCTGATCTCGAGCAGCGGCACAATGGCGATGGCGGTCAATTTCGGCTATCGCCGCGAACGCCGCGTGACCGCGATACTGATGCTGCTGACGGCCGCTCTCGGGGCAACCTTCGTCAGCATGCAGGCCTTCGAATGGACCAAGCTGATCACCGAAGGCGTGCGCCCCTGGGAGAATCCATGGGGGGCAGCGCAGTTCGGCTCGACCTTCTTCATGATCACCGGCTTTCACGGCACCCACGTGACGATCGGCGTCATCTTCCTGCTGATTACCGCCCGCAAGGTCTGGCGGGGCGATTTCGACGTGGAGCGGCGCGGCTTTTTCACCAGCCGAAGAGGGCGCTACGAGGCCGTCGAGATCATGGGCCTCTACTGGCACTTCGTCGACCTGGTATGGGTTTTCATCTTCGCGTTTTTTTATCTGTGGTGAGGTCGTTATGAGCGAGACAACGGCGCACGGGCAAAGCCCGCATACACAAGCACTGCACGCGCAAGATCACGGACAGCAGCATCCGATCCGGCTCTATCTCTTCGTCTGGGGCCTGCTCTTCGTGCTCAGCGCCTTTTCCTATATGGTCGATTATCTCGGGATCCACGGCTATCTCCGGTGGACGCTGATCCTGCTGTTCATGATGCTGAAGGCCGGGCTGATCGTCGCCATCTTCATGCACATGGCCTGGGAACGGCTGGCGCTGGTCTACGCGATCCTGCTGCCGCCCGTGCTGGTGCTGGTTTTCGTGGCACTGATGGTATCGGAAGCGGACTATACGATCTTCACCCGGCTGGCTTTCTTCGGTGCCACGCCTTAGACATCGGTTATCAGGTGCAACTATCTCCACCGGAGCAACGATGGCCGAGATTCTGCTGTTCCACCACGCTCAAGGGCTGACCCCTGGCGTGCGCGCCTTCGCGGACGAGATCAGGGCAGCCGGCCACATCGTGCATACGCCTGATCTGTTCGACGGGCGCATCTTCGACAGCATCGAGGAGGGGCTTGCCTATATCGGCCAGATCGGATTCGACGCGATCAGGGAGCGCGGCGTCCAGGTCGCCGACGAACTGCCCCGCGAACTGGTCTATGCCGGGTTCTCATTCGGCGTGCTGCCGGCGCAGAAGTTGGCACAGACACGGCGTGGCGCCCGCGGGGCCTTGCTTTTCTACTCCTGCCTGCCGATCAGTGGAAGATGGGCCTTCGGGCCTTGGCCGGAGGGCGTCGCCGTCCAGATCCACGGCATGGATAACGATCCGATTTTTGTCGGCGAGGGCGATATCGACGCGGCCCGCGAGATCGTGGCGAAGGTCGATGACGCCGAGCTTTTCCTCTACCCCGGCGATCAGCACTATTTCGCCGACAGTTCGCTGCCGTCCTATGACGCGGATGCGACCGCGCTCCTCGTTACCCGGGTGCTCGCATTCCTGGATCGCCGCTGATCCCGGCGGCCACCGACCCCACAAAATCCCCACCTAAATCGCGTCCTAAAACATGATGGAGGTCGCGCCGGGCGACGATCTCGGCAATGATGGCCGCCTATTCGCCACGATCCTGTCAGGCCATGCTGTTTATTCCGCTTCCCTTCGCCGTTGCCCTTCTGCTGCTTGTCCTCTTCGTTGCCGTCCTCAGGCGCGACGAGGAGGCGGTGCCGAACCGGCCGTTTCTGGCGCTCATCCTGCTTGCCGCGCTGCAATCCGTGCTCTCCGGCCTGCGTTGGGGATATGGGGTCCAGGCCGTTGGGTTGGTCGCGCCGGTGATCGCGGCGATGGTGCCGCCGCTTGCCTATGCCGGGGTTTCCCGGCTGGTGAGAACGAGCCGGCGGCCGCTGCCGGCGCGGATGGCCCTGCATGCCGTGCCCGCCGCCCTTATCCTGCTGCTGATGGCCGTTTGGCGGGAGGCGATCGACATCGCGCTGGTGCTGATCTTCGTCGGTTATGCCCTGGCGATCCTGCTTTTGATGGGCCCGGGCGCCGATGCGCTGCGGCTGGCGCCTTTCGAAGGGGCGGTGCCGGCCTACCGGGCAATCATCTTTACCGCCGCCGCCCTGTGTCTCTCGGCTGCGATCGATACCTTCGTCTTCCTCGACCTCACCTCGGCCCATAGTGCGCGGGCGCTGATGCTGATCAGTATCGGAAATCTCGCCGTCCTCGTCATTCTCGGCATTGCGGCGGCCGCCGCCAGCCGAAGCCGGGCGCCGGCGGAGATGGTGGAGACGGCGCCACGGCCGGAGACGAGCGAAGACAAGGAAACGATCGCCGCGGTCGATGCGCTGATGGAGGCCCGCAAACTCTATCGCGATACCAATCTCAATCTCGACCGGCTGGCCCGCAAGACCGGCATCCCCGCCCGCCAGATCTCGGCGGCGATCAACCGGGCGATGGACAAGAACGTCTCGCAATATGTCAACGACTACAGGATCGGCGAGGCCTGCCGGCTGCTTGCCGGCACCGAGAAACCAGTGACTGAGGTGATGTTCGAGGTCGGCTTCCAGACGAAGTCCAACTTCAACCGTGAATTCCGACGGGTGACGGATATGACGCCGGTTGCGTGGCGGCAGAGGAAGGGGTGAGGCGGACGGCCTGATCCTCGAAGGACAAGGACGGCCACTGCCACGTACACAATCGCGATCGAGGACTCCCTGGATCGTGTTCGAGGTCGCGATTGCTGTCGGGTCGGCGATGTTTGCCGGCATGAACACGACATCAGAACATGACCGAGACCTTGCGGCCAAGCTCAGATCGCTTTCGATCGAGCCCGGGACCTTGAAGATGGCGCCGCCGAAGCCTCGTGCCCGGCGGCGCGTGATCCCTGGCGCGATGCTTGTCCTTGCTGCGGCGGCACCGCTGGCGGCGGCTCTTTTCTATAGGGCCGAGACGCTGCAGCGTGTCGAGACCGCGCTTGCGGGTTTTTCGGGCGGTGATCTTGCGATATCCGCTGATAGGGTGGAGAGGCGCGTCAGAGACGGCGTCGCTGTTGGGGCGATGCGGACTCCGACCGAGGATGGAGCGAAGAGCACAGCTGCGTCGACCCGGGAAATCACCGGCTCCGGCTATGTTGTCGCCACCGATATCGCCACAGTCTTTTCCAAATATGAGGGCCGGATCGTCGCGGTCGAGGTCGACGCGGGCGACAGCGTCGTCGCAGGGCAGGTGCTGGTGCGGCTTGACGATGCCGGCGCAGGCTTTTCGCTTCGGGGCGCCGAGATATCGGGACGGGCGGCGGCGCTGGCGCTTGATGCAAGGACCATCGAGTTTGCACAGGCGCGATTGTCGTTTGCGCGCAGCGAACGGCTCGCCGGGCACGACGCCATGTCGGCGCAGTCGCTGGAGGAGGCGAGAACGGCTGTCGATAAGGCCGAGAATGCCGTCCTGCAGGCGCGCCAGGATGCTGAAAAGGCGGAGCTCGAGATCGACAAGGCGCGTGAGCGGGTGGAGGCGCTGATCGTGCGTGCGCCGATCTCCGGCATCGTCACGCGGCTCGACGCGCATGTCGGCGACACGGTGCTGTCGCGCGAGGACAGCGTGCGGGAGGATGAAAGCCTGCTCACTATTACCGATATGGCGAGCCTGGTCATCGATGCCGATGTGGCCGAGGCCAATATCGCGCTGATGCGGCCGGGCCTGTCGGGCGAGGCGATTCTCGACGGCTTCCCCGGCCAGCCCTTTGCGATCGAGGTGTCGAAGATCGCGCCTGTCATTTCGCGGGAAAAGGGGACGGTGACGCTGCGCCTGTCGCTGACGTCGCCGCCGCTGGGCATGCGGCCTGCCATGGCGGCGCGTATCCGGCTGGTGGTGGGGGATGCCGCGGCTTCCGGTGCGTCGGCCGCTGGTGCTCATCACCCGCCCTCGTCCTTCGAGGCTCCGGCCTTCGGCCTGCGCACCTCAGGATGAGGGCTGGTTGTTGTGCCGTGTGGCTGGAAAGCTGATCGGGTGCCGTGCGGCAGGCGGGCTGATTGGTGCCGTGCGGTTCGGCTTGTTGTGCCGGAGATCGCAGCTTCTCTCCGACCTCATTCTGAGGTGCCCCGCAGGGGCCTCGAAGAACCAGGGCGGCCACCGGTTACCGGCCACAGATCAACAAACCACCAAGGAGCAGAGCAATGACCGACACTCAAGACCCCTATATCGCGCTTGCCGGCGTCAGGAAGGCGTTCCGGATCGGGGCGGAGACGATACCGATCTTTTCGGGGCTTGACCTCTCCATTCCGCGCGGCGATTTCGTTGCGGTCATGGGGCCGTCGGGTTCCGGAAAATCGACGCTGCTGAATATGCTGGGCGGCATCGACAGCGCTGACGCCGGCGAGATCCGGATCGGGCGCAGCCATCTCGAGCAGATGGGCGAAGGGGCGAGGGCCGCCTGGCGGGCGCACAGCATGGGCATCGTCTTCCAGTTCTACAATCTGCTGCCGATGCTGAATGCGGCTGACAATATCGAGTTGCCGCTGCTCTTGAAGCCGCTGACGCGCAAGGAGCGTCGGGCGCGTGTCGACACGGTGATGGATCTGGTCGGGCTTGCCGGGCGCCAGCGGCAGTTTCCGTCGAGCATGTCGGGCGGGCAGCAGCAGCGCGTCGGCATTGCGCGTGCCATCGTCGCCGATCCTGATCTCATTCTCTGCGACGAGCCGACCGGCGATCTCGACCGGAAATCGGCCAATGATATCCTGGAGATGCTGGTCTTCCTCAATCGCGAGCTTCAGAAGACCATCATCATGGTCACGCACGATCCCGAGGCCGCCGCCTTTGCGAGGCGCACGCTGCATCTCAACAAAGGCGAATTCGTCGAGGGGGAAGGCCGATGACCTTTTTCCAGCTCATGCGGCGCAATGCCTGGCGTAAGCGGCTGCGCGCCATTCTGCTGATGTTTTCGGTCGGCATCGCCTTCCTGATCTACGGACTGACGGCGAGTTTCGTCAGCGGCAGCCAGGGGGCGGCCGGCGCCAGCGACAATCTGCTCGGCGTGTTCAATAAATCGGGCCGGGGGCTGCCGCTGCCGATTGCTTATCTCAACCGGATCGCGGCGGAAGGTGGTGTCGCCGCCGTCGCCTATACGGCGCGGATGCGCGGCTTCGTCGAGGTCGAGAAGAATGTCGTCGCCGTCAGCGCGGTCGATCCGCAGGCGATTGCCGCGGCCAATGGTGCCGAACTCCGGCTGACGCCCGAGCTGATCTCGGCGCTGGAAGAAGGCGGCGACCGGGTGCTCGTCGGCAGAGCGCTGGCTGAGGCGCAGAACTGGTCGGTCGGCCAGCGCATCGGCCTCACCAGTCAGCTCATGAAGGCCGACGGCAGCCGGAACTGGAGCTTCACCATCGCGGGCATCTTCGAGGGGGCTGATGCCGGCAGCGACACCTATTTCATGCTCGCTCGCTACGACATGGTCAATGCCGCCCGCGCGCGGGACAGGGATACCGTCGACGCCTTCGTGGTGCGCCCGCGCGACGGTATCGCTTCGGGCGTGCTGGCGGCGCGCATCGACGCGCTCTTTGCCAATTCTGCGGCGCAGACCCAGACGCAATCGGAAAAACAGTTCCTCGAAGGATTTCTCCGGCAGTTCGCCGATGTCGGGCTGATCGTCAGCCTCGTCGTCGGCGCGGCCTTCGTGACGATCCTGATGATATCGGTCAACACCATGCTCTTTGCCGTCAGGGAGCGCCGCTTCGAAATCGGCGTGATGAAGGTGCTCGGCTTTTCCCGGGGTCGCATCGTCGCGCTCATTCTCGGCGAGACGCTGTTCATCTTCGCCATCGGCGGGGCCGGCGGGCTCATCCTGGCCAAGCTCGCGACACTGTCGATCGGGCCGGAATTCGGCCTCGTCTTCAGCGGCGAGGTACTGCTGAAATCCATCGCGATCATTGCCGGGCTCGGCCTACTGACCGGGCTGCTGCCGGCCGTGAACGCCATGCGTCTGCCGATCGTCAACGCTTTCAAAACGAGATAATCCAATGTCATCAGCGCTCAAGCAGACCTTTCTCATGATGAGAATCAATCTCGGCAGCCTGCCGCGTCGGCTCGCGATTTCGCTGTCGATGGTGCTGTCGGTCGCTCTCGTGGTGGCGGTGCTGGCAGGGTTTCTAGCGATGGCGCGCGGCTTCGAGGCGGCTCTTGCCGGTGCCGGCTCGCCAGACATCGCCGTCATCCTCGGCGGCGGCACCAACCAGGAAACCGGTTCCGACGTGCCGGCAGATGCGATCCGCAGCCTGACCGCCATCAGCGGGGACACCGGCATCGCGCGCGACCGGGCCGGCGGGCTGGCGCTGTCGCGCGAGACCATCGTGCCGATCGATGTGAAGGGGAGCGACGGCGCCGAGCAGACGCTGTCGCTGCGGGGCATGGACCGCACAGGGCTCGATCTGCGCGGCCGCGCCCGGCTTTCGCAGGGGCGGCTGTTTGCGCCGGGCGGACGCGAGATCGTCGTCGGCGCCCGCATCGCAGACGCTTTCCCCGGCTTTGCCGTCGGCCGGAGAGTGCGGTTCGGCGCTGTCGATTGGACCGTCGCCGGTCATTTCACTTCCGGCGGCAGCGCCTTCGAATCCGAGATCTGGGCGGATCTGGATGCTGTGCAAGCGGCCTTCGGCCGGCAGGGACAGGTGCAGAGCCTGCGCGTGCGGCTTGCCGGCGGGGGCGATCCCGCGCGTGCGCTGGCGGTGCTGCGCGAGAGACTGTCCGATATATCGGGCACGCCACTCACATCAATCCCCGAGGCCGATCTTTATGCCGCGCAGGCCGAACGCACCGAGAGCCTGATCCGCCTGTTCGGCTGGCCGATCGCGCTGCTGATGGCGGTCGGCGCGACGGCGGGCGCGCTGAACACGATGATGAGCTCGGTCTCGGACCGCGGCGTTGAGATCGCCACCTTGCGTCTGCTCGGCTTTTCCCGCCTGCCGGCATTCGCCACCACCTGGTTCGAGGCGGTGCTGCTATCGGTGGCTGGCGCCGGTGTCGGCATCCTCACCTCCCGGCTCGCCTTTGACGGTTGGCAGGCAAGCACGATGGGCGCAAACAATACCAAGATGGCGTTTGACCTTGTGGTTACGCCTGATGTGATTTTGACGGCAGGTTTGCTCGGGCTGGCGGTCGGCGTGATCGGTGGTGCCCTGCCGGCGCTGGCGGCGGCAAGGCTGCCGCTGAGGGCGGCGTTGCGGGAGAGGGGGTGAAGTAGTGCCTCGAAGACCTTGGCTGCCGTGCCGTTTGGCCCCCTCATCTGCCTGCCGACATCTTCTCCCCGCTGGGGAGAAGTGGAATCGTGGGAACGTTTTGCCCTTCTCGAACGCATCCTGTGTAGACACGAAGCCTTCGGCTTGCTCCCCCAGCGGGGAGAAGGTGGCCCGAAGGGTGGGATGAGGGGGCTACACGGCATATCTTTTATTGCTCCATCGCTCCACATACCGCCGATTCATGCAATTACCCCGCCGGATAATTTTCGGATAAGTTGCATCTTTCCAGTGTGTTAGCAAATCCGCGCCATTGCCTGTGGAGTAAGGTCCGCAAACTGGCCCGCTGCCGCATTGACAACATCTTCTCGCCCTTTTGCCGTGGCGGGTTGCTCCCGCCGCGTTCGGACGGCCGGTTCCGGTCGATTCGAGTGGCGATGTAGCGATCCGACGAACAGGGCAACATTGGCGATA
This sequence comes from Rhizobium redzepovicii, assembly GCF_019793435.1. Taxonomy (GTDB): domain Bacteria; phylum Pseudomonadota; class Alphaproteobacteria; order Rhizobiales; family Rhizobiaceae; genus Rhizobium; species Rhizobium redzepovicii. The sequence goes on along the minus strand of NZ_JAILYH010000015.1, from coordinate 179,914 downwards.
TGACAATCTACTATGTGAACTCAGCGACTGGCTCCGACCGCAACGGCGGAACGGGCCAGAACTCGGCTTTTGCGACTTTGTCCAAAGTGGAATCCTTGACTTTGAAACCGGGCGACAGCGTGCTTCTTGCCAAGGGCAGTGTCTTCAACGAGCAGTTCGATATCAAATATTCCGGCACCGAGAGTGCGCCGATCAAGTTCGGCAGTTACGGGACGGGGACCGCACCCGTCATCCACAGCGGCGGCGATGGCATTCACAGTCTTTATGCCTCGAACATCGTCATCGAAAACCTCAAAATATCGAACACCGGCGGTGCGGCCATCTATGGCGGCGATGTCACCAACTGGACGGTCCGCAATGTCGAGATCGCCAAGAGCGGGATGTCGGAAAACGCAGGCGCCGTCACCTTCAGGAACAGCAAGAACGTCACGGTCGAAGACAGCAAGATATCTGATGTCAAAGGCGACGGTTTCTGGATCGAAAAGGTCAGTGGCGTCAAACTTCTTAACAATTCCGTCACCAGTGCCAGCGGCTCTACGGCCGATGCGATGCAGGTCAACGACAGCAGCAATATTCTGATCAAGGGCAATCATCTCGACCAGACCCATGCCGTCAGTCCGAAGGGGGGAATCGCGCTGGTGCGGGCCTCCGATGCCGTGGTCGCGGACAATGTCCTGACCGGCGGCGGCTTCGGTATCAGCGCGCCTGCGGGCAAGAATGTCGCCATCCACGGCAACGACATATCGGGATATCACGGTTACAGCTGGTCCTTCGCCGTCGGCCTCGGCGATCAGGGCAGCGCACGGGATTACGACATTTCTGGCAACCACATTCACGATGGCGCCTGGGGCGTGGCCGTCAGCGGCGCCACCGGCACCAGCTATAGCCTGACGAATATCAAGGTCCACGACAACGTCTTCGACGACCTCACACAGGCGGCGCTGAAGGTCGACAGGCCGGCATCCGGCTCCTTCTACAACAACACCATCGAGACCGGCGTCAAGGCCACCAGCATATCCCCCGCCATCGTCGACGCGCATACCTTTTCCGTCAGTAACAACCACACGGTCGCAAGTGTCGAGACGGCGCTTGCAAGCACCGAGGCCAAGGTTGCCGCAACGACGGAGGCGGTCTCCGACCCGGCAGTAGTCGCCGTTCACGACAATCTGAAGATCTTCACCGATACGGGCGAAGCCCATCGCGGCAATCTTCTGGAGAACGACAGCTCCGACAACGATACGCTGGTGCTTCGCCGCTTCGGCGACGAAGCCGTCGGCAAGCACGGCCTGACACTGACTGGAGACTACGGTTCCATCCACGTGGACCGGGAAGGCAACTATGCCTACACGCTCGATGAAACGAAGCTGCCCGACGACCATAGTGGACATGTGAGCGAGTCTTTCAAGTACGGCATCGACGATGGAACCTCCCATCACAGCGACGCGGATACGCTGACCGTCTTCATCCATATGGATGGCTTGCTAAGCTAAGATAGGGGACGGCCTCTCTCCGCCCTCGTCCTGAAGCGTCCCGTAAGGGGCATTGAAGGGCGAGGGCGGCTGTTCCCTTACGGTAATTGCAAACGGTCCATTACCATTTCATTCACCTTTCGGTCGTTATTTTATAGATTATTTTCTCTTAAGTTGTATTGTCGAGGATGCAGCCACCGCCAGGCTTCTCGGGAGCATTGCAGGCCACAGCCTGTCTACCGCCGTCGTGACAATCGAAGATTGTTCTATGGCCTTTCGCCCCGACCGCATCCGATCCACTCATCGCAGCTGATCCCCACACAGCTGCGCGACAATGCGAGCATATGGCGATATGACAGTCTATTATGTGAACTCGGCGACAGGCGCCAACAACAACAGCGGCACGAGCGAGGATGCGCCTTTTGCATCCTTCTGGGCGGTGGAAAATTTGAAGCTGCAGCCCGGCGATAGCGTGCTGCTCGCCGCGGGAAGCGTTTACAACGACCAACTCGACCTGAAATATTCCGGCACCGCCAGCGCCCCGATCACCATCGGCAGCTACGGGATCGGCGATGCGCCGGTCATCCATAGTCCCGGCGACGGCATTCACAGCCTTTATGCGTCGAACATCGTCATCGAGAACATCAAGATCTCGGATACCGGCGGTGCAGCTATTTATGGCGGCTATGTCTCGAACTGGACCGTGCGCAATGTCGAGGTCGATCACACCGGCTTGGCGGGCAAGTCCGGTTCCGTCACCTTCCGAACAGGCTCGAATATCACCATCGAAAACAGCACGATCAACGACGTGAACGGCGATGGCGTCTGGATCGAGAAGATCAATGGCGTCAATCTTCTCAACAACACCGTTACCAATGCCCACGGCACCACGGCAGATGCCGTGCAGATGAACGACAGCAGCAACATCCTGATCAGCGGCAACTATCTCGACCAGACGGGCGCCATTAGCCCGAAGGGCGTGCTGGCGCTCGTCCGGCCTGTCAATGCCGTGATCGAGGACAACACGCTGGTTGGCGGCGGCTTCGGGGTGGCCGCTCAGGCGGGCACGAATATCGCCATCCACGACAACGACATATCGGGGTATGGCGGCTACAGCTGGTCCTACGCCGTCGGCCTCGGCGACCAGGGCGACACCAGAGACTATGATATCTCAGGCAATTACATCCATGACGGCGTATGGGGCGTGGTGGTCAGTTCCGCCGGCACCACCAGTTACGTTCGCGAAGATATCGATGTCCACAGCAACATTTTCGACGACCTGTCGCAGGCGGCGCTGAAGGTCGACAGGCCTGCATCCGGAGCGTTCCACGACAATGTCATCGCCAGCGATGTCACGCCCTACAGCATATCGCCGGCCATCATCGCCGCGAACACCTTTCCCGTCAGCAACAACACGACGCTCGACGAGGCCGACGCCCTGTTTGTGAGCCTTGATAGCCACGCTGCCGGCGATACAGCGCATGCGGACACGGTTCCGATAATCGTCGCAGCCCATGACAGTTTGAAGATCTCAGCCGACACGGATGTTGCCCATCATGGCAATCTCCTCGAAAACGACAGTTCGGCCAATGGGATCCTGCTGCTTCGCCGCTTCGACGGCGAAGTCGTCGGCAAGAACGGTCTGACGCTGACCGGCCAATACGGCAGCATCCATGTCGACGATCATGGCGACTACAGCTACACGCTCGACGCGGCGAAGCTTGCCGGGCTTACCGGAGATGTGAGCGAGACGTTCTATTATAAGATTTCGGATGGGGCAGCGCATCATTACGATACGGATACGCTGAGCATCTCCATCGATGTGGACGGCGTGCTGACCTGACAAGGGATGCCGGCAAACTCATCGGCCGCCGAGCAGGATTCTGGTGACGTCGATTTCGATTTCCGCGCAGATGATCTCGTATTCGGTGACGATCGCCGGGTCGGCCGACATATCCTTGCGCATGCGATCAAGAACGGCGCAGGCCTCGCCATAGGCTCCGCAGAGTTCGTAAAGATGCGGTTGGCTCGCCGCGGCGGCCCTGATTGTTGCCCGCGTCGCGGGCAGCCTCATCATCAGCCTGGCCAGTCCCTGTTCGGCGATTTGCCGGGGGATGTGCGCTACGCCTTCTTTCCTGACCATGCCGTCAACCCTCGCTGCCTATATTCCGCTGTCGAGAGTTAGTACGCGGGAATGCAGCATCTGGTTTCATGCCGGATGCAAGATCGTCCTTTAAAACCCCGATGGTGGAGGAAGTCCGGCAAGGCCAGCCGTTGGCGATCGGCGGCTTTCTCTGCTATCCGCTTACGAAGAGAGGCCGATCGCGATGGTGGCGGAAAGCACGCCGCCGTCGAGCTTCTCGAGGTCGAACATGTGATCGGCGGCGTCTTCCGGGATGATGCCGTCAGCTTCATTGCGGGTATCGCGGGCAGGGCGTCCGAGATAGTCCGGATGCTCGCCATAGATGATGTCGCTCAGCGTATCGTCGAAATAGATCTGGCTGACGAGAAGCTCCTTGCCCTCGACGAGGATGCGGCAGTGAACATGCGGCGTGCGGCCCTTGTACCATCCTGGATAGGTCGTCAGGAAGCTTGCCTGCCCCTCTGCATCCGTCAGCTGGCGTCCGCGAAAAGCGAGGCCGCTGATTGCCTCGGCGTCGCCGAGCGTACACATGTCGGCGGCCTCGCGGCCGGAATAGATGCCACGACGATCGGTATGCCAGATTTCGATATCGGCATTTTCGATCGGCCGGCAATCGGCTGCATGGACGATGCGAAGGGCCAGCCGCAACGGCAGTCCTGCCTTTCCTTCCGAGACGTCCTGACGGGCCGGAATATTGTTGACATGGCAGGGGCCAAGGGTCTGGGCTGATGTCACGATGCAATTCGGACGGCTGCGGAAGAGCGGCGCAGGCAGCTTTTCCAGTGCGACCGATTTTGTGCCGCCGCTCAGGAAGTCTGTTCCCTTCCAGTCGAATGCCCTGGCGGCAACAGTGATATGCCGCCGTGGCCAGATCGCCGCCGCGGCCACGGTCGAAGCGACAGTAGTCGCACCTCCAAGCACCAGGGTCCGCCTCTTCATCTGTCTTCCTCTGCCTCAAGACGCATGTAAGGGAGCGGGCCGGAAACTCCAATTAAATCTTGGCAATGATCGACGGCAGCGAAATCTTCGGCATCCAGGGAGCGCCGGGCTCGACGGTGACATATGGCGGCTCAGCTCTCGCCCCTGTAAGGGACAGAGATGCGCTCACCAACTCTATCCCTGCGGACGCCCTCCCGGGCCAGGTCTCTCAGGTCTCGTTCGTGCAACCCGCAAACAGGTTTGAGGCTGAGACAAGTCGAAGTCGCGTCATGTATCGTCGCCATGGCCATACTGGGCGCAACTTCCCGCGATGAAATTAGACGGCGTAACCTAAAGGCGCGGCGGTCCAATATCAGCATCATTACATGCGCCGGCCGGGTCATTGAGGCATAATCGCCGTCGAATTCCCGATCATTAAAGCGAAGATGGGAGACTGTGATGGATGATCGAACAGTGCGGACGGCGCTGGAGCGTCATTGGGAGGCTTCGGACGCCCGCGATTTCGACGTCGAACATGAAATCTACGCCGAGGACGCCGTGCTTTACTACCCGCAATCGGGCGAGCTGATCCGCGGCCGGCAGAATATCCAGGAGAGCCGGTTCGTCCAGCCGAACAGGAAGCGTTTTACGGTGCGGCGAATGATCGGCGGCGGTGACCTCTGGGTCACTGACTTCATATTGACCTACGACGACGTGCCATCTTACGCGGTGAGCATCATGGAATTCCGCGAAGGCCTGGTGGCCAACGAAACGCAATATTTCGCCGATCGGTTTGAACCTGCACCCTCGCGTGCGCATCTCGTTGATCGCAGGTGAAATCTTGTCACGATAATGCGCTACCAAGCAGGTTGAATTGCTGCAAAATTTCTTGAATCGATTTTGGTTTCAATTATGCAGCAGGCATTCGACATTCGTTTCCGAGCCGGGGCAGGGCGCATGGAACCAACCCACTTATTCGAGCTTGTTATCGCGATGTTTCTCGCGATTATCGCGCTGCATTATGCCGCCCACAGGCTCGGACTGCCTCCGTCCGTCGCGCTGCTGACCGGTGGCGCCTTGCTGGCATTTGTGCCGGGACTGCCGGCGATTTCGGTCGATCCCGAGTTGGTGCTGGTCATCTTCCTGCCGCCGCTGTTGATGGACGGCGCCTGGTCGATCGCGCTGTCGCGGCTGCGGCGGCATATGATCGGCATCGCTTCGCTTGCCGTCGGCGCGGTATTCTTCACCTGCGTCGTCGTGGCCGTTGTCGCCCACCTTATCTTTCCGTCACTTCCCTGGGGCGCCTGCGCGGCACTGGGTGCTATCGTTGCGCCGCCGGATGCGGTTTCGGCGCGCGCCGTGCTGGAGCGCGTACGACTGCCACGGCGGCTTCAGATTCTGCTGGAAGGCGAGAGCCTGCTCAACGATGCGAGCGGCCTGGTGCTCTTCCGTTTTGCCGTTGCCGCCGCCGCAACAGGCGCTTTCAGCGCGGGGGAGGCCGCCGGCAGTTTCTTCGTGCTGGCGCTGGGCGGCGCCGTCGTCGGCATCGCGGTCGGATTGGCCTGGGTCAAACTCATCCGCCATCTCGGCGATGATTATCTCATCATCGCGGCCACCGTGCTGCTCGGCTGGATTTCCTATCTGTTGGGCGAACTGCTGCATGTCTCCGGCGTCATCGCCACCGTCAGCACGGGCCTGATCGCTTCCTGGCATCAGCACACGGTCTTTTCAGCGGCGACGCGCATGCGCGGCACGTCGTTCTGGACGGTGATGATCTTCCTGATGGAAGCGGCGGTCTTCACATTGATCGGGCTGTCGCTGCGGGATGTCGTCGAACGCGGCGGCGGTTTGACTACCGTAATCGCGACCATGGGGCTGCCGATGCTGGCAATCCTCGTGACGCTCGTGGTCGCGCGTTTTGCCTGGGTCTTCGCCTCCGATCTCGTCATCCGCGTCTGCGCGGCTCTGGGGTTCACACGCGCCCGGCCGCTCGGAACCGGCGGTGCGACCGTCCTGAGCTGGGCAGGCGTGCGCGGCGTGGTCACGCTCGCCCTGGCGCTTAGCCTGCCAGAGGGGTTCCCGGGCCGCGACTTCATCCTCGCCACGTCCTTTGCCGTCATTCTCGGAACCGTGCTCGTGCAGGGCACGACATTGGGGCGGGTGATTGCCTGGGCGCGGCTACCGCCGGAGACGGAAAGAGCGCGTCTCACCATGAGCCAGGCTGAGGCCGCCATGGCACAGGTGCAGTTCGGGATCGTGCAAAACCTGGCCTATGACGCAGAGGGAAAGCTCATCCACCCGCAATTGCTGGAACGCTACCAGCGCAGGGCAACGGCGATCGTCGACTATGCCGAGAGAACCGAGCACTACGTGCCGTTGCTGCACGCTCACTTCGACGTCGTTCTCGAAGCGGTCGCGACCGGGCGCCGGGAACTCATTCGTCTCCACCGCGCCGGCGACATCGATGACGAGACGTTGGACGAGCTGGAACGCGATCTCGATCTCGAGGAACTGAGCGCGATCTCGGCCAAGGCCTGACGTTCAATGTCCTACGCCGCGGAGTTCGCGATGCGGGACAACTCTCCCAACTCACTTCGCTGCCGTGCTCTAAATCGCAATCTGTTCGCCGAGCTCGACGACGCGGTTTGACGGCAGGTTGAAGTAATCGGAGGGATCGATCGCCAAGCCTTCCAATGCCATGAATATGCGCTCCTGCCAGCCGGGCAGGCCGGTGTTCGGCGTCCTCACAAGGTTCCGGCGACCGAGATAGAAAGAGGTCTTCATGATCTCGAACTTGAAACCTCCCTCCCGGCAGAGCGCCAGCGCCCTGGTGACATCAGGATCGTCCATGAAGCCGAAGGTGAGGTCAAGGCGCACGAAGCGCGGCGAGAGTTGGCTGATCTTGATGCGCCTGTTGTCGGGGACATAAGGTTCGTCTTCGGTCCAGACGGTCAGGATGACGTTCTGCTGATGGAGCACGTGGTTGTGCTTGAGATTGTGGAGCAGAACGTTCGGCGTCCGGTCCGGGACGCTGGTCAGGAAGACTGCCGTTCCCGGAACGGTGACCGGCGAATGGTCCGACTTTCGCTCGATCGACCTGATGAAGGAGTCGAGCGGGATTTCATTGTTGGCGCGCAGTCTCTTCAGATAGGCCTGCCCGCGGGTCCATGTCCACATCAGGATCATGATCGCCAGCGCAAGGGCGACCGGAACCCAGCCGCCATCGTAGATCTTCAGGAGGTTGGCCGCTAGGAACAGGACTTCGATGATAAAGAGCGGCAGCAGCAGGGCAGCGGCGAGCACGAGGGAGTAGCCCCAGACGGCGCGAAGGAACTGGAAGACCAGCATGGTCGAAATGACCATGGTTCCGGTCACCGAGATGCCGTAGGCCGTCGCCAGCGACTCGGAGTCGCCGAAGGAGAAGATCAGCATCAGGACGCCGACCAGGAGGAGAAGATTGACGCTCGGCACGTAGATCTGGCCGGTGTTGGTCTCCGACGTGAACTTGATCCGCAGCCGCGGCAGGAAGCCGAGGTGAACCGCCGAACGGGCCAGCGAAAACGCACCGGTGATGACGGCCTGGCTGGCGATGATCGTCGCCATCGTCGCCAGCAGCACCACCGGCAGCAAGGCCCAATCGGGATACATCAGAAAGAATGGATTGGCAGCCGTTTCGGGATGGGCGAGAACGAGCGCGCCTTGTCCGAGATAGTTGAGGAGCAATGCCGGAAAGACGAGCACGAACCATGCCGTCTGGATCGGGCGGCGTCCGAAATGCCCGAGATCGGCATAGAGCGCTTCGCAGCCGGTGACAGTCAGAAAGACGGCGCCGAGCACAATGAGGCCGACAGTGCCGGCATGGGTAAGAAACAGGAATGCATTGACCGGATTGAGCGCCTCCAGAATCGCCCAATCGTCACCGATATGGATCAGACCGCCCGCCGCCATCGCCAGAAACCACAACACCGTAATCGGCCCGAAAAACATCGAGACGGCAGCGGTTCCCCTCGACTGGACGCCAAACAGAACGATCATGATCGCAGCCGACGCAAGCGGGACATAGTCGGCAAAGGCCGGGGTGACCAGCTTCAGGCCTTCCAGCGCCGACATGACCGACAGAGCTGGCGTGATCATTGCATCGCCGATGAAGAGAGCCGCTCCGATCAGGCCGGCGAAAAAGAGCACGGGAACGTTCCGTCCCATCTTCTTCATCAGGAGGGCGAGAAGCGAAAGCGTGCCCCCTTCGCCGTCATTGTCCGCCCTGAGAAGGAAGAGCACATATTTGAAGGTCACAATGATCGTCAGCGTCCAGACCATCAGCGAAATGAGCCCGATAACCTCGGCCTCATGCACGCCATCGGCGGCAAAGGGCCTCAGCGCCTCACGAAGGGCATAGAGCGGGCTGGTGCCGATATCGCCATAGACGACGCCGATCGCGCCGACGACCAATCCGACAAAGCCCTTATGGCCGGCACCTTCACCCGTATTGTCTGCACGTGTTGATGTCATGGTTCCCCGCTCATGCCACTTGGCCATGCACACAAACATATGCCGCATTGCAGAACGGCAAGTAAATTGATGCGGATGCGAATTTTTTGTGAGGGCAGAAGGCGGGGCTGAGGAGGCCAGCATCCACTTGTGGCGTCATAAGCAGTGGCTTGACGGCTGCTTCCGGCGAGCCGCCAACCGCTCTTGAAACGAGCGGGGGCGTCAGCATGCTGACAGGAACTGTCAGCAACGGTGGGAGAAAAGCGAAAACCGCGGATTTTGGGGCCAGTCGCCATTTCGTCGGAATGTCCGGCTATCTCGGATGCTTGGGCTCAACCCCGCCCCAATCGGAGCAAGTCCCCGAGATGAAGCCGCATTATCGCATTTTCTTCATTCAATTTGCAGTGGCCCTTTCCGTCGGTGCGTTTCTTTCGCGGCTGCCCGACCTTCAGCGCAAGTTCGGCCTTGCCGAGGGCGAACTCGGCCTTTTGCTCGCTGTCTTGTCCTCGGGGGTTCTGTGCGGACTGACGTTCGCGGTGAGGTTCATCGAGAGGCTCGGTGCACGCAAAACCGCCTTCGTCACCGTCTTCGGCGCGTCGCTGTTTTTGGCGCTGATCCCCTGGATGCCTTCGGCTCCGTCGGCGGTGCCTTTATTCTTCATTGCCGGCATTTTCACCGGAGCATTCGAGATCAACGCCAATATCGAAACCGATCGCCATGAGGCGCTGCTTAAGTATCGCATCATGAACCGGGCTCACGGCATGTGGAGCCTCGGCTTCTGCCTCACCGCCCTTGTTGCCGCCGGCATGCGGCAGGCTGCCGTGTCCATCGAACTGCATACCTTCCTCACCCTCGTCATTGTCTTGATTGCTGGATCGATCGTTTTCTCCGGGATCGAGAATGCGCCCAAGCGGCGCGATGCACACCCCGGACATCCGCCGCTTATCGCCTTTCCCACCGTCGGGCTCCTGCCCCTTTGCCTCGTCGGTGCAGCTCCGCTTCTTGCCGAAGGCGCAAGCGTCGATTGGTCGGCGATCTATATGCGGGACGTATTTGCCGTCGAACCCTTCGTCGGCGGGCTCGGCGTGACCATCTTCTCCTTGCTGATCGCCATCGGGCGGCTCGGCATGGACCCGGTCGTCGACCGCTTCAATCCCCGCCCGGTCGCCATAACCCTCCTTGGGATCACGGTCATCGGTGTTATGACGGTTGCGACGGCGACGCATCCTGTTGTCGCGCTTGCGGGCTTCGGCCTGACGGGGATCGGCTGCTCATCGGTCTATCCGCTTGCCATCTCGGCTGCGGCCCGGCGCAGGGATCGACCTGCACTCGTCAGCGTTGCAGCGCTCGGGCAGACGACGTTTCTCGTGTTTTTCGCGGGGCCACCGCTGCTCGGTTTCGTTGCCGAACAGCTCGGCATCCGCTTTTCGTACTGGACAGTCGTCCCTGTTCTCGTCGCGGCACTTCTGGTCACCAGGGCGCTTGCCGCGGATCCTGCTCCGGTCACCGACCGGCCTGAACCGGTGCAACCTCACGGTTGACTCGCCGCGGTGGCTATCCGCTATCCGGCAGTGTCTATCTCCGCAACCGACAGGGTGGTGCACGACCACCTTTGGCCCCTGAATGGGCGCGGGCGCAATGTATTTCCCATCGAAATTGAGTATTACTGTGGCTATCTTAAATATAGCTCGTACAGGTGATGGCCGCGGTCGCTCACTGCTGTCAACTTTTTGGTGAATCAACTTGTTGCTCAATCACTTGCGGGTGAAGTTCATCCAACCCGGAAGGAGCTGGGTTCGGATGGTGAAACTCTCCTCTTTCGGCCCGACAAACATGCGGTTTGCGGAGTTTGTTGGTCGGGGTCAGCCCCTGCCTGCAGCGGTTTCGTGCCTTTCTCCGGCTTAATTTCCGCCGCCAAAATGCCAGTATTAGTTGTTTCTAAATCACGCCATAATTGGCTTCTACGTTGCCGCGCCTGTTTTATTCTTCGCCACATTTCTGAATTTCAGCGTTATACAAACAATGGTGGGTAACTATGAAGGTTATTCTCGTCATCGTCCTCACGGTGCTTGCCGTGCCCTGTGAGGCGGACATGCTGGGCACGGCAGTCAAGTACAAGAGCATGCACGAACGCTCCATCTCCTTCCTCAGCATCAATCCCCGCAGGGTATCGTGGTGCGGGGCGTTCCTGGCCTTTGTCGCCAAGCGGTCTTCGCGACAACCGCCGCCCAACCCCAATATGGCGGTGTCCTGGAGGAAGTTCGGCAAGCCGGTGTTCTTCCGCGCCGCCAGGCGAGGGGATGTCGTCGTGATCCGCACGGGCAGGCGCTTTCATGTGAGCCTTTTCGATCACATCGACCAGCGCCGGCAGTACGTCTACCTGTTCGGCGGCAATCAATCCAACCGGGTGCAATTGTCCAGGTATCGCGCCAGCTCGGTCGTGGCGGTGCGACGATGATGCCGGCTTGGCCTCTGCTGCGAAGCTGATTTCGCCGCCATCCCTTGAGAGTGCCTTCCTTCGATCGCGGCGCGTTTAAAGTTTGCGCGCCCTTATATGCAGGAAGATCGGCGCGATGCGGGTGTCGGCGACGACAGGCTCGGCCCTTGCCAGCTCCGGAGCCGCTGTCGGCTCGCCGAAGGCCTCTATAGTCAGCCCCGCGCCGACGATCATCGAAACCCAGGTCGACAGCGTCCGGTGAAAGCGCGGGATGGCAAAGGGCGTTAGCATCGCCCGCTCCGTTTGGGGTATGGAGGAAAAGATCCAGCGCTCGATCCGGCTGTCGCTCTCGTCGAAATAGTCGGCGATCTCTACCGCGACCCGCTCGCCGGCCTCGTTGCGGATATTGCGGCGCGTCGGCGGCATGAAACACGGATGAAGGATGGAAAACTGCAGGAAGCCGCCGGGTTTCAGGACGTAGTGGATACCCTTCAGCACCTGGCGCTGGTCGGCCATGTCCATCATCGACATGAAGGCGGTGATGAAATCGAAATTCGCTTCCGGGAAATCAATGCACTGGCCGTCGCCTAGGATGTAATCGATGCCGAGCGGCGCCTGCATTTCGGTCTCGCGGGCATAACGAATGAAGGTCGGCGCGATGTCGAGGCCGGTCATGCGGGCGCCGAGACGGGACGGCGCGGGTATTCGAGCCTTCGCTGCAACCGAGGTCGAGCCCAGCAAGGCCGGCGACCGGCGGCAGCATCTCGAGAAATGCCGGCGTATTCAGCGCGTCTCGATATTTGTCGTAGCCGGCCCGGCTATAAATCGTCCAGGTCTCGGCATTGCTCTCCCAATGGGCGGCGACGTCGCTGGCTTTCATGGCTCTGCTCCTCTGCGCGATCGGAATGGGGGGGGAGCTATAGTCGCAGCGGAAGATTGGAGCAAGAACGTCCACCCCACGCTCCCCTCATTCCTGTGCTCGTCACAGGAATCCAGCCACGGCGCGTCCGCGCGTGATTGAACCGATACTGCAACGGAAAAGAGTCTTCGCGGCCAAGGACTTGGGCGCACTGGATTCCTGTAACGGGCACAGGAATGAGGGAGTGCGGGGTGGGCGTCCGCGCCCTCTTAGAACGCAGGGACTTGATGTGCCGCAACGGAAGTGTCACCCCCGACCGACGCTCCTGAACGCGGCAATGATGCTCTCCGCCGCCAGTTCCGCCTGATCCGATGTCGTCTGGAAATTGGTGACGGAGAGGCGCAACACGTCGCGGCCGTGCCATTTGGCGCCGCCGGCAAAGATCAGGCCATCCGCCTGGATCTTTTCGATCGTCTTTCGGGTCATGGTGTCGCCTTCTTCGTCCGGACTGTCGGCCGCGAAGCGGATGATGAGCTGGTTCAGCGTGACCTCGTTCAGAATGGCGATGCCGGGCTCGCGCCCAAGCAATTCGGCCGCCAGCCGCGCCGAAGCGCAGCACTGGTCGATGAGGGCGGCCACACCGTCGCGGCCGAGATGTTTCAGCATCGCCCAGGTGGCAAAGCCGCGCGCCCTCCTTGATAGCTCGGGCACGTAATGGGAAGGATCGCGTTCACCTTCGCCGGCGAGCGGCAGATAGCTTGCGGCAATCGTCATGGCGCGGCGATGAGCGATTTCATTGCGGATGATCGCATAGCCGCAATCATAGGGTGTCTGCAGCCATTTGTGACCGTCGGTCGCCCAGCTATCGGCGGATTCGATGCCGCGGCTGAGATGGCTGGTCTTCACCGACGCTTGCGCCCAGAGGCCGAAGGCGCCGTCGATGTGCACCCAGGCGCCTTTCGCTTTCAGCGGCGGGATGATCGCGGCGAAGTCGTCGAAAGCGCCGGTATTGATCTGTCCCGCCTGGAGAATGGCGATGACGGGACCGGAGACCCTCTCGAGCGCGCCCGCCAGCGCGGCCGGGTCTATCCGTCCCACCGGATCGGTGCGCACGCGCAGCACGCGATCATGGCCGAGGCCCAGGAATTGCAGCGCAGAGAACACCGTCGTGTGAGCGTCGTCGCCGATCAGTACGGTGATTTCGGGCGCGCCGAACAGGCCGCGGGCATCGCCATCCCAGCCGACTTGGCGCAGCACCTCGCCCCGCGCCGCGGCAAGGCAGGTGAAGTTCGCCACCGTCGCGCCCGTAACGAAACCGACCGAGCTTTCAGCCGGCAGCTTCAGAAGATCGAGAAGCCATCTGGCAGCAACGGTCTCGATGGCGGCAGCGGCCGGGGCGGCGGTATGGTTTCCGGCATTCTGGCCCCAGGCGCTGGTGAGGAAATCGGCTGCGACGCCGACGGGATGGGAACCGCCGATGACCCAGCCGAAGAAGCGTGGTCCGGTGGTTGCATGCAGCCCGGGTTCGGCGCCACCTGCGAGCTGCGTGATGACATCAAGCATTTGCGAACCGACCGTCGGCAGCGGCTCACTGAAGGCGGCAAGCGAGGTGGCATAGTCGTGAGCGGGCATATGGCGGGCGGGTATCGTCTGCCGAAACCCGGCCGCAAGCCGGGCAGCTTCCTGAAACAGAGATGCAATTGCCGACATGCAGATCCCCCTGCCGCCGACGTCCCCTGGATGCCCTCGACGCAAGCTGTCGGCGCATGCAGTCTAGCCGATCTTGCCGACGCTGTCTTGGCAGCGAAATATAAGATCGATCTTGGGCGTCGCGGAATTTTGCAGCCTTACGGCGCCGCCGGCAGCGTTTGCTCGATAACGCCCAGCAGCCAGGCGACGCCGGCATCCATCAAGGCGACCTTGGGGAGAACGGCATTGATGTGAAGTCGCGTGAGTTCCAGCGGCGCGTTGACGCTTTCCAGGTCGAAGCGCGCCGCATGCATGGCGGCAAACCGTCTCGGCAACGCGCAGAGAAAATCGGTCTCGGCGAGGATGGCAAGGGCGAATGTGAAGTTCGGCACGGTCAGCGCGACGCGCCGCGCGCAGCCGTGCTTGGCCAGGGCCTCGTCGACGAAACCATGGGGATCGCCGCTGAGCGAGACGACCAGATGCTGCATCTCGCAGTATCTGACCAGGGTCGGTTGGCCGGCGAAGGTATGGCCGGTCCGCATTGCCACGACGAAATCCTCTTCATAAAGCCGGCTGACGTGGAAGCGCTGCGGAATGTGCTCGGTGGGAATGACCGCGATGTCGGTCAGCCGGTCGTCGAGATCGGCGAATGCGTCGCGCCACGCACGCTCCGGCGAGGTTTCGTTGGGCGCCGGCAGCAGTTGGCGGATGCCGATATCGATGCCGGGTGCGGTGCGGTGAAGCTTGTCCAGGAGCGGCGCCAGCAGCACGGCCGAAACACCGTCCGGTGCGGCGATCGTGAAGCGGCGGGTGGAGTTTGCGGGATCGAAGGGTTCGGCGGCTGAAAGCATCCTTCGCACGCGGGCGAGAACATCGGCGATCGGTGCCGCCAGTTCCGTGGCGCGCGCCGTCGGCACGACGCCCTTGGGCGTTCGCAGGAACAGTGGATCGTTCAGCAGTCGCCGCAGCCGGCCCAGCCCGTGGCTGACGGCAGAAGAGGTTAGGTTCAGCCGCTCGGCGGCGCGGCCGACATGACGCTCCTCCAGCACGGCCTCGAAGAGCACGAGCAGATTGAGATCGCTGCGGGAGAGATCAACTGGATTCAGCATATCGCTGAAATCATATCATTGGATTCAGTGCCGCTGAAGTGGGATTTGCACTGTAGCGGGCGCAAACGGCATCCGCATAGCCGAAGGAGCAAGGTCATGTCATTCCCATCCAGTTCGATGCCGGCCGAGAGTTCCATCGCCGAAGGGGCCTGTGCGGAGCTCATCTGCCGCACGGCAGAGGCGAATGCGGCGCTGATGCGCGGCGATATCGATGCATACCGCGCCTTGAATCCGCACGCGGCCGATTACACGCTGATGTCGCCATTCGGCGGGCGGCCGACGCATGAGGCAGAGTTGACGCAGGAGCGCTGGCAGGCGATCGGCCGTTTCTTCGCGAACGGCACCTTCGAACAGGAGGTCGTGCAGGCCTATGCATCAGCCGACATGATTGTCCTCGCCATTATCGAACGATGCCGGGTGGAGGTCGGCGGTCTGCCGATGCAGGACTGGCCGTTGCGCGTCACCCTGGTTTATCGCCGCGAGGACGAAGAATGGCGGTTGGCGCACCGCCATGCCGATCCCCTCGCCAAGGGTATCAGTCTGGAACAGGCAGGTGTTTTGGCGCGCGCTGAGGCATTGTGATGCCAGCCGACACGCATCTTTGACGAACTGCACCCCGCGAATTCCGGAAGCGAGATGGGAGGATTGAGCGGCAGCCGACGTTGACATGCGCGTCTCGCCTTTACCGGGATGGCCAAGATAAATCGAGCAGTGCGGGAGATGTTGTCTGGGAATCGCCAATAACTATCTTATTCTGCGTGGTCAATTTCTGAATTTTACTGGTTTCATCTAAAATCTATTGCCTTTTTTCAAGTATCATTCAATGATGCGGAAATATCATTCGCGCCGCTGTCAAGGTCGCTCTGCCAATCAGCGAGGGATATGCACTGAAGTATTTCGTTCTCTATACGCTGATTTGCATGGTGGTCGGGATGGTTCTTCTCGTCATTGTCCGTCAGACTGCACCCTTCAAGCTGGACAAGCCGAGCGATCAAAGGACCGAGTGGTCAGCTGATGGATCGGCGGCGGGGTCCACCGATCAGCCGGATAATCTGGTTGTGCGGTCGACGCGCGAACCGGCGACCGAGCGACCGGCCATCCGGCCGTCCAATCAATGGGACCTCCGGCCAACGAACCAGCCGACGGACGGCGATCCGTCGGGCGTCCGGAAAGGCGGCCGGGTGGGAACCCCGGCGCAGTAATTGCAGCCGGAGCCCTGCCTCGTCCTTCGAGGCCTCTCAGAATAAGGCTGTCTGGGGCGCGGTTCTTCCGACGCCCTCGGAGTTTCGAAGGACAGGCTCCAGCATTTACCCCTGCATTCTTCCGCCGCCCGCGCACCCGCCTTGTCTTCGAGGCCCCTTGCGGGCCTTCTCGGGCTGAGGCTTTTCCAGGCTTTGGCGCTAGGCGGGTGCAATGGGGGCCGGATTTGAGTCATCGTCTCCGCTTGCGTCGGCTGGAGCACACTGTCATGACGACAGCCGAGATATCTCGGGAGGTCTCAGAATGGATGCAAGCGGCGTAACGATCAGGCATATCCAGGCAGGCGAAGTGGAGGCCTTCCGGCGCATTCGTCTGGAAGCGCTTCGCACCGAACCCGCCTCCTTTGCCAGCCGCTATGAAGACTGGGCGGCTCTTTCCCTCGATGAGTGGCGCAACCGCCTGAGCGAGCCGGTCTTCATCGCGTTTCAGGATGGTGAGCCCGTCGGCATAATGGGCCTGATCCGCCAGCGGTCGAGCAAGATGGCCCATCGTGCGACGATCATCATGGTCTACATCGGAAGGAGCCTGCGCGGCACCGGTCTTGCCGAGAGGCTTCTCGATGTCGTTGTCGATCATGCGCGCCAAATCGGCATCCGGCAGCTGGAACTCTTCGTCAGCGCCGAGAACGCGGCGGCGATCCGGTTCTATCATCGACAGGGCTTCTCCGAGGTCGGCAGGATCCCTGCCGGGGTTCTGGAAGAGGGCAGGGAGATCGACGACGTCATCATGGCTCGCCGTCTGGTCGATTAGGCCTCACGCGAAATTTCAGCGCATTTGCCTTACCGGATCTATTGACCTCAAGCACGGTTGGGGTCGCAGGATGCCGGCAGAGGCTGGGGGTTTGCCGTGACGAAAATTCTGAAAGACGAGGATCTGGCCGGCAATACGTTGATGCGTGTTGCCATCGATGCGCTCGAGACCGCTTTTCTTGCGAGAGCCGACAATCGGCTGGTCTCTCCGCCCCGACATCATGTGTCCTTTCCCGATCGAGGCGATCTCGTCTTCACCGTCGGCGGCATGCTTGGCGACAAACCACTTGCGGGTTTTCGCGTGTACGAAACATTCGACGGGGCAGAGCATTCGCAGATCGTCGCGGTATGGTCGGCCGACGATGCCAGGCTCAAGGGCATTGTTCTCGGTGAGCGCCTCGGCAACCTCAGGACCGGTGCCATTGGAGGTCTCGCCGTCCGCCACCTCAGCGCGCCCGGCGCCAGGATCGTCGGGATCATCGGCAGCGGAGCGCAAGCGCGAACCCAGCTTGCCGCAGCCGCCGCCGTTCGAAAACTGGATCGCGCCCGCGTCTATAGCCGCGACGAGAAAAATCGCACCGCCTTCGCAAGCGAGATGCAGCACGCCCTCGGGCTGGAGGTGGAGCCTGTCGAAAGCGTCACTGAGGCCGTTGAGGACGCCGATATTGTCATCTGCGCGACGACGAGCCAAAAGCCTGTCATCCATGCGCGTGATCTGAAGCCCGGCGTGCACGTCAACACTGTCGGTCCGAAAACGCTTCATGGATACGAACTCGGTCTTGATATCGCGGATGCCGCTGCCGTGATCGCGACGGATTCCCCCGAACAAAGCCGGGCTTACGCTTCGCCCTTTTTCCTCGCCGGCTCCGGCAACGAAGATCGCATGGCCGACCTTGCCAACATCATTGCCGGGACAGCTGCCGGGCGGGGATCGTCCGGGGAGACGACGTTGTTTTGCTCGGTCGGCCTTGGGGGAACTGAAGTCGTCGTCGCTTCGGCAATCCTCGATAGGCTAGGGGCATCGGCGTAGGGTTTGATTCAGGGGATGTCTTCAAGTCTTTGTTTTCATGCATATTTCCGTTGAGGTCCATCAGCTGCCGGAGCGCCCGCCTTGTCCGTCGAGGCCCCTACGGGGCACTTCAGGATGAGGCTCTCTTGGAGGCCGGGCACAACCAGGGACGCGCTTAGAATTTGATTCAACGACGCGCTTCAAGCCTCTGGTCAACCCTGTCTCTTCGCCCTTTCTCAGGCCGGATTGAGGACATCCTGCATGCTGTATTCGCCGGGCGCGCGTCCCGCGACCCAGCGGGCGGCGGCAAGTGCGCCGCGGGCAAACATGCCGCGGTCGAGCGCCGAATGCGAAAGTGTCACGACTTCCTCGGCGGCGGCAAACAGAACGCTGTGTTCTCCGACAAGCCCGCCGGCGCGCAGGACGGCGAAGCCGATTTCGCCGGGCGGCCGTTCGCCGGTGATGCCGTCGCGGCCGCGCCGCTCGACGGAGGCGAGGGAGACGCCGCGGCCCTCGGCGGCGGCTTCACCGAGCATCAGCGCCGTGCCGGACGGCGCGTCGATCTTCCTGTTATGGTGGGCTTCGAGGATTTCGATATCCCAGCCCTGCGCGGGAAGGGCGCGGGCGGCCTGGGCAACGAGGCCGAGCAGCATGTTCAGGCCGATGGAGAAATTGCCGGAGCGCAGAATGGGAATCGTCCGGGCGGCCTCCATGATCCGCTCGAGTTCGTCCGGTTCGAAACCCGTCGCCCCGATCACCAGGGCCGGTCCGCCGGCCGAGGCGCACAAGCCGGCAAGTTCGGCAGCGGCACGTCCCGTGGTAAAATCCAGGATCACGTCGGCGGTCGCGATCGCGTCCGAACGGTCGATCAGCCCTTCCCCGATCGAGCCGGGGCGACCGATGCCGCCAATGACTGCAAAAGCCGGATCGGCCGCCAGCGGCGGCAGGACGGCGCGACCCATTCGACCGTTCGCGCCGGCGACCGCTATTTTAATTGGTGAGGTCACAGTTTTTCCTTGCTGCGGTATTCCGATGGAGGGCTGTCGTCATCCGGCGTTCGCGCCGGAGAAGGGGATTTGCACCTACCGCACTTCCGCTCCCGGCGCAAAGTGGGGATCTCCTCCGGCCGTCCCCGTGAACGGCGGGTCCTTACCAGTTGCCGGGGTCGGCGGTGTGATCGATGCTGGCGAATTCATCCGCCTTTTCTCGATCCAGCTTCACCTCCATAGTCAGGCTCGTCTCGTCGGTGACGGCGTAGCAGTCAGGGAGCGGTCCTTTTGAAAGTTCCTGATACAGGAGCAGGGCGGCCTCTTCGGCGGTATCGGCCTCGATCTCCCGAGTGAGGGCAACGGTGAATTTATGCATGGTCAGCCTTTCGATCGGCGCGCAGGCGATGCGCAGCTTACGCAGTCTGACACGAGTTTTGTGGCAAGGACACAAAAAGCGTGTCGTTTAGAATTTGATTCAGGCGATGGTTTCAGGTTCTTGTTTTTATGGACGTCGCGGCCATGGCACCGCCGCGCAGTTTTGGGAGAACTCAGTCGAGAAGGATAGATCATGCGCCTGAATCAGGTGACCGTTACGATGCCTGACCTCGATCTGGGCTGGAGCTTCTACAGCGTCCTCGGTCTGAGGCCCGTCGTTGATGCCCGTCCACGGTATTCACGCTTCCTCTGCCCGGACGGGGACAGCACCTTCTCGCTGCATCAGGGCGAAAGTGGCGGTGGCGGAACCACAGTGTATTTCGAGTGTGAGAGCCTGGACGAGACGGTCAGCCGCCTTAGCGAGGCCGGCCTGCAATTCGTGAGCGGACCCGAGGACAAGAGTTGGCTGTGGCGCGAGGCGGAGCTGCTCGACCCTGGCGGTAACCGCATCATCCTTTATTTCGCCGGATCCAACCGCGTCGACCCGCCTTGGCGGGTGGGTCAAGGTGGCCCGTCCGAAACTCGTCCGTCGGAACCACCGCGATCTTCCTTAGTGCAAAGCCCCCGAATCGAACCTGAATGATGGCATGGCGACCCGAGGGTTCGGCGATTTAGGAGCGCTCAGCTGTCGCCGAGGAAATAAGCTGCAAGGGCTGGAGAAACACGGTTTGCTTCTTATTTCACCGAGGGAATTCGAAACGAAACGCGAAAGGACCCGCGCAATGGCAAAGAACACGATCTGCGTATGGTACGACAAAGACGCCGAGACGGCGGCCCGCTTTTATGCGGCGACGTTTCCCGACAGTGCCGTCGGCGCCGTCATTCGGGCACCGGGAGATTATCCGGATGGCAAGCAGGGGGATGTATTGGTCGTTGAATTCACCGTCGCGGGTATTGCCTGCATCGGCCTGAACGGGGGTCCCACGTTTAAACACAGCGAGGCTTTCTCGTTCCAGATCGCAACCGACGATCAGGAAGAAACCGATCGCTACTGGAACGCCATCGTCGGCAATGGCGGCCAGGAAAGTGAGTGCGGCTGGTGCAAGGATAAATGGGGTGTCTCCTGGCAGATCACGCCGCGTGTCCTTTCCGAAGCGCTGGCGGCAGGCGGTGGTCAGGCAAAACGTGCTTTTGACGCGATGATGACGATGAGGAAAATCGATGTCGCCGCGATCGAGGCGGCCCGGCGCGGTTGAGGCGCCTGCGCGAAATCAATAGATGCCCCGCTGTCAGAACCAGAGGTCGCGCACGCAGCGCCCTTTGGATGGAAGATCTTCGAACGTGTCCAGGCCGTCGAAATGATCGATGGGCAGATCGGCGACGAGATCCGGCGGCGCAAGCCGCATGTTGACTGCCATGCGCCGGCGGCCATCCTTTTGAAGCCGCAGGCCGCGCCAGCTCAAGACGCAGGCGCAGGATGGGCAGAACAAGATTTCGAGAGACGACGTCTCCCGGCCCGAGCGGGTATAGGAGGCGGTTTCTCCGCTGAGAGCGATACGCTCTCCTTCGTAATCATAGGCCCAGAGGGTGCCGTAACGGCGGCAGAGGGTGCAGTTGCAGGCGGTGATCGAGCCGGGATCGCCTTCGAGCGTCCAGCTTGCCTTGCCGCAATGACATGAGCCCGTCAGCATGAGTGTTCCATCCAGCTGTTTCTTCCGGGCATCCTGCCCCAATCGCGAGACGATCACAATTGGGCTTTCAAGCGCCTCGCTTCCCTCCGCTCGCGAGCCCGTTCGGTTAATTTATGAAATTTCTAGTTGAGATGGCGGCCGAAAGATGATCCCATGCGACTTGGCGTAGCCGAGTCCACGCTTCCTCCCAATTTTTGATCCGAGCGATCCATGTCGATTTCCGATGCGATCTACCGTCCCTTTGAAACCTGGATCCGGCCGCTCGACATTCCGTACCGACCGCTTCCTTCTAACGGGCCTGTGGCCGTCCTTCTGCACTTCATTTCGATGTTTCGAGGCGTTCTCATCGCTTTGGCGTTTTCCTCGATGGCAATCGAAGCAATCAACCTCACGATCGTCTGGGGACTTGCGGTCATTGTCGACGGTGTGACCCAAAAGGGCGCGCCTGCTTTCCTGAACAGTGAATGGCCGCTGCTTGCCTTCCTCGGCTTCCTGATTTTTCCAGCCATGCCAATCGCCTCGTTTCTTCTCAACACTTTCAATTCGCATACGCTCGGTGTCGGTATGCCTGCCGCAATCCAGTGGCAGGGTCACAAGGCGGTGGAGCGGCAGGATCTCGCTTTCTTTCACGATGTTTTTGCCGGGCAGGTCTCCTCGCGCCTGTCACAAGTGGCGTCTTCCGTCCAGCAGCAGATCGTTGTCGCCTTCCAGGCCATTCCGCGCTTCCTGTTGCAGATGGTCGGCTCGGTGCTCTTGCTGGTGAGTTTGTCTTGGCAGCTTGCCCTGCCGGTCGTCATCTGGATCGCGCTCAATGTAGCGCTCGCCACCAGGATGGCGCCGGTCTTTACTGAGCGTTCGCGGCGCACCGCCAAGCAGCGCAGCCTTGTCGCCGGTGCTATTACCGATCTCTACACCAACATGCAGATGATCAAGCAGTTTGCGGCTGAAGACAGCGAAGCGGGTGCTATCCGACGAATCATCCAGAAATCCGTGCAGACGCAGCACAGGGAGCAACGCATCTACCGCACGTCGGAATTGATCGTCGTGGCGCTCAACATGATGCTGTGGCTCGCCATGCTTTCTATCGGCTTTTCCGGGCTCATCAACGGCTTTCTCACGGTTGGCGAGTTCGTGGGCGCGGTCTATATCCTGCACCGGCTGTCCGGGCACACCTTTACTTTCTTGCAGATGGGACAGCAGATTTTCCAGGCGATCGGCACGATCAAGGACGCTATGCCGGTCATGACGACGCCGCCGACCATCACCGACCGGCCGGATGCGTCGAGTCTCACGGTCAGCCGCGGGGAGATCCGCTTCGAAAAAGTCCACTTCGCCTACAAGTCGGGCAAGCCGGTCATCGATGCGTTGTCGCTGACGGTGCGGCCCGGCGAGAAGGTGGGCCTGGTCGGTCTCTCCGGAGCCGGCAAGACCACGCTCGCAAATCTGCTCCTGCGCTTCTACGACATCGGCGACGGCGCGATCCTGATCGACGGGCAGGATATTCGAGCGGTCACGCAGTCGAGCCTTCGCCGCGCCATCGGGGTCATCGCGCAGGACGTCGCATTGCTGCACCGGTCGGTCGGCGACAATATCCGCTACGGCCGGCCGGAGGCGACGCGGGACGAGATCGAAGAGGTGGCGAAGATGGCAAGCGCCGATGCCTTCATTGCCGATCTTGCCGACGGCGAGGGCCGCAAGGGTTATGACGCCTTCGTCGGGGATCGCGGCATCAAACTTTCCGGCGGCCAGCGGCAGCGTGTTGCTATCGCCCGCGTTCTGCTGAAGGACGCGCCGATCCTGGTGCTGGATGAAGCGACCTCGGCGCTCGACAGCGAATTCGAAGCCGCCATCCAGGAAAGGCTAAACCTCGTCATGGAGGGGAAAACAGTGATTGCCATCGCCCACCGCCTGTCCACAATCGCCAGAATGGACAGGATCGTCGTGCTCGATCACGGGCGGATCGTGGAGGAGGGCAGACCGGAGGAACTGGTCGAACGCGATGGCCTGTTTGCCCGTCTGTGGAAACGCCAGACCGGCGGCTTCATTCCTGAAGACATTCATGAAGCATTGCCGGCTTCGCCTGCGACCTGACGAGCGACTGGCCATCTCTAAGGCTAAATTGGGATGCCGTCAGCGAACCAAGAGCAGGCGGTCGCCGATCAAGCTCAGGGCGACGCCCATCACGCGCTCCATGCCGGCCTTGAAGCGCAGGAAGCCGGCGGAAACGCGCGGGTTCGAGAAGAAAAAGGCCAGGCCGCAATACCAGAGAGCCGAAAGAAGGAAGCAGGTCAGGGCGATGAAGCAATAGAGCCAAACGGGCGCATGTGCGGGAATGACAAGCGCAAAGATGCTGCCGAAGAAAGCCACCGATTTCGGATTGGTCATGCTGACGACGTAAGCGCGGCGCATGGCGGAGCACCATGCGGCTTCGCTCGGTCCCGTCGGCTTCAAGGGCTTGGACGCGTTGCGGATCATCTTCAGCCCCAGCCAGATCAGATACAATGCGCCGGCCACCTGCAACATCATATGCAGCCATTCGAAATGGGTCAGGAGAAACCCGAGCCCGGCCATCGCCATGACGGCCCAGGTCAGGGATGCGACCGCAATTCCGAGACCCGCAAAGAGCCCGGCAGCGCGGGATACCGACATGCTTGTTTTGGTGACGATGATGAAATTCGGTCCGGGGCTGACGAGGGAGGCGATGTAGACGCTGACGAGCAATGCGAGCGAATTGATATGGTCCATCCGGCTTTCCTACGTTGCTGGCCGGAGTGCCTATGCGAGGCCGGTGGTTATTGAAAGGGCCCATCACTCAAGGGCTGACGGGCCCGCCCGCGGCGCCTCTTGACGATCACGGCGGCAATCCTGCCTACTGCCGGCAAGGGAACCGGGGCAGAGTGGTTATGATCAATCCGTCGAGCAACGCGGGAATGCGCGACCCCGATGTCACCGTCCGTCGCATTCTCAAGGTCAACCATGCGGGCGAGTTCGGCGCCATCAGGATCTATGGCGCCCAAATCCTGATGGCCCGGCGGCTGTTTCCCGGCATCGTGCCGGCGCTCGAAGAAATGCGCGAGGACGAGATCGAGCATTGCCGGCTGTTTCGCGAGGCCATGCCTGCAAGGCGCGCCAGGCCGTGTCGCGTCATGGCCTTCTGGAGCCTCGGTGGTTCCGTGCTCGGCATCCTGACGGCGCTTGGCGGGCGCAACATGATCTGGATTTGCACAGAGGCGGTGGAAAGCACGGTCCATCGCCATCTCGAAGACCAGCTGGCCTTCCTCGCCCAGCGTGATCCCGAACTTCACGCCCTCATCGCGTCGATCCAGGAACAGGAGCTGGCGCATCTCAGGAAAGCCGAAGACAGCCAGAAGAGACGGGGCCTGCGCCACGCCTTGCTCCTGCCCGTCATCGGTGCCCTGACCGACCTGATGATCTGGCTCTCCACCTGGGGAGACTCGAGCTGGATGCGGGCCGAAATGACGCGTGCGGGGAGGGGGTAGGCTTTGATGGGTCAGTTTAGAGGAAGTTATGGCCGCAGAAGAAACGGTAAGCTTTGAGGTCGATGGGTGTCGTGTTGTCGGAACATTGTGTCTGGCGGTCTCGGCAAACGCACCGATTGTCGTGCTTCTCCATGGGTTCGGAGGAACGCGGCACGAACTCATAATTTCTCACACCGGCACCGGTATTCTGGCGCATACGGCGGAGAAGCTCGCGTCTCTGGGGTTTTCGAGCCTTAGGATTAACTTTCGAGGTGTTGGCGAAAGCGGCGGACGCTTTCAAGACGCGACGTACAATCACCAAGTCGAGGATTGCATCGCTGCGATGGACTTCGTCAGCGATCTGCCGTCGGGTGGTCCAAATGCGATATTTCTGCTGGGATGGAGCCAGGGTGGGCTGGTTGCTGCCGCGGCGGCGGGCCGTACAAATCGACCAGCGGCGGTTGCGCTCTGGGCCCCCGTCGGCGAACCCAAAGTTTCCTTTCCAGCCTTGATCGGGCGCGATGTGTATGAACGGGCACTCGCAAGCCGATCGCCTACCAATGTCCAGATGCCGTGGGGCGCGTCGCTAACCCTCGGGCATGAATTCTTTGCCGACGTCGAAAATCTGGATCCGTTAAACGAGATCGCTAACTATCGTGGACGGGTTTTTATTGCTGAAGGTAGCCTGGACACTGCTATTCCTCTGGGAACAGCGGCAAAATTCGCTCAGGCGCACAAGGGTGCACACCAAGTTTGGGAGGCTCCCATGGATCATATCTTCAACACTTCTGAGAACGTCGAGATGCTGGACAAGCTGATCACCGCCACTGCACTGTTTTTCAGTGCCCAACCGATTTGAGGCGAATCAAGATGCGGTACGCGGCTCGATGCCCACTTCGATCCAGGCGGATTTCCTCGGGCACTATTCGACAAGCCCAAGGATCGGGCCGTAGCCGCCGTGCCAGGAGCGGTCGTTGCGGCCCATCGCCGGATGGTAGAGCCCGACACCGTTTCCGCCGTCGAAAAACAACGCGTCGGGGCATTGCAGCTGGTCGCGGAAGAGCCGTGCGAAATCGTGGAAATTCACTCCGTCTTCGCTGATTGCCAAGCGGACCGTGCCGGCCGCGCAGATGCCGATACCGCTTCTGCGGGTTCGATCCGTCGAGCCGGGGATCAAGATCGGGTTCAGCTTGTCGGCGATGACAAGCATCGGACCGGACTGCGTGGCGAACCGCACCTTGGGCGCATTTTTCAGAAATTCATCGGTCGGCAGTATGCCGGCGCCTGCTTCACCAAGAAAGAATACGCCGTTCGGCTTCTTGTAGAAATTCGGCACCTGGCCGGCGGAGCTTTCGGCCTTTGCGGTATTGGCGGGTTTCAATTCCCTGGCGTTTTCGACATACAGCCCCATCGGCGAAAAATCGGCCCGGTACATGCCGGCGTTGACGGCCAGCACCAGCGTCTTCCCCTCGGCGCGAACGGCTTCGGCAAGGCTTGAAAAAGTCCGGTACGGCTCGCCATCGGCGCCCTTCCAGAACAGGCGCAGGTCGGCTTTCCCCGTTTGCAGCGTGCAGACGACGTATTTCGCCTCTTCGAAAGTCTCCTGGTCGCATTGCTCGGCATGGGCCTGATGCAGGGGTGTCATCGTTGCTGCCAGCATCATGGTGGCCGCGAACGCGGCTTGTTTAAAATAGGTCATCGGCGTCACGTCCTTGAGCTGTCTACCATGTGCCTGACAGAGCCGTGCCGGCGAGCAGCACGCCCGTCGGTATATTGGCGAGGAACAGGCGATAATTCAGGTCCGGGCGGGCAAGGTCGATCCGCCGGGTCTGCCACGCAAGCTGGGCTGCGATCACCAGCATTCCGATCGTATAAGGCGACGACATCTCCAGCAGCCAACCCCCGAGCGACCACGCCGCAACGGCCAGAGCATAGAACAAGCCGATCCACAACTTGCCGCGCCGGCCGAACAGGATTGCCGTCGATTTCAGGCCGAGGCGGGTGTCATCCCTGACATCGACATAGGCATAGACCGTATCATAGCCGATCTGCCAGGCGACGGCCCCGGCCCACATCAGCACAGCGCCGGCCGGGATATGGCCGGCAATCTGGGCCCATGCCATCAGCATGCCCCAGTTGAACGCCGCGCCCAGCACGGCCGGGGGCCAATGGGTGAATCGCTTGCAGAGCGGATAGACGAAGACGAGCGGCAGAACCGATATCGCGATCAAACGCGTGTAAGGCGTCAGGAAAAACAGAAGCGAGGCCGCGAGCATCAGTTCGGCTACCAGAAAGACGAAGGCGTGCATCGCACCGATATCGCCGCTTGCGAGCGGCCGAAAACGGGTCCGCTCAACGTGAGCGTCAAAATTCCGATCCGCGATGTCGTTGACCGTGGAGCCGGCGCTTCTCATCAGCAAGGCGCCGAGAGAGAAGATCACGAGTTCACCGAGGTCCGGCAGGCCGTGCGACGCCTGAATGAGGGCAGCCCAGCACGGGAAAAGCGTCAGCCATATTCCGACCGGCCGATCCAGCCGCGCGAGCCGCGTATAAGGCCGCCATGCGACCGGCAATCGGCGATCCACCCAGTCGCCATGGTGGATGTCGCTGAGGTCGGGGTGACTCGAAGTCATCATGAGACAATCCAAATTTCCTGTCGCAGCGGCCGGGATAGCGGCGGCCAGAATAGGAATTTTTGCAAACGGAGCAATGGCCGCCTGCAGCGAGCGGCAGCCTTGGGTCCGTTCCTATTTACCGGCGAATGCGACATGGGGACCGGCGCCGCGATCCGGCGCATCTGCGGGCTGGCCGAAGAAACGTTTGGCCATTTCGGTCGGGCCGATACCCTCCAGATATCGGAAGCCCAGGCTCAGCAATCGGTCCGCGAGCTGCTTGGGATCGAAGTGCGTCAGCCATGGCTCGCCGGCAGCGGCCGTGCGCGACCCCATTTCCGCGGCGCGGGCGCGGCGTTCGGGCGGATAGTTCTCCAAGGGTTCGCTGTAGTCAAAGACGATGGACGAGCTCGGCAGGCCGGCGACGAAGCGCAGCAGGGCAAACACCGACGGTTCCGTGAGATAGGGCACGACGCCGAGCCAGATGAAGAAGGAGGGCGTTTCGAGTTCGAGACCGCAATCGACCAGGCGCGTTCCGAGATCTTCCTGCTCGAAATCGACGGGAACGAATGTCGGCAGATTTTGCGTCACCCCTATCTCGCTCAGCCGCCGCTGCTTCCAGCTCTGCGTGGCAGGATGATCGACTTCGAAGACCTTCAAGCCGGCATGAGGATTGCGCAGTGCGAAGGTGTCGAACCCGGCGCCGAGGATGACGGCCCGGGGACGTGCCGAACGCCGCGCTCTTCCTCTGGTCGCTGACGCATGGCCTTGCCTTGCTGATGATAGACGGCCAGGTCGAAGCCGGAGCCGATCCCGATGCGAAGGTCGAGGAAATCCTGAAGCTCGTCGGCATGGGATTGCCTGCAGCGAGATAGGCTGTTGTCGGCGCGCTCGGCCCATCCTCTCCACACAAGTCCGTCCAGCAGGATTGCTTCGATCCTGAGCATGAGCGAGTGGCACGGAGATCGGGCAAGAAGCCCGAATATTCAATCGCTACCAGGCGGTACGGGCAGTGCCGAGTGCTGTTGTATGCGAGGATGATACCTGCGCGATATGCGTTTTGAGCGACACGACGCAGTTTCCCGGAAAACTGAGTTTGTGCATCGTCAAGTGCTTCAGCAACGCCTCCGCATCGCGCTTCTCAGTAAGCGGAAATGTCACAGTCATGCGAGTTCCTTCCAACGAACACAGTGAGCATCCGATATAGCTAATGTCTAAATTCTTTTGCGCCGCAACAAGAAAATTTTAATGATAAAATTAAAATCGATTAGCTTTTTCGTGTGTCTTTTTAAGATCGTTTGAAATCAGATTCCCGGTCGCGGCTGCCAACGCGCCGACGCAAGGCAGGCTCATCTGCCGTTGCGGGCTGCCCAGCTCCTGAGCCGCAATCCGTTGAGTTTGATGAAGCCTTCGGCGTCGTGATGGTCATAGGCGACGGCGCTTTCCTCGAAGGTGACGAGATCGGCGGAATAGAGTGAGCAGGGCGAGGTGCGGGAGATGACCGTAGCGCTTCCCTTGTAGAGCCGTACCGTCACTTCGCCGCTGACGAAGTCCTGGCTCCGGTCGATCAGAGCCTGCAGCATTTCCCGCTCGGGAGAGAACCAGAAGCCATTGTAGATCAGCTCGGCGTAGCGGGGCATGATCTCATCCTTGAGGTGTGCGGCGGCACGATCGAGCGTGATCGTTTCAATGCCGCGATGCGCCGCAAGCAAAATCGTGCCTCCCGGCGTCTCGTAAATGCCTCGCGATTTGATGCCGATGAAGCGGTTTTCGACGAGATCGAGCCGCCCTACGCCATGTCGACCGCCGAAGCTGTTGAGTTCTGTGAGCAAGGCAGCGGGTGTCATCGCCTGGCCGTTCACGGATACAGGGTCGCCGTTTTCGAAGCCGATGGTGACGGTCTCGGGGGTATCGGGAGCGTCGACAGGATCGACCGTGCGCTGATAGATGTATTCGGGCGCGGCCTCGGCCGGATCTTCGAGGATTTTGCCTTCGGTCGAGGTGTGCAACAGGTTGGCGTCGATCGAGAAGGGCGCTTCGCCGCGCTTGTCCTTCGGCACCGGGATCCGATGCATCTCGGCATATTCCAGAAGCTGCATGCGGGAGCGGATGTTCCATTGGCGCCAGGGAGCAGCGACCTCAATCGACGGATCGAGTGCATTGACGGCGAGTTCGAACCGGACCTGGTCATTGCCCTTGCCTGTCGAGCCGTGGGCAACGGCATCAGCACCGACCTGCCGGGCTATGGCGACCAGATGCTTGGCAATCAGTGGCCGGGCGATGGAGCTGCCGAGCAGATACTGCCCCTCATAAAGCGTGTTGGCGCGCAGCATCGGAAAGACGAAGTCGCGAACGAATTCCTCCCGCAGATCGACGATACGGATGTCCTTGACCCCCAACATTGCTGCCTTCGCCCGCGCCGGCTCAAGCTCCTCGCCCTGGCCGAGATCGGCGGTGAAGGTCACGACCTCGCACCCGTAGGTCTCCTGCAGCCATTTGAGGATGATCGAGGTATCCAAGCCGCCGGAATAAGCGAGCACGATTTTATCTATCTGTCTTGCCATCAACCGTCTCCATATCGATGCTTGCAACGATAGGTCATGT
The DNA here is from genome assembly GCF_019793435.1 of Rhizobium redzepovicii. Classification (GTDB taxonomy): domain Bacteria; phylum Pseudomonadota; class Alphaproteobacteria; order Rhizobiales; family Rhizobiaceae; genus Rhizobium; species Rhizobium redzepovicii. The sequence goes on along the minus strand of NZ_JAILYH010000015.1, from coordinate 150,034 downwards.
CTTGCGCAACTAGCTTGCGAAGAAGCCTCAAAATTGCGATCGTTTGGCATATTATGCCACTATGAAAGAACTCGGAGCTATAAAGTGCCGAACATCCTTGATGCGATCGATCGCCATATCCTGCGCGTGCTTCAGCGCGACGGGCGCATTTCGAATGTCGAACTGGCAAAGGAGGTGGGGCTGTCGCCTTCGCCCTGCCTGCGCCGCGTGCGGCTCTTGGAAGAGGCGGGTGTTATCGATCGGTATGTTGCTGTGCTGGACCCGGCAAAGGTTGGGGCGGGGCTGACGGTTTTTGCCCGCGTATGGTTCAAGACCCAGGATGCCGAGGTTACGCTGCGCTTCGCCGAAGCGGTCCGGCGGTTTCCCGAGGTGATGGAGTGCTACCTGACGACAGGAGAATGTGATGCCGTGCTGCGGATCGTCACTGCCGACCTGCACAGCTATTGGCGTTTCCAGGCCGACCACCTGACCCGCATTCCGAGCGTCCTCAGCGTCAAGACCGATGTGCCGATGGAAACGTTGAAGCGGAGCTACGAACTGCCTTTGCGATAGGTGCGCGTGGCATCCTGCATGTCGGTGGATGGCCAGCCCGGCCTTTCTCGGGATGAGGGCTGGAAGGAGAGGCCAGAGATCACGCGTGCTTAGAAACCAGCGGCAGGAGGGTTCCGCCTTCGCGCGAGCCAGACCATGCTCAAACCCAGCAGCAGGGTCATCACCACATGAGTCATATAATCAAGCGTGGTCTGCGGGCCAACGCCGACGGCGATGGTGAAGGCGCCGACGAGAGTGCCGAGGAGCGCGAAGGTCTGGGCGCAGAGCGCCGCCGTTCGGCTCCATGGGCGGTTGAGGATGAACGAGATCAAGCCGAGCAGAAGGACGGCCGCTATCACCGCTTCGGCGATCATCGCTTGGCGGTGCTCGTGAGCTTCAAGGATAAAGCCGGCATGGGTGAGCGAAGCGGTGGCATAGAGGCAGGTTTCAATCAGGAAGAGGATCGTGAGGGCATTCATGGCGTCTCTCCTTGGCAGCCGATGAGGGACCGATTGCTCCATCTCGTGACCTTGCGCCGATCTTTGTCGATACTAAGCGCTGCCATTGTCCGCTTTCAAAATATGGCCAGTCGTCGCCTTGCCTACCGCCTCCGAAACATGATTTCGAATGGCGTCCGCACTTTCCTGCGGTGACGCGAAAGTGACATCCAGGACGAGGGTGTTTTGATGTTGAGGATCGAGAACGCAAGCTTGTCGGCTGCGTTTTCTCGACGCCTCCGCATCTGTGGATTTCAGGTGGGCACGGCGTGCCGGTGTCGAAATCCGGCGCGCCAACTCGTCCTCATCGCAGAGCAGCCGCACTGGCACCAGCAAGGCTTGGCGTTGTTGTGCTGCGGCAGCAATTTGCTGAAACGTGCGCATGCTTCGCTGATCGCCGTCAATCCCGGCATGCGTGAAGATGAAATTGGCCGAAGGCGCGCTATAGGCCACGATCGCATCCAAGACGGCTTGCCGAACCCTGCCGGTGTATTCCCATATTCCTTCCGGGAGGGGGGACGTCCCGCCGTCATCCAGGAGGCGCAGTATCGGGTTGTTGAACCAGTGATTGTCGATAATCTTTGCGGGGACAAGCGGACTTAATTCTTTGGCGATCGCGAGTTTGCCGACGCCCGGAAAACCGATCAGCAGAATGAAAATATTCATACGGAGCAACGTCCCTCATTCAATCTGGATATGGATATGGTCGTCGTGGCGGGCGGCACGGCAGCCTTGGAAGCGGACGTGGCTGTCGGTGATGCCAAGCGCGTTCTTCAGATGCGGCTCGATGAAGATTTTCTGCAGGCCGAAGCGTGCCACGCCTTCGCTGGTCAGCCAGGCGACCGCGGCCGATGTGCGCTGCTCCTCGATGCCATAGGCCGGAAACAATGGCTGCAGCGCGTCGAAATCCCAGCGTGTGGTCAGCCAGTCGTTGCGGCCTTGGCATGGCAGTTCGTCGCCTGGTGCCGGCTCTTCGAAGGCGAAATAGCCGATCGGGGAGCGGGTGGCGCCATTCAGGAAGGCGCCGTCGGCATTCTTGTAATAATAGGCGAAGTCGAGCTTTTTCCCGTCAGCATGCGACAGATGCGGCAGCAGCGGAAAGCCGTTTACGAAGGGGAAATTTGAATCGAGCGCAACGGTGACGGTGCCCGGAAATTCCTTGTCCATGTGAGCGGCAAGCGCCTTTGCCAGATCGCGCAGGTCAGGCGTGACGTAATTGCGGTTCAGCAGGCAATAGATCGGGGAGCGGATCACCAGCCTGTCAGTGGCGACCGATCTGCAGGAGAGGGGAACGCGCCCGAACATCGGGGCTGCGAGGCCCGCGGCAAACGACGCACCGGCATAAAAAAGCAGGAAGATGGTCAGCTTTGCCAGAAAGCGGCGGATGCGCCAGGCGCGTGACGCGGCGAGGGCGATGACATAGGCGACGCCGCCGATCTGCGTGAGCAGCGTCAGAATGACGACGATCAGGACGTGGAGGGTAAAACGGGACACTGGGAGAGCCTTGCGGGACGTTGTCATCCCATAGGCGAGGGGATGCTGATCGGCAAGATAGCTGCAGGCCGGCGACCGGCCAGTGCGCTCCAAATTGACAGCGGCAGTTATCTGACTTAAGTCAGATAATATGGTTTGCGATCCTATCTCTCGCGTCCGTCGCTTCAACCGTGCCGTCACCTCCGAGGTCGGGGCTCTCGACAGCTCGTTCCTCGGACGCGGACGTCCGCTGGGGGCTGCCCGCGTGCTCAATTCGATCGGCCGGGGACAATCGGATGTTGCCGCGATCCGCGATTATCTGGGCCTCGACTCCGGCTTGATGAGCCGCCTGCTGCGCAGCCTGGAAGAGGAGGGTTTCATCGAGACGGTGCCGAACGCTGAGGACGCACGTCGCCGCGTCGTCAGATTGACCGAAAACGGCCGGTCCGAGTTTCAAGCCTATGAAGCGCTTTCCAATGCGCAGGCGGAAGCATTTCTGGCGCGCCATCGCCGTCCGGAAGAACTTCTGTGCGCCATGGATATGATTGCTTCCTCGCTGAAGCGCGACCAGATCGTGATCGAGGAGAAGGACCCTCGGCACGAGGATGCCCGCTATTGCCTAAGCGAATATTACGGCGAACTTGCACGCCGCTTCGAGAAGGGTTTCGATGTGTCGCTGTCCCGCGATCCCGATGCCACGGATATGATCCGTCCGCGCGGTGCGTTTCTGGTGGCCATGTCCGATGGCCTGCCGATCGGCTGCGTTGGAATGAAGGGCGATGGCGGCGAGGTCGCAGAGGTTAAGAGATTGTGGGTCGCCCCATCCGCACGTGGTCTCGGGCTCGCAACATGCCTGATGACGGCCGCCGAGACCATCGCCCGCGAACTGTCCGTCAAGCTCCTGCGCCTGGATACGAACAGCGCGCTTTCCGAGGCGCAACAGCTTTATCGCGGAAGCGGCTGGGTTGAGATCGGCCGTTTCAATGACGACCCATATCCCGACACGTTTTTTGAAAAGCGTCTTTAGAAGAAGTTCGATGGATCGATGGCCCTACTGGTGAGCCAGATGCTTCGACAGTTCGGCCAAAAGCCTGTCGCGGTCGGTGGTCGTCTGGACAAGATCGACGGCGGCGGTGACGGCGCGGCGTCCTTCGACGCTGTCGACGTCAACCTTCCTGTCGGAGCACCATTGCCGAACGGCATCGGTGACGAGGATTATTTCGCGGTCGTCGAGGTAAATCAGGGATTGGAGCATCACGCGCACTCCGTTGACCGGCAAGAACCCGCAGCAACTCTTAAGCGGTCCCGCCGAAAAATCTTATGGCCGACAATATAATTTTACGCTTATAAAATGCGAACACCACTGCCATTTTAGAATGGTGCGATGACGTACGGTTCCGGGCCGGCTCCAGGGGCCAACGGGATGTATTGACGGCCGTCAGACCGGCACCTGCTAAGGATTGTCTGATCTTCTGCATCGGGGTTTCGGTCTTGATGTTGCGGACGCTTTGGATGCGGCTAGGCTGCCGGTGCTTCCGACCGTCGTCATCGCCATCTTTGCCGCAGACATCCTGCGGCATGCGCGCTGGCAAAGGCGATATCAAGTCAGATCGGCGGCTGGTTTATTTTGCCAGCACGATATGTGTGGCGTGTTCAGTGGCGACATGCTCGGCGACGCGGAAGCCGTGGGCGGGCAGGTCGATGCCGGCGAACATCGCTTCTCCCTTGCCGAGCACGACGGGCGAGATGGCGAAATGCAATTCGTCGATCAGGCCGGCTTGCAGATATTGGCGGACGGTGCTGACCCCGCCGCCGATTTTCACGTCCTTGTCGCCGGCCGCAGCCTTCGCCTTTTTAAGTGCATCTTCGATGCCGCCGGTGATGAAGTGAAAGGTCGTACCGCCCTCCATGACGAGGGGTTCGCGCGGGTAGTGCGTCAGGATAAAGGTTGGCGCGTGATAGGGCGGGTTCGGCCCCCACCAGCCCTTCCAGCTCTCATCAGGCCAATCGCCGCGAATGGGGCCGAACATGTTGCGCCCGAGAATGAAGGCGCCGAAATTCGCCATGCCGCGGGCGGCATAGTCCTCGTCAATCCCTTGTGAACCGTCGTCCTTTCCCTGCATCGCGCGGAAAGTGCTGGTATGGAAAAACCATTGAAACATCTCGGCTCCGCGTTTGCCGAGCGGATCTTGCATGCTTTGTTCCGGACCCGCACCGAAACCATCTACGGACAGGGAAAACCCTGCGACACGCACCTTTGACATGTTCTCCTCCATCTAATTGCGATTTGAAACCGGTTGCGTTATCTCACGAGTGATCCTATATTGCAACCAGTTTTTTCTAGGAGTGCATGTCGTGGATATCGAACTGCGGTCGGGCTGCCCGATCAACCTGACGATGGAGGTGCTGGGCGACAGGTGGAGCCTCATCATCATCCGGGACATCATGTTTGGCAACCGTCGCCATTTCCGCGATCTTCTGACCCATTCGGAAGAGGGGATCGCCTCCAACATCCTGGCGGCGAGGCTGAAGCGCCTGCTCTCGCTGGGGTTTATCAGCAAGCGGGACGATCCGAGCCACAGCCAGAAGGCAATCTACAGCCTCGAGGAGCCGGCCATCCAGCTTGTTCCCGTCTTCGCTATGATCGGCGCCTGGGGGCGGCGCCATCTGCCTGTCAGCGAGGAGCTGAGCATCCGGGCGCAGCTTCTCGAAGAAGGCGGGCCGCCGCTCTGGGACGACTTCATGAAGGATCTCCGGCAAATCCATATCGTCGATCCGATCGGCGGAGCCAACGGCACGCGCACCTCGGCGGTGCTGGCCAAGCTGACGGCGGCGTTCCTCGAGGTCCGAGCGAAATCGTCGGCGCTGGCCTCCTGATATCGTGGGAAATCACCCGGCCCGATCAGCCGCCGGCGCCCTGGTATTTCCCGGTGGCGTAGCGCCAGTACGCCATTGCGATCAGCACCCAGACCGGGCCGGCCGCCAGAGCCGCAGGCGCGGCCCAGTCCCCGAGGATGGGGACGGGTTTGCCGAGCAGGGCGGCGACGGGAACCGAACTGGTGAGGGCTAATGGCACCGCGGTGATGAGGGTGATCTGAATGCCGCCGGGAAATATGTTGAGGGGATAACGCGTCAATTCCCAAAAGCCGAAGAAGATCGAGAACAAGTGATTGGAGCGCACCCAGATCAGTGCCGTGGCGCCGATCATCGTGATCAACGAGGCGGTCAGCAACGCCGCGCTGGTGAGCGTGGCAATGAGGAATGACACGGACCAGACCGACCAGCCGAAATCGACGGATAGGACGGCCCAGCCCATCAGCGCCACCGCGAGGATGACGTGGCCGGCGTAGCTGATGTTGAGACCGGAAAAGATCAGATAGGCCCAGGGACTGAATGGCTTGACCAGCAGCGTATCAAAGGTGCCAAGCCGCACCAGTTCTTCCAGGTCGCGCAGTTGCACGAAGCTCATTGCTGCACCGAGAGAATAGGCGAGCAGCTGGAAGCTGAACAACAGCGCCAACTCCGGCCAGGTCCAGCCGCCGAGCGTGTCGAATCGCGCTAGCAGGATGCCGATGGTGGCGAAGACGCTGCCGTAAGAGAGGATCTGCGCAAGACGATCGAGCCAGAAGGCGCCGCGATATTCCATCTGCGAGCGGACATACATGCGCACCAGCAACGGGATGACGCGGAGGTGGTGGAGGAGCACGGTCAGCCTCCCTGCACGGTGATGCGGGTGGAGGCTGAGTGCCATAGCCAAAGGACGCCCAAGAGGAACAATCCGGCCCAGCCGAGACCGAGGCCAAGATGAAGCCAGGTGTCGGCAGTCGAAAGCCGGCCGAGATAGACGGCATTGGGATAATAGACGACCCAGGCGAAGGGCAGATGGCGGGCGACCGTCGCCAGCGGCTCGGGAAAGAACCAGAAAGGCACGAGTACGCCGGAGAACAATTGCAGCAGGGCGCCGAGGATCCAGTCGAGTGAGAAGCTCGTCATCAGCCAGAAGGCGATGAGGCCGAAGAACGCCGACATCAGGAATAGGAGCGTAAAGGAAAGTGCCCAGAAGGCGATGAACATCAGGGCGTGGAACAGGCTTGCCGGCGGTAGCATGCCGTAAAACAATGCGGTGAAGGCGATGGTTGGGATCACCTGCGTCATCAGCCGATAGAAAAAGCTGCCGCATTCGTTGGCGAAGAGATAGAGCGGATAGGATAGCGGCTTCAGCAACCAGACAGCGATATCGCCTGTTTTGAGCGACCGGCCGATCTCGCCGATGATCCTTTCAGGCCGGGTGGCGCCCATCACCGTGCCGCCGAGCAGCGCATAGGTTACCATCTGCTGCAGCGAGACGCCGTCGACCACGACTGCACCGACCCCGGCATAGGCGGCCTGCCAGATGGCGACGCGGGCGAAGACTTGCACCAGTTTGCCGAAGATGTTGGCCCAGACCTCATTGCGATAGGCGAGCTGGGAATGGAAGGAACTCCGGGTAAAGGCGAGATAGGCGCTCATGACGCCCGCGCCCTGGCGTTGCGCCCCTGGTAAAAGGTGCGGATGACTTCTTCGATGTCCGGCTCGTGCAAAGCCACATCCTTGAGGCCGCGGTCGCTTCCGACCTCCGACAGGATCCTGACCAGCGAAACGTCTTCGCGTTCGATCAGATAGTTCTTGCGCAGGCCCTCGTCGCTGACGAGCGAAGCGGTGCTGAGCGGCAGCGGCCCGGGGTCGCTGGCAAATTCGAGGGTCAGCCGCCGGGCCGAACCCAAAGCGGCGCGCAGGCTCCTCAATTCGCCGTCGAAGATCAGCCTGGCGTGATCGACCATGATCAGCCGCGGGCAGATGGTCTCGATGTCCTGCAGGTCGTGGGTGGTGAGGATGATGGTCACACCGCGCTCGCGGTTGATCTCGGCAAGAAAGCGCCGCACCGCATCCTTGGCGACCACATCCAGCCCGATGGTCGGTTCGTCCAGAAAGAGGATTTTCGGATCGTGCAGCAGCGACATGACGATCTCGGCGCGCATGCGCTGGCCGAGGCTGAGCTGGCGCACCGCGCGGTCGAGAAAGGGCGTCAGGTCGAGCAGCTCGCTGAAGCGCCGGAGATTATCCGCATAGCGGGCAACGGGTATGTCGTAGATGCGCTGGTGCAAGGTAAAACTGTCCACCAGCGGCAGGTCCCACCACAGCTGGCTGCGCTGGCCGAAGACGACGCCGATTTCGCGAGCATTATCCATGCGGCTCAGATGCGGCGTGCGGCCGAGCACCGAGACCGTGCCGGCGCTCGGCACGAGGATGCCGGTCATCATCTTGATCATCGTGGATTTGCCGGCGCCGTTGGGGCCGAGATACCCCACCGCTTCGCCGGCCGCGACGTCGAAATCGATGTCGGAAACGGCCAGAACTTCGGTATATTCGCTCGTCACCAGCGTCTTCAGGGCGCCCAGAAAACCCGGAAATCTTTTGTGCTGCCGGAAGCGTTTGCTGACGCCCCGTGCCTCGATCAAAGCCGTCATCTGTATTTCCCGCCGATTCGGCAGCTGTCAGGATTGGAACCCAAGCTAACGCCGGGCTCGGCCAGTGCAAGCAAAAGTCGCTTTTGCCTTTCCCTCAATCGCGCAATTCGAAGCGCTCCCGCGCCGCCTGCCGTTCCGAAAAGACGCGCGGCGCCACAGCCTTTTGCGTTGACAGCCGCGGTCAATCGATCGCTGTTGGGCTCATGAAGATTCTCGCAATATCCGGCAGCGCTAGGCGCGATTCCACCAATACGGCCATGCTGCGGGCTGTCCGCGCCGTTGCCCCAAGTGATATCGAAATTGCGATCTTCGATGGTGTGGGAGGTTTGCCGGTATTCTCGCCCGATCTCGAGGGGGAAGCTCTGCCGGCGGCCGTGCGGGATTTCGTCGCATCGATCGCTGGGAGCGACGGGGTGATCATCGCCAGCCCGGAATATGTGCGATCCATCCCCGGCGGCCTGAAGAACGCGATCGACTGGCTGGTCTCTGGCGAGCAGATCGTCCACAAGCCCGTTGCGCTGCTGCACGCATCGCATCGGGGCGATGACATGCTGGAGGGCCTGCGCACGATCCTTGCCACCATCACCGATCGGTTCGCAGCGGATATCTTTCTCCGGCTTCCTCTGATGAAGCTGGAACCGGCCGAGGTGTTGCGGGCGGTCGAGACGGCGGAGAACCGTTCGAGGGTGCAGGCCTATCTTCAGGCCTTCTCGGCCTATTGCGAGGCAGCTGGCCAGACGGTCATCGGACCTCCATCATGAGGCCGCTCTCGAACGCCGCTTTTCCGTGAAGCGAGTGCAGTATTGCGAGCGGGGCTGCGAGCAGCGCCGCGACGATGAAGGCGGAGAGGGCATGTCTGGTGAGGAGACGAAGGATAGGTCTGATCATCTCGATTTCTAGGCGCCGCGGATATCTTCTGTGCTGGACCTCGACAATTGCGGCAGCATGACCGGCGCCTTGCAAGCTCCGCAATGCTGCCGCAACCCTTGTGGCGGAGAAAAGGGAAACTGAGACACAGGCGGGCGATGCGAATATTGTTGATAGAAGACGAGAGGGAACTGGCCGAGGCACTGTCGGCAGCACTCGGCAAACATGGGATCGTCACCGACCACACGATGCATCTGGCCGATGCCGTCGAGTTGACGCGGCAGAACCACTACGACGCGATTCTGCTCGACCGGCGCCTGCCTGACGGAGAGGGGTTGAGCTTCATTCCGGAGCTGAGGCGGACCGGAAAACATACGCCGATCATCGTGCTGACGGCGCGCAACGAGCCCAAGGAGCGGGTCGAAGGCCTCGACCTCGGCGCCGACGACTATCTTGGCAAGCCGTTTCTCGTGGAAGAACTGATGGCACGGCTGCGGGCGGTGCTGCGGCGGGCGCCGGATCTTGCCGAATTGCAGATTGCCGCCGGGCGGATGGTGATTGATCCGCTGCACCTCAGCGTCACGGTCGGCACGGTGCCGCTCGACCTGCCGCGACGCGAACTTCTGGTATTGGCAGCCCTTGCCAGGCGGAAGGAGAAGACCGTGCTCCGCTCGACGCTGGAGGCGGCGGTTTATAATTACGAGGAGGAGATCCAGTCGAACGCGCTCGACGCGCATATTTCGCGGCTGCGCAAGCGACTGATCGATGCCGGCGCTGGCGTCGCGATCCATAATATCCGCGGCGTCGGCTATCTCATGAAGGAAGAATGATGGCCAAGGCGCAAGACGCCAATCCGTCGCTGTGGTGGCGACTCAGCTGGCAGCTCAGCATCGTCTTCGTCGCTGTGGTGGCGGCTGTCATCGTCGGCCTTTGCATTTATGGGGCGATAATCCTTTCGCCGAACGTCGCCACGGAGGACAGGCTGACTGTGGCGCTCGATGAGGCGCTGGCCCGCGATGCTCAAGGCAGGCTCGTCATGACCGACAGCCCGCGTCTTCGCGCCTTCAAGGCCGAGAGCGACAGGCTCTGGTTCGTCGTGGCGACGCCGGACGGGCAGACGGTTTCCTATGGCGCCGTGCCGGAGGCCTATCAGGCGCTCGGCCCCTATGTGTATCTGATCAAGGAGGCCGATATACGCGGTGCCGCATCTGTCGGCGAGAGTGCCTCGATCGACAGCGTCGAGACCGGGATCGGGCCTTTGCGGGTGATGTATGGCGGCAACCCGAGCCGGAGCGCCACCTTCCTGACCATGCTCACAGAGACCTATCCGATCTATGTGCCGCTTCTGGTGATCGCCCTGCCGGCGGTGTTTTTTGCGGTCCCGAGGATCGTCGGGCGGTCGCTGAGGGGGATCAGCGAGGTGGCGCGTGAGGCGGCGGCAATCGACCCGCGCCGGCAGGGCGCACGCCTTCCCGTGAGCGGCATTCCCCGGGAAGTGTCGCCGCTGGTAGCGGCCTTCAACGGCGCGCTGGAACGGCTGGAGAATGAATTCCGCAAGCGCCAGCGCTTCCTGATCGACGCTGCGCATGAACTGCGCACCCCGATCGCCATCATGCAGACACGTATCGACGGGATGCCCGACGGCCGGGAGCGGCGGCGGATGCTCGACGACGTGGCGCGGCTGGCCGAGGCGGCCGAGCAGCTCCTCGATTTCGAGCGAAACGACCAGGCGGTCGATCTTGACGAAACGGTCGATCTCGTCGGCATCGCCCGTACCGTGGTGGCCGACCTCGCGCCGCTGGCAATCGCGGGCGGTTACCAGATCTGCTTTCAAAGCGATGCGGATAGGCTTGAACGCCGCGGAAGCCCTTCCGCCCTGCCGCGGGCGGTCAGCAACCTGGTGCGCAACGCCATCGATCATGGCGGCAACAGAGGTATGATCACGGTTTCGGTCTCGCGCGCGGTTTCGGGCGGCGACAGGATCAGCGTCGCCGACGAAGGGCCGGGCATTCCGGCCGAACATCGCGAATTGGTGTTCGAGCCCTTCTATCGCGTCACCCCCAGAAGCAAGGGCGCCGGTCTCGGCCTCAGCCTCGTCAGGCAGGTCGCCGCAAACCATGGCGGCGAAGTCGGCATCGAAAGCAGTGTTGCCGGGACGCGGGTGACGATCGAACTCGCATAGACGCGTACGCCTGTCGGAAGCGGCCTGTAATGTTGCGGCAATTCTCGACCGCCACTTTCGCTGGAGACTAAACACCTAGAGCGCCGCGCGTCTTACAAGACGCGCCAAGGACGCTCTAGCGCTTTAAACCCGCGCATAATTTTCCGAAAATCGATTTCGACTTTCGGGGTTATGCGCTACCGGCGACGGAGGCCAGACAGCGTGCTCAGCAATCCATTTCCATTTTCTTTGCCATGGGCGCCGAGAGGCTTGTCTCTCGCCGTGTTGATGGCGCTCGCTATGGCAGGGGCAGGATGCAGCTCGGTGCCGCTCAAAGAGGCCGGCACGCTTTCCTCCTACGGCAATCTCGGCGCGCCGAAGGGCAAGTTGTCGAAATCGCGCGTCTATGTCGATGGGACGCGCCTTATCTCGGCAAATACGGTGAGCATCGTGCCGACGAGCTTCGCTTTCAGCGCCGCGACCCGTGTCAAATCGGACGCGGACCGTGTGATGGTGGCGAATGCGCTGGACCGAGCGCTCTGCATTTCGCTCAGCGACAAATTTCAGCTGGTCTCTTCAGGCCAGCCGGCGGACCTGACGATTCGCTCCGTCGTTACCGACATCGTGCCGACCAATAAGGCGATGGCTGGTGTTTCCACCGTCGTCACCGTTGGTACCGGTTTCGTGCTGCCGGTCGCCGTGCCGCGGCTGCCGGCCGGTCTCGGCGGACTGGCGGTCGAGGCGGAGGCCGTCGACAGTGGTGGCGTGCAGCGGGCGGCGATCGTCTGGTCGCGTGGGGCAAACTCGCTGCAGAACACGCCCCGCGTTTCCGAAGTCGGCGATGCCTATAGCCTGGCGTCGAAATTCAGCAGCGAGTTTTCCCGGATGCTGATCAAGGGCAGGGAGCCGAAGGGTGTGGATATCTCGCTGCCGTCTGGGCAGCGGATGAAATCCTGGCTCGGCGGAAAACCGAAATACGCCGCCTGCGATGCCTTCGGGCGATCGCCCGGACTGATCGGCGCGGTGGCCGCCAAATACGGCGTGCCGCCGCAATGGACGGAGAAGAAGCCGACACCGGCGGCGACTTATTGAAAAAATGCGCGCTCAGCCCCGCCCAGGCTGACGGGACGGACGGAGCAAAGGCGGGCAAGGCCCGTGTTCCGTCCGTCTGGAAATCCGTCCCGCATTTTCACGTCAGCCGGTGGCTCCTGCCTTCAGCCGGAAATAGAGTTTGAGCTGATCGGGCCTGTCGGAGGGATGCGGGCCGCGCATAAACAATTCACCGCCATTGCGCTCGATCACGCGCCGCGAGGCATGATTGTCCTCGTTGCAGAGGATGACGAGGCGGTGGAGGCCTTCCTTTGCCGCGACCAGCAGCAGCAGTTTAAGGGCGGTGGTCACGTGGCCGTTGCGCTGTTTCCACGGCACGACGGAGTATCCCACATGTCCCGATACTTCGGACGGCAGTTCCTCGGTGCCGGCTTGAAAACGCAGGCTGATGCTGCCGCAGAATTCGCCGTCCCATATCTAGAACAGACGGGTGATCAACTCCGGCGATCGGATCCCGCTGCCCCGTTGGTCACCAGCAATGAGGCCGTTGAGGAACCCCGATCTGTGCTGGCGTAGCCGCTGGAGTTCGCCCAAAATATAGGCTTGGTCGCCGGCGCGGTGTGGATCGGGAGACCAGCCGGCGGCGCAATTCATCGATGCGCGCGGCTCACAAGCTGGAAGACAAGCACGGCTGGGCGCTGTTGGGAAGCGAGTTGTGTTGGGGCGCGGGCGTCACTGATGGCGCAGGCGTTGCCCGAGCAAGATCAAAAAAAGCCCCGCATCTTCATGCGAGGCTTGCTGCTGACGGGTAGACTGGCTAGCGGCACTGGCGGCGCGGGCCGTAATTAGGCTGATAGGTGTTGTCGTAGGCGCGATAGGACCGGTAGCGGCTGTAGCAATAGTCGGCATGCGAGCTGTAGCCGGGTGAAGAATAGGCGCGCGGCTGCGAGGCGATGATGCCGCCGATGAGGGCGCCGGCAGCCAGGCCGCCGATGATGGCGCCGCTATTGTCGTGGTGACGATACCGGCGATCGTAGCGGCGATCCCAGCCGTAGCGGTCGTCGCGATAGTGGCGGTCGCGATCATAGTGGCGATCGCGATAGTAGCTGCGGTTATTGTTGTATCTGCGGGTTTCGCCGTAGCGCGAGCAGACGATGGAGTAAGGACTGCAGCCGACGGTCATAATCCGGGCATCGGCATTACCTGACCCCGGAGCCGATTGCATGGTGTTCGGCACGAAGACCGGGCCTGCCGAAGCCGGCACTCCGGAGAAAGCCGTGGCTATCGACAGCGCAATGATGGCGAACCTGTTCATTTCACTCACCTTGGGTAAACGGATGTATCCAGGGCATAACGCAGCGGAAGGCAATTGGTTTCATTTTGGGATGGGGAGGGATGACCTATGTGCGTATCCGCTAACGTAAAAAGCAGCTCGGCCACCGGCGGAGCGTGTCCTGCCGGAGGCTGAAGGATGCTCTTCCAGCGCGCGGCGGAATTGCGTTATCAGGTTCGCTTCCCGCCGGCCAGCAATCGAAGCTGGCTCTCGTCATGCACGCCTTGCCGGTAAAGCTCGATGATAAGAGCGCCGAGGCGGTCGGCTTGCTCGCCTGACCGGTCGATCTGGAACTCGCTACACAGCGCTTCATGGACCCGCCTACACACATCGAGGTCTTCGGATGCGAGCGGTTCGTCACGCGTGCTGAACAGCTTGTCTGACATCGCAATCTACCCTCTTTCGATGCCGTGAATCGCTAACGGTGAAAAAAAGATAATTTCGCGATCCTTGCTCTGCAAGATGGGCGAACGTCCGATATTCAAAACAATTCGGGGAGCGCCCACTCGGAAGGATACTGGCGAGGCAGCGCGGTATGGGATGATAGCGATGAGCGTTTCGACCTGACAGAAAATCTACTTGGTTGTGGGGTCCTTGCCGATTTGCTTCGACAGGCGCAGTTCTTTCAGCCGCTTGGTTTTCTCCCGGCGGGCCCGCTGTTCAGCCTCGATGGTTTCCTTGGCAGCTCGCTCGGTGTTCTCGAACCGATCCTGCCGGTAAGCCTTTGATGAGGGTTCACGTTCTCTTGTCATGGCCGCTAAACGCAAATCGGCGAAAACGGTTTCATGAGAAAATGCGTCACCGGCTATCAATCGATCAGTCTGCGGCGACAGCGCCCTTTTGTGATGCCGGCCGTCGGGCGCCTGATCGGCGCCCGGCGGATTGATCGTTCAGCCCTTGATGAAGGCGAGGATGTCGGGATTGATGATGTCGGCATGGGTGGTGCACATGCCGTGCGGAAATTTCTCGTAGACCTTCAGCGTGGCGTTCTGCAGCAGCTTCGACGAGAGCAAAGCGGAGTCGGCGATCGGCACGATCTGATCATCGTCGCCGTGCATGACGAAGGTCGGCACGGTGATGATCTTCAGGTCTTCGGTGAAGTCGGTTTCCGAGAAGGCCTTGATGCCGTCGTAGTGCGCCTTGGCGCCGCCGATCATGCCCTGGCGCCACCAATTGTTGATGACCGGTTCCGACACCTTCGCACCCGGCCGGTTGAAGCTGTAGAACGGGCCAGCCGGCAGGTCACGGTAGAATTGCGAGCGATTGGCGGCGAGCTGCTTGCGCAGGTCATCGAACACCTCGATCGGCAGGCCGCCGGGATTAGCAGCCGTTTTCACCATGATGGGCGGTACGGCGCCGATGATGACGAGCTTGGCGACGCGGCCCTGGGGTTGGCCATGACGGGCGACGTAGTGGGTCGCTTCGCCGCCCCCTGTGGAGTGGCCGACATGGACGGTGTTCCTGAGATCGAGATGCTCGACGACGGCTGCGGCATCGGCGGCGTAATGATCCATGTCGTGACCTTCGCCGACCTGGGTCGAGCGGCCGTGGCCGCGCCGGTCATGGGCGACGACCCGGTAGCCCTTCTCGAGAAAGTAAAGCATCTGGGCGTCCCAGTCGTCGGAGCAGAGCGGCCAGCCGTGATGGAACATGATCGGCTGAGCGGCCTTCGGCCCCCAATCCTTGTAGAAGATCTCGACGCCGTCCTTGGTGGTGACTTTGCTCATTTCATAGCTTCCTTGTTGGTGGGGTTGATGCGGTCGGAAATTTGCGCCGTTGCCGGCAGAATTGGCAAGACGACGAGCGCTGCCGCGCGAGGCTTGGGCAAGAAGGTTAAGCCGCAGGCAACGCCGGCTCGATGTTGTTATTGAAGGCCTGTTTCTATTCTATTGATATGACCGCAGTTTGTATGGTTCGATGCATTGTCGCCGTAACAGGCTGGTCATAGCGTATCGAGGGCAGCGGATTGCACGGGCGAACATCTGCAGTGAGCCAGTTTTTTGCCGTTCGTTCAAGATATCTGTCCGGGTAGTTCGATATAGCTGTCCGCCTAGTTATGCTCGCGTGCTATCGCAATTGCGGGAGCTACCCTCGCTCACTTGAACCGCGTTCGAGGCCCAACCATCTAATCCTCAACAACAGTATGATGGCGAACCGTCGCAACCAAGACCGCTTGGGCCGCGGACGACGGTTATTCCCGCCTGAGGATCAAATCATGGGTTACATGGACAAAGCGATAGCGCCTCAGAATAATGGGGCGCTGATCGATGCCTATTCACAATCGATCGCAGCAGCAGTCGACACGGTCGGGCCGGCCGTCAGCCGGATCGAGAGGGTCGGTGGCCGGCAGGGGCATGGGTCGGGCTTCGCCGTCTCGCCAGACGGCCTGATCATTACCAACAGCCATGTCGTCGACGACGCCAAAGTCGTCCGCATTACCACGCCCGACGGCTTCGTTACGGAAGGCCGGGTGTTGGGCCGCGATGTCGATACCGATATCGCCGTCATTCGCGCCGACACAAGCACCGGCGCCTGGGCGAGGCTCGGAGATTCCCAGCGGTTGCGCCGAGGCCATATCGCCATCGCGATCGGAAACCCGCTCGGTTTCGAATGGACTGTCACCGCCGGCATCGTCTCGGCGCTCGGCCGGTCGATGCGGGCAGCCAGCGGCCGCCTGATGGAGGATGTCATCCAGACCGATGCGGCGCTCAATCCCGGCAACTCAGGCGGGCCGCTGGTGTCTTCCAGCGGGGAGGTCATCGGCGTCAATACCGCCGTCATCCAGGGCGCGCAGAGCATCGCTTTTGCCGTAGCGTCGAATACCGCCAATTTTGTCGTTTCGGAAATTCTCCGCTACGGCCGGGTCAGGCGCGCCTTCATCGGTATCGCAGGCGATACGATCGTGCTGCCGCGCCGCGTCGCGCTTGCGGCTGGCACGGTGCAGACGACCTCCGTTCGCATCCGGCGCGTCGAGCCGGACGGACCGGCAGCAAAGGGAGGGCTGCAGGAGGGCGATTACATCCTCGCCATCGACGGCAGTCCGGTCGGCGGTGTCGACGATATCGTCAGGCTGATGGATGGCAGCAGGATCGACCGGGATACGGAGATACTGGTGTTCTCGGTGGCGGGTCGGATCGAAAAGAAGACCTTGTTGCCGGTGGCGCGGACGTCGTGACAAAGACGTCACGTTCCGTCAGGCGCTTACCGCCTCCTGCTCCACTCCCGAAAAATCCACTGCCGCAAAAGCTGCGGCCAGTACCTCCGGCCCGGCACCGCTTTTGGCCGCGTCGGTCGACAGGATCTGTCGGTAGCGCCTGGCGCCGGGCAGGCCGGTGAACAGGCCGACCATGTGGCGGGCCACGTGCTGCAGCCGACCGCCACTGGCGATATGGCGCTCGGCATAGATCATCATCCGATCGCGCAGGTCTTCCCAGTCCGGTTCTCCCGCGGGAGCGCCGAAGAAGCGCTGGTCGACTTCGGCAAGGATCGCCGTATTCTGATAGGCTACGCGGCCAAGCATGACGCCGTCGACATGGGCGAGATGGGCGGCGGCTTCATCAAGCGTGCGGATGCCGCCGTTGATGCCGATGAGGACATCGGGCCAGCGCTGTTTCATCCGGTAGACGATCTCATAGTCGAGCGGTGGGATCTCGCGGTTTTCCTTGGGGCTCAGGCCCTTCAGCCAGGCTTTGCGGGCATGGATCCAGATCGCGTCGGCGCCGGCATCGAGAACGCGGGTGATCAACTGCGGCAGGGCCTGTTCCGGCTCTTGCTCGTCGACGCCGATCCGGCATTTCACCGTCACCGGCACGGTTGCGACCCTCTTCATCGCCGCGATGCATTCGGCCACCGTTTCCGGCGTCAGCATCAGGCACGCGCCGAAGGTGCCCGACTGCACCCGGTCGGAGGGGCAGCCGACATTGAGGTTAATCTCGTCATAACCGTAGGATTCCGATATCTTCACCGCTTCGGCAAGCTTGGCCGGATCCGATCCGCCGAGTTGCAGGGCCAGCGGATGTTCCGCTGCGTCATGGCCGAGCAACCGGTCGCGCGGACCGTGGATGATCGCATCGGCCACCACCATCTCGGTATAGAGCAGCGCCTGCCGGCTGATCTGGCGATGGAAATAACGGCAATGCCGATCCGTCCAGTCGATCATCGGGGCGACCGCGAAAATCGGGCTCTTCTGCGTCATCGACGTTCCATAATTCGTTGTTCTCTGGGGGCCGCATGGGCGCCGCACCGCCATGGGGCGGGATCATCTCTTCAGCGCGCATATAACATCCGGCGGTGAGATCGACAAATGGCGTTCACGCAAACAGAAACGGCGCCCCTTGTGGAGCGCCGTTCATGCCGCCGAAGCGGAAAGTCTAACTTACGAAGCCGAGATGTTGACGGCCTTCGGGCCCTTGCCCATGCGGTCCGGCTCGGTGTCGAAGGTAACCTGCTGGCCTTCGCGCAGCGACTGGATTCCAGAAGCCTGCAGCGCAGAGATATGGACGAAAACGTCCTTTGCGCCGCCGTCCGGCGTGATGAAACCAAAACCCTTGTCCTGGTTGAAGAATTTTACGGTGCCCTTGGTGGCCATTGGGATCGTCCTTTTCCCTTAGTCTGTGTAGTATCCGCGCCCCCGAGAGGAAGCGGACGGCTTTAGCTTTCGCCCCGATCGATTGGGACGAAGGGTCAGTCGGAGAAGTCACGTACGGGGAAAGAACGTCTACGTAGGCGGGTAGTCCCGCGCCGCCTTCCAAACGGAAGGGATTACCACATCAGTCCAGTCACCGGCATGCAAATGCCCGAGTAGGTGAATTGGTGCCAGCTTTTCGGGCAAAAAGCAAGCGGGATTATTTTGGCATGCCCGCATCGAAGTCGGGAAATGTCGAAGATTCAGATACTTGACCAAAAGTTAGCGGTTCCTTGCACGGCTGTGCCATAGCGCGATTCCGTGCCGAAACGGGACGAGCGGGTAGATTCGATAGCCGGGCATGGATTTTGTCGTCTGGCGGCGCTTGCTGCTTCGGTACATCAATCAGCTCTCATGGTGAGGAGGTCCGCAGGTTCGTCTCGAACTACGAGGGTGGATGGCCGGGGGGCTGGCGTCGGTGGTGGGGGCAGCCCTGGGAGGTCCAGTGCCCCTGGCGCCGCCCTCGCTCCGCCCTCATCTTGAGGTGCGGAAGCCAAAGGCTGAAGCCTCGAAAGACGGGGGCGGCCACCGGCGCCATCACCTCGATTCTGGATGCGGTGCATCAGAGGTTTCCACGCCCGCCCTCGTGGTTCGAGACGGCCCTTCGGGCCTCCTCACCATGAGGGCTGATCTTGGGGCCATTGACAATCGCCTACTGCGCATCACCCAACAACGCGCTCAGGCTCCACGGATTATCCCCTTTCTGATTGGCGATGTCGTCAACCTTCCAGCCGCCGTGTTGCCGCACCAGCGTGTAGAAGAGCGTCACCTCTTCGCCGTTTTCGAACTGCACCTCCACCTCGGCCTTGTCATCCAGCAGGATCGGCTGGCCGATCCTGACGTCGCTCGCCGTGCCATCCTGGCCCGCGATGACGGGATCGAAGTCGATCGCGCCGACATCGCCTTCGGGCGTGTTGTCGAGGTCGGCCTGCAGGAGCTCATTCAGATGGTCGGAGAAGAAGATCGAGTAAGGCGAGGGCGCCTCGGCGTCGCTGTTGTCGGTGTTATAACTGTAGAGAGCCTTGAGCAGCGCTTTCGGCGTCTTGTACGTCTCGGCCGATGCGGGCAAGGCTGCGAGCGCTGAGACGGCCAGGGCCAGGATGAATGTGGGCAGGCGCATGCGGGCTCTCCTCGGATGACGAGAAATCATAACCGAAACGGGTATCAAGGTGGAGGTGCATTTTTGGAAGGTATCCCACCGGGCGGCCTTTCGCCTTCGGTCGTCATTCCACAACCGAGGCGAGCCAGCTGTCCAGTCTCGTTCAAAATCCGAGCGGAGGTAAAATCGACGCCGCCTTGCTTGGCCACGTCAACCATCTGCCGGTTCATTATCAGCGCAGATAACGCTCTCCGGCCGATCCCGCGACCTCTTGGTGTTGAGACAGGACCAGGAAGGTGCGGTCTCATCTGAGCTTGTTGAGGCCCGCCGCGGTGGGGGTAAATCCGCAGGCGCGGTAGAAGCCGGTCAGGTGCGGTTCGAAATCGACATGCAGCCACTCAGCGCCGCGCTCCCGCGCAACTCTCGTCGCTTCCCTGACCAGCCGCGTCGCAATCCCCTGCCGGCGCAGGTCGGAATGCACTGAGGTGTCGAGAATGAAGGCATGGATGCCGCCATCCCAGGCGACGTTGACGAAGCCGACGAGTGTGTCGTCGTGATAGGCGCCGATATGGGTGAGGCTGCGGGGGAGGATGCGGGAGAAATCCGGTGCTTCAGGCGTGTTCCAGGCTGCCGACCAGAGGGCGTTGAGTTCGGCGGGCGAGGGGAAGGGGTCGATGCGGAGTTCGGGCATGGGTGGTTTCCGATTCGTTTGTCACGCCGCTTGCCTGACGTGTTTTTTCCGCCAATTCGCCTTGCTTCGCAATAGACCGATTGATGGGGCAGGCCTCCTCTCAGCCTCGACGAGAGGGCGCCTACTTCTCATCCTTCATTTCTGTGTCATCCTGGCCGCGAAGGGGCATTCCTGAACGGCCACAACTGACGCTTCGTTGACGACGTCACCGCTGAGAACATAATCAGAACGTCTAATATTCGATCGACAGGAAGCACAATGTGCGGACGCATCTTCGTAAAAACTTCGCTTGAAGAATTGATCGGCAATTTCGCCTTTGCAGTGAAGGGCGGGGATATCGACGGGCTGGGAAACCGCTTTCCCCGCTGGAATGGGGCGCCGTCGCAAGATTATCCTATTATCATCAGGGATATCGTGCGCGAACCCGATACGTCGGGGCCTATATTCGTGACCGCGCGCTGGGGTCTGATGCCTTCCTGGGCGAAACCCGGCGGCAGGCCGCCGCCAGTCAATGTTAGATGCGAGACGATCAGCGGCAACGGCATGTTCCGCTCGGCATACCGATCGCGTCGCTGCCTCATTCCCATCAATGGCTTCTTCGAATGGAAGGACATTCACGGGACCGGCAAGAACAAACAGCCCTATGCCATCGCCATGACCGACGGCTCGCCTTTTGCGCTCGCCGGCATCTGGGAGACGTGGACGGATGAGAGGGGCGTGTCCATCCGCAACTTTGCCGTCGTCACCTGTGAGCCGAACGAGATGATGTCTGAGATTCATGACCGCATGCCCGTCATTCTGCATCGCGCCGATTACGAGAGATGGCTGTCGCCCGAACCGGACCCGAACGATCTCCTGAAATCCTTCCCCTCCGAACTGATGACGATGTGGAAGATCGGCCGGGATGTCGGCTCTCCGAAGAACGATAGGCCGGAGATCATCGAAGAGGTCGAGGACGATCCGGAACCGACGCTGATCTAAAGCAATCCGGGCAAAAGCGTGCGGCGTTTTGCGCCCGGAATTGCTCTGATTTTACGGCTCGGGCGGAGCCATTCACGAAACCATGCGGCAGAGACATCCTCACGAGGAGAGGAAACGCATGCAAGACGATATCGGAACGCTTCTCAGATCGTTCCTCAATAATGCCCTTCGCAAACAGCCTCAGCGCCGCATCCGGGATTTCGGCGGCTATGAGGTCGGCAAGCGCCGAAACCTTCATGTCATCAAACCGATCGCGCGGGATACGGCAGATTTTCTCTGCACCTATCTCCTTATCAGGCTGCGCGGCGAACCGGCGAGCCGGGAAGGTGTGGCCTCCACCGTCGCCGCTGCCTTGAAGAATGTCTCTGATGAGTTCGCCTACAAACTGACCTGGCACAGTGACGAGGCATGGAACAGCGTTTGCAACTCGGTCGCAGAGTTTCTCGAAGGCTGCCTGCAGATCGAGGCGAAACCCTATGATGGCTCCCTGACGGCGCAATCGGACTATAACGGCTGGAAGAGCTGGGAGATGGTCGTCAGCGGCGAGACGCCGCGGGGGAGGTGGCGCCACTCCTGGAAGGAAAAGCCCGGCGACGATTTCATCGGTTTCTACGGCGATGCCTGCATGGGGCGGATCTTCAAGATCGACCTGACGGGGTCGGACGAGCGCTGGTACTGGCTGATTGCGGCCGACGGCAGCCCTCGGCGCGGCTGGCCGGCGGCGGGGTTCGAGGCGAACGCCAGGAGTGCAGCCTGTCGGGTAGAGCGGATTTATTTTGCGCTGGTAGCGGGGACGGGGAGGGTCGGGTCTGGATGAGGGGGAAGTATGTTCGCCGCGGCATTGGTTATTTTGCGGAGTGGGCTCCCTCACTCGGCGTCCCGTTCGCTCACCGCCCCGGCCGCCCAGTCTTCCCCTTCGTCCGGCCCTTACGCTTCTGTTCGCCCGGATCCTCGTAGCTGCCGGCGCCCACCCGGGCGCGTACTACGGGCCGCAGGCCATCGTCGCGCTCCGGCTGGCCCTCCAGCAGTGGTGAAAACCGCTTCGAACCCTTGGCGGCATCGGGCTTTTCCGGCAGCTGTCCGGCGACCGGCTTCTCCGTGCGGCCGACCGTCATTTCGTCGAGGTCGTTTTTGCGGAACAGGCTCTTCTTGGCGGGTTCGGCGATGTCGCGGCCCATGTCATTGAGGGCGGGTTTGCGGAAGAGGGGCGTGGCAGTGTCGGTGCCTGGGCCCATGTCGTCGATTGAAGGCTTAGCGAAGTAGGAGGGGGTGGCCCCCTCATCCGCCCTGCCGGCACCTTCTCCCCGCTGGGGAGAAGGGTATTTGTCGCGAGCTTTACCTTCCATTGCCTTGGATTCCTCTCGGGCCATCGGATCGTCCATCACGGCCAGTTCGGCGGCCTTGAGGCGTTTGATTTCGTCGCGGAGGCGGGCGGCTTTTTCGAAGTCGAGATCGGCGGCGGCGTCGCGCATGCTCTTTTCGAGCGCGTTGAGATGGGCCTGTAGGTTGTTGCCGACGAGGTTGCCGCCATCGGCGAAGCCCTTACCTGAAACGCCTGAGATATCGGCGCGGACGTGGTCGCGTTCGTAGACAGAGTCGAGGATGTCGGAGATTCTGGCTTTCACCGATTCCGGGGTGATGCCATGCTCCTGGTTATAGATCATCTGCTTTTCGCGGCGGCGGCCGGTTTCTTCCATCGCCCGCTTCATCGAGCCGGTGACCTGGTCGGCATAGAGGATGACCTTGCCGTCGACGTTGCGCGCGGCGCGGCCGATCGTCTGGATCAGCGATGTCTCGGATCGCAGGAAACCTTCCTTGTCGGCGTCGAGGATGGCAACGAAGCCGCATTCGGGAATGTCGAGGCCCTCGCGCAGCAAGTTGATGCCGACGAGCACGTCGAAGGCGCCGAGGCGGAGGTCGCGGAGGATCTCTATGCGCTCCAACGTGTCGATGTCGGAGTGCATGTAGCGGACGCGCACGCCCTGCTCATGCAGATATTCTGTGAGGTCTTCGGCCATGCGCTTAGTCAGCACGGTGCACAGCGTGCGATAGCCCTTGGCGGCGGTTTCGCGGATCTCGCCGAGCACGTCGTCGACCTGGGTGCGGGCTGAGCGGACCTCGACCGGCGGGTCGATCAGGCCCGTAGGCCGGATCACCTGTTCGGCGAAGACGCCGCCGGACTGTTCCATCTCCCAGCTGCCGGGGGTGGCCGAAACGGCGATGGTGTCGGGGCGCATGGCGTCCCATTCCTCGAAGCGCAGCGGCCGGTTGTCCATGCAGGAGGGCAGGCGGAAGCCGTATTCGGCCAGCGTCGCCTTACGCCGGAAGTCGCCGCGGTACATGCCGCCGATCTGCGGCACGGTGACATGGCTTTCGTCGATGAAGACGAGGGCGTTGTCGGGGATATATTCGAACAGCGTCGGCGGCGGATCGCCGGGGTCGCGGCCGGTGAGATAACGAGAATAGTTCTCAATGCCCTGGCAGGAGCCGGTGGCTTCGAGCATTTCGATATCGTAGCGCGTGCGCTGCTCCAGGCGCTGGGCTTCCAGCAGGCGGCCGGCCTTCTCAAGCTCGGCAAGGCGAAGCCTGAGCTCCTCCTTGATCGACTTGATGGCGCCATTCAGCGTCGGGCGCGGCGTGACATAGTGCGAATTGGCGTAGATCTTCACCGATTTCAGATCGCCGACCTTCTGGCCGGTGAGCGGATCGAACTCGGTGATGGCGTCGATCTCGTCGCCGAACATCGAGATGCGCCAGGCGGCATCTTCAAGGTGGGCGGGGAAGAGTTCGATCGTGTCGCCGCGCACCCGGAAGCTGCCGCGGGTGAAATCCATGTCGCGGCGCTTATATTGCTGGGCGACGAGGTCGGCCAGCAGCTGGCGCTGGTCCAGCCGGTCACCGACCGACATCTGGAAGGTCATCGCGGTATAGGTCTCGACCGAGCCGATACCGTAGATGCAGGAGACCGAGGCGACGATAATGCAATCGTCGCGTTCGAGCAGCGAGCGCGTCGCCGAGTGGCGCATGCGGTCGATCTGCTCGTTGATCGAGCTTTCCTTCTCGATATAGGTGTCGGAGCGCGGCACATAGGCTTCCGGCTGGTAATAATCGTAGTAGGAAACGAAATATTCCACCGCGTTGTCGGGGAAGAAATTCTTGAATTCCGAATAGAGCTGGGCGGCCAGCGTCTTGTTCGGCGCCAGGATGACGGCCGGGCGCTGCGTCGCCTCGATCACCTTGGCCATGGTGAAGGTCTTGCCGGAGCCGGTGACGCCGAGCAGCACCTGGCTGCGGTCGCCATTCTCCAGCCCTTCGACGAGATCGCGGATAGCTGTGGGTTGATCGCCGGCCGGCTCGTAATCCGACTTCATCAGGATGCGGATGCCGCCTTCGGACTTGTCCGGCCGGGCCGGGCGGTGCGGCGTCCAGATCTTGCCGTTCTTATGCAGCGGGTTGCCGCTCTCGATCAGCGCCGACAGCGCCTCGACGGTGGCGGTGACGGCGGTGCCGGCCTGCAGCGACGAGGCTTCCTCCAGCGTCGTATTCATGCCCGCTACGGGGTTGAGGCCTGCGGCCGCGCGCGTCTTCGGGTCGGTCGAGCCGCCCATCGAAGTGCCACGCGCCGATTTCGAAGCCGCGATTTCCACCTTCTTGCGGTGCTTGCCGGCCTTTGAGGCGATCTGGCGCTGGGTCTCGACGCCCGACGCTTCGGCATCAGCCTCCAGCTGCTTCACCCAGTCGGCCACGGAGCCGGACAGGGGAGCGCCCTCGAAGGACGACTGCGGAGCTTCCTCGAAGCCATTCGGGGCGGGGGATTTCTTCGGAGATTTGGCCATGGCGGGAATATGGAGAGAGTCAGCGCGAAAGGGAAGAGGGAAGAGTACAAAAGGGAAACGAATGAATCGTTCGGATTGGCGAATAATGTTGGGCGCGGAATGTCGGCAAAGAGTCTGCAATGCGGTTTTCCCGAGTGAATCAATAAAAGTCTGTGGTTGAAAGACGGATCATCTGCGGGCGGCAATGTTACAGCTATTGCGGGAATTGGGGACCATTCACGAAAAAGATCATTATCGCATTTGCGGCGACGGCGGCACTCGCCGGCTGCGCCAAACGTCCTGACGCTATTGTGCAGGTCGACATTCCAATGGCGGCTTATACGAACCTTAGCTGCGAAGCTCTCGCCGCCGAACTGAAAAAGGAGAGAGCCAAGCTGGACGACTTGTCGAAGCAGCAGATCAGCGCGGCGAACGGCGATGCCTTCGGCGTCTTTCTTGTCGGCGTCCCCATCGGCAGCGTTGCAGGGGGAGACAAGGAGGGCGAAATTGCTGCATCAAAGGGTAAGGTCTCCGCCATGCAGTCCGCCGGCATGAGCAAGGACTGCAAGCTGCCCGCCTGAAAGCGGCGGCGCTCAGGATGAGGCTTTCTTGGGTTCCGGCGATCATCTCAAGGTCTCTCTTGAGCGCTGGCGCGGCATTCCCGCCGATCCTCATTCTGAAGGCGCACGCCCAATCGGGCGGAGCCTCAAAGGACGCGCCGCAACGCTTCTCCTTGCATCCTTCCCATGTCGGCGTATCGCCCCTTCCAATAGTGATACCATCCGGACCCACACTGGAACCGAGATCGGGCTTCCGCAGTTATTCCTGGTCAATTCACCTTCAGGTGCTACTGCCATTAGCGACCATTCCGCGTTCTGGAAAAAAACGATCTCGATCGATCTTGATGCCGGCGAACGGCTGGTTCTCCGCTCACCGCAGGACGCGCTTTATGCACTCGTCTCCGACTGGCCGATCCATGACGGCGTTCATCAGCAAAGAGCCATCGATTTCTGTCGTGCCTGGCTTGCCGGGCGGATGCCGGCCGAGACGGTGCGGCAGGCTTTTATCCTCGCAGCGTTGGAAGCGGGCGTACCAATCGCCGATGATGAGAACGGGGCCGCAAGTTCCGTTTCAAACCCTCCGGTATAAGTCGAGCGACGCAGCCATATCCACTGTCATGCAGTCACATGCGCAGGTTCAATAATATTCATTTCCGCGTATTGCAAATATTGTTCCCGCTCTGTTTGTAAGAATGCGAAGCGTTTATTACGCTCCGATTCTTGGAGATCCAACTGAATGAAAATAAAAGTCCTTGCTTGCGCTGCCTTCCTGATGCTCGCCGGCTGCAATGCCCCGGTGTCGCAATCCGTTGCCGATTCCCAGCGGCCTCCCTCGAATGACGTCCGGCAAAACTTCATCAACCTCATATTCAAGAGAAGTTATAGACACGAAGCGGGAGAAGTCGTCTGGGCCCGGATTTCGAGCGTTGTGCTGCTTGATCCCGAGAAGAAGATCTATGCCTACTGTGTCCGCGTGGTGCCCAAACGCAGCTGGGGAGACTGGGCCTATCTCGGCATCTCCTTCACGGATAGCCAAATCCTAGGCGGGACCGCGAATGATAATCGCTGCAAAGACAAGCGGCTGCGCTACTACCCGTTTCCCGAGCTGGCCGGCATGAAGACCTGACCCAGGACGAGGGCTCGGGTTGAGTCGCCGTTCCAGGCATTGTTGAGTGGCGGCGCGATTTACCCCAGCGTTGTGCGAGCGCTGTCCATCCGGAAAGTTCAGTCCATCGATTTTCGTAGAGGAAGATCCAGCCGAATGAAAAGCAAATTCCTTGTCTGCGCTGCCCTGCTGGCGCTGGCCGGCTGCCAGGCGCCGGTTCCGCAATCCGTTGCAGATTCCCAGCGGCCGCCTTCCAGCGCAATTCGGCGCGAGCACGTCGATGTGCTGCAGGGAACCATTAAGCCGGGGAACTTCGTAAAGGCCGAGATTTCGAGCGTGGTTCTGCTGAATCCGGAAAAGCAGATATATGCTTATTGCACGCGCACGACGGAACGCAGCAATCCGAACTGGTCCTATATCGGCTTGAGCTTGCAACACGACTTGATAGTGGACTTGAAAAAGAACGACTATCGCTGCCATGACAAGCGGCTGCGTTACTATGATTTTCCTGAATTACGGAACATGAAGTACTGAGGCAGAGGCGGGCTTTTGCCAACCGCGCCGGTCCCCTTCGGGATGCCGTCAGAAGCGGACCGCACCCCGCAGTCCGCGTAACGACGATGACCGGTGCCTCGGACCCGCTCAACCCGCGAGGACCATTCTCACACCTTGCTCACGCGAACACGGCTTCCCTGGAATCATCCATTGTCGACGCCCTGCAGTACCATACGAGCACGACGACCGACCCAACGGGAACTAATAGTGCAAGAAGCTGCCACCATCCGCTTCGGTTGATGTCGTGAAGGCGTCGGGCGGCCACGGCGATCCACGGAAGAAACGTGGCCAGCGACCAGATCAGGTTCAAGGTTTGGCTCCGATCCGCGACAAGCAAAGCGATGGCGACGAGAGAGACAAAGAGTGCCGAATACCAGAATTCCGATCGGCTCGCTCTGCCGTTGAAGTTCACATAGTTCTTGAAATAGCTTCCAACCGCCTGGCCGAAACCCATGGCCGGCGGCCGGCCGCCGAAGCGGTTCGGCCCAACCAGCGGTTTTCTGAAAACGAAGAACAATGGCACGCCGAACAGGATCAAGACGATCAACCAGTGAAACAGAGAAAAACTGCCCATGAGAAACCCCAGCTGTTAAACGGCTTAGAGATAAGCGATGTTTGTTTCCGGAGGATTAACCGGCTGGCAATCGAATATGTTTCGCAATCACAGCGTGAGAAACTGCAGCCGCCATGTCGGCGGCGGGATGATGCTTTGAGCGGGCCGCAATCGCCGTCGCTCAGTGCTTGGCCAGCACACGTGCCTGCACCGGCTGCTCGATGCCCTTCAGGGCCAACATGCGGGTTTCGGCGCCTGCCGCGAGGTCGGGGGCCTTCGCGGCCGTTTCTGCCGAGATCAGGATCTCGCCGGCGGCGCCATGGGATTCGAGCCTGGCGGCTTGGTTGACGACACCGCCGATGGCGGTGAAATCGCTGCGGAAGGTCGAGAATTCGCCGATCTGCACCTCGCCGGAATGGATGCCGACGCCGACGCCGAGGGTGCGGCCGGGTAGGGCCTCGAGCGTCAGGCCATTCAGCGCCGCGGCGCAGTTGCGCTGGATCTCCTGGGCGGCCAGGATCGCGGCGCTGGCGTGATTTTTGCTGACAATGGGAAAATTGAAGATCGCCATCAGGCCGTCGCCCATCTGCTTGTTGACGATGCCGTCATGCGCCCAGATCGCCTGGGCGCAGCGATCCTGGAACAGGCTGACGATCTCGCTCAGCTGCACCGCCTCGATTCGCTCCGACAGGTCCGTGAATCCCCTGATATCGGCAAACAGGATGGTGGCGTCGACGGTGATCTGGCGCTGCTTCTTGACGTACTGGAAAGAGCGTTCACAGATCGTGCAGATATCGGGGTTCATCTTGCTGCGGGTGATGCCGAAGGCGCGGAAAGGAAGCGCGAGCGGGCCGCCGATCGGGATCGGCATATGCATCTGATCCCAGCAGCCGCGGCAGATCCTGGCGCTGCCGTGCCTGGCCGGCTCCCTGGAAGAGGCTGTCGTCATATCGAACAATCCGTCGCCTGATAGCCAAAAAAGCGAGCTTCCGATACTCGCCTGCTTTTGGCAACTCTCTCCCGATCAAACCGGCTGCGATGGTTTGAAGTATTTCGGCGGGCGCGATTCTGGTCGCCCAGATCGCTGCCAAGCCGAATGTCATCGGTTACAGTCGATTGAGCCAGATCGAAGAAGAGGGCACGCGCGTTTTCAGCCGGACTGACGAAACGCTGCCTCATTAAGGCTATTACCGGCGGGAAGCGATCTGCAGCGCCATATGAAACAAGATTTGCCAATCGATGCGCGCCGGCTGGGCTGGTCGCGCTGCGAGGGTGACTTGCGCTAACGCTAGCCAATCACTTCGTTGCCGGCGGCCGGATCGGCGGCGCCGACCGGGGGAATTACGGTCACACTTGTTACTCCCACTGTCCGATCTTCCGATGCGAAACTATCTCCGATCAATGCGCGATGAACCGGTTTCGCCAACGGAGCGCGGGAATTCGCCTCAAAGAGGAGATCGACGCAATGACTGCAACAACGGAGAATGGAAAAGGTGGGCAGGCGATGCACAAGCCCGCGGTCGTCTCGCAGCAGGCCTGGGAAGTGGCTCGTAGGGAACTTCTGGTGAAGGAGAAGGCCCATACCCGCGCTCGCGATGCGCTTGCCGCCGAGCGGCGGCGCATGCCCTGGGTGGTCGTGGAAGAGAATTATGTCTTCGAAGGGCCTGAGGGAAGGGTGAGCCTGCTCGATCTGTTTGCAGGCCGGCACCAGTTGATCGTCTACCGCGCTTTCTACGAGCCAGGCGTCTTCGGTTGGCCCGAGCACGCCTGCCGAGGCTGCTCGATGGTGGCCGATCAGGTCGCCCACGTCGCCCATCTCAACGCCCGCGATACGACGCTGGTTTTCGCCTCACGCGCACCGCAGGCCGATATTGCCCGGCTGAAAGCGCGGATGGGCTGGACGATGCCGTGGGTGACGATCACAGACAGTTTCGACAAGGATTTCGGCGTCGACGAGTGGCACGGCACCAACGTGTTCTACCGCGACGGCGAGCGCATCTTCCGCACCTATTTCATCAACAACCGCGGCGACGAGCAGATGGGCGGCACCTGGAACTATCTCGACATCACGCCGCTCGGCCGCCAGGAAGTCTGGGAGGATTCGCCGGAGGGTTATCCCCAGACAGCGACCTACAAGTGGTGGAACTGGAACGACGCTTATGTCGCCGACGCCGAGCCCGACAAGAAGTGGGTCGAGGTCTCCGATGCCGGCGAGGCGGCTTTCCGGGCCGAGGGTGCAAACGAGAAATCGTGACGAGAGGGCAATTGCCTTGCCGGCCTTGGATAGCAGCCGGCAAGGCGGGCGCCGATGACCGGATTTCAACCGGCTCGGCCGAAGTTCGACCGGGCGGCGTCCGAGGTCTTGAAGGAAATTCAATGCAGAGTGGAAACATTCTGGAACCAGCCGCGTTGTAGCCGTTGCCGGCGGTGTGCCCCCGCGGCCGGATAAGGAGGCTTATTCATGAAGGTCATGATCGTTGAAGATGAGAATATTATCGCTCTGGAGCTGGAACGCATTGCGCAAGAGGCTGGACACCAGACTGTCGGGCCGCTTTCGACGGTGGAGCAAGCTCTCGCCTACGCTCCGAGAAGCGATGTAGCGCTCGTCGATCTCAGCCTTTCCGACGGGCTGAGCGGCGCCCAGCTTGCGCGCCGGCTGATCGATCGCTTCGGCGTGGACGTTATTTTCGTGACCGGTAGTCCCGAGAGTGTCGGCAACGGTATCGCTGGAGCGCTCGACGTGATCTCCAAGCCTTTCACCGACGAAAGGATTGTCAGCGCGCTCTCGCGAGCAGAGGCGGCCCGACGCAAAGATTTTGACAGCAGCAGGGCAGCGATCTGATAAAAAGGAGATTGACGTCGTGCACGTCGCTGGACCCTTCCAGGGAGATCATCCGGATGAGGCACATACTCCTTGCCATTCTCTTCACCCTCACGGCCTGCGCCAACGCGGAAGGCCCTCAACCTCTTTCGGGTAGCCTGACCTATGGCGGAAAGGTCGTTCACTCACCCTATCGACCGGGGACTGTGGTCAAAAATACCTTTCTCGGCCAATTCGGTTATCGTGTATTCGAGACCTATGTGGTTCAACCGGATGGCACACTCAAGCTTACGTCGCAGAGCACAGGCCCGGATTTCCTCTGGCAATGAAGGGGGCCTCGGCTGCGGTCGCGCAGCGAAGGAGCACCTCGGCGACGAGTTTCATCGTGGCGTCCGGCGTGATCTCAAGCGGCGCGCTCAGGCTGTTATCAATTCGCTCGCCGCTTTCGCTTTCATTCCTGCACATTTGAATGTTGCACTGCGGCAAAATTTTCGTCTATACCCCAGGCATTCACCACGGACCCGGTGAGACCCCGGGTGGCTCTTCTGGCCGCCGATCCGCCAGACAACGCAAACCTGCACGCCATCACGCGACCGCTCGGCAGAGCGTGTCGGGCCATGCTTTGCGAGACTCCATCCCATGCTGCTTTCCTCTATCCGTCGCGATTGGGCCGCCAATCCCATGCGCGAAATGCTTGCCGGGGCGGTGGCGACCTTCGCCCTGATCCCCGAGGTCATCGCCTTTTCATTCGTGGCGGGGGTCGATCCAGAAGTCGGCCTGTTCGCCTCCTTCGTCATCGGCATCGTCATTGCGTTTACCGGCGGGCGCCCGGCGATGATTTCAGCGGCGGCCGGGTCGGTCGCACTGGTGGCGGCACCGCTGGTGCACGCCCATGGACTGCCCTATCTGTTCGCGGCCGGGCTGCTGGCGGGGCTGCTGCAGATCGGGTTCGGCCTGCTGCGGCTCGGCGTGCTGATGCGCTTCGTCTCCAAATCCGTGCGCACCGGTTTCGTCAATGCGCTTGCCATCCTGATCTTTGCCGCGCAGATGCCGCACATTATCGGCGCCGGCTGGATGGAATATGCCGTGCTGGGCGCCGGGCTTGCGATCATCTATCTGACGCCGCGGATCACTACGGCGATCCCGTCGCCGCTGATCTGCGTCCTGATCCTGACCGTCGCCTCGGTGTCTTCAGGGCTTCCCGTTCTCACCGTCGC
Source organism: Rhizobium redzepovicii (assembly GCF_019793435.1). Taxonomy (GTDB): domain Bacteria; phylum Pseudomonadota; class Alphaproteobacteria; order Rhizobiales; family Rhizobiaceae; genus Rhizobium; species Rhizobium redzepovicii. The sequence goes on along the minus strand of NZ_JAILYH010000015.1, from coordinate 118,534 downwards.
CGATCTCGGCAGGCTGCCGGATTCGCTTCCGGTGTTCGCCTTGCCGGCGGTGCCGCTGACGCTGGAAACCCTGCGGATCATCGCCGGCCCCGCACTGGCCATCGCCATGGTCGGGCTGCTGGAATCGATGATGACCGCGAGCGTCGTCGACGATCTGACGGATACGCCGAGTTCGAAAAACCGCGAATGCACCGGTCTCGGTCTCGCCAATGCGGCCGCGAGCCTGTTCGGCGGCATCGCCGGCTGCGGCATGATCGGCCAGACGGTGAGCAACGTGAAATATGGCGGGCGCGGCCGGCTCTCGACGCTGTTTGCCGGCGCGTTCCTGCTGATCCTGATGGTGCTCCTGAAGCCATGGGTTTCCGAGGTTCCGGTCGCGGCGCTGGTGGCGATCATGGTGATGGTCTCGATCGACACCTTCGACTGGTCGTCGCTGCGGGCCGTGGTGGTCCATCCTCGGATGTCGAGCGCCGTCATGGTGGCGACCGTCGTGGTCACCGTCTTCACCGCCAATCTGGCGCTGGGCGTGACGGTCGGGGTGCTGCTCAGTGGCGTGTTCTTCACCTTCAAGGTCGCCCGCCTGCTGCGCATCGATGTCGCGCCCGATCAATCCGCCGGACGGCGCGCCTATCGCGTGTCGGGCCAAGTGTTTTTTGCTTCCGCCGATGTCTTCGTCGACGCCTTCGACGTTCAGGACGCGATCGGCAAGACCGTGCTGATCGACGTCTCCGAGGCGCATTTCTGGGATATCACCGCCGTCGCAGCGCTCGACAAGGTCGTGCAGCGATTCAAGGCACATGGCATCGCCGTTGAGGTCGCAGGCCTCAATCAGGCGAGTGCAACCTTGATAGAAAGCCTCGACGGCAAGGTGGTGCTGAAGGAAGTGTAACGGGGCTACCGCTATATGATGGCGAAGTCGTCGCTGCCATCGGCTCCCGCGTTCAACCGTCTGGCGGCGAGTTCGATAAAGGTCTTGACCAGAGGCGGCAGGTGCCGGCTGCTCGGATAGACGACGTGCAGGCCGCCGACTGGGGTCGTGTAGCCGTCGAGAACGCGGCACAGCTGCCCATCCCTGATATAGGCGTTTGCGACCCCATGGGGCAGTCGGGCGATGCCGTAACCGGCGATCGCCGCGGCCATGACCGCCTGCATTTCATTGGCGGCGAAGCGCCCCGAGACCGGGATCGTTTCCTGTCCGTGCGGGCCTTCGAGCAGCCATTGCGCATGGGTGGATTGGCCGGCGATAACGCAGTCGTGGCGGACGAGATCTGCCGGGCGATCGGGCGCGCCGCAGCGGGCGAGATAGTCGGGGCTCGCGCAGAGCAAGCGATGGGTAGAGCCGAGCTTGCGGGCGATCAGCGTCGAATCCTCCAGAATGCCGGTGCGGAAGGCGAGGTCTATTCCGTTTTCGACGAGATTCAGCCTGTCGTCGGTCAGCCGCAATTCGACCCTCGACTTCGGGTAGGTCGTCAGAAGGTCGAAGATCGCGTCCTGCAGGAAGTGGCCGCCGAAGCCGACCGGCGCCGATATGCGGATCGTGCCGGCGGGCTCCGCCCTTGCCTCCGCAAGACGCAGGTTGGCGCCTTCGATCGTGCGGAGCGCCTGGCTGCTTTCCTCGTAATAGAGGCGGCCGGCATCCGTCGGGCTGAGGCTGCGGGTCGTGCGCTGCAGCAGGCGCAGGCCGAGTTCGCGCTCGAGAGCGGCAATGCGTCGGCTGACTGTTGTCTTCGGCATGCCGAGCAAGCGCGCCGCGGCGGTGAAGCTGCCGGCCTCGATGACGCGGGCGAAGATCATGATATCGTTGAGGTCGAGCATTGTAGCCTGATATGGTACGATGTTTCCCAATTATAGGCCATTATGGTCCAATGCAACAGGCCCTAACTTTGCTCCATCAGTCACAAGCAAGGAGCAGACAGATGAACAACACACGAAACGTTCTGGTTGCCGGCGCCACCGGCCAGCAGGGCGGCGCGGTCGTTCGCGCCCTGATCGCGAGGGGACACCGTGTCAAGGCGATCTCACGCAAGCCGGACAGCGATGGCGCAAAGCGGCTGGCCGCGGCTGGGGTCGAGGTCGTCGCCGGCGATCTCAACGATGGCGCATCCGTGGCGAGGGCGGTTGAGGGCGTCGATACGATGTTCCTGATGGGCAATAGCTACGAGGCCGGGACGGAGGCGGAAACGCGCCAGGGCATCACCGTGGCCGATGCGGCAAAGGCCGCCGGCATCGGTCACCTGATCTATTCCTCCGTTGGCGATGCGGACAAGAAAACCGGCATTCCGCATTTCGACAGCAAGTACCTCGTCGAAAAGCATATCGCAGGCCTCGGCATTCCCTATACGATCAGCGCGCCCGTCGCCTTCATGGAAAATACGGTGGCGCCCTGGGCGATCGACGGGTTGCGCCAGGGCGTCTACGCCGCTGCCCTGCCGCCGACCCGCCCGCTGCAGCAGATCACCATCAAGGACATCGGCGCTTTCGTTGCAGCACTGGCCGAGCGGCGCGAACAGGTGTTCGGCAAGCGTTTCGATATTGCCGGTGACGAATTGTCTGGCGAGCAGCAGGTGAAGATCCTGTCCGAGACGCTCGATCGGCCGATACGCTACCAGGAGTTGCCGATCGCCGCCATGCGGCAGCAGAGCGAGGACGCGGCGCTGATGTTCGAATGGTTCGACCGCACCGGCTACGACGCCGACATCGCTGCCCTGCGCCGCGATTTCCCTGATGTCGGCTGGCACAGCTATGCCGATTGGGCGCGGGGCTTCGACTGGAGCGTTCTCGCCAAGGCATCCGCCTGATACACTCCCCGTCGTCCCCGGCCTGAACCGGGGACGACGGGGAGCCTGACCCGCCTTGCGCAAGGCGACGGATCGCTCGGCTCCAAGGCGATAGACCATCGTTGTTGAAGAGGGAGGTTTCGATGCCGTCGAGTTTCAATGTCGAAAGTGCGGATGGTTATGAGCGGCTGATGGGGCGCTGGAGCAAGAGGCTGGCGCCGCTGCTGATCGATTTTGCCGGTCTTGCGAATGGCGACCGCGTGCTCGATGTCGGCTGCGGCACCGGCAGCCTGACCTTCACGCTGGCGGGAAGACCGGGCTTGAAGGAGATCGCCGCGATCGATTATTCGCCGGTTTTTGTCGAGGTGGCGACACGGCGCAATACCGATCCGCGGATCGCGATCCGGCAGGCGGATGCCTGCGCGCTGCCCTTTGAGGATAACCGCTTCGACCGGGCGATCTCGCTGCTCGTGCTGCATTTCGTGCCGGAGGCGGGCAAGGCTGTTTCGGAAATGGCCCGCGTCGTGCGCCCGGGCGGTGTGGTTGCTGCCGCCGTCTGGGACCATTACGGCGGCATGCCGGTCATGCGGATGATGTGGGACACGGCTGTCATGCTCGACGAGGACGCGCTGCCGCTGCGTCGCAAATACTGCTTCCAGCCGATGATGCGGCCGGGGGAGATGAAGCAGAGTTTTGTCAGTCAAGGCCTCGTCGACGTCGAGGAGACGTCGCTGCTGATCCGGATGGAATACGGCTCCTTCGAGGACTATTGGGGGCCGATCGCCGCTGGCGAGGGGCCGCTCGGCAAATATGTCGCCGGGCTGGACCCGGCCAAGCGAAAGGCAGTCGATGCGGCCGTCAGGGCGGCATATGAAGCCGGCGAGCCGGATGGGCCGCGGTCGTTTGCGTCGGTGGCGTGGGCGTGCCGGGGCAGGGTTGTTTGAGTGACGTTGCGGATGCTCCGAGGCTCCTCATCCGAAGGGCGAGACGGGTGCTCCGGCGGCTGATGGATGCAAGAAGCAATGTTGCGGCGCGTACTTCGAGGCTCCGCCCTGTCGGGCTGCGGACCTCAGCATGAGGGGGATTGGTGGGTGCCGCCCCGCGGACAAGGAGCGCCGGGAGGTGCTCCCGCCACCGGACCGCCGCTCTTAATCACGACAAACGTGATGGAACTCGGTCAGCATCGCTGCCGTTGTTTCCGCTGTCTCCGATTGCGAATGTGCTTTCCCGCAACCGCAGCCCTGACAGCCGCAACCCGCCCGTTTTGGGCACCCCTTCCGACGGCATCCGGAATTGCCCGCCTCGCCGCCGCTTTCGGACGGAGGAATATCAGATGTCCGCTTTGGAAAGCCTGCGCCGGCTGACGCCGCAGCAGCGTAACACCGTCATCGCCAGCTATCTCGGCTGGACGCTCGACGCCTTCGATTTCTTCATTCTCGTCTTCGTTCTTAAATATATCGCCGAGGAATTCCATACCGACGTCCCCGCCGTCTCGGTGGCGATCTTCCTGACGCTCGCCATGCGGGCGCTCGGCGCACTGATCTTCGGACTGGCGGCCGATCGATACGGCCGGCGCATCACGCTGATGGCCGACGTGCTGCTCTATTCGCTGTTCGAATTCCTCACCGGCTTTTCCACCGGCCTCACCATGTTCCTGGTTCTCCGAGCACTCTATGGCATTGCTATGGGCGGTGAGTGGGGCGTCGGCGCCTCGCTGGTCATGGAGACGGTGCCGGAGGAAAGCCGCGGCATCGTCTCAGGCATCCTGCAGGCGGGTTATCCCTCGGGCTATCTGATCGCCTCGATCGTGTTCTTCCTGCTCTTTCCCGTCATCGGCTGGCGCGGCATGTTCTTCATCGGCGCGGCTCCGGCGCTGCTCGTGCTCTACATCCGGCGGAATGTCGAGGAGAGTCCCGCCTTTCTGAGACGGCAGGCCGAGGGGCGCCCGCCGTTCTTGACAGTGCTGCGCGAAAATATCCCGCTGTTCATCTGGGCGGTGCTCTTGATGACGGCGTTCAACTTTTTCAGCCACGGCACGCAGGATATCTACCCGACCTTCCTCGAAAGCCAGCGCAACTATTCGAGCTATACGGTTGGCGCCATTGCCATCGTCTACAATATCGGCGCGATCTGCGGCGGGCTGTTCTTCGGGGCGCTGTCGCAGCGGATCGGCCGCAAGCGGGCGATCGTCACTGCCGCGCTGATCGCCGTGCCGGTGGCCCCGCTCTGGGCCTATGCGCCGGGGCCGGTGCTGCTCGCCATCGGTGCTTTCCTCATTCATTTCTTCGTGCAGGGCGCCTGGGGCATCGTGCCGGTGCATCTGAACGAGCTGTCGCCGGACGAGGTGCGCGGCACCTTCCCGGGCTTCGCCTATCAGCTCGGCAACCTGCTGGCCTCCGGCAATGCGACGCTGCAGGCGGGCCTCGCCGCTCGCTGGGATGGCGATTACGCCTATGCGCTGCTGATCGTCGCGGCGGTGGTGGCGCTCGCCGTCGCCCTGCTCGCCGGCTTTGGCTACGAGAAAAAGGATGTGCGCTTCGGCATGGAGGAAGCCAAGGAGCCGCATGGCGCGATGCGAATCTAGCGCTGCCGGCGGTTACAGAGGCCGGCGGCTGATGTCGCCGGTCTTTGCTCATGGCCTACCGGCCATGGCCAGTGCTGGAAAACGTGCCGCCGGCTATCCGCCTCGTCTCTGCCGCATGAGACGATCGGTCCGAGCCTCGGGGGCTTGCCGTCGAATGGCGGCGTGCTAGGTAGAGCTCGCCGGTATCGAACCGGATCGACCGTTTCCTCCACAGCCCGAGTTACTCCATGTCCTTTTCTCCCGCCGCCCTTTGGCCTGTCATCATGCTGTTTGCCTCCAACATCTTCATGACCTTTGCCTGGTATGGCCATCTCAAGCACAAGAGCAGCGCCATCTTCCTTGCCATCCTCGTCAGCTGGGGCATCGCCTTCTTCGAATATTGCCTGGCAGTGCCGGCCAACCGTATCGGCTCGGCGGTCTATACGACGGCGCAGTTGAAGACGATGCAGGAGGTGATCACGCTGTTGGTCTTTGCCGGCTTTTCGATCTTTTGGCTCGGCGAGAACCTGACCTGGAATCACGCGATCGGCTTTGCGCTTATCGCAATTGGAGCATCCTTCATCTTTCGGGCGTAAATTGTAGTTTTTTCAACAGATTACAAATCGTCCATGTCTGGATATCGCCACATTTCCTACAGATTGCCGTCGCAATCGGCTGGCAGCCTGTCACTCTTTATTGATCAGGAGTTGACCGGCCATGAGCCTCTCTTTCCCGACGATGGCTGCGATCCGGTTCGGCTATGGGTTCCGGCCGGGCGAGACGCCGCCGCAGAACAAGGACGAGCTGATCGGTCAGCTCGGCAAGGGCGTGGCGGCGACGCCGGACTTTCCGCTCGGCGGTCCCGACATGCGCCATCGCGCGATCCTCAGCCTGCAGGAGCAGCTGAGGCAGATCCGCGAGGACGCCAAGACGGTGACCGACGACCCGGCGCGGCGCGAGATGCGAAAGGGCGTGCAGCACCAGGCGCAGCAGCAGTTCCAGCATGATGCGAACCTGCGGCTGATGCAGGCGGTGCTGTCGCCCTACGGCTTCTACGAGCGGCTTTCGACCTTCTGGAACGATCATTTCTCCACCAGCGCCAATAAGAGCCTGCCGATGCGCCTCATCGTGCCGCTCTATGAGACCGAGGCGATCCGGCCGTTTATCGCAGGCAAGTTCGGTGATCTGTTGCGCAGCGCCACGGCCCATCCGGCCATGCTGATCTATCTCGACCAGGCGGATTCGCTCGGGCCGGATTCGGCCGGCGGTATCAAGCGCAACAAGGGGCTGAACGAAAATCTCGGCCGCGAACTGCTGGAGTTGCACACGCTCGGCGCCGGCAGCGGCTACAGCCAGGCCGATGTGACGGCGGCGGCCATGGTGCTAACGGGGCTCACCATCGACCGCAAGGAGATGGACATCGCCTTTCGGCCGAATATTTCCGAGCCCGGCCTGCATGAGGTGCTCGGCGTCAGCTATGGCGGGCGCAAGCGCTCGCGAGACGATTATCTCGATATGCTCGACGATCTTTCCGTCCATCCGAAGACGGCGGCGCATATCAGCCGCAAGCTGGCAGTGCATTTCGTCTCCGACCAGCCCGACGAGGGCATGGTGTCCAACATGGCGACCATCTGGAAGAAGACGGATGGCGATCTCACCGCCGTCTACACCGCCATGCTCGACCATCCCGCCGCCTGGCAGAACGAGGGCGCCAAGGCGCGACAGCCCTTCGACTACGTCGTTGCGGGTCTCAGGGCGCTGAATGCGGGGCCGGTCAACGGCGTCGTCGGCAGCTTCCTGGCGGCAAACCAGCAGGGCACTGAGGAGGGTGACATGGCGACCAATACGCCCGGCATGGTGGGATCGCCTGTGACCACGGATCCTGCCGGCGAGGCGAGGGACAAGCGTCTCAAGGCCTTCCGGACGGCGCGGGCGCTGGGGCAGGGGGCACTGAAGCGCATGGGACAGCCGACCTGGCTGCCGCCGAGCCCAGCCGGCTTCGAGGAAGGTTTTTCCGCCTGGATCACAGGCAGCCAGCTCGCCGAGCGACTGGCTTGGGCAAGACGCGCTTCTGCACAGTTCGGCCGCGACGAGGATCCGCGCGAATTCCTGAAGTCGACGCTTGCCGATGCTGCGCGCGACGAGACGATCCGCGTGGTGTCGCAGGCGCCGAACAAGATCAGCGGCCTGACGCTGGTGCTGGCATCGCCTGAATTCAACCGCCGATAGGAGACTTTCGCCATGACACTGTCGATGAACCGGATCTCGCTTTCCCGCCGCGGTTTTCTGACCTCAGCCTGCTGTCTCGCTGCCGCTCCCGTCTTCACCCCGGTCACCTTCGCGGCGATGCCGGGTGACAACCGCTTCGTCACCATCGTGCTGCGCGGCGCGATGGATGGGCTGGATCTGGTGCAGCCCTATGGCGATGCCGGCTTTGCCGCGCTCCGGCCGACCTTGGCGCTGACGCCCGATACAGGGCTTCTCGACCTCGATGGACATTTCGGTCTTAATCCCGCCGCCGCCGATCTGATGCCGCTGTGGAAGAGCCGGGAACTCGCCTTCGTGCAGGCGGTGTCGACGCCCTATCGCGACCAGCGCAGCCATTTCGACGGTCAGGATATGCTGGAATCGGGCGGTGAACATGTCGCCGAGGAAAAGACCGGCTGGCTGAACCGGGCACTTGCGGTCATTCCGCGCTCGGATGCGCGCAAGGCAATCGACGTCAATACCTCGACCGAGCTGATCCTCTCCGGGCCGAACGACGTCGATGTCTGGGCGTCGGATTCCAATCTGGCGCCGGCGCGCGACGAGATGCAGTTCCTGGTGCGGCTCTATGCCGGCGATCCGCCGTTTGCCGCGGCACTTGCCGAGGCGACGCGGGCCGACGCCGCCTTGATGATGGTCGAGCCGGATGGCCAGCGCGGCGAGAAGGTTGCCGATGTGGCGGCGCTCGCCGCCAACATGCTGAAGGGCGATTACCGCATCGCCAGTTTCTCGATCACCGGCTGGGATACGCATATCGGCCAGGCCAGCCAGTTCAAGCGGCCGGCACAGGATCTCGTCCAGGCGATCAACACGTTGAAGACGACGCTCGGGCCTGAGATCTGGTCAAAGACCGTGGTGCTCGCCATGACAGAATTTGGACGCACCGCCCGCCAGAACGGCTCCGCCGGCACCGACCACGGTACCGGTGGCTGTGCGCTGCTGGCGGGCGGCGCGATCAACGGCGGCCGTATTCTCGGCAAGTGGCCCGGCATCGGCGACGGCCAGCTGCTCGACGACCGCGACCTGATGCCGACCGCCGACGTGCGCGAGGTGGCGGCGGCGATGCTCTATCGGCTGTTCGATGTCGGGGTGGACGATCTGACGGGGAAGATCTTTCCGGGTTTGGGGTTTGATAAGGGATCGCAGTTTTTGAGAGGGTGAATGGGCTGCTCTCTGTTCTCCCCAGCGGGGAGAAGGTGGCCCGAAGGGTCGGATGAGGGGGCCGCGCGGTACGCCATTCATTGCCCTTCGCTTGCGCTCCGCGCATTCGCGGCCTTGCCGCTCACCCCCTCATCTGGCCTGACGGGCATCTTCTCCCCGCTGGGGAGAAGAGGGAGCAAGCCGCTGCCCGGCCCTTCGCTTGGGCTCAGGGCGTTCGTCGCTGCAATCGATTCACTGGATCGATTGCTCGGGCCGCTCCCGATCGCTCCTCACCCCAGCACATCATAGAGCCGGAAGATGAAACTGACCTGATAGACCAGGTTGGCGATGATGAAGCCGGTGTGGAAGCGGCGGTTGGGGGTCCAGGCGGCGAGGACGCACAGCAGGATGTAGACGATGTTGCGGGCGGGATATTCCCAGCCGAGCGAGAGGATGCGTTCCGGCCCCTTGATCGCCGTGTCGAGGATATCGACGGCATAGATCAGGCCGAGGATGCCGAAGAACCATTTGCGCCGGGAAATGAAATACTCCTCGTAGCCGCCATATTCATCGAGGCTCGCCGGGAAGAGCAGGGCGCAGAGCAGGAAGAACAGGCTGCAGAAGCAGACGAGGAAGAGATAGATGCCGAAGCCGATCGCAGGCACGGCCTGCAGGCGATATTCCCACCACCAGATGTGAATGATGAAGAGGAACAGGGAGAGCGCCCAGCCGAGATGGACGGCATAGACTTTCGCCTTGCCGGGATGCTGGACGATGCCGGCAACGCCGGTCAGCAGCCTGGCAAGCGAAAGGCTGATGACCATGCCCATCACCACCTTGATGTGAAGGAAGACTTCCGGCGCGCTGACCGTTTCCATGCCTTATCCCTCGGTTTCGAGAGTGTTACTCCTCGGGGACGGCCTTCGGTTTGCCCTCTTCGTCGAGCGCCACCATGATGAATGTGGCGGCGGTAACCTTCTCCATCTTGGCGTAACGGGCACGATGCGCCCAAGCTTCGACGATCAGCGTGATCGAGGTGCGGCCGACGCGCTCGATGTCGGTATAGACCGACAGCGTGTCGCCGATTTTGACCGGCAGTTCGAAGGCCATCTCCTTGACGGCGGCAGTGACGACGCGGCCCCTGGCGCGCTCGGCGGCGCGGATACCCGATGCAAGGTCCATCTGCGCCATGACCCAGCCGCCGAAGATATCGCCGGCCGGGTTGGCATCACCCGGCATGGCGAGCGTGCGCAGCGTCAGTTCGCCTCTCGGCTTGGCGGCATCGGTCATCAAGGGTTCTCCATCTGGTGCGGGTCATGGACCGGCGATTCACTGATGAGTACCCTAGTGCAAAGGCTGGAGGCTGTAAAAGACTGCCGGACCAGATCCTTGGGGTAGACGGCGGCCGAAAGATGCCGAACCGGGCACCGATCCAAATTCCATTCAATTTCAATTGGTTGAATATTAAAGCCAATACCTCCCTTACGTTATTTAATTGTCTTCTAATCAAACTTTACGCTCCAGTAATTCTGATGGGCCAGTATGTGAACGATTTCACATAGAAGACTCGCCGGGAACCTCATGCGCAACATCAAGATTTCCACACGCCTTTACTGCCTCGTCGGCTTCACGCTTGCCGTGCTCGCAGCAACGATGGTGTTCTTTCTGAACTATTCCTATTCCGAGCTTCAAGCGGAGCGGAAGGCGGGGTTGGAGAAGATGGAGGCGACGGCGATCGGCATCTTCGACAAATATTACAAGATGGAGCAGGCGGGCACGATGACCCGCGAGCAGGCTCAGGCAGCCGCCAAAGACGTGATCGGCGCGATGCGCTACGGCGCCGACGGCTATTTCTGGATCAACGACATGCATCCCACCATGGTGATGCATCCGATCAAGCCGGCACTGAATGGCACCGACATTTCGCAGATGAAGGATCCGAACGGCAAGTTCCTGTTCGTCGAATTCGTCAACAAGGTGAAGAAGGACGGCAAGGGCTTCGTCGACTATTACTGGCCGAAGCCGGGCGCCGACGAGCCGGTGTTGAAATATTCCTATGTCGCCGGCTTCGAGCCCTGGGGCTGGATCGTCGGTACCGGCGTCTATGCCGACGACCTTGCCGCCCTCTATCGCCAGAATGCGATCTGGGCGGCGGTGCTCTGCCTGCTCGGTGCGGCCGCCACGATTGCCATCGCCTATGCCATCGTGCGCAGCGTCACCGTGCCGATCGCCCGGCTGAAGACGGCAATGAATGCGATCGCCGCCGAGGAAGCATCGGTGGAGATCGCCGGCAGCGATCGTCGCGACGAAATCGGCCAGATGGCCAAGGCGCTGCTGGTGCTGCGCGATTCCGTCGACGAGCGCAGCGCGCTGCGCGGCCGGGAAGACGAAAGGCAGCGGCAGATCGAGGACGAGCGCCGCGGCAACGAGGCGAGCCTGCGTTCGGCTTCCGAGCGGCAGACACTCGCGATGCAGGCGCTCGGCGTCGGCCTGGAAAAGCTTGCGGGCGGCGACCTGACGGTTGCGATCGGCGATATCGGCGAGGATTACGCCAAGCTGAGGGGTGACTTCAACGCCGCCGTCGATGCGCTGAACGGCGTCATCCACGCGATCGCCGAATCGAGCCGCGTCGTCAACGACAGCGCTTCCGATATCAGCGAAGCAACCGGCAACCTGTCGAAGCGGACGGAACAGCAGGCGGCGGCCCTTGAAGAGACGGCGGCAGCGCTCGACGAGATCACCGCCACGGTCAAGACGGCATCCGAGCGGGCGAACGAGGCGCGCGAGATGGTGGCCGAGACCAAGGCGAGCGCCGGACGCTCCGGCGAGATCGTCCGCAATGCGGTAACGGCGATGGGCCGGATCGAGGAATCTTCGAGCCGGATCAACCAGATCATCTCGGTTATCGACGAGATCGCCTTTCAAACGAACCTGCTGGCGCTCAATGCCGGCGTCGAGGCGGCGCGGGCAGGCGAGGCGGGCCGCGGCTTTGCCGTCGTCGCGCAGGAAGTGCGCGAACTCGCCCAGCGTTCGGCCAATGCGGCTAAGGAGATCAAGGAACTGATCAGCCGGTCGGCGACGGAGGTCGAGGGCGGGGTGGCACTGGTGCGCTCGACAGGCGAGGCGCTGCTGGAGATCGAGTCGCTGGTCAACAAGGTCAACGACCACGTCGCGTCGATCGCTACGGCGGCACGCGAGCAGTCGACCGGGCTGAACGAGATCAACGGCTCCGTCAACCATATGGATCAGATGACGCAGCAGAATGCCGCAATGGTCGAGGAGACGACGGCGGCAAGCCGCACGCTGGCCGACGAAAGTACCCAGCTGGAGACGCTTCTTTCGAATTTCCGGCTGCGCGGAGCAGGGCAATCGCCTGGAGCCCGGTACACACGGGCAGCGTGAGTTAAACGACAGATCAAAGGCCGCGAAAGCGGCCTTTTTCATCTCCGTCGCGTTCAGATTGTGCCGGTAAGTTTTCATTCACCGTTTTTAATTAAAATTGGAGTGAGTTTTTTCTGTCACTGCCCAGTCGGCCTGCGGAAGCGATAAGAGTATGGCGTTTGTTTCCTTTCCTCGGCGATCCCTTTTGCCCCTGCTGCTCTCGGCGACGCTGACGACCTGTTCGATCAGCGACGGGCTGGTGCCGCCGGCCAATGTCGACAGCGGCACCAGAGTCAGCTCGATCTCGCCCGCACGGGCGCCGGCGGCACGCATGGCGCCCTCGGTGCGCATGGCGCCGGTGGAAAGTCAGGCTTCCTATCCCGTTTCCAATGCGCCGGTCGGCAATAGCCAGGGCTCGGTCGATTACCTCAATACGCCGAACCTTGCCGGCACCGGTCATGCCGCGCCCTCCCAACCGGCGGCGCGCGGGGGGCGGCTGCCGATGATCGACAGCGATGAGGCGCTGGCGGCGGGCCAGCCGAGCGGCAACTGGGGCGGCACGCAGAACCTTGCGATCCCTTCCGGTGGCGTCAATATGGATGACGAACTTGGAGCAGAGCCGGTCGTCGGGTTGGCGCAGGAACAACAGCAGCAGATCGCCGAGGGCAATGCGACCGAGCCCGTCGTTGACGGCATCGGCACCGATAGTCCTAAGCAGGTGAACCAGCCGCTACGCCAGCCCGCACCGCAGCCGATGCCGCAGCCGGCGGCACAGGCACAGATGAGCCGGGCGCCCGCCTGGAACGACGGCAGCCCTGTGGTGGCGCCGGCACGCGTTCCGGAAGAGGATGAAAGCGAAGAGGTCGCGATGTTGCGGCCGAACAATCCGATGATGAGCGAACCGGCCGCACCCGTCGATCCCAGCGTCATGCCGACCTCCGAGCTTGCCTGCCGGCGCGAGCTGAAGCGCATGGGCGTGCTCTTCGACGAGAAGCCGCCGATCTCGAACGGGCCGGCCTGCCAGGTGCCCTATCCGGTATCGCTGAAGGGGCTTTCCGGCAGTATCGGTGTCAAGCCGGCGGTAACGCTGAACTGTCAGGTGACGCTCGCCTTCGCCAAATGGGTGAAGAACGAGTTGGCGCCGTCAGCCCGCTACCGCTACTGGAGCGGCATCAGGACGATCCAGCCTCTTGGCGGCTATTCCTGCCGCCGCATGAACAACAGCCGGCAGCGATACAATCCGATGTCTGAACACGCCCACGGCAATGCCATCGACGTCGGCAAGTTCGTGCTGAAGAACGGCCATGAGATCGATGTGCGCAAAAAGGGCCTGTTCTCGCTGCGCGAGGGTCGGCTCTTGAAGGCGGTGCGCACTGACAGCTGCCGCTATTTCAACACCGTGCTCGGGCCCGGCAGCAACCCGGAGCACTGGAACCACTTCCACTTCGACCTTCGTTCCCGCAAGAGCGGCAAGGTCTATTGCGACTAATATCTGTCCCCTTGAACCGTGCGGCGCGGGTGCGGCTGTGGTCGCGGCAAATAGGCCTGCTGGCAGAAAATGGTTCATCCTGGCCGCCCGGCGCGCTATAGATTGCCGGGCGGATTGCCGTTTGAGAGTTAGATCCATGAGCTACGATTTCCATGTCGGCCAGAAGGTCGTGTGCATCAATGATACCTTCAAACACGTCAGCATCGACCAGCTCATCCGCAAAGGCGAGATCTATACGATCCGCTGGGTGGGGGAATATACCCATTATGTCGACGGCACATTCATCGGGGTGAAGCTCGCGGAAATCCATCGCGGCAATGACGACGGGCCGGAAGGTTACGGCGCGGCCGACATGCCTTATCGCGCGACGCGCTTCCGGCCGCTGGTGAAGGACAAGATCGCATCACTGCGCAAGCTGCTCGCCCCGACGCCCGATGCACCGGCGGAGCCAGAGGAAAAGGTCAGGAATAAAGAGAAGGCCTGAGGGCCGCTCCTGTACCGGCCTGTCGCCATCTTGAAAGGTGGTGATCCGATCAGACTGGCTTCCTGCTGAGGAACAGGCCGGTCTCCCTGCTGACATCGAGTGCGCCGCTGCCTTGCCTGAAGGCATCGGCGATCGCTTGGCGGAAGCGGGTGAGTTGAGGCTCGCCGGCGCCTTCGCCGGGCGGATAGGAGGTGAGGGCCAGGAAGACATCTTCGGGCTCGGTAATCCGCATGCTTGCCGGATACTGCAACATGGCGACGTTTCCGAATTGCGTCCGCATCATTTGCTCGGCTGCGTCATATCCAAAGGCTACGGCGGCCGGATCGGTCGGCGCGCTGCCGAAGACGGTCGTCAGGCGATAGATCTCGCGCATATTGCCGATGCCGTTGGTGGTGACCGCGAGAAAGCCGCCCGGTTTCAAGACCCTTGCCATCTCCGCGATGCCGGCGGCCGGGTCGGGCAGGTGATAGAGCATATGCATGGCGATCACCAGATCGAAGGCGCCGTCTTCGAAGGGAAGTGCGGCGGCATCGGCCCGGCAGCCTCGAACGGAGCTGAAGGGCAGCGCGCTGCAGCGCGCCACTGCCTCATCGACCATGCCTGACGAAAGGTCGGTCAGCGTCACAAGTAGATCCTCCGGCAGCAGACTTGCCGTTGCCGCCCAGAACCATGCCGGCCCGCAGCCGACGTCGAGTACGCGATCTCCAGGTTTCAGGGGCAACTGCCCGGCAACCCACGGAAACCAGCCGGTTTTGGCGATGGTATATTCGGTATGGAGTCTGGCGCGGGCGGCGAGCTTGCGGCTGTCGCCATACTGCACGGCATTGCCTTCGGCTATGGAGGACATCTCAATTCTCCGTCTTCCTCGTCAAGTCCCGGGGCCTTAAGGCAGAGCCTATAGAGGGCTTCGTTCCCGGACAAGACGCGACTATGCGCCGCTTGGGCCTGCCTGCACGGCAGGCTCAAGCCCTATGGGGGGATAATAAATCGCATCCGATTAAATCGGAATAATGTTGACATCAAAATCGGCTCGGCGTATTAGAGCGCATCCGATTAAATCGGATACGCTAAAAATATCAAACCGGAAGGATACGACAATGACTGAGAAGCTTCTTTTCGCCGGCAGGACCCATATCGCCGGCGGCCGCAACGGCTATGCACGCAGCAGCGACGGCACGCTCGACATCAAGCTGCCGCAGCCGCATCCGGCGGCCGAAAACCTGTTCGGCGCCGCCTGGTCGGCCTGCTATATTGGCGCCATCGAACTCGCCGCCGCGCAGCGGAAGATCACCTTGCCAGCCGGTCCCGAGGTCGATGCAGAGATCACGCTCAACGGCGATAACGGCTCGTACTTCCTGCGCGCACGGCTCAATGTCAGCCTGGCAGACATCGATCGCGGGATCGCGCAGGAGTTGATCGAGGCGGCCCACGGCATCTGCCCTTATTCCAAGGCGGTCCACGGCAATATCGACGTCGAAACCAGGCTCGTCTGAACGGGAAGGGCCGGCCTCGCGCCGTCACCTTCAAGCGGGGGTCTGCCGATTGGCGGCAGACCCGTTTCTGAGCCAACAGTCCAACCTGCCGATCCGGAGGATGCGCCATGATCAACAGCCAGGCCGAGCCGCACCAAGCCTATGACGAGTTTTCGCTTGTGCTCGATCCCGATGTCTACGAGCCGTTGCCTGACGATTGGCTGATCGGCATCACCGACGTCGTCAGCTCGACCGCGGCAATCCGATCGGGGCGCTATGAAGACGTCAACTATGCCGGCGCATCGATCATCGCCGCTCTCGGCAATGCCTGGGGTTCGTTCGATTTTCCCTTTGTGTTTCGCGGAGACGGAGCAGCCTTCGCCTTGCCGGAAAACGGCATCATGGCCGCGACATCGGCCTTGCGTGATGTCGCGGGCTTTGCCAAAGCCGAGCTTCATCTCGACCTGCGTGTCGGGCTCGTCACCGTCGGCGAAATCCGCGCGAACGGGCGCGACGTCAGGATCGCGCGCTATGCCGCTTCCGAGAGTGCGACCTATGCGATGTTTGCCGGAGGCGGGCTCAAATGGGCGGAACAGCAGCTCAAGAAGGGACGCCTTCTGGTCAAGCCCGGCCGTTATGCGATGAAGCCTGACCTGACGGGCTTGAGCTGCGACTGGGCACCGTTCCCGAGCCAGCTCGGCGAGATACTATCGTTGTTGGTCGAGCCGCGCTACCAGACGCGCCCGGAAGTCTTTGCGGCGCTGGCGAAACGCGTACTCGCGGTTTTCGACGCCGCGCCGCGCCGGTCTCATCCGCTGTCCGGAGGGACGAATATGGCAAGAGAAAAGCAGGTCAGCGCGAAACGCTGGTCGGACGTTGCCTCCAATTCGGATTTCCGCAAGTTCGACGACGGCCTGCGCCTGACGCTGGACTGCGCGCCGGAGCAGATCGACAGTGTCGAAGCCATGCTCATTGCGGCCCGGGCACGCGGCGAGATTGATTTCGGTCTGCACCGCCAGTCTCACGCGCTGATGACCTGCCTCGTGCCATCGGGCCGGCCGGATTCGCATCTGCATTTCCTCGATGGAATGGGCGGCGGTTACGCGAAAGCGGCCGAGATGATGGAGGAGGGCGCACTTGCGGAGGTGGCGCGGTCCTGCCCGTTGTAGGCTGGGGTTCGCACTACTTGTCCTCCTTCATTCCTGTGCTTGTCATAGGAATCCAGTGCGCCCAAGTCCTTGGGCGCGGGAGAATATTAAAGGTAAAAAGGAGTCGTTCACCGCGCGGACGCGCGGTGGCTGGATTCCTGTGACGAGCACAGGAATAAGGAGGGTGGGAATGCACTCTCCTTCATCGTGTCTTGCGGGTCACTCCCGCCTGAGCAGCTTTAGGAGCATTTCACCAAGCTGAGGCGGCGCCAGTTCCGCTTCGCATTCTATCTCCGCGGCGGTAAACCATCTGAGCGCCGTGTGTTCATCGCCGATAAGTCGCGGAGAGCCCTGCCATCGGTCGACGTGATAGACATGGAAGATGGCGGATGCCCCAGGCGGGCTTTCCGAAACGAACTTTCCGGCAAACAGCCAGCGCTGCGGCGTCACGCCGATTTCTTCCAGCAATTCGCGGCGCAGTGCGGTCTCGGCATCTTCGCCGTCTTCGACGTGACCGCCCGGCAGGCTCCACCGATCCGGGTGCGTCCTGCGCTCCGAACTTCGCCTGGCGAGAAGAACGCTGCCATTCCCGATCAATGCGCCGATCGCGATCTCGGGCATGTCACCGAATGTCGACATGTGTCGCGATCATGGTTTTTGCGCCCGCGCCCGCAGCAGGTTGTCGCGCAGCCGCGTCACCGATTTCTGCACGATGGGGAAATCGTCGCCGAGGCCGACGGCGTCGATCAGGACAGAGCCGGGATCGGTGTCGAGAAGATCGCGCCCCGCCGGCGTCAGGCTGACACGCACTTGGCGTTCGTCGGCGGGGTCGCGATGACGGGTGATAAAGCCCGAGGACTCCAGCTTCTTGAGAATGGGCGTCAGCGTGTTGGATTCGAGGAACAGTTTTTCCCCCAGCATACTCACCGTCTGATCGTCATCCTCCGAGAGGGCCACCATGGCGATATATTGGGTATAGGTCAGGCCCAGTGCGTCCAGGACCGGCTTGTAGGCGCGGCCGAAGGCGAGATTGGCCGAATAGACCGCGAAGCACAGGAAAGTCGAAAGCTTACGGCGGTCCGCACCTGGGGCGGGGGGTGCAGGCATCTCGGGCTTTTTCGCGGTTTTGGTGGTGGGCATAGGAATCCTATCGACGCTCTGGTTGCTTACGAATACATATATATCGCATCCGATTAAATCGCAATGTGTATCCGGCTGCTTTTCTGACAGTGTATCCGGCCGTCGCTCCGGCTTCCGGAGCGGCGGCCAGCGTCGGCGTCCTACGGGTTAACTGAACTTCTCCGTCGTATCGGCCTTGCCGAATACCCAATAGCCGGATGCCTTGATCCAGCTCAGCGGGTAGCCCCGTTCCAGCAGATGGGCGCGGATCTCGCGTGTCACCGAGGCTTCCGCCGCGACCCAGACGAAGGTTTCCGGCTTGATGTCGATCATGCTCAACAGTTTAAGCAGTGCCGCGGCATCGGTTGCCTCGGAGAGAGGCCGGTGCGCCCAATGGATATCAAGGTCCGCTCGGGTCTCGAAGCTCTGCTCTTCCAGCGGGCCGGTGACGGCGGCGATCGCGGTGATGGCAGTTTCGGCCGCACTCTCCTCGATCCGGCGGCCGATCGCCGGCAGCGCGGTCTCGTCGCCGATCAGCAACCATCGCGTCACCGCCTTCGAAACCACGGCGGAGCCCCTTGGCCCGCCGATCTCGAGCCGGTCGCCTGGGCGTGCGCCGATCGCCCATTGCGTGACCGGACCTCCCTCGTGCAAGGCGAAGTCAATGGTCAATCTGCGCGCGGCATTGTCATAGCGGCGCGGCGTGTAATCCCGGCGCTCTTCTCCGCCATCGGCGGCGGGAACAAAGATCTTGATGTGGTCGTCGGGCGCAAGGCTGGTGAAATCGGCGAGATCGTCGCCGCTCAATGCGATGCGGCGCATGCCGGGGGTGATGTCGATGACGCTTTCGACCGTTAGGGTGCGCCGCCGTGTGTCGTGGCGCACCCGCTCGATGCCGGGGGCCGGTGAAGTCTGCTCTTTGAATTGATTGTTATCCATGTGTCCTCATGAGCTTTTGAAACTCGATCCGCAGGACACAGTCGCGCAGATCGAAGCCGCAAAGCCGTTCGATCATACGCGTTGAGTGACGTTAACGCTTACGTGGCTGGGTGACCCGGCCATTGACGGGTTTGATGTAGCGGAGCGCGGCGGCATGTGCAACCGCAGCGAGGCCGCAAAACCCGATGATTGCCGAACTTTAACTTTTCGCAGCCCGTTCGGTCGGGCAATGTCGGCCAACAATCGAGACAGAAGGGCGGGCCGATGGACAACAGGATCGAGGAAGTGCTCGATATCTATCACAGCATGATCGACACGGAGCGCAACAGCCCGCGCGAGCTGCCTCCCGGCGGCCGCGACGGAGGGCAGGACCAGCGGCTGCGCGCGGTCGGGCCGGAGACCGGGCAGTTCATCAACATCCTCGCCAGGAGCCTCAGGGCGCCGACCATTCTCGAACTTGGCACCTCCTTCGGCTATTCGGGGATATGGCTGGCGGAAGCCGCCCGCGCTTCAGGCGGCCGGCTGATCACCATGGAAATGCACGATTACAAGTCGGCCTATGCGCGCGATATGGCCGTCAAGGCGGGCCTTGCCGACCATGTCGAGTTCAAAGTCGGCGACGCCGTCCAGATGATCGACGCGCTTTCTGAGGGCATCGACTTCGTGCTCGTGGATCTCTGGAAGGATCTCTACCTTCCCTGCCTCGAGGCCTTCTATCCCAAGCTCAATTCGGGCGCGATCATCGTCGCCGACAATATGATCCGGCCCGGGGGCGAGGATGTAAGGCGCTACGGCGAAGCCATCCGCGCCAGGCCGGGAATCTCAAGCGTGCTGCTGCCGGTTGGCAGCGGACTTGAGGTCAGCCGTTTCGACCGCGGTTGACGGCGGGCGATCACGAGAATCCGGTGCGTCCAACTCCTTAGGCGAGGGCGTATCGTGGGATTGCACCGCGTTTTGTCGACCTCGTAACCGCACACATATTGCCGCTCATTGCTACTTTTGAATGCGGCACAAAAGATGACACGTTTGAAGCTCATTTCCGACATTTTCCCGATCGAAGCTCCGCGCCATTGAGACTTGGGGAGATGTGATGTCGGGCATTCTTATCGCCACCCTGTTGGCAACGGTTTCAGCAAAGATTCCCGCCGGATTATCTGGCGGTGACGTTCTCTATTCTGATTGCAGCGGGTCCCGGCAGTTTGTCGTCGGGTATGTTGCCGGCTGGTTGGACAAATGGAATAGTGACGAGTATCTCGCCCGTCGCATTTTTACCGAGGCCGCTCCCACACCCAGCAGGATGGTGAACTCGGCGCATTTTGCAATCGCCGTTGGAGTTAACGTCTGCATTCCAACCGGGGCCACGGCGGAAGCGATCGGCAATGCGCTATGCACGTTCCTCGAAGAAAATCCCGGCATACGCGAGGCGACGGGCGACGAGCTGATGATGACCTTGGCTCACTATAAATACCACTGCCCGATCCCTTAGGGGAATTCACATCGGCTTATTGGCCTGCGGGCGCATGAGCGCTGCTGGTGAGAGCGGGTGGGCAAGTGCCGCCACATCGTCTTGCGCGCCGGGCGCTTTCACGCGACAAAGTCCGGATGAGCATTCCCATAACCCATCCCTTCTCCTTCGATCCGACCTACGGCATGCGGCTCGAGGAACTCCTTGCGGTCGAGCCGCCGGAGGAGCCTGATGGTTTCGACGCATTCTGGAAGGCACGCTATCAAAAGGCGCTGACGGTCGATCCGCAGCCGGTTCTTTCCCGGAGCCAGCTCACCCATCCCGATTGGCACGTGCTCGACCTCGTCTATCTCTCTACGAATGCGTTCCGGATCGGCGGCTGGCTGCTCCTGCCGCGCGGCGGGCAGGTGCGGCGCGGTCTCGTCGTCGGCCATGGTTACGGCGGGCGCGACCGGCCGGATTTCGACCTGCCGGTCGAGGAAACGGCGCTGATCTTTCCCTGCTGCCGCGGGCTGTCGCTCAGCGCCCATCCGCCGATTTCGCAGAATCCTTCCTGGCACGTGCTGCACGAAATCGACAAGAAGGACTCCTATATCATCGGCGGCTGCGTCGAGGATATCTGGCTTGCCGTCTCGACGCTCGCAGCTCTCTATCCCTGGCTCTCGGGGCATATCGGTTATAGCGGCATCAGCTTCGGCGGCGGTATCGGAGCGATGGCGATCGCTTATGATCCGCGCATCGACCGCGGGCATCTCGCACTTCCAAGCTTCGGGCACCAGCCGCTGCGCCTCGAACTGCCGAGCGCCGGCAGTGCGCAAGGAGTGCAGGAATATCAGGCGGAACATGGAAACGTGCTGGAGACGCTGCGCTTCTTCGATGCGGCGACAGCCGCGCGGCGGATCAGGGTGCCGATGCTGACGGCGGTGGCGCTTTTCGATCCTTCGGTCGCGCCGCCCTGCCAGTTCGCTGTCGCCAATTCGATACCGAAATTTAATGAAATCTTCATCCTGGACGCCGGGCATTTCGACTACCCTGGAAGTGCTGAGCAAGAAGCGGTGCTCCGCGACGAGATCGGACAGTTCTTCAGGGTGCCATGAACCGCGAATATCTGCGCTGGTACAGTCAGCGTCTGCATCGAGACATGGAGATGCTGGTGCTCGGCCATGCCGGCGCAAAGGTGCTGGTCTTTCCGACGCGGGAAGGGCGCTTTTTCGAATATGAACAGCTCGGTCTGGTCGCAAGCCTTGCAGACAAGCTGCAGGCCGGTCATCTCCAGCTTTATTGCATCGAGGGACTGGCAACCGAGAGCCTTTACGGCTTCCACCGCCATCCGGCCGATCGCATCCGCCGGCATGCCGCTTTGGAGGATTATATCCTCAACGAGGTGCTGCCGCTGATGGCGGCGAAGAACCCGCATGACTGGACCATCGTGCAGCACGGATGCAGCCTCGGCGCCTTCCAGGCGGCAAGCCTCGTCTTCCGCCACCCGCATCTCTTCCGGAAGCTCGTCGCCTTTTCCGGGCGCTACGATCTGACGATGAAGGTGGAATCCTTCGGCGACCTGTTTGATGGCTATTACGACGTCGGCGTCTATTTCCACACGCCGATGCATTTCCTGCCCGGTCTCGGCGGCGACTGGCGGCTCGACAGGCTGCGCGACGCGACATCGTTCTCACCATCGGCGATGCTGATCCTTTTCTCGACAACAACCGGCATTTCAGTCGGCTGCTCGCGGACAAGAATGTCGGCCATCAGCTGCATGTGTGGGATGGTCGCGCCCACCGTGCCGGCGCATGGCGGAAGATGGCAGCGCTTTACCTCTGACGCCTGGGGAACTTTTACGGCCAATTTAGAGCTGCGGTCGCCACCGGGGCATCCCACAGCGCGATCTCCTCGTTGGTCAGGAGGGCGAGGGTGATGGACAGGCCCTGCATGTCGAGCGAAGTGACATAGGTTCCCACAAGCGAGCGCTCGATCGAGATGCCTCTTTCCTCGATAAAGCGGCGGGCGCCGTTGTAGGCCAGGTAGAGTTCGGCCGGCGGCGTGCCGCCGAGGCCGTTGACGAAGAGCAGTGCCCTTGCGTGAGGCGCTGCCGCGATGTCGCCGGCGATGGTCTCGCAGAGATGGCCGATGATGGCGTCGGAGGCTGCGAAGGGCTGCCTGGCATGGCCGGGCTCGCCATGGATGCCGACGCCCATTTCCATCTCGCCAGGCCCGAGCGCAAACGTCGTGCGCTCGGTCTGCGGCACCGTCACGCCGTTCAGCGCCACACCCATCGAGCGGATGCGGGTGTTCAACCCCTCGCCAAGCTGCTTCAACTCGGCCAGCGGCATGCCGCGCTCGGCCGCTGCACCCAAGAGCTTTTCGACGATCAGTGTTCCGGCGACGCCGCGTCGGCCTCTGCCTTCGCCGATCCGCGACGTTTCGATGTCGTCGCTGACGACGACCATGTCGATGTTGTGGCGGTCGCCGGCCATCTCGATCGCCATTTCGAAATTCATCAGATCGCCGTCATAGTTCTTGACCACGAGCAGGCAGCCGGCGCCGGTATCGGCCTCTTCGATGGCGGCGATGATCTGGCTCGGTGTCGGAGAGGTGAAGATATGGCCGACGCACGCGGCATCCAGCATGCCTTGGCCGACGAAGCCGATATGCATCGGCTCATGGCCGGCGCCGCCGCCTGATATGAGAGCCACCTTGCCAGGGGTGAGATGGCGGCGGCGGATGCATCTGCGCTCAGGCCCGAACACCACGAAGGCCTCATGGGCGCGCACGAAGCCTTCGACGCTTTCGGCGACCATGGATTCCGCAGTGTTCATGAACTTCTTCATCAAGCCCCTCCCAAGGCCAAAGGCATTACGTTACGTCAACCTGCTCACCACTACTCACTCGCCCCTGAAATCGCGACGATCTTCTGCACCAGATCGGAGATCGCCTCTTCCAGCAGCCGATTCTTCCTGTCGTCACCGAAGTCGGGCACCATTAGCGACAGGTGTCGCAATTTCTCGGAATGGCCGAGATCCGGCAACTTGCCGGGATGGGCGGCCTGATAGGCTTCGAGAAAGCGCTCCTCTTCGGCAGCGCTAAAATGGCAGACGCGGACGATGGTCGCGAGATGGCGCGCCGGCAGCGGCGTTGCATAGGTCGGGCTGGTGATCTGGGTGACGAAGCTGCGATGTTTTCCAAGCGCCGTCGCCAGGCGCTGACGCGTGCCCGATGGCCTGTTGTCGATGATCTGCGCCAGAATGGACTTGTAGGCGATAATGGCGTCTTCGGTGTCTTCGCGCGCCATCCTATTCTCCGGCTGCCTTTGTGCCATCGGCGTTGAGGCCGATGATCGCCGATCTTATCGCGGGACGCCGGGCCGGCGCCACGGAAAAATGCCGAAGGCCGGCGGCGAGCAGCCCTGGCAGATAGCTGGGATTGCCGGCCATGTCGCCGCAGATACTGGTGGGCTTGCCGGCGGCAAGCTTCACAGCCTGAGCAATCAGCCGGAGCACGGCGGGTGCGGTCTTGCCGGCATCGGCATCGATGTCGTCGCGCGTGGAGGCGGCAAGATACTGCGTGAGATCGTTGGTTCCGAACGAGAAGAACGCCGCCGCGCCGAACGTGTCGAGCATCAATGCGGCTGATGGCACCTCCACCATCATGCCGATCGGCGGCATCCGGTGGGGAAGCGAACGGCGGCCAAGCTTTTCGGCTTCCTCGCGGAATAGCTCGCGCATCCTGTCGACCTCATCAGGGTAGGTCACCATCGGCAGCATCACCGACAGCCTGCCGAAGACGGCGGCGCGCAGTAGGGCGCGGGCCTGGACGCGGGCAATTTCCGGCTGGGCAAGCAGCAGCCGGATACCACGCAGACCCGAGGCGGCGAGAGCCGGCAGGT
Organism: Rhizobium redzepovicii; assembly: GCF_019793435.1. Taxonomy (GTDB): domain Bacteria; phylum Pseudomonadota; class Alphaproteobacteria; order Rhizobiales; family Rhizobiaceae; genus Rhizobium; species Rhizobium redzepovicii. The sequence goes on along the minus strand of NZ_JAILYH010000015.1, from coordinate 94,406 downwards.
CTTCCAGGCCGGCGAGCGGCTTGTCGCCGCCGATATCGAGCATGCGGATCGTTACCGGCTTTTCGCCCGCCTGCTCCAGCACGCGGCGATAGATTGCCAGCTGTCGTTCCTCGTTGGCGGCATCGGCGACCGAGGCAACTGAAAACTCCGAGCGCATCAGGCCGACGCCTGCCGTTGCCGGATCGAGCGCGCCGATCTCGGCAGGATCGTTGATGTTGATGGAGAGCAGGATCGGGACGCCATCCGCCGTGCGTAGCTCGCCGCTTGCTGTTTGCTTGTCGGTGGCAGGAGTTCGTGCGGGCGCCGGCAAGGGGATCAGCATGCCGCCGGCCTTCAGGACGACCGTGCCGGCATCGCCATCCACGCGAACGGGATCTCCATCTGCTGCCGAAAAGCGGCCCGTGCCGACCACCATCGGCACTGATTTCGCCCTGGCAAGCAGGGCGACGTGGCCGGCGGTGCTGCCTGCAAACAGCGCGATGCCGCCGCCTTTCGACCAGTCATGGGCGAGAAAGCGGCTCGGCTCCATATCCTTCCCAACGAAGACCGAGCCGGGCGGGAAATCGGCGATCGGGGTGCCGGCGAGCGCCCCGAGCACGCGGTTCTTGATGTCGAGAATATCGACGGCGCGTGCCCGCATTTGTTCTTCGTCGGCCGCTTCGAGTTCACCGATATAGGCGTCGAGGGTGGCGACCCAGGCGAAGACGACATTCTCGTCGGCCTCCATGCGCGCGCCCGTCGCTTCCGCGATCGTCGGATCGCGCAGCACCTCGATCTGGAAATCGATGATATCCCGGCTTTCGGCATCGGCTCCATCGGCAAGGTGCTCGAGTTCGCCGATCGAGATGTCGATCGCCTTCTCCAGCGCGCTGTATCCACCGACGGCTCGGGATGCAGGGGCGGCGTCCGGCCGCTCGGCAGCGGAAGGAGCCTTCGGCTCCTCCGCGAGAAAGGCCGGGCCGGATGCGATGCCCGGGGATGCGCTCTTCGCTTTCAGTCTAAGCGGTTCGGCCATGCTTCTTTTCCTCATCGAAGTTGCGCTCGATGAGTTCCTTCAGCGCGCGGATCGCCTCTTCGGCGAGAATGCCGTCGGCGCGGATCCTGAGGATCGAACCTTTACGGATTCTCGCGCCCATGATCTTGATGATGCTCTTGCCGTTCAGCCAGATATCGCTGCCGTTGACGGCGACCTCGATCGAACAGGGGAAGGACTTGGCAAGCCGCGTGAAGGTGACGGAGGGGCGGGCGTGCAGCCCGACACCGTGCTTGACTTCCACCTCCGTCTGGCAATTCACGTGCAATGGATCGGGCTCCTGTTTTTCACTACGCAATCCTGGTGTCATCAGGGGGACAGTTCCTCGGCTGTGGCGACGACCTTGGCCAGCGACGCGCCCCCCGACGCCTCGGCAGCAGCGATGACGGCGCCTTCGACGAGCGGCGCGTTGCATATGGAGACGAGGGCCGAGCGGGGAAGGCCCAGCATTTCGATCGCCATCTCGCTGTTGGTTTCGGCGCCGCCGAGGTCGACGAAGACGGCGACGCCGGCCTCGGACCAGGCGGCCTCGATCGCTCTCAGGATGCCGCCGGCATCGGTCCCGAGATCGCCATGGACATTGCCGCCTGACCAAGAGAGCGGCACGCTGTCGCCCACCATCTGCCTGACCATGTCGGCGATACCCCTTGCCACCAGCGGCGAGTGGGAGACGATCACGATACCCACATTTGCGGTCTTTCCATTCATTGCGGACGATGCTCCCCGAGATAGCGGCAGATTGCCGTGGTCAGCAGCGCGCAGCTCGACGCGCCGGGATCGACATGGCCGATCGAGCGGTCACCGAGATAGGCGGCGCGCCCGCGCATCGCCTTCATCGCGGCGGTTCTGTTGGCCGAGCGTTCGGCCTTGCGGGCGACGTCACCGAGTGGAGACCTCTTCGCTAACGCGGCATGCACGGGATAGAGCACGTCGAGCAGGGTCTTGTCGCCGGCATGCGCCCGACCGCGTCTCGCGACGGCGTCGATAGCCTGCTTCAGCACCAGCGAAAAATCGGCCGTCTCGTCGCTTTTGCGAAGCTCGCGACCGATCTCCATCAGCAGCGTGCCGTAGAGCGGCCCGGCCGCTCCGCCGACATTCATCACCAGCGTCAGGCCGATCTTTTCCATGGCGTCGGGGAAGGGCAGGCTGGACAGGCTTTCGCCTTCGGCGCTGACTGCCTCGCAGCCGCGCCGCATATTGGTTCCGTGATCGCCATCGCCGATGGCGCGATCGAGCGCGCAGAGGTGATCGCTGTTTGCCGCGATCGTCGCGCGGCACACCTCGATCAATCCTGCCACAAGCACCGGTTCCGCCTGCACTGTCATCCTCCCTGTCGCCGCATCTCCCGTGCGGCTCTCAAACTTTACTCAGGTCAGGCGAGGCTGGCCACCACCCCGAACGCGCCGGCAACCGCGACGGCGCCGGGATCGGCGACGCCCGCCAGATCTCTTTCGCCGATATAGGAGGCGCGCCCGGCTCTCGCCTTCGTCATCGTCTTCGTCGACTCGGCGCCTGATGCCGCAGCCTTTGCCGCCGCAGCGACATCGCCCGACGCGAGCGCCTGCAGGGCGGGCGACAGCGCATCGACCATCGTCCGGTCGCCGACTCCGGCGCCCCCATAGAACGTCATCCTGTCGAGCCCTGCAAGGAGAGCGGCGGCGAATTCGGCCTTGTCAGCCATCGCCTTTGCCGCCGCGGTGAAGAAGATCGATAGCAGCACGCCGCTCGACCCGCCCATGCTGGTGCCGAGGATATCGCCGAGCGAGGCGAGCGTTGCCGCCGGACGATCTAGCGGCAGCGTGTCGAGGCGGGCAAGCACGCTGCGGGCGCCCGCCGACACTGTCGAGCCGGTATCGCCGTCGCCGACGCGGCCGTCCAGCCTGTTGAGTTCGCTTTCCTGCGAGATCAGATGCTCGCAGAGCGCCGTGATCAAGCGACGGTTGCGCGTGTTTTCCCCGGCTGCGGCCGCGCCATTCATGCCGGCCGGCGTTCTCGGTGCGGCGATGATGTTGATCTCGTGGCGTTCGACGGCAGGCATCCAGGCATGCGGTTCCACCGCCGCCGTCAGCGCCGCCTCGCGAACGTCATCCAGCCGGATCAGCGACAGCGAGAAGCCGTTCATATTGAGCGCGGTCATCATCGGCGCCGGCCCGATGATCAGTCGGACGTGACGGCCAAGCCGCGAGGACAGCACGGCATTTGCGATGACCGCCATTTCGAGCGGCGGCACGGCGCCGAGATTGTTGACGAGGAGGGCGTGGCTTACCCCTTCGCGCAACGTCGGCGACAGGCGCGCCACCATGGTGGCGACGATATCGGCGACCGGCTGCAGCGTGATGCGCTCGATGCCAGGTTCGCCGTGGATGCCGAGGCCGAGTTCGCCCTCGTCGGCTCCGAGACGGTCCTCATGCGCCTGGCCGGGCACGCTGCAAGTGGAGAGCGACATGCCAAGCGAAATGATGTCGCCTGCGGCACTAGCGGCATAGGTTGCGACCGTCTTCAGGTCCTCGCCCCTTTCGGCGTGATAGCCTGCGATCTTGTGGACGAATAGCGTGCCGGCCACGCCGCGCGGCTGGTTGATGCCGGGGATAGCGATGTCGTCGGCGACGATGACCATCTCGACATCGAAGCCTTCGGCGCGCGCCTTTTCGGCGGCGAGGCCGAAATTCAGGCGGTCGCCGGTATAGTTTTTGACGATCAGCAGGGCGCCCTTTTCGCCGGCGACGGCGCGGATCGCCGTCAGCACGGCATCGACACTCGGCGAGGCGAAGATTTCGCCGGAGACGGCAGCCGTTAGCATGCCCTTACCGACGAAGCCGGCATGGGAGGGCTCATGACCGGCGCCGCCGCCTGATATGATCGCCACCTTCGACTTGTCCCAGTCGGCGCGCAGGATCACCTTGATGTCGGGATAGCTGTCGAGGCGGGCAAGACGGCCAGCACCGCTCGTCAGAAGCAGACCGTCCAAGGATTCGGTGACGATGTTTTCCCTGCGGTTGAAGAAATGTTTCATCGATTGACACCCGTCTGTTTGTTTTTCATGCCATCACCACGTCTGTTTGCCGGTCAGGAAAGGCGCTGTCCACTCGCGTCGAAATAAAGCGGATCGCGCAGCGTCAGGCTGATCCGGTCGCCCGGTGCGATCGCCAGATATGGATCTGCAAGTGTGACGAGCTTGTGATCCCGCGCTGGCTGTTTGGGATCGGCAACCCTGATGTGCAGGTGGTTCTGGTCGCCGAGATGCTCGATCCAGTCGATCTCGGCATTGGCATCCTTGCCGACGATTATGTCGAGATGTTCGGTGCGGGCGCCGACTGTCTTCGTGCCGGCCGGCGGCCGGCCGCCCGGCAGGAGGTCCGCCGGCAGAAGGTTGATGTGCGGCTGGCCGAGGCGGGCGGCGACGTGCAGATTGGCGGGATTGCCATAGATCTCGCGCGGTGTTCCGACTTGCATCAGCCGGCCCTCGGCGACGATGCCGATCCGGTCGGCCATGGTCATGGCTTCCACCTGGTCATGGGTGACATAGAGCAGCGTCGAGCCGAGTTCCTTCTGGATGCGCTTCAGTTCCAGGCGCAGTTCGGCGCGCAGCTTCGCATCGAGCGAGGACAAGGGTTCATCCATCAGATAGATCGCCGGCCGGCGCACCAATGCCCGTCCGATCGCGACACGCTGCATCTCGCCGCCGGAAAGCCTGGTCGAGCGGTTCTCCAGCTTGTGGTCGATCCTGACCATGCGGGCGACCTCGCGGACGCGCCGGTCGATCTCCACCGCACTCAGCTTGCGGACCGGCGCCTTCAGCGGGAAGGCGAGGTTCTCGTAAACCGTCATGTGCGGATAGAGCGAATATTGCTGGAAGACGAAGGCAACGTCACGCTCGGCGGGTGCTTCCGCGGCGACATCGCGGCCGCCGATCTCGATGCGGCCGCTATCCGGCCTTTCCAAGCCGGCGATCAGCCGTAGCGTCGTGGTCTTGCCGGCGCCTGTAGGACCGAGCAGCACGACGAATTCGCCGTCGCGGATCGACAGATCGAGATCCGATAGAGCCTGGGTGTCGCCGAAGCGCTTGTTAAGTTTTCTGAGGACGACATCAGCCATGCCGGGTCTCCTGATAGAGCTGGGACGGCACCGCGCGGCCCGACGTGCAATCGAAGAGCGCGAGTTTCAACGGGTTGAATTCGAGGCCGACTGTCTCGCCGATCCGGAAGCTGCGATTGGCGGGAACGCGGGCCTTGATCAGGCCGCCCTGGGTTTCCACGGCCACGACCTGGTTGGTGCCGAGATATTCGCTGCCGTAGATGGCGCCGCGGAGCGCCGAGGCGTCGCTGAATCGGATATGCTCCGGCCGCACGCCGAGCGCGAGCTCGCTTTGGGCCATGTCCTGATGGATCTCCGGAACGGCGACATCGACGCCGTCGAGCAGGATGGAGCGGTCACCGCTTTTCAGTCCCGAGGTGAAGCGCATGAAGTTCATCGGCGGTGAGCCGATGAAATCGGCGACATACATGGTCGCGGGCTTGGCGTAGATTTCCTGCGGCGTGCCGAACTGCTCGATGATGCCATGGTTCATGACGGCAATCTTGTCGGCCATCGCCATCGCCTCGTGCTGGTCGTGAGTGACGTAGACGGTCGTGGCATGGATGCGGTTGTGCAGTTCGCGTAGCTCGTGGACCATGATTTCGCGGAACTCGGCGTCGAGCGTGCCGAGCGGCTCGTCCATCAGGAAGCATTTCGGGCGCCGGACGATGGCGCGGCCGAGCGCCACGCGCTGCCGGTCGCCGCCGGCGAGACCCGAGACCGAGCGGTTGAGAATATGGTCGATCTGCAGCAGGCGAGCGGTCTCTTCGACGCGCTGGCGGATTTCGGCCTTGGGCATGCCCTGCGACAGCAAGGGGAAGCCGATATTCTTGCGCACGTTCATATGCGGGTAGAGTGCGAAGAGCTGGAAGACGAAGGCGATGTCACGGGCGCTGGCGCGGTTGAACGTAACATCCTCGCCGTCGAGATAGATCTTGCCACTGCTCGGCAGCTCGAGGCCGGCGATCATGCGAAGCGTCGTCGTTTTGCCGCAGCCTGATGGACCGAGCAGCGCCAGGAATTCACCGTCATGAACGGTGAAGCTCGAATCCTGCACGGCGACGAAACTGCCGAACTCCTTGCGGAGATTTTCGATCCGGATATCCGCCATGATTTACTCCGGGAATTTCGAGACGATGATGAACATGACGGTGCCCGCAAGGAGGGTGACCAGCGAATAGGTGTAAAGCACCAGCAGGAAGGGCTGGAACAGCATCAGGAAGCCGAGCCCGATCAGAACGGTTGCGATGCTCTCCATCGGGCCGCGGCGCAGGAAGAATGGTCGTTTCGAGCGGGCAGGGGTGCGTGTTTCGATCAGGTGGGTCATTTGCGGACGGCTCCGAAGGTGATGCCGCGCAGCAGCTGCTTGCGCAATAAAATGGTGAAGACGAGGATCGGGATCAGGAAGATCGTCGTGCCGGCGGCGACGGCCGGCCAGTCCTGCCCGCCTTCGCCGATTATCGTCGGGATGAAGGGCGGTGCGGTCTGGGCCTCGCCCGAGGTCAGCAGGGCGGCGAAGGCATATTCGTTCCAGGCAAAGATCAGGCAGAAGATCGCGGTCGCGGCGATGCCGGTGGTTGCCTGCGGCAGCACGACCTTGCGGAAGGCCTGCAGCCTCGTATAGCCGTCGATCATCGCCGCTTCCTCGTATTCGCGCGGGATCTCGTCGATAAAACCCTTGAGCAGCCAGACGGCGAGCGAGACGTTGACGGCGGTATAGAGCAGGATCATGCCCACGGCCGTGTCCGACAAGCCGAGTTCGCGATACATCAGGTAGATCGGGATGGCGACGGCAATCGGCGGCATCATGCGCGTCGACAGGATGAAGAACAACAGGTCGTCGGCAAGCGGGACCTTGAAGCGCGAGAAGCCATAGGCGGCAAGCGTTCCGAGTAAGACCGCCAGGAAGGTGGAGCCGAAGGCGATCACCAGCGAATTGATGAAGCGCGGCAGGAAATTCGACGGACCTGCGATCACCATGTTGCGCTTGCGGGTCACCTCATCACAGGTGTCGACCGGCGCCGGCAGCGAGGCGATATAGTCGGGCGTCTGCCGCGTACGCGTGGTGAACAGGTTGCAATAACCTTCGAGCGATGGCGTGAAGACGATCTTCGGCGGATAGCTGATCGAATCCGGCGGAGACTTGATGCTGGTCAGGAAGATCCAGACGAGCGGAATGAGGGTGATCAGCGCATAGAGGACGACAATCGTGCCGGCGATACGCTTGCTTGAACGGCTCGGTGCGACGACCGAATGGGCTGAGTTGGCGGCGCTCATCGTTGCTTCACCCTATTCAATGCCTTGACATAGATGTTGGCGAGCCCGAACACCGCGACGAAGAGGATGATGGCGAAGGCCGAGGCCCGGCCGGTCGCCCAGCTTTCGAAGGCAGCGCGCTTCAGCGTGATCGAGGCGACTTCGGTGACCGAGCCCGGCCCGCCACCGGTGAGCAGCGTCACCATGTCGAACATCTTGAAATTCTCGATGCCGCGGAAGAGCACGGCGAGCATGATGAAGGGCAGCGCCATCGGTACGGTGATCGACCAGAACTGGCGCCACGGCGAGGCGCGGTCGACCTCGGCCGCCTCGTAGATATAGTCGGGGATCGAGCGCAGGCCGGCGAGGCAGATCAGCATCACATAAGGCGTCCACATCCAGGTATCGACGATGATGATCGCCCAGGGCGCCAGAGTGACATTGCCAAGCATCTGGATATCGGAGGTCGGAATGCCTGATACCAGCGAGACGGCATAGGCGAAGAGACCGATTTGCGGCTCGTAGAGAAAGCGCCAGAAATTGCCGACGACGGCGGGCGACAGCATCATCGGGATCAGGATGATCGTTGTCCAGAAGGCATGGCCGCGGAACTTGCGGTCGATCAGATAGGCAAGGCTGAAGCCGATCACCGTTTGCAGGAGGATGGTCCAGAAGACGAAATGCGCGGTGGTCTGCATCGCCTGCCAGATATCGGGGTCGTTCAGCACGCGCTGGTAATTTCCAAAGCCAACACCCTGGACCGGCGCATTCGGCCGGTTGGCGCGGTAATTGGTGAAGGAGAGATAGATTGCCCAGATCAGCGGGAAGATGTTGATCGCCAGCAGTAGGATGATGGCAGGCGCGATGAACAGCCAGGCGATCGCGCTGTCGGAGAGGCCGCGGACGCGCCGGGCGACCGAGACCGGCGTTGCCCTTGCTGTCGCATCGACTGCATTCTCGACGATGGAGGAATGGGAAATGGTCAATTTTTCACCCGGTCTATTGGGATATGGAAGATCTGGCGGCCCGGCTCGTCTGCCGATCCGGGCCGCCACCCTGGTGAGGATGGCGCGCAGAGGGGTGCCGCCTGTTCCTTCGTCCGGCACTAGATCTTGCCGTCGTCCTTAAAGACGTCGCTCCAGTCCTTCACCAAGCCGTCGAGCGCTTCCTTGGCGGTGCCGTTGCCGGCAACCACGTAGTTATGGACGCGCTTCTGCATAGCTTGCAGCAGCGAGGCGTAGCTCGGCTCGGCCCAGAAGTCCTTGACGATCGCCATCGAGTCCAGGAAGGCCTGGGCATAGGGCTGGCTCTTGGCAAAATCCGGCGCATTGACCACGGAGTTCAGGCAGGAGAACCCGCCGAGCTCCCACCATTTGGCTTGCACATCGGGCTGTGCGAACCACTTGATGTATTGCAGGGCGGCGTCGCGTTTGTCGGAGTAAGAGACCACCGAGATTCCCTGGCCGCCAAGCTGGGCGAAATGCGCCTTTTCAGCAGGATTGGGGAAGAAGCCGATCCTGTCGCCGCCGACCTTCTCGTCCTTGTAGAGGCCGGGCCAGGTGAAGGCGAAGTTCATCTGCATGGCGACTTGGCCGGATTTGAAGGCGTCGGCGGATTCGACCATGTAGACGTTGGAGCTGCCGGGCGGTGTGCAGCAATCATAGAGCGACTTGTAGAATTCGAGACCCTTGACCGCGTCGGCCGAGTTTACAAAGCCCTCCATGTCATAAGGCTTCTTCGGGTTCTCGTACTGGAAGCCCCAGTCGTAAAGGACGTTGGTCACGCCCATGGTGATGCCTTCGGAGCCGCGCTCGGTATAGATCGAGGCGCCGTAGACGGTCTTGCCGTCGATCTCACGCTTCTGGAAGAACTCGGCGATCTGCTTCAGTTCGTCGTAGGTCTTCGGAGCTGCGAGATCGCGACCGTATTTCGCTTTGAATTCCTTCTGCAGTTCCGGCTTCTCGAACCAGTCCTTGCGGTAGGTCCAGCCGACGACATCGCCCATGGCAGGCAGTGCCCAGTAGTTCGGCGTGTTCTTCGGCCATTCCGAATAGCCGACGACCGTCGCCGGCACGAAGTCATCCATCTTGATGCCTTCCTTGTCGAAGAAGTCGTTGAGCTTGACGTAGTGGCCGTTCTCGGCCGAGCCGCCAATCCACTGGCTGTCGCCGATGATGAGGTCGCAGAGCTTGCCATGGGAATTCAGCTCGTTGAGGAAGCGGTCGGCATAACTCGTCCAGGGAACGAATTCGAACTTCATCTGCGTGCCAGTCTTGGCGGTGAAGTCCTTCGACAGCTCGACCAGCGCATTTGCGGGGTCCCAGGCGGCCCAGCACAGCGTCAGTTCCTCAGCTTTGGCGAGATTGGGCAATGCCGACGACATGACGAGTGCCGCAGCCAGCCCCAAAAGGGCTTTCGATGTTTTCTGCATAAGTTCCTCCCAGAACCAATGCCGGCTCCCCGCCGGCGTCGCATGTTCACCCATTTTAGAGAATGCTCACATGAACTCCTCAATCATCATGTTTAGCAATATGTTTAGTGATAGCACTTTATATAAACATTGCAAGCGCCAATCGTTGCTGCACCCAACAGGCCGCTCGCCAAGTGGGTAACGACTTCGCGGACTAATCTCGGCGCTTCCCCGAATTTGGTTTGCGAGAGTACCGATACGGAGAAATCTGACCTCGATGCGAGATGGGCCGCAGGATATGGACCTCGGTGCCGTTCCTGTTTTCCCGGGAGCGGTTCAAACTTGGCCTCGCTCCGGCGGGGCCTTTTTCTTAAAGTCGCGCCGCCCGCCGCGTCGGGAATATTCCCGCGCAGTGCGAGATTTAGCCTTTCCGGCCGCGCGCAACGAGCGTATGCAGCCATTGCGCGGCGCTTTTCCGCGTTCTCTCGCGCGGCAGATCTCCGATCGGCTTCCTTCCCGTTTTCCTGCCGCGGTATCCAAACTTTCATTGGCAGATCGATGACGACGGCAGAGACGAGCGAGAACGGGCAGGAGGCGGCAAGCGGCCGCCAGGCGAAGATCGTGGCGCTTGTCGTTGCCGTTTCCTTCTTCATGCAGATCCTCGACGGCACGATCGTCGCCACCTCGCTGCCGCAGATGGCGGCAAGCTTTAATGTCCAGCCGGTGTCGATGAGCATCGGCATCACCGTTTACATGCTGACGATGGCCGCCTTCATTCCATTGTCGGGCTGGCTCGGCGACAGGTTCGGTGCGCGCCGTATCTTCCTGATGTCGATCGCCGTCTTTACCGCCGCCTCTCTGTTTTGCGGTCTGTCCGGCAGTCTTACGGAATTTGTGCTGTGGCGGGCCCTCCAAGGCGCGGGCAGCGCGCTGATGACGCCGGTCGGGCGCATCATCGTGCTCAAGAACGCCCGCAAATCCGAACTCGTCCAGGCGATTGCGCTGATCACCTGGCCGGCGCTGACCGCACCCGTGATCGGCCCGGTGCTCGGCGGCTTCATCACCACCTATGCCAGCTGGCACTGGAACTTCCTCATCAACATCCCGGTCGGCATTCTCGGCATGGCGCTGGTGCTGCGCTTCGTGCCGGAGCAGCGCGAGACAGATCCCGGCCGGTTGGATTTCGCCGGCTTCGTTCTGAGTGCTGCAGGGTTGACCTTCCTGCTTGCCGCCCTGGAGCTTTCGGTCAAATGGGACGGCGGGCTTTTCCCCGTCATATCAATGCTCGCCGCCGGCATCGTGCTGTCTGTGATGGCGACCCGGCATTTCCTCGCTGTCGACAATCCGCTGCTCGACCTTTCAGCCTTCCGCGTCCAGACCTTCTCGATGTCGACGCTGTCGGCTGGCACGGCCTGCAGGGTGGCGATCAACGCGACGCCGTTCCTGCTGCCGCTCCTGTTCCAGCTCGGTTTCGGGCTGAGTTCGATTGCTGCCGGCACCTATCTGCTCGTCTATTTCCTCGGCAATCTCGGCATGAAGACGGTGACGACACCGCTGCTGCGATTCTTCGGCTTCCGCGTCGTGCTGGTGTTCAACGGGCTGATTGCGGCACTTTCAATCGCCGCCTGCGGTTTCCTCACGCCGGGTACACCGCAGTTTTTCATCCATGCGCTGCTTTTTCTTGCCGGCCTGTCGCGGTCGATGGAATTCACCGCGCTGAACACACTGGCCTTTGCCGATATCGGTCCGGCGCAGCGAAGCTCGGCCTCGACGCTGTCGAGCATGCTGCAGCAGGTGTCGATGCTGCTCGGCGTCGCCGTTGCGGCGGCCGTGCTGAATATCACCTCGGCCCTCAGGGGCGCCGATAATCCCGTTCTTGCCGATTTCCGCTGGGCCTTCGTCGTGGTCGGCGCGATCGGCGTCATGTCGTCGCTGCGCTTCCTGCAATTGCCGGCGGAGGCAGGCGCCGAAGTGTCCGGCCATCGGAAATTCCAGAGGAATTAGCCCGCCGGCGGAACCAATCGGGCCGCTCGGCGTTTCAGCGTTTCATTTCAGGTTTTCCGTTTCCAATCTCCTTGAACGGCTCCATGGGAACCTCCTCCAGGTCAGGTCGTGTTCTGAAAATGCCGGCTTCCAGCCATCCTCCTTCCGCGCCGCCTGCAAGAAGGGCGAGGGATAGCCGCTGTTTACCGCAGGCGGCCGATGCAATACCACATTGCTACGCGGACGACTCGGACGCTTGCGGGCGGTCGTCGCTGCGAGAGAAAGCCGGGAGATGGAATGAGCACTTCTAGCGGCGATGCGGATGCCCTGATCCGCATCCTCTATATCGATGACGACGAGGGACTCGCCCTCTTGATGCAGAAGAACCTCGGCCGGCGCGGCTTTTCGGTCGAATGGGCCGAGAGCGGTGCTGCCGGCCTTGCGAGACTCGGCAAAGGCGGCATCGACGCCGTGGTGCTCGATCATGTTCTGGCCGGCGAGACCGGACTCGACATACTGCCCTGCATCACGGCGCTGCCGGATCATCCGCCGGTCATCTATGCGACGGGTTCGGATGATACCAGCATCGCCGTCGCGGCGCTGAAAGCCGGCGCCGACGATTATATGCTCAAGGGGATCTCGGCCGATTATTTCGACCTGCTCGCCGCTGCCCTCGAACAGGCGCTGGAGCGGGCGCGCTTTCGCCGCGAGACGGCGCAGGCGCAGGAGGTGATCCGCCAGCAGCGCGACCTTGCCGAGATGCTGCTTGCCGAGGTCAATCACCGCATCGCCAACAGTCTCGGCCTTGTCGGCGCGCTGATCCGCATGCAATCCTCGATGACCAAGGACCAGGTGGCGATCGATGCGCTGCACGAAACCCAGATGCGCATCAACGCCATCGCCAGCGTGCACCGCCGGCTCTATACCAACCGGCAGGTCGGCTCGGTGCAGGTGGATGAATATCTGAACAGCCTGCTCACCGAACTCGAAGCCTCGGTGCGCGATGACAAACGGCCGCACCGCATCGTGCTCACCGCTGGGCCCGTCAATCTGGCGACCGACAAGGTGATCACGCTCGGCCTGATCGTCAGCGAGCTCGTCACCAATGCCTTCAAATACGCCTATCCCGACGGCGTGCCGGGCGAAATCCGCGTCGTTGTCGATCAGACGGATGAGGCGTTGAGGGTCATCGTCGAAGACGATGGGGCGGGATTCGATCCGGAGAGCCCGGCGAGGGGAACCGGGCTCGGCACGCGGATATTGACGGCCATGGCTGCGAGCTTGAAATCGGATTTTGCCTATGACCCCGGGCATGATGGGACAAAGGCGACGCTGGTGTTTTCGTTGAGTGAGGGGAAGTAGATAGACGTGGGTGGCTGGAAGTAGGAAGGTCTGCTGTATGGATCATGCCGCACACTATGATCCCTTCTCTGCAATGGCTTACCGACGCCGCATTATCGAACATAACGCTAGGTGAAGCGAACATGACGACGATCCGTACGCCGAGGGAAGTCTATGATTTCTGGTTCGTCCGATGCGGCCGGGAGCTGTGGTTTCGCCCGCCGCCGGAGCTCGACGTCGAGATCCGCGAAGGCTTCCGAGAGACGCATCTGACTCTTGCCGCGGGCATCAGTGATGAATGGCGGGCGGATGCCGAGAGCCGGCTCGCGGCCGTCATCGTGCTCGACCAGTTTCCCCGCAATATTTATCGCGGCACGCCTCTCGCCTTCGCAACCGACGGGCTGGCGCTTCGGGAGGCCAAGCTCGCCCTTGCCGTCGGCGCCGACCAGGTGGTCGAGACCGCCTGCCGCACCTTCTTCTATCTGCCGTTAGAACATGCCGAAGACCTTGGTGAGCAGCAACGTTCGGTGGCATTGTTCGCCGCGCTCGGCGATGAGGAATATCTGGATTATGCGATCCGCCATCGCGACATAATCGCCGCCTATGGCCGCTTTCCGCACCGCAATGCCATGCTCGGACGGGAATCGACGGCTGGGGAACGCGATTATCTCTCCAAGCCCGGGGCCGGCTTCTAAACCTTTCCAGGAGCTTCCGCCTTTCTGTCGCCTTTCTTTGCTAGGAAAAGCTGGAACTCCATCCCGACGACAACCTTTCCGGAGGCGCTTTTGCGGCTGAGGTCCATCCTGCTTCGCACCATTCTTCTCGTGACGCTGGCGCTCGCCGGCGCGCATTTCAAGGGTGCCGCAGCCTTCGCGCAGGAAGCGCAGACGCAGGCGGCCGTGCCGGCGCCTGTCGATACGCCGTTCGACCAGGCGGCGAAAGAGATCGACAAGGCGAAGGTCCAACTGACGGCGCTTCAGGACGGCGTCAAGCAGAATGCCGACAATGACGATGCGCTGGTTGGGCTCGCGACCAAGGCCGACGAGCTCAGCCGCGCCGTCATCACCATATCGGTCAATCTCAGGCCGCGTTTCGACCAGATAAAGAACCGGCTTGCCGAGATCGGCGATCCGCCGAAGGACGGGCAGCCTCCCGAAGCCGAGATCGTCACCCAGGAGCGCAATACGCTCGCTGCCGAGCGGGCGCAGATCAATGCGGTGACAGGCGACGCCGAAAACCTGTCGATCGCGGTGACGAAGCTCGTCAACCAGATCATCGAGATGCGGCGGCAGCTGTTTGCCGATACGCTTTTCAAGCGGACCGAGGTCTCCGCTTCGGTGATCGACGATGCGGCTGGCGCCTTCGTGCACGAGATCAGCGAATTCTCGCAGGCTCTGTCGAGCTGGGCCGTCTTCGTCTGGAAATTCAAGCGTTTTCCGATGTTTGCCGCGATCTTCCTGTCGCTCGCCTCAGCGCTCATCCTGCTTTCCGGCAGCTACCGGCTGTTCGGCGCGTATCTACGCCGCGATGAGGCGGTCGAGGAGCCATCCTATATCGGCCGGTTGTCGATCGCCTTCTGGTCGACCCTGATCCGTACGCTGGCGCTCTCGGTGCTGCTCGTCACCTCGTTCTTCTTCCTGAACGGCTTCAACGTGCTGAGGCCGGATATCGCGCCGGTCATCGGCGCGCTGTTCGGAACAATCGGGCTCGTCTATTTCGTCGGCCGCTTCGTCAACGCCATCTTCGCGCCGCGTGAGCCGCGCTGGCGGCTTGTGCGGCTTTCCAATCTCGGCGCCCGCTCGATCGGCTATTGCCTGCTGGCGATGGCTGTGGTCAACGGGCTCGACTATCTGTTCGGCACCGTCAGCGAGGCGATGGGCTCGCCGCTGGTGCTGACCGTGATCAGAAGCCTGTTTGCGGCGCTGATCATCGGCATGATCCTGATCACGGTCTCCTTCGGCAAGCCGATGCTGGCGAGGAACGGCGATCCCGACGCGCCGGGAAGGCATTGGCCGCGCGGCATGGCGATCATCCTGCGGGTCGTCGGCGCCAGTCTCATCATCGCCGCGCTGACAGGGTATGTCGGGCTCGCGCGCTTCGTCGCCACGCAGCTCATCATCACCGGTGCTGTTGTCGCCACCATGTATGTCGGCCTGCTTTCCGGCAAGGCGATTTCAAGGCAGGAAAGCTTTGGCGATACCTTCTTTGCCCGCTTCCTGACACGCCGCTTCAATCTGGGGCCGGTGGCGATTGACCAGGCCGGCCTGCTCGTCGGCCTTGCCATCTATGCCGTGGCGCTGATCGTCGGCGTCCCGCTGATCCTGCTGCTCTGGGGCTTTCATGTGCAGGATCTGCAGATCATCGCCTATAGGCTGTTTACCGAGGTCAGGCTCGGCGGCATCAGCATCTCCCTGCTCGGCATCTGCACCGGCATCCTGCTGTTTGCCGGCGTCTACCTGCTGACACGCTGGCTGCAGCGCTGGCTCGACGGAAATGTGATGGCAAGAAGCCATGTCGATCTCGGCGTGCGCAATTCGGTCAAGACGGGCATCGGCTATCTCGGCGTCGGCATCGCCGCGATCATCGGCGTCTCGGCCGCCGGCATCGATCTGTCGAGCTTCGCGCTCGTCGCCTCGGCGCTCTCTGTCGGTATCGGTTTCGGCCTGCAGAACATCGTTTCCAACTTCGTCTCCGGCCTGATCCTGCTCGTCGAGCGGCCGTTCAAGGTCGGCGACCACGTCGTCTCGGGCACGGCCGAAGGCATCGTCAAGCGCATCTCGGTGCGCGCCACCGAGATCGAGACTTTCCGCAAGCAGTCGATCATCGTGCCGAATTCGGAGCTGATCAACGGCCTGGTCGGCAACTGGACGCATCGTAACAAGATCGGCCGCTCGGAAATTCCGGTTTCCGTCAGCTACAATGCCGATCCGCAGCAGGTGATGGATATACTGCTGGAACTGACGGCGAAGATACCGCTGGTCATGCGCAATCCCGAGCCGCACGTCGAATTCCTGCGCTTCGGACCCTATTCGCTTGATTTCGAGTTGCGCTTCTTCCTCGCCGACATGGGCGACGGCATGACGGTGCGCAACAATCTCAGGATCGAGATTCTCCGGCGTTTCAAGGCCGAAGGCATCGAGATCCCGCTGCCGCAGAGCGACCTCACCATCCATCGCGATGCTCCGCCTGTCCTTGCCAATGCCGTCAAGGAGCGGACGGACGGCCGGGACACTCCAAAGAACAAGCCCATCGAGGAAGAGGAGCGGCCGGTGCGGCAGCTGCGCGGGCGGACGGCGGATGGCAGCTTGAAGAGCTGAACGGCTCATTCAGCCATCATTCACAGGTCTATGTGCATGATCTCCACCATCGGGATCGCTGCCGAGGGCAGCACCGGTCGTTCGAGGGGAGGGCGCGCCCGCGCCGCCGCACATGATGGCAAGGTTTGCCGCCGTTTTGCTTGTCCCGCTGCTTGCCGCGCCCGCGGTTCAGGCGGCATCCATCACCAACACCGATCCGGCTGCAGTGGTGCTTGTCATCACCGAGAGCGGCCAGCGCGTCGAGGTCGTGGTCGATGCCGGTGCTTCGGAGAACCTCTGCGCTTCCGGCTGTTTCATGACGACGCCCGACGGCGACCGCATCGGGCTTGACGGCGGCGAGACGATCGACATTGTCAAGGGCTCGGCCGTGGTGAAGTAAGCGGGATCAGACGATCCGCTTGCCCTTGGCGTCGAGCACTTTCTCGCCGTCTTCCTTGGTGAAGGCGCCTTTGTGCGTCTCAGGCAGGATTTCCAGTACCAGCTCGGAGGGGCGCGACAGGTGGCGCTTAAGCAGAAATTCCTCACCAGACCGGCGCGCCTCCCGGCATTGCGGCGTGCCGCCAGTCGATCTCTCGAATTCCAGCAGGCCTTCCAGCACATTGATGGTGCTGGCGAAAGGGGAGCGGTAGGAGCCGTCGACCCGCAAGCAGTTCCAGCCGCCGTCGTCGAGACGCTCGCCGGTCAGCCTGTCGACAATTGGCGAGACATCGATGCCGAAATAAGCGCCGTCGGCGATCGTGCGGCGGTTGATGCATTCTTCGACTTCGCCCTGCCAATAGGGCTGGCCGTCTTCTTCCCAACGGGCGTTGGTGCCGATCAATTCGACGCTGCGCCTGGCCTGCCCGCAGGCGGGATCGAGACCGAATTCCCTGAGTTGCGACAGCGAAAAGCTCGTGGCCGTCCATGGCTGGCCGTGCTCGCGCCATTCCTGGGGATCGAAACCGGCGGCAGGAAGGCGCCGCCCGCCCATTGCCCGTCCTCGTCCCGGCAGGCAAGCAGCCTGGCGCCCCAGCCCTCGGTCTCCACCTGGCCCGCTCGGCCATCCATTCCCGCTCCGGGGCGTCCAGCAGGCCGCGCATCACCTGCCACCGGATCGACGGGTCGGAATCGATCAGCCATTCGATCACCGGGTCGGATTGGGTCATGGGCAAGCCTCGTCGGCGGGTCGGTCGTAACCCTGTTTAAAAATGCTTCGGCGGCGCGCTGCCAGCCGATGGGCGCGCGTAAGTGGCGTCTTACCCGCGTGATCGGCCCGTCCTTCGAGGCTGCAGCCTCCGTTTCGCGGCTGATTTCTTAATCATATCTGCAAGAAGTCGGAGGTGGCCCTATCAGGCCGCTTCTTCGTTTCACATCCGGACGCGCCGATTAATAATTACTCAAATCAATTGATGTACCAAATTGATCCGGGGACAGATTTTACATCAAAGGTTTGCTATGGCGTTTCTAGGTATTTCGGGGATGCAATATTCCGGGGAAATGTTTGCTGGTGCGCGTATTATTGTCGCGGAAGATTCCAACGTATTCACCTCGATGATCAGCAAACGCCTCAAGGAGCTGTTCGACATTGACGTCGAGATCTGCCGCAGCTTCGAGGATCTGCAGTTTTCCTACGACAAGTCTTCCGATCCGATCACGCTGGCAATCTCGAACATCAACCTGCCCGGCGCCGAAAACGGCGAAGCGCTTGAATATCTGGTCGATCTTTCCATCCCGACCATCGTCTTTACCGGCACCTTCCACGACGGCATGCGCGACAAGCTGATGGCCAAGGACATTGTCGACTATATCCTCAAGGACAATATCTTCGCCGTCGACCTTCTGGCGGAATCGATTTGCCGGTTCCTGACCAATCATCGTCACCACGTGCTGATCGTCGACGACAGCGCCACGGCCCGCGCGCTGCTGTCGAGCCGGCTGAAACGCTATAATTTCCGCGTCAGCACCGCCGAGAACGGCGCCAAGGCATTGGAGATCCTGAAGGCCAACCGCGATATCGGCCTGATGATCACCGATTACAACATGCCCGACATCGACGGCTTCGAGCTGACGCGGCGCATCCGCTCGAATATCGGCTCGCATGAGTTGCGCATCATCGGCGTTTCCTCCTCCTCGAACCGGTTGCTTTCCGCGCGTTTCCTGAAGGCCGGTGGCAATGATTTCATGCTGCGCCCCTTCATCGACGAGGAGTTCTATTGCCGCGTCAACCAGAACCTCGATACGCTGTTGCAAATCCAGTCGATGCGCAGGGAGCGGGCGGTTGCCTGACGGCCCTTCCAGTATCGATATCGCCAGCGAGGCGGAGATGATGGTCGCAGACCGTCATCGAATTTCTGCAATTACAAGTAACGCCGTCATTTGTCCCCTTCACGCGCGCAGGCCCCTCGGTTATCGTCCGCCGCGCCGGGGAGAGGGCCGAGTCGAGGCCATCGGACGCATGGGGGATTAGCGGCTGTGGCTTTTCAAGCGGATTTTCAGCGAGATGGCATCGGGCTCCGCTCAGGCGGGCTCAAAATACTTCTGGTTGAAGATTCCCGGATGTTTTCCGCTGTGCTCTGCCATCGGTTCCAGACGGAGCTCGGCCTTGCAGTCAAGTCCTGCCCGTCGTTGAAGGCTCTTCGCGAGGAACTTGCCGAGGACGGTCACGGCTATACCATGGCCGTCGTCGATCTAAACCTGCCGGATTCGCCCTATGGCGAAGCGCTTGACTGCACGATCGAGCACGATATCCCGGCGATCGTCTTCACCGCGACATTCGATCTCAACACGCGCAACAGGATCATGGAGCGCAATGTCATCGATTACGTGCTGAAGGACAATGAATTCGCGCTCGACAATCTGGTTGCCACCGTCCGGCGGGCGATCTCCAACCGCAAGACGCGGGTGCTCGTTGTCGATGATGTCGTCTCGGCGCGGCAGGTGCTGGTCGACCTGCTGAAGGCGCAGCAATATCTCGTCGTCGAGGCAAATTCGGGGCTCGAGGCACTGGCAGCACTCGAGGCTTACAGCGATATCGAGCTCGTCGTCACCGACCACCATATGCCCGACATGAGCGGCTACGAGCTGACGCGGCGTATCCGCCACCGCTTCGGATCGGACAGGCTGCGCGTCATCGGTGTTTCCGCCTCCAATGACCGCATGCTGTCTGCCAGTTTCCTCAAGGCCGGCGCCAGCGATTTCGTCTACCGGCCCTTCGTCGCCGAGGAATTGCAGTGCCGCATCGCCAACAATGCGGAAACGCTGGCGCAGATGCGGCAGCTGAGGGCGGCGGCGGCGTGCGACTACCTGACCGGCCTCTACAACCGCCGCTATTTCTACGACAACGGCCCGAAGCTGGTGAATGAGTGTCTGCGGCTGAAAGTGCCGAGTTCCGTGGCCATTCTCGATATCGACCATTTCAAGCGGCTGAACGATACCTACGGCCACGAGATCGGTGACAAGGTGCTGAAGGCTGTCGCGAACAGGCTGTTCACGATCTTCGACGGCAGCGACAATCTGCTCTCGCGGCTTGGCGGCGAGGAATTCGCCATCCTTTTCCCACAGATGGATTCCCTTGCCGCGACCAAGCTTTGCGACGAGATCCGCTCGGACATTTCCCGGCTGAAGGTCACCGCCGACGACGAGGAACTCGGCGTCACGATTTCGATCGGCATTGCCGAAATCGAAGGCTACGAAACTTTCGAGAACTACCTCAACGCCGCCGACCAGTTCCTCTATATGGCCAAGCACAGAGGCCGCAACCAGGTCTATTCCGACGCCAGGATGACGGAAGAAGCGGCGCAATAAGCTATTCAGGCGAAGCGCCGCCCTAATGTCAGGCGGCGCGCTCTTTCAAACTCTCAGGCAGCGACCGCCTGCTGGCGCGCGGTCGCCATGGTCATCTTGCGCTCGGCGCGCTCCTGCTGCGGCGAGCGATGGTAGAGTTCGCGATAACACTTGGAGAAATGCGAGGCCGAGACGAAACCGCAGGCAACCGCGACCTCGACGACGGGCATCGAGGATTGCACCAGAAGATGGCGGGCGCGATCGAGGCGGATTTCGAGATAGTAGCGGGCCGGCGAGCGGCCCATCTCCTGGCGGAACAGCCGTTCGATCTGGCGGCGGGAGAGGCCGGCACCATCGGCGATCTCGATCAGCGACAGCGGCTCGGCCAGATTGCCTTCCATCAGCTCGATGATCGACAGTACCTTGGCGTTCTGCACGCCGAGGCGGGCGCGCAGCGGCAGGCGCTGGCGGTCGTGCGGGTTGCGCACGCGGTCGGTCAGGTGCTGTTCGCAGATGCGGTTGACGAGGCTTTCGCCGAAATCCTCGCCGACGAGGTTCAGCATCATGTCGAGCGAGGCGGTGCCGCCGGCGCAGGTATAGAGATTGCCGTCGATCTCGTAGAGATCGGCATAGACTTCGGCCTGCGGAAAGGCTTCCGAAAAGCCCGGCAGGTTTTCCCAGTGAATGGCGCAGCGCTTGCCGTTCAGAAGGCCGGCCTGGGCCAGCACATGCGCGCCCGTACAGAGGCTGCCGACGGCAACGCCGCGATTGTAGCACTCACGCAGCCAGGCATTGACCGACTTGTTGTTGAACTGCTCGACATCGATGCCGGAACAGACAAGCACCATGCCCGGCCGGTTTTCGCCGCCGAGATGGCGGCGCTCTTCGGCGAGCGAGGAATTGGCCTCGACGCCGATGCCGCAGGAGGAATAGACCTTCTCCCCGTCGAGGGAGGCGAGCCGCCAGGTATAGGCCTGGTAGCCGAGCATGCGATTGGCGATGCGCAAGGTGTCCACGGCCGCCGAAAAGGGCAGCATGGTGAATTGCGGTACCATAAAGAAGACCAGCGAACGCTTCTTGATCTGCATCCTGTTCATAGCGAAATCCATGCTCGAGGGGCGATGATACATTCGTTGCGCGGAATGCGTCGCGCCGATGTCCTGAAAGCGACACTGGCATGGAAAAATGCGGCCGGGAAGAGCAAATATGCGACATTGGTCGCGATCTAGTCAGTCAAACCGCCCGGAGGGCTGAGGATGGGACAAAGATCGGGCTGACGGGCGACTGACATTCAAGCCTGAAAACGGCCTGGGAATGGGCGGTCAGGCCGCGAAAAAGGCGGCGTTGCGTGATGCAGACGCCGCCCTCATCTTGAGAGGAATGTCGCATTCATTACATGGTCCGGTGTTTGTTGTCGTCCGTGCTCGGCCAGCCAATATCCTTGCGAATGTCGAAGGGCATCGCTTCGATTTCACGGGCGGTCCGCCAGCGGGTCCAGGCAAGCACGAGCTTGCGAGCATAATTTGCCAGATCGAAGCGGCCTGCGCCGGAGGTGAAGGGCTTGCCGCCACCGCGATAGGTGAGCGTGGTCATTTTCCGGTTCCTTTCTTAGGTCAGGGACATGGTCATCGATGGGAGGTTCGTCCATGTCCATGATGCCAATATGGCCTCTGGGAACCCATCATTCAAACGAATAGAGTTTATGGATAACATCAGAGATATTGAATGATCATTGCGCCGCTGCCGGGTTTTCTTGAGTCGCTGGATTGATCCCGGCCAGCATAATTCCGGCTGCGGCAAGACGCATCGGAACCATGTCCGCTCCACGTCGTTGCCGCTTCGTAGCAATGACGCAAAGGAGGAAACGATGATTTCCGCAGACCAGATCCGAGAACATATGGAAGTGCGGGCTGCCGACGGCACCCATATGGGGACGGTCGATCATCTCGACGGTCCCACCCGCATCAAGCTGACGAAGACCGACTCGGAAGACGGCAAACACCACCTGATCCCGATCGATTGGGTCGATCACGTCGACGCACATGTTCACCTGTCGAAGAATGCCAGGGATGTCCGCAGCCAGTGGGCCACCATCAACTGACGAGCAATCGGCTGCGGCTTCGGCCGCAGCCCCATATCAAGGGAACACATATGTCCAAACAATTGAAAAAGGGCGACGAAGTAAGCTGGGATACCAGCCAGGGAGAGACCGAAGGCAAGGTGGTGAAGAAGCAGACCAGCCCCACGAAGATCAAAAGTCACCAAGTGAAGGCATCGGCGGCGGAGCCGCAATATATCGTCGAGAGCGATAAATCGGGAAAACGCGCCGCGCACAAGCCAGACCAACTGAGGAAGCTTTAAAGGGCTGCTGATCCCAACGAGAAGGAGATCGATATGCCAGCCAAGTCCAAGGCCCAGCAGAAGGCGGCGGGTGCCGCACTCTCGGCCAAGCGCGGCGATACGCCCAAGAAAGAGCTCAAGGGTGCCTCGAAGCAGATGGAGGAATCCATGAGCGAGAAGCAGCTGGAGGAGTTCGCCTCCACCAAAAGAAAGGGTAAACCGGAGCACGCCTCCAAATAGGTCGAAGAACAGCGGCAGCGATGGCGGGGGTCGTCCTGTTCACGTCGTCGTCGAATGCATCGAGAAATTCGCGACCTCGTGCGTCTCGGAGACGGCGAAAAGGATTGCGCGTGCTGATGCATCCGGATCTTTCGCCAGCCAGCGCAATTCGAACGTCACGCCGATGCGGCCGTCTTCGGCCTGTCCCAGCGAAACGAACAATGCGCTGCACTCAACAGAGTCCAGCACAGCTGACAGGTCGGGAATATTGGAGCTCGAGCCATAGACGACGAGTGTCGCCTTGCGTTCGCAGCGCAGCCAACTGTCCAGGCGTTTCAGTGGCGACAGCACGATGAAGGCAACGACCGTCGCCACTGTGCCGGTGACGACCTGGCCGCCGCCGAAACAGAGGCCGACGACCGTCATGAACCACAAGGTTGCCGCCGTGGTGACGCCGGTCATCATGTCGCCGCGCCTGAGGATTGCTCCGCCGCCGATAAAGCCAACGCCTGTGAGGACGCCGAGCGGAAAACGCAGCACGTCCATCTGCGTGAAGAAACTCAGGGTTTTTCCGTAGGTCGAGAGTAGCAGGTTCGCCTGGACCATTGCGATGCAGGCGGCAAGCGCCACCAGGATCGTGGTCCTGAAGCCTGCGGCGTGGCCGCCGCGCTCGCGATCGAGGCCGATAAGGCCGGCGGCAATCACCGTCAGCATGATGCGCGCGGCGATATCCCACCAGCTCGGCGTCAGCGGCATGGCGTCGGTCAGGAGCGAAGGCATGCCGGGCTCCAGGCTTCGTCTCGCCCTTTACGCTGCTCGTCGGGCATTCGATCCTCCTCAGCCTCGATGCATCAGGGTCTAAACGCCATACGGCGCAGGACGTTTCCGTTGCGCCGCGGCCGCCAGGTCGAGATTGGCGGTTCGGTGGCAGCCGGTGTATGTATGGTTTCAAATATGGGCAGTTCGCCCGTCAACCAAAGGGCGTTGCGCCCAAAACGGAGTATAGAATTGGCTGTCGCCTTCACCAAGGAAGAGAGTTTCGAAACCGCTTCGGAAACCCTGCTGCCCGATCGTCCGGTTTCGCCGCATCTGAACCTGGTCACGGAGGCCGGGCTCACGGCTCTGGAATGGCAGTTCCGGCAAGCTCGCGAGGCTTATGATGCAGCGAGCACAATCGATGACGTGAACGAACGGCGGCGGCAGGCTGCAGGTCCCTTGCGCGACCTGCGCTACCTCGCGGTAAGGCTACGCACCGCCCAACTTATGGCCGATCCTGCGTCAACCGACACTGTTGCCTTTGGCAGCACGGTGACCTTCAGCCGTGACGACGGGCGCGTGCAGACCTATCGGATCGTCGGCGAGGATGAGGCCGATCCCAAGGCCGGATCGATTTCCTATGTCTCGCCGGTGGCGCGGTTGCTGATGGGCCGGGCTGTCGGCGACGTGGTGGAAACGGGCGGCCAGGAACTTGAGATCATCACTATCGCATAGGACGCGATCTCTAAGTGGTGTCGGATTCAGCGACACGCAATTATTGTTATAAAAATGGTACTGCTTGGTACTTTATTTATGAGGCATTTACCAATCGTGACTTAGAAGGTGACATTCCATCATCGAAAGTCATGCTTATGGTCAGCGCAATTTCCAGTTCTGCATCCACCATTCTGAGTTCAGCCGCTTCAACCTCGTCTTCCAGTTCATCGAATCAACTTGCTTCTCTCGAGGCGCAGCTTGCCGAAAAGCAGGCAGCCCTGTCGCAGACAAAGGACGAGAAAGAGAAAGCCACAATCGAAAAATCCATCGAGACGCTGGAAGCCAAGATTGCCAAGCTCGAAGCGTCCGAGAGCAGCAAGGCCGAGGCGTCTGCCGGATCGAAGCCCGCCGCCGAGGCTCCGCAGGAGCTTGCCGGCGAAAGCGACCGTATCGGCACGAAGAATTTCGACGAGACCAGCGAGTTCGGCAGCCGCACCGCTTACGTTTGATCGCAATAGAGGCGGCGCTTCGCCACAGTGACGACTTCGCGCGTCAGCTCCGCCAGGCGGTCGGCGGCGAGGCGGTTGATCTGCCAATAGAGTGGAATATCCAGCGGTGTACCGGGAACGAGTTCCACAAGCCGACCTGAGGCGAAATGTTCGCGGGTCAGCTGAGTCGGGTTCATCCCCCAGCCCATACCCGAAAGGGCGGCCTCGACGAAGCTTTGCGTCGAGGGCAGCCAGTGGGTGGGGTGATCGAGATCCTGTCCGAAGGTCTGCCTTATCCAGCCGCTCTGCAACCTGTCCTTCTGATTGAAGGTCAGCGTCGGCGCATTGCGGATCGCCTCGGCGGTAACGCCATCAGGAAAGTGGCGCGCAACGAAATCGGGGCTCGCCGTGGCGTGATAGCGGAGAATGCCGAGTTCGAAGCGACGGCATCCCCTGATCGGCTTTTCCAGACTGGTGACGGCGGCGATCACCCGTCCGCGCTCAAGCCATTCGGCGGTGTGATCCTGGTCGTCGACGGCGATGTTCAGGAGGTAGGACGCGTTCTTCGCGAAATTCGCCATGGCCTCGACGAACCACGTTCCGAGACTATCGGCATTGGTGGCGATCTGAAGGGTGACCCGCTGGCGCGGCTCGTCGGGATCAAAGAGCGCCGGCAACTGCCCGAGGAGTTCGGCCTCCAACATGCCGACATTCTCCATGTGACGACAGAGCCATTCTCCTTTTTCCGTTGCCGTGCAGGGCGTGCCTCTGACGATGAGCACGGTGCCAAGACGCTCTTCGAGTTGCTTCACGCGCTGCGAAATCGCCGATGGCGTGACGTTGAGGATGGTCGCGGCGCGTTCAAAGCTGCCGGTCTGGACAACGCTTGCGACCGCGCGCAGGGCGGGATAATCGAGCATGGATTAGTTTTTCTTAATTGGGATGAGTTGGATTAATTAGTCTAATTCGCGGAATGGCGATAGCCCACCGTTACCGAAGTGAGGGTGTTCGCCGAAGCAATGAATTTTTCGATCTATGCCACCGGCCTGATGATGGGCCTCAGCTTGATTGTCGCAATCGGTGCGCAGAACGCTTTCATCCTGCGCCAGGGTCTGCGCAATGAACATGTTTTCGCCGTCTGTCTCGCCTGCGCGCTCTCAGATGCCGTGCTGATCGTGCTCGGCGTGACCAGCCTGCAGCAGATCGCCCGGTTCATGCCCTGGCTCGATCCGGTCATGCGTTATGGAGGGGCGGCGTTTCTCGCCTGGTATGGCACGAAAAGCCTCTATTCCGCCTTTCGGTCATCCGCTACCCTCTCGGCGGCAGAAGCCAAGACTTCAAGCTTTCGCCAGACGCTCGCAACCTGCCTCGCGCTCACCTGGCTGAATCCGCACGTCTATCTCGATACGGTCGTGCTGCTCGGCACGATCTCGACGCGTTACCCCGAACAGCAGGCTTCGTTTGCCGCGGGAGCGGTAACGGGTTCCTTCCTGTTCTTCTTCTCTCTCGGATATGGCGCGACATGGCTGCGGCCGATTTTCTCGAAACCGTCGTCCTGGCGGATGGTGGAAACAGTCGTCGCTTTCACCATGTGGATCATCGCCTTCAAGCTGCTCGGCGGGATGTAGACGACTCAACGGTCGGCTTTACGCACGGTGACGAATTGGCGAGCCGTCCTTGCGGTTCCTGTTCAGCAGACCCGTGCGCAGACCAAGTCAGAACCTGCGACAAATTGCAAGCTCTGCGCGTCTGAAAAAAGCGGCGCTGGCGGCGCGCCTTATGCGCGGCTCGGTGATTCTACGATCCTCAGCGCCCGCTTCGGCCGAGCGGCCCTGTTCACAAGCGGCGGCTCCATTTCACGCTGACAATCGGCCATCAGGTGCGACGGAAATCGCTTCAATTCCCGCAACGCATGCTCGTGGTTCGCATCTCTGCGCCGGCGCGACTTGAATGCGGAAAGAGCCTGTACGATATTCCATGTGCTTGATTGTGCCATGTTCGGCCTCCTTTGCTTGCTTTAGCCTCCGATACCCAGAATATGAGTGCCGATTGACATTCAATCAAACAAAATGATATGGGGTTATAAATCAGAAAAATTGAAAGATGCGACGATGAGCCTTCCCTTTCGCCGTCCCATTCCTTTGCTTGACAACGATGTACTGCGAACCTTCGTGGCCATCGCCGAGACAGGCAATTTTTCGACTGCCGCTGAGGCGGTCTTCCGTACGCCTTCGGCGGTGTCGATGCAGATCAAGAAGCTCGAGGAACAGCTGGGCGCAACACTGTTTTTGCGTGACGCGCGCTCGGTATCGCTGACGCGCCACGGCGAGATGCTGCTGTCTTACGCCCGCAACATCCTGGCACTGTCGAACGAGGCGGTGTCGCGCTTCATCATGCCGGAGCTCAGCGGTGTCGTCAGGCTCGGCGCGCCGGAGGATATCGGTGAGCGGCTGCTCCCGAGCATCCTGAAGAGTTTCGCTGAAAGTTATCCCGGCATCATGGTCGATGTGACGATTGACATGAGCATTGGGCTGAAAAAGCGCATGGAGGAGCAGCGGCTCGACCTGGCCTTGATCAACTGTGCGACGCGGCCGTTCCCGACAGGTGGCGAGGTGGTGTTCCGCGAGCGGCTGGTCTGGGCCGGCGCCAGGTGCGGTTCGGCGCATCGCCGCGATCCACTGCCGATCTCGATCTGGGAAGACGGCTGCATCTGGCGCCAGGAGGCGCTCTCCCAACTCGAACGCAATAAACGGCACTATCGCGTCGCCTATCTCAGCGGCCACACCATGGCACAACGCGCCGCCGTGCTCTCCGATCTGGCCATTGCGCCGCTGCCGCTATCCTATGTCAATGAAGACATGGCGATCCTGGGCCCGCAGGAAGGCCTGCCGGAACTCGGCGCTTTCGATATCCGCCTGCTGACCGCCTCGCAAGTATCAGGGCCGATCGAGACGGTAGCCGACAGCATTCGTGGCGCCTTTGCCGAGAGAGCGAAGGCGGTTGCTGCCTGACGATCTCTTTCCAGCGTTGAACCTTTTGTCCCCTTGTGCGTTATCGGCGCGAACGGCATAAGTCCCGTTCGGGGTTGATTTCAAACAAGGATATTCGAAATGACGACAACGGCCAAAATCGCCGCAGCCTTGATGGTTCTTCTGGCGCTCTCCTCCTGCGGCAACACGATCCGCGGCATAGGAAAAGATACCGCAAACACCGTGAACGCCACGCAGGACGCCGGCCGCTCGGTTGACCGCGCTGCGAAGAAATAACGGCCGTTCGATTCCTGCGGGAATCGGCCGATCAAGTCCTGCCCGGGAACCGGATCAAATGTTGACCGGGCCGGATCAAGAGTTGACCGGGGGATAAGCCTTTTCCAGGCCGCCGGATCGGTCAAGACCGGTCCGGAAGGCTTGGTAAGCAGGATGCTGGCTGGAACGGGCGGTTTCCATCAGCCGGATCTGCAGCCGATCCGGTGCTTGAGCTCCGAGCCACAGGCCGAGATTTTCGAGCTTCAGCGAGTTCAGGAAACGCGAACCCGCGGCGAGATCGAGATGGCGGCGCAGGCCGTCAAGCAGGTTATCGTCCTGAGCGACATTTTCCATGAGCAGCGTCAGATATGATTTGTCCGTCTCCGACAGCGCGGCGAGCTTTTCCGCAACGGTATCGCGGTCGGGAAAGGGAACATTGCCATTCATGTCGAATCGTCCGGTCGTTGATCGTCTCCTGCCGTTATAAGCTCGCCTTGACCTTCTCGGCTACATCGGCCGGAACCCATTTCATCCACAGACCCTCGTAATTGCGAAGGAAATGGATGGCGGCATCCTCGTTGCTTTCGTGGTTTTCGTCTTGCCAGGCGAGAACCTGATTGATCGTCTGATTGTCCCATTTGCGGGTCTTGAGATAGGTGGTGACAGGTCCGGAGCGGCTGGCAAAAGACCTGGTCATCAAGGTGAAGGCGCGCGAGACCGGGTAGGAATTGACTTCCGGCCTCAAGCAGCCGGCAACCGCCGTGCAGCGGTCCCACTCTGTCTTGTTGTGGCCGACGCCGAAGCTCAGCCGCGTCATGTCGTATTTACCGAGGACGGCCGTTGGCGCCCAATAGTATCCGAGCCAGCCGACCTTGTTTTCGAAGGCGCGAGCAATCGAGGCATCGAGCCGTTCGGGGCTGCCGGTTTCGACGAGTTCGAAGCTCTTCTTGTCCGCGGCAAGCGCCTTGAACAGGTTGGTGGTCGATATCTGGCAGCTCCAGTCGGCGGGACAATTGTAGACCGCGCCCTTCGACACATCGTCCTCGGCGGGGAACAGTTCGGGATGTTTCAGCGCATCTTCGACCGACCGGATGTCGGGATTGGCGTCGGCAATGAATTTCGGGATCCACCAGCCCTCGACCGCACCGTCGGCCAGGATCTCGGCTCCCTGCACCAGCCGTCCGGCGTTGACGGCCTGATCAAGCAAGGCTCTGACGGAATTGATCCAATATTCAGAGGCGATGTCCGGAGTGCCTTTCTCGTTCATCGAGGCGAAGGTCGGCAGCGTGTCGCCGTCGACGATGGTGACCGAGCAGCCGTAGCCCTTTTCCAGGATGATCTTGTCGAAATTCGCCGCAATACCGGCTGAGGCCCATTTCATCTCGGCGATCGAAACCTTGCCGCACTCTGCGGCTTCGGCCGGCGCAACGGTAGAAAGAGCCGCGGCAAAGACGGCTGGAATCAGAATCGTCTTCATCGTCATTCCCCGAATTCTTCTTTACAGCGCCGCGTCTTTTCAGACGCGCTAAGGATGCTGGGAGACATTTACCGATGCGCAGCCGGGGGTCGCAAATCAGCGACAAGTTTCTCCGGCGCCCAAAAGGAAATGCCGCGATCCCGCGACAAACGTTTTCCGCTTCATGGGGCGCCTTCGTCCTTGCGGCTCCGGCAGCTTATCGCAGGTCATGGTTCGAAAATGGCGTTTTTGGAAAGCCTACGCGTTCGCTCGCAGAAATCAACCGTCTTCTGCTGATGGTTGCGGGACTAAATGATTGAATTCGAAGAATTTATCTCAATATCCCGAAAATGGCGCCTTTAAGCAGTTTGCACGCTCTTGGCGATCGCCGGTGGGGCTTCGGCAGAAATTTCGGCGAGAAAGTCAAAAAAAGTCAAAATTAACATTTGCGTAAGGCTTCAATAACTCTCCGGTAAGAATGTGCCGTTATCAGTTGGGTCGTGGCGGCAATGACCGCCGCTTCCCCGGTTCAGGTAGTGCGTACCGGGGAAAGCGAGCTTCGCCGTGTAGGGGCGAAGACGCCTGAGTTTTCGGCAAACCGCGCAGAGCCAAGGCCATGCGCGGTTTTCGCGTTTCTGCGGGACGCTTGAGCAGGGTCAAGTCCTGACTCAGAACACGTCTTGACCGAGGGCACGCCTTGACCCGGGATCGTCGCCCATTGTAGGCCTCGCCTCAGCGAAAGGCGGCCACTATGGCAAGAGCGATCATGCTGCAGGGAACCGGCTCGGATGTCGGCAAGACGGTGCTGGTCGCCGGCCTTTGCCGGCTGGCGGCCAATCGCGGGCTTGCCGTCCGGCCATTCAAGCCGCAGAACATGTCGAACAATGCGGCGGTTGCCGATGACGGCGGCGAAATCGGCCGGGCGCAGTGGCTGCAATCGCTGGCGGCGCGCACGCAGTCCTCGGTGCACATGAACCCGGTGCTGCTCAAGCCGCAATCGGAGAATGGCAGTCAGATCATCGTGCAGGGCAGGGTGTTCGGACAGGCGAAAGGGCGGGATTATCAGCGGCTGAAGCCGCAGCTGCTCGGCGCAGTGCTCGAAAGCTTCGAAAAAGTCGCTGCGGGCGCCGATCTCGTCATCGTCGAGGGTGCCGGATCGCCGGCCGAGATCAATCTCAGGGCCGGCGATATCGCCAATATGGGTTTTGCGACCCGGGCCGGCGTGCCTGTCGTGCTCGTCGGCGATATCGACCGCGGCGGCGTCATCGCCTCGTTGGTCGGCACGCATGCGATTCTCGATCATGGGGACCGGGCGATGATCGCGGGCTATATCATCAACAAGTTCCGCGGCGACATCTCCCTGTTCGACGACGGCATCTGCGCCATCGAAGGCTTTACCGGCTGGCCGTGTTTCGGCGTCGTGCCGTGGCTGCCGGGTGCGGCGCGCCTGCCGGCCGAAGATTCGGTCGTGCTCGAACGGCTGGCGAAGGGCAGGACCGGGGCGCTGAAGATCGCCGTGCCGGTGCTGCCGCGCATCGCCAATTTCGACGATCTCGACCCGCTGCGGGCCGAGGCGGACGTCGAACTGGTCTTCGTGCGATCGGGCGAACGGCTGCCTGCCGATGCGAGCCTCGTCATTCTTCCCGGCTCGAAAGCGACGATATCGGATCTCGCCGATTTCAGGGCTGAAGGCTGGGACCGCGATCTCCATATGCATGTCAGACGCGGCGGCCGAGTGATCGGCATTTGCGGCGGCTACCAGATGCTCGGCCGCACGGTGCACGATCCGCTCGGTCTCGAGGGCGGGACACTCGAGACGCCGGGGCTTGCGCTGCTCGACGTCGAGACCGAGATGGCGCCTGAAAAAACCGTGCGCAACAGCCATGCCCGCTCGACTGAATACGACGTGCCGCTTGCCGGCTACCAGATCCACCTCGGCATCACCCACGGCCCGGATTGCGACCGGCCTTCGGCGATTATCGACGGCGCACCCGACGGGGCGCTTTCGGCCGATGGCCGGATCATGGGCACCTATCTGCACGGGCTCTTCGGCAGCGACGCCTATCGCGCCCTGCTGCTTCAAAGCTTTGGGCTCTCGGGGGAGCAGAGGAATTACCGCGAGAGCGTCGAGTGGGCGCTGGATGAAATCGCGAGTGACCTGGAGAAGCATCTCGATGCGCGCTGGCTTGCGGGGTTGCTGGGGTAGGGATGGATGTGTGTTAGGCGGGGATTGCCGCGCTGCCTTGCTCCCGCTGGAAGCAGGTCCCCTATGTTCGGTTGATCTGAGGTGCTTAACCTCTTCTCCGTCATTCCTGTGACAAGCGCAGGAATGAAGGAGGAGGAGAGTTGGGGCGCCATCGAATGCTCAGAGCAGCGACTTGCGCCCACTGTCTGCCGCTCCACTCTTGCCAAATTAGTTGACTGAGTCCATTAATTCTCTCACCACGAGAATTCGGTCGAGAGCATAAACCATGAGCGTAATGGATAGATTTTCACTGGCTGGTCAGGTGGCGCTCGTGACCGGGGGCGGCCGCGGTCTGGGCTTCGAGATGGCGCGCGTGCTTGCCGAGGCCGGCGCGCATGTCATCATCACCGGACGGACGGCGGCGACGCTGGACGAGGCCCTAAGAACGCTGCGTGCGGCGGGCGGCTCGGCGGAGGCTGCCGTGTTCGACATCGCCGACCGCGAGGCCCAGCGTTCTGTGATGGCCGATATCGAAAAGGTCCGCGGCCGTCTCGATATTCTGATCAACAATGTCGGCGCCCGCGACAGGCGGCCGCTGACCGAATTCGACGATGAGGCCATCATCGAGCTGCTGCACACCGATCTGGCCGCGGCAATGATGCTTTCGCGCGATGCCGCGGTGCTGATGAAGCGGCGCAATTATGGCCGCCTGATCGCGGTGACCTCGATCAGCGGTCATGTCGTCATGCCCGGCGACTGCGTCTATCCGGCTGCCAAGCAGGGTCTGACCGGACTGATGCGCGGCATGGCAGTCGAATTCGGCCCTTACGGCATCACCAGCAACGCGATCGCACCCGGCTGGTTCGCCACGGAGACGAACGCGGCAATGGCCGCGAATGAGGAATTGATGCCCTTCGTGCGCCAGCGCATCCCGGTCCAACGCTGGGGACGCCCGGACGAGATCGCCGGTGCAGCACTGTTTCTTGCAAGCGGCGCCGCATCCTTCGTCAACGGCCACGTATTGACCGTCGACGGCGGCATGACGGTCCGGATGTGAGGACGATACCCGCCGGCGTTGTGCCGGCTTCGGATGAAATGACTTGCCGTTGATAACGGCTGGAAATATCGGTTTGGCGCGACTATCAATTGATAGGGCGGCAGCCGGTTCGGCATCGCCGCCCATTTGCCCGATTTGCCGTCATAAGGTTGCGCCGGCTCATGTGGAGGTTCGGAAATTAACGGTCATATTCAGTGGATTATAGAGCAGGGAATCACCAGCGAGCATATTGGCGACCTCGTTTCCGGCCTGTGTAAGCGGCTGATCGCGGACGGGTTTCCGATCTGGCGGGCGAGTATCAGAATGCCGTCCCTGCATCCGATGTATCGCGGCGTCGCGGCCAATTTCATGCGGGGCGGTGAGACCGTCCTTGAAAATGCCGAGCACGGCAGTGCTACGGAGCGTGACTTCGAGAAGACGCCGATCTTTTACCTTTTGAGCCGCGGCGAAAGAACGGGGCGATGGAATTTGGCGAGGGGCGAGGGTCTCGATTATACCGAGCTCAACGAATTCGCGCTTTCCGGGGGCACGGATCACGTGATTAGCCTGTTCGAATTCCCGAAGGAAGTCGCGTTGCGCGGGCTCGGTTTCTCGCTGACGAGCGATGCGCCGGGCGGATTTTCCGATGATCAACTGGCGATCGTCGCAGCGCTATTCCCGGCACTCGGACTGGCGGCCTACCGCGTGGCGGTTTCGAAGACGGCGAGCGATATCCTCGCGGTCTATACCGGCGCTAGGACGAGTGCGCGTATCCTTGCCGGCGAAACCCGCAGAGGAATGGGCGGTTCCATCGATGCCGCCATCCTACTGGCCGACCTTCGCAATTTCACGGCCTTGACCGAGGTCTATCAGCCCGCGGAGATCGTCGGGTTTCTCAACGAGCATTTCGAGCTGATCGACCGGCATGTCGAGGAAAATTCCGGCGAGATCCTCAAGTTCATGGGCGACAGTGTACTGGCGATCTTTCCGACTGAGGCGGAGGATCCGCAAAAGGCCTGCAGGGCAGCGTTGGCTTCGGCTCAGAATCTGCTGAAGGCCAACGAAGAGCTTAATCGCGAGCGGACACGCAACGGAGGCCCCGATATCGGCATCGATGTCGTGCTGCATCTCGGCGAGGTTTTCTACGGAAATGTCGGCGCCCACGGCCGGCTCGACTTCACGGTGATCGGCAGGGCTGTCAACGAAGCCTCGCGGCTGGAAAAGCTCTGCGGAATGCTCGAGCAGCACCTGCTGCTGTCGGAGAGCTTCGCGGCGACCTCAGCCGTCCCCTGCGAGTATCTCGGCTCTTTCGAATTGCGGGGCGTTTCGAAGAAGGCCGACGTCTTCCGGCTGGCCGGCGCCGCGTCATAACACCCCTTCAGATTTCGCCGGAGACTTCGCGACGGCGGCGGTCCAGTTCTTCGCTGTAGCGGCGCAGCGTATAGCTTTCGCTGAGCTGGCCGATCACCTTGCGCTCGATCAAATTGTTGACGACGGCGAGTGCTTCGCTTTCGCTCTTATCGAAGATCGCCGCCGCCTGCCTTGCATTCATCTGTGGCTGCAGGAAATCGTTGCGGTAGTGGATGAAATCGGCAAGCGTCTTGCCCTCGTCCTGGGTGTCGGTCGGGTTGGCGTAGATCTCCGGCACCAGCACGAGGCCGGCATATTTGTCGCTCTCCTCGACAAGGATGACACGCTGGGTCGAGCCGATTGGGAAGGCCTGCTTGAATTCCTCCAGCGAGATGCCAGCCCTTGCCGTCTTGACGTCCGCGCGCATCAGCTTGTCCACCGTCAGGTTGCGGATCCAGCCGACGTCATGGGCGCTGCGGATGCTTTCGCCGCGCAGGTGGAAGCGCCATGTGGCGAAGGAGTAGCCGAAGGTCGAGCGCACGACGAGCGAGGAGGTGATGACGGCGGCGAGCACCAGCGCGGTGATCGGGAAGTCGCCGGTGATTTCGAGCGCCAGGAAGGTCATCGTCAGCGGCCCGCCGATGACGGCGACGGCAAGCGAACTCATGCCGACCACGGCATAAATGACGGGCGTCAGCGTCGCATCGGCAAAATAGGGGCCGCAATAAGCAAAGAGCTTGCCGAGCAGGGCGCCCATGAACAGCGAGGCGAAGAACAGGCCGCCCCTGAAGCCCGAGCCGATCGAGATCGCCGAAGCCAAGGATTTCAACAGGAAGAGGCCGATCAGCGCCGGGATGGCGACGTCGCGGGAGAGGTTCAGATGCAACGCGCCATGGCCGGCCGAAAGCACCTGCGGCGAGATCATCGCCAGCAGCCCGACGATGATGCCGCCGAGGGCCGGGCGGAAGGGCGGGGCGATCGCGCTCTTGCGCGCCAGTTCTTCGACAAAGGCGACACCCTGCATGATCAGGATGCCGACGCCGGCTGAGACCGCGCCGAGCAGCAGCGCCGGGATATAATCGGCCGGCACGACCGCGCCGAAGCCGCCGATATCGATGGTGAAATCGCCGTGGGTGAGCAGCCTTGCGATCAGGGTGGAAACAAGGGCCGAAACCACCACAGGGGTCAGCGAGACGATCGTATAAGTGCCGATGATCAGTTCGAAGGCATAGAAGGCGCCGGTCAGCGGCGCGTTGAAGGCGGCGGCGATGGCGCCGGCTGCGCCGCAGCCGACGAGGACGCGGAGATCCGAGCGGCGAAGCTGCAGCTTCAGGCCGAGTTTCGAGGCGAGCCCTGCGGCAAGCTGGGTATAGCCGGCCTCCAGGCCGACGGAGGCGCCGAACCCGTTGGAGATCAGGTTCTGCACGGCGACGATAATGCTGTCAGTCAAGGACAGGCGGCCGCCATGCAGCGCATTGGCCTCGATCGGGTCGACCATCGGCTTCTTGCGGCGTTTGGCCAAAATGAAGAGCAACAGGCCGAGCAGGATGCCGCCGATGATCGGGGCGGTGAGCAGCAGCAGCTTGTCGTCGATCACCGACGAGCTCAACCTTTCGCTGTCGGCGATACCGAAGACCAACTGATGCAGTTCATTGGACACGAAGCTCATGCCGGTCACGGCAAGACCGGAGGCAATGCCGACGACAGCGCCCGCCAGAGACAGACCGACTTCGCTGCGGCGGGTCAGCGCCCGCAGCCGCCCCGGATCGAAGAAAACACGCAGCGCTCGGAACCGGCGCCGATCCAATTTCATAAGCATGGCAAGACAACTAGGCAGGAAGAGGCCCGGTCAAGGGCGATGGCGCAGTCCGCTTGCAGCGCAATTGCGGCGAAAAGCCGGCGGGCGCGTCAAATATTTATGACGTAAGCCTCTGATAAATGACGATATTCCTGGTCGAGTAAGTCGTGTTTGGATGAGCGTGCCTGCCTTGCCGCCCACGGCCGACCGCCAAGGCCGGTTGACTTCACTCCTGAGCTTGCCTAACCATCCCTCAACGGATGGTCGCCAGACCATCCCACGCGGATGGTCATCTGGCCATCCTCGGATATAACGGATGGTTCCGGATCGGCGTTACGCCTTCCGGATGAAAAGGGAATGTGACGGGGCGGACCCACACCGGGCGCCTTCATCACAGCCGACCCCGCGACTGTAGAGCGGTCAGGGTCTTCCATCCGGCATCGAGCCCTTCCTGCCCGCTTGCAATCATGCAGGCGGGCGTGACGGGCGACATGCCGGAAAAGCCACTGGACATGCATGGTGATCAACCGGGGTCGGACGCCTCTATTTCTACGAATCGTCCACCTCTTCACCAATGCAGCCGGGAAGGCGAGGCAGATCCGCTGGCACGATCAGGGGCGACCGGTTTCCGGTCCGCCCCGATCGCGGCCGACAACCGCGAGCCAGGAGACCTGCCATTCGTGCCGGGCGAAAAGCCCAATCCTGGGCAAGAGACCCGCTGCCAGCACGGAGGTTGTTTTGGCTGAACGATTGAATTCGGCGTTGCCTCGTGGGGTACTGGAGCGCATTTCCCTCTCCTCCCTCATTCCTGTGCCCGTCACAGGAATCCAGTGCGACCAAGTCCTTGGGCGCGAGAGACTTACTTCCCGAATGAGAGTCATTCACGGCGCGGACGCGCCGTGCCTGGATTCCTGTGACAGGCACAGGAATGAGGGAGCGTGGTGGGGTGTCGCATTCTCCCAGCAGGCCGTCTGCGCATGACGACCGCTCTCTCCAATGCCATTTTCATCCTCGGCGGCGCACGCTCCGGCAAATCCCGGTTTGCCGAAAACCTCGTCGTTGCAACCGGCCTCGATCGTCACTACGTCGCGACCGGCCGGGCGTGGGACGAGGAGATGCAGTCGCGGATTGCCCAGCACAGAGCCGATCGCGGCCCGTCATGGACGACGCATGAGGAACCGCTCCATCTCGTCGGCAGGCTCGCCGCCATCGACGGCGAGGGCCGGGTCGTGCTGATCGACTGCCTGACGCTCTGGGTCACCAATCTGATGATGGAGGAGCGCGATATGGCGGCGGATTTTTTGGCGCTCGCCGATTATTTGCCGCGGGCAAAGGCGCGGCTCGTTTTCGTGTCAAACGAGATCGGCCTCGGCATCGTGCCGGACAATCGCATGGCGCGGGATTTTCGCGATCATGCCGGCCGTCTCCACCAGCTGATCGCGGCAAAGGCCGCCGAAGTCTATTTCATCGCGGCAGGCCTGCCGCTGAAAATGAAGGGTTAAATCCATGAATCAACAGAAGATTCCCGCAACCGTCATCACCGGTTTCCTCGGCGCCGGCAAGACGACGATGATCCGCAACCTGCTTACCAATGCCGGCGGTAAAAAGATCGCGCTGATCATCAATGAATTCGGCGATCTCGGTGTCGACGGCGAGGTGCTGAAGGGCTGCGGTGCGGAGAACTGCAGCGAGGACGACATCATCGAACTGACTAATGGCTGCATCTGCTGCACCGTCGCCGACGATTTCATTCCGACGATGACGAAGCTCTTGGAACGTGAGCAGCGGCCCGACCATATCGTCATTGAAACCTCGGGCCTCGCTCTGCCGCAGCCGCTGGTCGCCGCCTTCAACTGGCCTGACATTCGCACCCAGGTGACCGTCGACGGCGTCATCACGGTGGTCGACAGTGCGGCTGTTGCCGCCGGCCGGTTCGCCGACGACCACGATGCCGTCGAGGCGGCGCGCAGCGAGGATGAATCGCTCGATCACGAGAGCCCGATCGAGGAACTGTTCGAGGATCAGCTCACCTGCGCCGATCTCATCGTGCTCAACAAGACCGACCTGATCGACGTGGCCGGCCTCGGCCGGGTGCGCGACGAGGTCGCCGCCCGCACCTCGCGCAAGCCGGTGATGATCGAGGCGAAAAACGGCGAGGTGCCGGCCGGCATCCTGCTTGGCCTCGGCATCGGCACGGAGGACGATATCGCCAACCGCAAGTCCCATCACGAACTGGAGCATGAGGACGGCACGCCGCACGAT
This sequence comes from Rhizobium redzepovicii, assembly GCF_019793435.1. Classification (GTDB taxonomy): domain Bacteria; phylum Pseudomonadota; class Alphaproteobacteria; order Rhizobiales; family Rhizobiaceae; genus Rhizobium; species Rhizobium redzepovicii. Next base: position 56,378 of record NZ_JAILYH010000015.1, on the reverse strand, counting down.
CATGACGAATTCGACAGCTTCGTCGTCGATCTCGGCCCGGTCGCCGATCCGGCCGGCTTCATCGAGGCGCTGAAGAGCATCATATTGGCCCATGACGTGCTGCGCCTCAAGGGCTTCGTCGATGTTTCGGGCAAGCCGATGCGCCTGCAGCTCCAGGCAGTCGGCAGCCGCATCGACCACTATTTCGATCGCGCCTGGGCGCCTGGGGAAAACCGCGGCACGCGCCTCGTCGTCATTGGTCTGCATGAGATGGATCAGGGTGCGGTGAGAGCGGCGATCGAGGCGCTGGCGTAGGCCCATGCATCTGCTTCTGGCCCAGCAGGGAATGATCAGCGACGGCGAAGAGGCGATCGATCTCGGTCAGACGCCGGGCGATATCCTGTTTCTGTCGGCCGCCGACAGCGAGCTTGCGGCGATCGCGGCCGCCCATCGCGCCTGCGGTGGGCCGCATTCGCTGCGGCTTGCCAGCCTGATGAGCCTCAAGCACCCGATGTCGGTCGATACCTATGTCGAGCGCACGGCGCGGCACGCCAGGCTCATCATCGTCCGTGCGCTCGGCGGCGCCAGCTATTTCCGCTATGCGCTGGAGGCGCTGCATGCTGCAGCGTCCCGCGCCGGCGCGCAGATTGCGGTGCTGCCGGGTGATGCCAGGTCGGATGCGGGGCTGGTACCCTTCTCGAACATCGAGGTCGACGATCTCGATGCGCTCTGGGCCTATCTCATCGAGGGCGGCGAGGCCAATGGGCGCGCCTTTCTCGATTATGCCGCGGCGATGCTGTCGGGCGCGGAGAAGCCCGCGCCGGCGGTACCGTTGATGAAGGCGGGGATCTGGTGGGCGGGGCGAGGGCTGATCGGGGTCGAGGAGTGGCGGCGGGTGACAGAGAAGGTGGCGGTGGAGCCAATCGTCGCCATCAGCTTCTACCGAGCGCTCGTGCAGAGCGGCGAGACCAAGCCGATCGAAGCGCTGATCGAAGCCTTGCAGGCGCACGGTCTCCGGCCGCTGCCGGTCTTTGCCTATAGCCTCAAGGACCCCGTTTCGACCGGCATTATCGAGAGCGTGTTCTCAGTACTGAAACCCGATGTCGTGATCAACACGACCGGCTTTGCCGTCTCCGCGCCTGGTGCCGACCGGCAGCCGACGGTGCTGGAGGCGAATGGGGCGGTGGTGCTGCAGGCGATCTTGTCTGCGTCCTCCAAGGAAGCGTGGGCGGCCTCCTCGCAAGGCCTGTCGGCGCGCGATCTCGGCATGAACGTGGCGCTGCCCGAAGTCGACGGCCGGGTGCTGGCGCGGGCGGTCTCCTTCAAGACGGCGGCGCGTTACGATGCAGCCGTCGAGACCAACATTGTCGCCAGCGAACCGGATGCCGGCCGGGTGCGCTATACGGCGGAACTGGCCGCCAATTGGGCGCGGCTGCGCGCTACTCCGGCTCGCGACCGGCGCATCGCGCTCGTGATGGCGAACTATCCGAATCGCGACGGCCGGCTCGGCAACGGGGTTGGCCTGGATACGCCGGCCGGCAGCATCGAGGTGCTTCGGGCGATGGCGGCAGCGGGTTATCCGCTCGCCGATATTCCGGCCGATGGCGACGCGCTGATCCGGCATCTGATGCAAGGGCCGACCAATTCAGGTCATGACGGCAGGGTCATTCGCGAGACCCTTTCCCTGAGTCTCTACAACGGCTTCCTGGATACTCTTCCTAATAAGATTCAGGATGAGGTGAGGGCCCGCTGGGGCGATCCCGAGAACGATCCGTATTTTCTCGACGGCGTCTTCGCCCTGCCTTTCGCCCGCTTCGGTAGCGTCCTCGTCGGCATTCAGCCGGCGCGCGGTTATAATATCGATCCGAAGGAGAGCTATCATTCGCCGGATCTCGTGCCGCCGCACGGTTATCTTGCCTTCTATGCTTTCCTGCGGCGCGCGTTCGGCGCCGATGCCGTCATCCACATGGGCAAACACGGCAATCTCGAATGGCTGCCGGGCAAGGCGCTGGCGCTATCGGAGGAGTGTTATCCCGAGGCGATCCTCGGGCCGCTGCCGCATCTCTATCCCTTCATCGTCAACGACCCGGGCGAGGGCACGCAGGCCAAGCGCCGGACTGCCGCCGTCATCATCGATCATCTGACGCCGCCTTTGACGCGGGCCGAGAGCTATGGGCCACTCAAGGATCTGGAAGCGCTGGTCGACGAATATTACGAGGCCTCCGGCAGTGATCCCCGCCGCATTCGCCTGCTCAGCCGGCAGATCCTCGATCTGGTGACCGATATCGGCCTCGACCGGGATGCCGGTATAAAGAGCGGCGAAAGCGAAGGCGAAGCGCTGAAGAAGCTCGACGCCTATCTCTGCGACCTCAAGGAAATGCAGATTCGGGATGGGCTGCATGTGTTCGGCGTGTCGCCGGAGGGGCGGTTGCTGACAGATCTCACCGTGGCGCTGGCGCGGGTGCCGCGCGGGCTGGGCGAGGGCGGTGATGCGAGCTTGCAGCGGGTGATCGCGGCGGATGCGGGGATGGGCAATGTGCCTGGGGCACCCCCCTCTGTCCTGCCGGACATCTCCCCGACAAGGGGGGAGATTGAATCGGAGCGCCGGCCTCCCCAAACAATCGATATAGAGCGATTGTCTTACTCCTTGCCGATCTCCCCCCTTGTGGGGAAGATGTCCGGCAGGACAGAGAGGGGTAACTCCACGTTCGACCCTCTCGACTGCGACATGGCCACCCCCTGGACCAGAACACGTCCCGCCATCCTCGCCGACGTTCTCGATGCACCCTGGCGCACCAATGGCGACGCCGTCGAGCGCGTCGAACTGCTGGCAGCGAAGTTCGTTTCCGGCGAAATGGAGTGCCCAGCAGAGTGGAAGGCTACGCAGGCTGTACTCTCCGAGATCGAAACCCGCCTCAAGCCCTCCATCCTCGCCTGCGGCCCCGCCGAAATTCACGGTCTACTCAACGGGCTCGACGGTCGCTTCGTCGCACCTGGCCCATCCGGCGCGCCAACACGCGGGCGGCCCGACGTGCTGCCCACGGGCCGAAATTTCTATTCGGTCGACAGCCGCGCAGTGCCGACACCGGCCGCTTACGAACTCGGCAAGAAATCCGCCGAGCTGCTGGTGCGCCGCTATGTGCAGGATCACGGCGAATGGCCTGTTTCCCTGGGGCTGACGGCATGGGGAACGTCGAATATGCGCACCGGCGGCGACGATATCGCCCAGGCGCTGGCGCTGATTGGCGTCAAGCCGCTCTGGGACATGAGTTCTCGCCGCGTTACCGGCTATGAAATCATACCGCAAGCCATGCTCGGGCGGCCGCGTGTCGACGTGACACTCCGCATCTCCGGCTTCTTCCGCGACGCTTTTCCCGAGCAGATCGCTCTGTTCGACAAGGCGGTCCGCGCCGTCGGCGCGCTTGAAGAGGACGAGGCCGACAATCCGATCGCAACGCGCATGCGCGGCGAGGCGGCAAGGCTTGCGGCTGCCGGCCTCGACGCCGCCGCGGCGAAACGTCGGGCGGGCTACCGGATTTTCGGCTCGAAGCCCGGCGCCTACGGCGCCGGATTGCAGGCGCTGATCGACGAAAAGGGTTGGGAGCGACGCGCCGATCTCGCCGAGGCCTATCTCGTCTGGGGCAGTTATGCCTATGGCGCCGGTGAGGAGGGCAAGGCCGAACGCGGCCTGTTCGAGGAGCGGCTGCGCTCGGTGCAGGCCGTCGTTCAGAACCAGGACAATCGCGAGCACGACCTGCTCGACAGCGATGACTACTACCAGTTCGAGGGCGGCATGGCGGCGGCGGCCGAGGCGCTCAGCGGCGCGCGCCCCTCGATCTACCACAATGATCATTCGAGGCCGGAGCGGCCGGTGATCCGTTCGCTGGAGGAAGAGATCGGTCGCGTCGTGCGCGGACGCGTCGTCAATCCCAAATGGATATCCGGCGTCATGCGCCACGGCTACAAGGGTGCGGCCGAAATTGCCGCCACCGTCGACTATCTCTTCGCCTTCGCGGCGACGACGGGCGCGGTCGGTGCGCATCATTTCGAGGCGGTCTACCAGGCTTTCGTCACCGATCCGGCTGTGCGTAGCTTCATGACGGAAAAGAACCCGGCGGCATTCGACGAGATGACAGCGCGGCTGCGCGAGGCGATCGACCGCAGCCTCTGGACGCCGCGCAGCAATTCGGCCCGGTTCGACCTGGCCAAACCACAGAATGAGGTGAACCGATGAGTGACGAAATCCCGGACAACGAAACGGGCAAGGATGATGCGCGCCACGCCGAGAAGATGGCGAAGAAGAAGGCCGCGCGCGACAAGATCATGGCGACCAAGACCGACGGCAAGGGGCTGATCATCGTCCATACCGGCAAGGGCAAGGGCAAATCATCCGCCGCCTTCGGCATGATCTTTCGCCACATCGCCCATGGTAAACCCTCGGCCGTCGTGCAGTTCATCAAGGGCGCGATGTGGACCGGCGAGCGCGATCTGATCGAGAAGCATTTCTCCGATCTCTGCCAGTTCCACACCATGGGTGAGGGGTTCACCTGGGAAACGCAGGACCGCGCCCGCGACGTTGCCGCCGCCTCGGCTGCCTGGGAAAAGGCCAAGGAACTGATCCGCGACGAGCGCAATTCCATGGTGCTGCTCGACGAGATCAACATCGCGCTACGCTACGACTATCTCGATATCAACGAGGTGGTGGAATTCCTGAAGACCGAGAAGCCCGCCATGACCCATGTGGTGCTGACGGGGCGCAACGCCAAAGAAGAACTGATCGAGATCGCGGATCTGGTGACCGAGATGGAGCTTGTCAAACATCCCTTCCGCTCCGGCATCAAGGGGCAGCCGGGGGTAGAATTCTAGGCATCAGTTGAGGGAAAGGCCGCGCAGGATCGCGGCTGTTTCCTCATCCGCCGGGAAGAAGGATTCCACGGCCAGTTCCGACAGAGTGATGTCGACGGGCGTGCCGAAGACTGTGGTCGTCGAGATCAGGGATAGCGGGCCGGCCTTGGTCGAAAGCTTCAGCGGAACGGCGATGCCGGCGTGGTCGCTATGCGCGTCGTTCGCCGCTTCGGGCACCGGATAGGACAGCAGTTCTTTCAGCAGCCTTTCCAATACCGGATCGCCCGAGGCCGATATTTGCTGGCGCAGCCGGTCGATAAGGTGGGCGCGCCATTCCGGGAGGTTTGCAATGCGGGGCGCCAGTCCTTGCGGGTGCAGGCTGAGGCGCAGCACATTGACCGGGGGTTCCAGCAGGGACGGATCGGCAATGCCTGAGATGAGCGGCGCCAGCGCCGCGTTGGAGGCAACGAGGGTCCAGTGGCGGTCGATCGCGAGCGCCGGGAAAGGCTGATGAGCCTTCAACACCATGTCGATGGCGCGGCGCGCTGGTTCCAAGGCGGGATCGTCGAGCGCACGCTCGGTAAAGACGGGAGCGAAACCCGCCGCCAGCAGCAGCGGGTTCCGGTCGCGGAGCGGCACGCCGAGGCGTTCGGCAAGATGCAGCAGCATGTCGCGGCTCGGCGTCGAGCGCCCGCTCTCGATGAAGCTCAGATGCCGCTGCGAGATATCGGCCTCCAGCGCCAGGTCGAGCTGGCTCATCCGGCGGCGCTGGCGCCATTCGCGCAAATGATCGCCAAGAGAGCGGGCGGTCGGCGCCATCAGGCGGCTTCCGGCAATTGGTCGATGAAGCCGCGGACGGATTTCAGCTTGCCACCCTCAAGCTCGGCAAAATCCGTGCCCTTGATCAGTGCTTCGCCATTGGCAGGCCCGAGGCCCCAGGAGAAACGCAGATTGTCGCCATAGCCGTCAGCCGTGCCGATCAGTTCGAAACGAAAACCGGGAAAGCGGTTCTGCACGGCCTCCACCAGCGAATTGATCTGCTCGTGGCCTTCGCCGCACATCAGCGGATCGACGTAGGTTGCGGCTTCCACCCAGCTCTCGGCGATGAGAGCGCGGCGGTGAGCCGCATCCGTCTCGTTCCAGACGGCGAGGTAGCGCTCGGCATTGCTGTTTGCGTCGTTCATCGGGTCATCTCCTTTTGATCGCCCGTTCACTCCAGGCAGCGCGATCATGCGGGAAGGCGATGCGGCCTATCAATTACGTCAGAGGTAATGGAGGCGGTCAAATATTTAGGCTAAACGCCGAGCCAGACGCGCAGCGGATTTGCCGGATCGGCGAGCAGTTTGACTGCAAGGGCGACGCAGACGATGACGAGCAGCGGCTTGATGAGCTTTGCGCCGATACGCATGGCGAGCCGCGAACCGAGCTGCGCGCCGAGGAATTGGCAGACGCCCATCAACAGGCCGATCTTCCACAGTATTGCGCCGAAACTTGCGAAGACGATCAGCGCGCCGAAATTCGAGCCGAGATTGAGAAGCTTGGTGTGCGCCGTCGCCTTCAACACGCCGAAGCCGGCGAGGGTGACGAAGGCGAGCATGAAGAAGGAACCGGTGCCGGGGCCGAAGACACCGTCATAGAAGCCGATAGCCGGGACCAGTGTCAGACCGAAGGCGAAGGGCGTGATGCGGCGATGGGTATCGACGTCGTTGAGGTTCGGTTTGACGGCAAAGAAGATCGCGATCGACAGCAGCAACACCGGCATGATCGCCTGCAGGACTTGTCCGGGCACGATCGTGGCAAGAGCGGCGCCGAGCGCCCCGCCCATGACCGCCATCAGCGCCATCGGCAATTGTTCGCGAAGCTGCACGTGGCCCTTGCGGGCATAAGCGAGCGTTGCCGAGGCTGCGCCGAAGATCGACTGCACCTTGTTGGTGCCGAGCGTCTGCAGCGGCGGAATGCCGGCAATCAGCATGGCGGGAACGCTGATGAGACCGCCGCCGCCCGCGATCGAATCGACGAAACCGGCAAAGAAGGCAGCCGCGCAGAGCAGCAGAAGCAGATGAGGAGCAATGTCAGGCAAGATGGTATTCCGGAGAGCTTTCGGGTGGCTTTGTTGCATTTCCCATTCTAAGCTGCAATGGCTGCCAGAGCATGATGCCGACAAGCAGGAGCGGTTTCCCGACGGCATCATCTTCTGGGACACAGCAGAGCGCATTCGACGGCTTCCATGAGTGATATTTCCTTCGATACGGCACGACGCCACGTGCTCGGCCTTGGTTGCGAGCGCGGGACGCCCTCTGCGGAGGTTCTAGCGCTGGCGATAACGGCCCTCGATGCGGCCGGTATCGGCGGGGCGGAGCTTGCTGCCATCGCTTCCATCGACAGCCGGAGGCAGGAGGCGGCAATCCTTGCCGCTGCCGAGCATTTTTCCGTGCCGGCGTTGTTCTTCGATGCGCCGCGGCTGGAAGCGGCAACGCCGCGGCTCAAAAATCCCTCGGAGATCGTCTTTGCCCGCGTCGGCTGTCACGGCGTGGCGGAATCGGCGGCACTTGTGGCCATCGGAGCGGATGCGGAGCTCTTGCTCGGCAAAATCAAATCCGCGCATGCGACGGCGGCGGTCGCCCGCATCGGGTTGCAGAAAGCCTGACGGGCGTTATGGTGGCGGCAATTCGCGGCGCCGTCCGGCAGCTCGCGGTTTGCACATAAAGGATATTCCATGCACAAGGTCATTTATGACACGGATCCGGGCGTCGACGACGCCATGGCGCTTCTTTTCCTGCACCGCCATCCCGAAATCGATCTGATCGGTATCACCACCGTTTTCGGCAATGCCTCGGTCGAGACGACAACGCGCAATGCGCTTTTCCTGAAGCGCGAATGGAGTATCGCAGCGCCGGTTGCCAAGGGCGCCAGCGTCACCATCGATCCATCGCGCGCCGAGCGGGAATGGCCGGCGATGGTGCATGGCGACAACGGCCTCGGCGATATCGAGGTGCCGGAAAAGATTGATGTGGCACTCGATCCGCGTCCGGCGCATCGCTTCATCATCGACACCGTCCGCGCCAACCCAGGGGAAGTGCGCCTCGTCGCCGTCGGCCGGATGACCAATCTGGCACGGGCGCTGAAGGAAGACCCGGAGATTGCGGGGCTGGTCAAGGACGTCGTCATCATGGGCGGCAATTTCTATGTGCCGGGCAATGTCTCGCCGGTCGCCGAGGCCAATATCCACGGTGATCCCGAAGCGGCCGACATCGTCATGACCGCGCCCTGGAAGGTCGCCGTCATCGCCCTCGACGTCACCTCGATCACCACGATGAGCCGGAGCTATCTCGGCGAGATGGCTGCCAAGGGCGACGAGGCTGTAAAGCTGCTCGACGCACTGTCGCAGTCCTATATCGATTTCTACAAGCATGCGGTCGAAGACGGCATGATGGTGCATGACAGCTGCGCTGCGGTCTATGTCGTGGCGCCGGAATTGTTCTCGTCGATATCGGGTGCGGTGCGCGTCGTGTGCGGCGGCATTGCCGACGGCCAGACAATCATCAAGCCGGACGGTCGCCGTTTCCCGCCGGGCGACTGGGATGGTCTACCGAGCCAGATCATCTGCACCGGTATCGAATCGGAGAAAGTCATCGACCTTATCCGCAAGGCGCTGCTTCGCGTTTGACCGACTGGGAGGCCGGCTGCATCGCGGCCGGCTTTTGCGATCATATGATAATATATTCATATTGTTATTCGGATTTTCGGAGAATTCGAATCCGCTTTCTCGTAAAGTGAGTCATGGTCATCTCAGCAACTTCAAGTGAGGCGGGGCAGGCGGCGTTGACCTTGCTCCTCGCTGGGCCTAGATCAACAAAATGTTGAATAGCCAACTCTCTCATCTTCCGGCGCTGGAGCCGGGCAGCGTCTGGCTCGTCGGGGCCGGCCCCGGTGATCCCGGGCTGTTGACGCTGCTGGCTGCCAAGGGACTTTCCGAGGCTGATGTCATCGTGCACGACGCGCTCGTCAACGAGGAATGCCTGGCGCTGGCGCGGCAGCAGGCGGTGGTGGAATTTGCGGGAAAACGCGGCGGCAAGCCTTCGGCGAAACAGCGCGACATCTCGCTACGGCTGGTTGAGCTGGCGCGGGCCGGCAAGCGAGTGCTGCGGCTAAAAGGCGGCGACCCCTTCGTCTTCGGCCGTGGCGGCGAAGAGGCGCTGACGCTGGTCGAGCACAACATCCCCTTCCGCATCGTGCCCGGCATCACCGCCGGCATCGGTGGGCTTGCCTATGCCGGCATTCCGGTGACACATCGCGACATCAACCATGCCGTCACCTTCCTCACCGGCCATGATTCCTCCGGCATCGTGCCCGACAGGATCAACTGGGAGGCGATCGGCCGGGGTTCACCTGTCATCGTCATGTATATGGCGATGAAACATATTGCCGAGATCAGCGCCCGGTTGATCGCCGCCGGCCGGCCGCCGTCCGAACCCGTTGCCTTCGTCTGCAACGCCGCCACCGGCCGGCAGCAGGTGCTGGAAACGACGCTTGGCGACGCGCCCGAGACAGTCGCCGCCTCCGGGCTCGAGCCGCCAGCGGTGGTCGTCGTCGGCGAGGTGGTGCGGCTCAGAGCCTCGCTCGACTGGCTCGGCGCCCTGGCGGGCCGGCGCCTGCAATCCGATCCATTTCGCCGGTCCGGCCAGGTGCTGATATGAGCGGCCTTCTGATCGCAGCCCCTTCCTCCGGCGCCGGCAAGACGACGGTGACGCTCGGGCTGCTGAGGGCGCTGCGCCGACGCGGCGTTGCGGTGGCACCCGGCAAGGCCGGGCCGGATTACATCGATCCCGCTTTCCATGCGGCGGCAAGCGGCACGCCTTGCCTGAATTTCGATCCCTGGGCGATGCGCCCGGAACTGATCTCGGCCAATTCAGCCCTTCACCGCTCCGGCGACCGCATCCTCGTCATCGAGGCGATGATGGGACTTTTCGACGGAGCGGCCGACGGAAAGGGGACGGCGGCCGATCTTGCCGCCCAGCTCGGCCTCTCCGTGGTGCTGGTCGTCGATGCCTCGCGCATGTCGCAATCGGTGGCGCCGCTGGTATCAGGATTCGCCGGCTTTCGCGCCGATGTCCGCGTTGCCGGCGTCATCCTCAACAAGGTCGGCAGCGAACGGCATGAGGCGATGCTGCGCCACTCGCTCGAAGCGATCCGCATGCCTGTTGTCGCCGTGATCGCCAGCGACAAGACGCTTGCCTTGCCGGAGCGCCATCTCGGCCTCGTCCAGGCCGGTGAACATGCGACGCTTGAGAATTTCATCGACCATGCGGCGGACGCCGTTTCCGAGGAATGCAATTTCGAATTCCTGCTGCGCATCGCAAGGCAGGGGCTCAACCGGCCGTCTGCCGCCAATATCGATCGGCTGATGCCGATCGGCGCCCGCATCGCCGTGGCGCGCGATGTCGCCTTCGCCTTTTCTTACGAGCATATGCTGCTGGGGTGGCGCCGCCGCGGGGCCGATATTTCCTTCTTCTCGCCGCTCGCCGACGAGGCGCCGGCCGGCAACGCCGATGCGATCTATCTGCCGGGCGGTTATCCCGAGCTGCATGCGGGACGGCTCTCCCAAGCGCAGAATTTCCGCGCCGGCATGCTCGATGCGGCGGCGCGCGGCATCAGGATCTACGGCGAGTGCGGCGGCTACATGGTGCTCGGCGATGGGCTGATCGATGCCGAGGGCAAGCGCCATGAAATGCTCGGCCTGCTGCCTGTTGTCACCAGCTATGCCGAGCGCCGGCGTCATCTCGGCTATCGCCGTGTGACACCGCTCGACGGCGCCTTCTTCGCGCGGACGATGACGGCGCATGAATTCCACTATTCCAGCGTTGTTTCCGAGGGCGAGGGAAAGCGGCTGTTTGCCGCACAGGACGCTTTGGGAACCGATCTCGGTGCTGTCGGGCTCCGGCGCGGCCAGGTAGCTGGCTCCTACATGCATCTGATCGATCTTGCGAGAGCGGCCGCGTGAGCGCGCCGATCGCCCACGGCGGCGGCATTACCGCCGCAGCCGCTGCTTTCGGCGGCAGGCCGGAAGACTGGCTCGACCTTTCCACCGGCATCAACCCCTGTCCCGTCGCCCTGCCTGACATCCCGGCAATGGCCTGGCACCGTCTGCCGGACAGGCATCTCGTCGACGAGGCAAGATTTGCGGCGCGCGATCATTATGGCAGCGGAGCGATCCTGCCGCTGCCGGTGCCCGGGACGCAATCCGTGATCCAGCTCCTGCCGCGCCTGCTTCGACAGGGAGGCCGGGGCGCCGCGACGGACGACAGGGTCGCCGTGACGGACAATAGGATTGTCGTGGTATCGCCGACTTACGGCGAATATGCGCGCGCCTTCGCCTCTGCCGGTTTTGTCGTCGATGCGGTCGATGATATTGCTGCGACCGGCGGTGAACACAGGCTTGCGGTCGTCGTCAATCCGAACAATCCGGACGGCAGGGTCTGGCCGGCCAAAACGCTGATCGGCCTGCACGACAGGATGAAAGCGGCAGGCGGGATTCTCGTCGTCGACGAGGCCTTCGGTGATGCCGATCCGGCGCGGAGCCTCGCAGCCCACGCGCAAGAGCTCTCCAACCTGATCATTTTCCGCTCCTTCGGGAAGTTTTTCGGGCTTGCCGGCCTGCGGCTCGGTTTTGCAATCGCGCGCGAGGATATTCTGGCTCGTATCGAGGACTGGCTTGGCCCTTGGGCGGTCTCCGGCCCGGCGCTGTCGCTGGCCGCCTCGCTGTTTCGCTCCGACGTCTCCGCGATCCGCCACTCTCTCGATAAACGTAGCGCCGCGCTGCAGGCGACGCTGACTTCGGCCGGGTTGAGGATCAGGGGAGGAACGGCATTGTTCACCCTTGCCGCCGATAGCAGGGCGAGCGACATTTACACGCATCTTTGCCGGCATCATATTCTCGTCCGCAAGTTCGATTATGCGCCGGATTGGCTGCGGTTCGGCTTGACGCCCGATCCGGCGGCGGACAGGCGGCTTGGCGAAGCCCTTCAGGGATTTGAGCGATGACGATCGACGAAAACCTTCTTGTGCTGCTTCTGGCGCTGCTGCTCGACCGGATCGCCGGCGATCCGCAGTGGCTGTGGTCACGCGTGCCGCATCCCGTCGTCATGTTCGGCGTGGCGATTTCCTATGCCGACCAGCAGCTCAATCCCTCAAGCCTTACGGGCTCCCAGCGCCGGATGAACGGCGTCGCGGCAATCCTGGCGCTGCTGCTGCTGTCGATCGCCGCGGGCTTCGTGTTCGATCGGTTCTTCGCGCTCTTCGGCCTTGCCGGCCTCGTGCTGGAGGCCGGTCTGGTGGCGATTTTCCTGGCGCAGAAGAGCCTTGCCGATCATGTCGCGGCCGTCGCGACCGCCTTGCGCGGCGAAGGGCTCGCCGGCGGCCGGAACGCTGTCTCCCGCATCGTCGGCCGCGATCCCGAAACGCTCGACGAGCCGGCCGTCTGCCGCGCGGCGATCGAAAGCCTTGCGGAAAATTTCTCCGACGGCGTCGTGGCGCCGGCCCTATGCTATGCCATCTTCGGCCTCCCGGGCCTGCTTGCCTATAAGATGCTGAACACGGCCGATTCGATGATCGGCCACAGATCGGAAAAATACATCGATTTCGGCTGGGCCGCTGCCCGGCTCGACGATATCGTCAACTGGCCGGCCGCGCGGCTCTCCATCCTGCTGATCGCCGCCGGGGCCTGTATCCGGCGCGGCATGAGCCCCTGCCGCGAGGCGATCCGCGTGGCGATGCGCGACGGCGGCCTGCACCGCTCGCCGAATTCCGGCAGGCCGGAGGCGGCCATGGCCGGCGCCCTCAATGTCCAGCTCGCCGGACCGCGCATTTATGGCGGTGTCGTCGTGACGGAGCCGATGATCAACAACCCGGGGCGGGACGTCGCCACCGCCGCGGACATTGAAGACGGCGTGTCGGTGTTCTATGCCAGCTGCATGGTGCTCACCGGTCTGATCTTCGGGTTGTTTCTGTGTTTTCTGTAGGGCGCCACGCAGCGCGTCCACGCCCCGGTGGACAGCTCCGCCGCAAAGGTTTATGCGAAGCGCCTCATATCTCATCAGACCGGAAGCAGAGCGATGACAGTTCAGGTTGAATTACCGTGCCCGAAGTGCAAGAGCACCAAGATGAAGTTCGAGCGGCCCGAAATCCGGGAGACCGATATCATTACCTGTGCCGCCTGCGGTCACAATCTCGGCACGATGGCCTCTATCCGCGAGAAGATGAACAAGGCCTATCAGCGCGTCAGCCGGCCTGCGGCCGGGCGCAAGCTCCAGTAGGTTAGTTGCTCACGGCTTAAACGTGTTAAAATTGTGATTACCATTCGGATTAAAGCAATATAGAAAGTATTGGCTTAGTCTCTCTGTCGTGAGGGCGCAATAAACTGCGCGGGTGCGAAGAGGGGCTATCATGAAGACGATTTTGGCGGCTGCGGCCGCAAGTTTATTGCTGCAGTTTTTTCCCGTTGCCGCCGAGGCAGCAATGCTGGTTGCCAATATCAGCATCGGCAAGCAGACGATGACCGTCACCGAGAACGGCTTCGTCAAGTATCGCTGGAAGGTTTCGACCGCACGCAACGGCTACGTCACGCCCACCGGTTCGTGGAGCGCCAAGTGGCTGTCGCGCGATCATCGTTCCCGGAAATACGACAATGCGCCGATGCCCTACGCTGTGTTCTTCAACGGCGGTTACGCCGTTCACGCCACTTTCGACCTGAAGCGCCTGGGCCGGCCGGCCTCGCATGGCTGCGTCCGCCTGCATCCCGACAATGCGGCCGAGTTCTTCTCGCTGGCGCGTCAGGCCGGCCTTGCCAATACCCGTGTGGTGATTACGCGCTGATTTTCTTTTCCAGCTCATCCATGCCGGGGACGACGATATGCCGGATGTTCTCGATGCGGATGACTCCCTCTTTGCGCAGCCGGGTCAACTGGCGGCTGACGGTTTCGATCGTCAGCCCGAGAAAATCGGCGATGTCGGCGCGCGATAGCGGCAGATCGAAGGCGGTGCTGGTGGCCGTTTGCGGCTCGGCATGCGTGGCGATGAGGTGGAGCAGGCTTGCGACCTTCTCCTCGGCGGTGCGCCGGCCGAGCGTCAGCATCCATTCGCGCGCGGCATCCAGCTCCTTCAGTGCCTGATCGTGGAGGCTGCGCTGCAATTCCCTAGTCTCTGATATCATGCGGTCGAGCAAGTTGCGGGGGACGACGCAGATTTCGGCATCGGTCGCAGCCTCGGCCGACAGCGTGCTCTCGCGCACGAAAGGCCTGCCGACGAAATCTGGGGCGAATTGCAGGCCGACGATCTGCTGGCGACCGTCCGGCATCACCTTGCAGAGCTTCACCACCCCGCGCATGATGTTCGAATAGAAAGAGCTTTCCGACGCTTGAGCGACGATCTCAGAGCCCGCATCGACCTTGCGGCGCAGCGAATGGCGGCCGAGCTCTCGCAACTGGCTGCTCGACAAGGCGCCACAGACGACGCCGTGCCGGGCCTGGCAGGAACGGCAAGCGACGGGCGTGCCGGCCTCGGAAACCTTACTGCGTGCGACGTCCATTTCCTGATCCCTTCGAAATCCGGATGCACCCGGCATGCCCGGGCATGGCTGGCTCTTCCGAGACGATTACGCCGCGATTGCGAGTTGGTTCGGCTATCCCGATTTCTTCCCGCGTCGCTTGATGATTATCAAATTTTCGGGGCCTGCGATTTGATCCAGATCAACTGTCCGGGCTTGCGGCTCCGGCCGGGGGCGCTTGCTTCGAGGCGAGGCCGTCCGCGGCTTTGATTCGGATGCTTGTTGCGCCGTCGGCGCAGGGGCTGCAGCGGCATCGCCCCGCCTCGGGTGACGGGAACGGCCTGCATTCCATTGCTGTTTAGGCAACACCCCGCCGGCAAATTGCCGCAACGCCGGGACGAAAGCATTGGCTTTTGAAATGGATTTGCCTATGAGGAGGTTTAAATCGTCATTTCATGAGGTACAGCGCGTGACCGCTACATTCGATAAAGTTGCCGACATTATTGCAGAAACCAGCGAGATCGACCGCGCGACGATCACGCCGGAGAGCCATACGATCGACGACCTCGGTATCGACAGCCTCGATTTCCTCGACATCGTCTTTGCGATCGACAAGGAGTTCGGCATCAAGATTCCGCTCGAAAAGTGGACGCAGGAAGTCAACGAGGGCAAGGTTTCCACCGAAGAATATTTCGTGCTGAAGAACCTCTGCGCCAAAATCGACGAGCTCAAAGCAGCCAAGGCCTGAGGACATAACCGTCTTTTTTTGAGCGCCCTGCCGCCTGACTATGGCGGCTGGGCGGTTTCGTTCCTAACTAGGCGTCACCGGCGGGCGGATCTGGCCTGTCGGGCCGGAGGATCCGAATGCTGCTGGAATATTTCCAGATGATTGACCGCGTCGAAGCGGTGGACCTGAAAAAGGGCACGCTGAACGCGCGATCCGTCGTGCCGGCCAAGAGCCCTGTCTTCGAGGGTCATTTTCCCGGCATGCCGCTCGTTCCCGGTGTGCTGTTGATCGAGACCATGGCGCAGGCCTCCGGCATGCTGGTGCTTGCCGTCACCAACTTCGCCGCCATGCCTTTCCTGATGTCAGTCGACGGCGCCAAGATGCGCACGTTCGTCGAGCCGGAAGCCGTGCTCGACATCGAGGCGGTGCTTGAGCACGACGGTTCGGGTTTCGCGGTTACCAAGGCTAAAATCACCAGCGCCGGCAAGAAGGTCTGTGATGCGCAGCTGAAGCTTCGCACCATGCCGTTTTCCGAAGTGCCGCTCGGCGATATCGTCAAAAAACGTGCCGGCGAGATCGGGCTTCTCGAAGCGATCGCGGCGCAGGGAGTGGTTGGATGAGCAAGGCTGCAAACGACGTCGTCATCTCAGGCATCGGCATCGTCACCTGTCAGGGCGTCGGTAAGGATGCGCATATCGCGCTACTTTCGGCGGCAAGCGCGCCGAAGGCGATCGTCGAGACTGAGAAGTTCAAGCCCTATCCGGTGCATCCGCTGCCCGAAATCGACTGGTCGCAGCAGATCGCCAAGCGTGGCGACCAGCGCCAGATGGAGAACTGGCAGCGCATCGGCGTCTTCGCCGCAGGCTTGGCACTCGACGATGCCGGCTTCAAAGACAATCTCGAGGCCTGTGGCACGATGGACATGATCGTAGCGGCCGGCGGCGGCGAGCGCGACATCAATGTCGATACGCTGATTGTCGACGAGGCGCTGAAGCGCAACGACCGCGAATTGCTGCTGAACGAGAAGCTGACGACAGAGCTCAGGCCGACGCTGTTCCTCGCCCAGCTTTCCAACCTGCTCGCCGGCAACATCTCGATCGTGCATAAGGTCACCGGCTCGTCGCGTACCTTCATGGGCGAGGAAGCGGCAGGGATTTCAGCCGTCGAGACCGCCTTCTATCGCATTAAATCAGGCGAATCCTCGCATGCGCTGGTCGGCGGCGCCTTCGCAGCGGAGCGGCCGGATATGATCCTGCTCACCGAAGCGATCGGCGCCCATGCGCGCGGCGACTGGGTGCCGCTCTGGTCGCGCAAATCAAGCGACGGCGGCGGCATGATCACTGGTTCGGCCGGCGCCTTCCTGGTGCTGGAATCGCGCCAGCATGCGGAAGCGCGCGGCGCGCATATCTATGCTGTCATCGATGCGGTCGAGGGCGACCGCGGCAACCGCAATGCCGGCAATCTCGAGGTCCGGCTGGAGCGGCTTTTAGCACCCGCCACCGGGCTTGCCGCCGAAAGCACGGCGATCTTTTCCGGCTCGACCGGCATGCACGATCTTGCCGCCCGCGAGCGGGCAGTGCTCGAACATCAATTGCCCGGTGCTGCAATCCGTGGCTTTGGCGGCGTCACCGGCCATACGATCGAGACGCAGTTCACGCTGGGTCTGGCGCTTGCAGCGCTTGCCGTCGACGGCAAGGCCAAGGTTCCGGCCTTCGATGCTGCCCATGAAGCGCCGATGCGGGCAGGCGCCACCGCCGCCGTCGTGACCGCGGTCGGACACCAGCGCGGCGAGGGCGTTGCCGTCCTTTCCGCAAATGCGTGAGGAGTGAAAGATATGACAGCTTCCGCTTACAGGGATCACCTCGGCCGTCCGATCGTGGCCGTGACCGGCATGGGTATCATCACCTCGCTCGGTCAAGGCCTCAGCGACAACTGGGCAGCGCTTTCGTCAGGCACCTCGGGCATCCACGAGATCAACCGTTTCCCGACCGAAGGATTGTCGACGCGGATCGCCGGCACCGTCGATTTCATCGGCATCCCGGCCCCGAATGCCGTCGAGCGCTCCTACGCCTTCGCCCGCGAAACGACGATCGAGGCGCTTGCCGATGCCGGCCTTTCCGGCGATTTCAATGGCCCGCTTTTCCTCGCCGCTCCGCCGATCGAGCCGGAATGGAGCGCCCGTTTCGAGCTTGCCGACCGTTCGCCGGCCTCCGAGCATCCTGGTGATGCTTATGAACGTTTCCTGACGGCGTTGCGTCAACGGCCAGATCCGGCCTTCCATGAGGCGGCCCTGTTTGGCGCGATTTCGGAGCGGCTTGCCGACCGGTTCGGCACGCGCGGCCTTCCGGTCACGCTGTCGACGGCCTGCGCCTCCGGCGTTACGGCGATCCAGCTCGGCATCGAGGCGATCCGCCAGGGCCGCACCGATCGCGCCCTGACGGTTGCAACCGACGGCTCTCTCAGCGCCGAAGCGCTGATCCGCTTCTCGCTGCTGTCGGCCCTTTCGACGCAGAACGATCCGCCGACCAAGGCATCCAAGCCGTTCAGCAAGGATCGCGACGGTTTCGTCATCGCCGAAGGTGCGGCGACGCTGGTGCTGGAATCGCTGGAAGCGGCGGTCGCCCGCGGCGCCAAGGTGCTCGGCATCATGAAGGGCGCCGGCGACAAGGCAGACAGCTTCCACCGCACCCGCTCCTCGCCGGACGGCGGCCCGGCGATCGCGACGATCCGCGCGGCCCTTGCCGATGCCGGCATCGACGAAAGCGGCATCGGCTACATCAACGCGCACGGCACCTCGACGCCGGAGAACGACAAGATGGAATATGGGGCGATGTCGGCCGTCTTCGGCGAGCGGCTCGTCGGCATTCCGGTTTCCTCGAACAAGTCGATGATCGGCCATACGTTGACGGCGGCGGGCGCCGTCGAGGCGGTGTTCTCGCTGCAGACGATGCTGACAGGGACGCTGCCGCCGACGATCAACTACACCAATCCCGATCCGTCGATCGTTCTCGATGTCGTGCCGAACAAAAAGCGGGAAGCGCAGGTTTCCGCCGTGCTTTCCAACTCCTTCGGCTTCGGCGGGCAGAATGCCAGCCTTGTCATGGCGCTCGAACCGGCTTAAGCGGTTCCCGACACATTTTTGAGATGAGATGAAGCCTACAGCATCGGCCCGAAAATCGGGCGATTTTCGGAAAGCCTGATGCGTAGATTTAAAGAGTTAGAGCGTCCTTTGTGCGTCCGAACGGACGCACGGCGCTCTAACGGCGAGGGATTTTGCCATGCGCGCTTTGCAACTGATCGATGACCGCAAGCTTGAGATCACCGACCTGCCGGAACCGGATGCGCCTGCCGCCGGTGAGGTGACGCTGCGCGTCAAGGCGGTGGCGCTCAACCATATCGACGTCTGGGGCTGGCGCGGCATGGCATTCGCCAAGCGCAAGATGCCGCTGGTCATCGGTGCGGAGGCTTCCGGCGTCGTGGAAGCGATCGGCCCGGGTGTCGCCAACGTGCTGCCGGGACAGCTCGTTTCCATCTACGGTGCGCGCACCTGCGGCCTTTGCCGCCCCTGCCGCGAAGGCCGCGACAATCTCTGCGAACATGTCTCCGGCGTGCACGGCTTCCATCTCGACGGCTTTGCGCAGGAGAAGGTCAACCTTCCCGCGCGGCTGCTGGTGCCGGCTCCTCCCGGCGTCGACGCGATCGGCGCGGCACTCGCTCCCGTCACCTTCGGCACGGTCGAGCACATGCTGTTCGACAATGCCAAGCTTGAACCTGGCGAAACGATCCTCGTCCATGCCGGCGGCTCCGGCATCGGCACGGCAGCGATCCAGCTTGCCAAGAAAATCGGCTGCACTGTCATCACCACGGTCGGTTCGGACGACAAGATCGAAAAGGCCAAGGCGCTCGGTGCCGATCATGTCATCAACTACCGCACGGACCGCTTCGAGGGCGTGGTGCGCAAGCTCACCAAGAAGAAGGGCGTCGACGTCGTCTTCGAACATGTCGGCAAGGATACCTGGGCGGGTTCGATGCTCTGCATGAAGCGCGGCGGGCGGCTCGTCACCTGCGGCTCTACCTCGGGTGTTTCCACGGATATGAACCTGATGATGCTGTTCCAGCAGCAGCTGAAGCTTTTCGGCTCCTTCGGCTGCCGCATGGAGAACATGGCGGATGCGATGCAGAAGATGGGCCGTGGACTCGTCCATCCCGTCATCGATACCGAGGTCAGCTTCAGCGATATCGATCGGGCGCTGGAGCGGATGGAATCGCGCCAGATCTTCGGCAAGATCATTCTGAAAATGGATTGAGCCCCAAGTGAAGCTCCTCATCACCCGGATCGTTCTGGCGCTCAGGCACTTCCAGCAATGGCTGGTGGCGCAGGTGATGTTCGGCTTTCTGAATGTGCTGAAGCTGTTTCCAGCTGATGGCGCGATTCGCTTCGCCGACAGGATGACGCGCCGACTCGGCCAGCGGACGCGCCGCCACAAGCTGATGCTCGTCAATCTGCGCAACGCCTTCCCTGAGAAAAGCCAAGCTGAGATCGAAGAGATCGCGCTCGCAAGCTGGGGCAATATGGGCCGGCTGGCGGCCGAATACGTCTTCCTCGACCAGCTGTTCGACTATGATCCCGCAAATGCCGAGCCGGGCAGGGTGGAGGTGTCGGGCATCCCGATCTTTCTCGATCTGCGCGACAATCCGCGCCCCTTCATCGTCTTTACCGGCCATACCGCCAATTTCGAGCTGCTGCCGGTGGCCGGTGCCGCCTTCGGGCTTCATGTGACCGTGTTGTTTCGGCCGCCGAACAATCCCTATGTCGCCAAGAAGGTCTTCGATTTCAGGAGCGCGCGGATGGGCAAG
The DNA here is from genome assembly GCF_019793435.1 of Rhizobium redzepovicii. Classification (GTDB taxonomy): domain Bacteria; phylum Pseudomonadota; class Alphaproteobacteria; order Rhizobiales; family Rhizobiaceae; genus Rhizobium; species Rhizobium redzepovicii. Next base: position 36,429 of record NZ_JAILYH010000015.1, on the reverse strand, counting down.
CTGGTGCCGTCGCATGCCGGCTCCTCCTTCGCGCTCGCCCGTCAGCTGGAAGTCGGCCAAGGCGTGGGCGTGCTCGTCGACCAGAAATTTGGCAAGGGGCTGAAGGGCACCTTCTTCGGGCGCGACGTCAAGACCAATCCGCTGCTGCCGAAGCTGGTGCGCCAGTTCGACTGCGAGGTCTATCCGGCGCGCTGCATCCGGCTGCCAGGCAACCGCTATCGGCTGGAAATCGAGCCGCGGCTGGAAATGCCCCGCGACGCCAAAGGCAATCTCGACCTGCCGGCTGCCGCGCAGCTGCTCAACGACAAGGTGGAAAGCTGGGTGCGGGAATATCCGGAACAGTGGCTCTGGTATCACGACCGTTGGCAGATCAAGCAGACGCTCAGCTCCTAAAGCGCGACGCGATCTATCGGATTCGCTCTCGCGCGTCAGTTCTTTGTTTTGGTGCATGTCGTTATCTGCAAAACCGCGACACGCTTTTGCGCGACATGCTTTCAGAATATCCACCCCCAATTATCAGCGGTGAAAAGCGGCAATGGTCTCGGATTGAAACTGAGTGCATTTTTATGTTACCCGTCACTACCAGGACGCGAATAATGTCTACCGAAGGGCGCATTTTTCGAAATGTGCAGCCATAATAGGTCTCGGACCGTCTCTTGGGCCAATGGGAGTTGGGCGTCTTGCTGGAGCTTTTTCGAGCTTTTTCCTTGCGTTGCACGCAGATAGAGGAAGCCATACGCCTGGGTGATGATAAGCGCGTCACGGCGCTCGACGGCCATGTCGAGCCGCTGGTCGAGGCAATCCTCGCCCATCAAGCGGTCAATCTGCTCGAAGTCTACATGCAGCTGCAGTTTGTGACTCATCTCATCGGCCAAGACGCCGACGACAGCGCCAGCGTTACCGAGCACACGACGGTGCTTTCCTACCTGCTTGACCGCTATTTCGGCACGCATGGCCCGGACTGGCGCGTGCCGTCGCCGCAGGACGTGCGCATCGAGCCACCGCCGGCCTATGTGCCTGATACCGACAACGGCCAGTTTCTCAATTCGGCGATCCTCGAAAGCCTACCGGACCGGGTGGTGGTGCTGACCAGGGATTATCGCTTCCTCTATTCCAACCCAGCCAACTGCGCCTATCTCAACAAGAAGCCGATGGAACTCATCGGCCGCCATCTTTCCGAATTCATCGGAGAGGAGCTGTTTGCCGCGTGCGCCAAATACAAGCTCGACGACTGCTTTGCCGGTGAGCAGATCGAATACGCCTATGAGTGTCCGAACGGCAGCGGCGGACCGGGGCAAGTGCGCTGTCGCATGTCGCCGCTACGCGATGTCGGCGGTACGGTGATTGGCGCGCTGCTCGTCATGGAGGATATCGAGCCACAGCAGCCAACTGGCTGATCAATAGCTGGCCGCAACCAGCCAGGCACCTTCAGGCAGTCGCCCAGACGGCGAGTTCATATCCGTCGCGGTCGAGGAAATGGAAGCGGCGGCCTCCGGGAAAATCGGTGATCGGCCGGACGATGGTGCCGCCGGCTCTCTCGACCGACGTCAGCACCTCTTCGAGATCCCTGGCGTAGACGACAACCAGCGGGCCACCCGGTCGAACGGGGCCGAAATCGGTGAAGCCGCCCTTCAGCCGGCCATCGTCGAATTCGCAGTAATTGGGGCCGTAATCGGTGAAACGCCAGCCGAAGGCCGAGCCGTAAAAGGCTTTGGCGGCGGCGATGTCGGCAACGTTGAATTCGACATAATCGATGCGGCGATCGTGGTTTTCTGACTTCTCGGACATCTATCTCTCCATCAGGGCTTTCAGCATGGCGAGATCCTTCTCGACATGGGCGGCATCGGCTGAGAACTGCGCATCGGTCATGCCGGGCAGGCGCAACAGCGTGAACATGACCTCGCAGCCGTCGCCGTTCGGCACGATGCGCAGCGCATTATAGACCCGGAGACCAGATTCGATCGTCACCGTGTGGTCGATCACGCCGAATTCATTGGTCTGCACGAAGCTCACTTTAACGGTGCCAAGCGCGCCATGGGCAATCCAGTCGGCGCCGTTCGGCTCGAGGCCGCTCGCAAGGCCAGAGGCCCAGAGCGGCATGTTCTCCGGCTTGCCGGCGAAATCATAGACGTCGCGCCAGTCGCGCTCGATTGATTGGTGGATGATTTTCGCGGGCATCGTCGACATGGCTTGCAGGTCCTCGATATTGGGTCTTGCTGTCATAACAGGCCGATCCGCGGCGTCTTGAACAAAACGGTCGGCCCGGCCTTTTCGGCATGCTGAGTTGGCCAAGAATGGCGCCAGGTGTCAGGCCCGAGAGCTCGCCGACCTCGCGCGTCATGTGAGCCTGGTCGGCAAAGCCCGCTTCGAGTGCAAGATGGGCAAGCGGTATCGTGCCTGTCCTGCGGCAGAGGTCGAGGAAACGCTGGAACCGACGGATCCGTTCCAGCGTCTTGGCGCCATAGCCGAAATGGTGGTGACAGCGGCGGCGCAGCTGCCTTTCGCTCATGTCGAGCCGGCCGAGCAGCCCGGACGCCGGGCGGCGGCCGTCGGCAGCGGCGAAGATCACGGCGGCATCCTCAGCGGGTTCGTCCGCATCGCGCACGGCCTCTTCGAGCAGGCGGCCGAATAGCGCCATGGCATCGGCTGGATCGGGGCAATCGCCAAGCCGTGCCTCGAATTCGGCCGCGTGCTCCCAGCCGATGTCGGCAAGCGGCACCGAACAGCCGACCAGCGCCGAGAGCGGCGTCTTCAGCCAGGGTGCCGCGGCGCCCGGCGCAAAACGTGCGCCGATGACCGTGGTGCCCGGCCGGAGAGTGGGAAAGGCCGCCGTCCTGTCGGGCCCGGCGACTGCCAGCCGGCCATCGATCCAGAGGAGGTCGCAATAGCCGTCCGGCACGATCGCCACCTTTGCCGGCGGTCCGTCATGGAGCGCATGCGACCAGAACCGGTTGAAATGGCGTCGCAGCGCCGGCGGCGGCGCATATTCGCGGTAGCGGCCGGCACGGGCAGCGAGCAGCGCCGTATCTTTTCGTCTTTCCGGTGCCAAGACAGTATCTCCCGAAACGCCGATGATACCATCAGATAGGGCATCAAGGGCAGGTCGTGCGAAAACTTGGTTGCCGATGAGCGGGCGCAAGTGGTTGTCGGACAAGTCGGGATATTGCAAGCGTCATTTCATTGCTTTTGCGAACCGATTAGACCCTTGCGAGACTTGCCGTTTGACCGAGACAGTGCCACAACACCGGTCCAAATGACACATCGGAGGTTTGTCGTGGAAAAGGCAGAAATCGGACTGATCGGTCTTGCGGTCATGGGCTCCAACCTGGCGCTCAACATCGCGGAGAAAGGCAATAAAATTGCGGTCTTCAACCGTACGCCTGAGAAAACCGACGAATTCTACGAAAGCGCCGGCGATCTGAAAAAGCAGATTATTCCCTGCAAGACGATCGAAGAGTTCGTCGATGCAATCCGGCCGCCGCGCCCGATCATCATCATGATCAAGGCGGGGGATGCCGTCGATCAGCAGATGGAGGCGTTGCGCCCGCATCTGTCCAAGGGCGACATCATGATCGATGCCGGCAACGCCAATTTCCGCGATACCGTCGCGCGCTTCGACCGCCTCAAGGACACTGATCTCACCTTCATCGGCATGGGTGTTTCCGGTGGCGAAGAAGGTGCGCGCCATGGCCCGTCGATCATGGTCGGCGGCACGGAAGACTCCTGGAAGCGCGTCGAGAAGGTGCTGACCTCGATTGCCGCCCGCTACAATGACGAACCCTGCGTCGCCTGGCTTGGCAATGACGGCGCCGGTCATTTCGTCAAGACCATCCATAACGGCATCGAATATGCCGACATGCAGATGATCGCCGAAATCTACGGCATCCTGCGCGACGGCCTCGGCAAGAGTGCCTCCGACATCTCCGGCATCTTCGGGGAATGGAACAAGGGCCGGCTGAACTCCTACCTGATCGAGATTTCCGAGAAGGTGCTTGCGGCGACCGATCCGGTTTCCGGCGGCCCGATGGTCGACATGATCCTCGACAAGGCCGGCCAGAAGGGCACCGGCAAATGGTCGGCGATCGAAGCGCAGAACATGGGCATTCCGGCAACGGCAATCGAAGCCGCGGTCGCCGCCCGCAGCCTCTCCTCGATGAAGTCGCAGCGCGAAGCGGCGGAAAAGATCTTCGGCACGCAGGCCGTTTCTTTCCCGATCGCTTACGGTCCCGAGCTGAACAAGGATCTGGAACTGGCGCTCTTTGCCGCCAAGATCGGCGCCTATGCCCAGGGCTTCGCGGTGATGGCGGAAGCCTCGCGTGAGTTCAACTGGTCGCTGCCGATGCCGACCATTGCCCGGATCTGGCGCGCCGGCTGCATCATCCGCTCGCAGTTCCTCGATGAGATCACCTCGGCCTTCACCAAGGCGCCGGACGCTGCGAACCTCATCGTCACGCCCGCCTTCTCCGACATGGTCAAGGAATCGATCCCGGCGCTGCGCCGCGTCGTTGCCGCCGCCATCTCAGCCGGCCTGCCGGTGCCGGCACTGACCTCGGCACTCACCTATTTCGACGCCTACCGCCAGGGCAGGGGCACGGCAAACCTCATCCAGGCGCAGCGCGACTTCTTCGGCGCCCACGGCTTCGATCGCCTGGACGGCAAGGATTTCCACCACGGCCCCTGGGGCAGCGGTGCGGCGAGCTTCTAAGGTTTGCCGAGAAGAGATCGAGGAAGAGTCCGGCCGTTGCGTCGGGCTTTTTCACAGCCCACAGCCGCCCGGCACCAGTCTTGATCCGGCGTTCGCCGCGGAATTCCGGTGTTTTCCAGCGCTGGATGGGGCTGTATCCGCATTCCCCATCCAGTGCCCATCGGCCCGGCTAGATCGGTTGACCGACGTCGATGCGGTTGCCGTCGGGATCTTCGAACACAAAGGCCCGCAATCCGTAGTCCTTGTCCTGAAGGCTTTTGATGATCCTCAGCCCATATTGTCGGCAAAGCGCATGCAGTGCGTCGACATCGTCCACGATCAAATGCGCGACATTGAAGTCCGCAGCCTTGTGGGTCGGCTGCAAGGTGAGATGCAGCTCGCCCTGATCGCGCTTCAGGATCATAAAGCCGACAGGATTTCCGTTCTCGAATATTTTCTTGAAGCCGAGGACATTGGCGTAAAAGTCGTAGGCCTTGGTCATGTCCTTGACTGGCAGCATGGCGGCAATTCGTCCGAAACGAACACCGTGATCGGCGATATCATTCATCGCAGAACCTCTGATTGCGAAGACGCACACAGCCTCCGGACGGTGCCGGCAGAGATGTTACGCTCCGATGTTTCGATCAGCAGGACGGTGCCCACGGGCCTTAGTTTATATCCTCGGATAATCTCCGGCGGAAGAGGGCAACGGATTCCCGCAGGATTCTCTCGGATCTACGACATTTCGTTTCAATGGGGTAAGACACTGCTTGCGCGAGACAACACGCCTGGGAATTGACAAAGATGCTCATCCGAATCGAGACGCCTGATGATATCGACGCAATCCATGATCTGACATCGATTGCTTTTGAGCCGATGGCTTACAGCGACGGCACGGAAGCGGCGATCATTGGGAGGCTTCGCGCCAGCGGCGATCTGACGGTGTCGCTGGTTGCCGAAGAGGACGGCGAGATTCTCGGGCATGTCGCGTTTTCGCCGGTAACGATCGACGGCATCCATGCGGGTTGGTTCGGGCTCGGCCCGATCTCGGTCAAGCCGGACAGGCAGCGGCAGGGCATCGGCAAGGCGCTGATCGCCAGCGGGCTGGAATTGCTGGAGGAGATGGGCGCCAGCGGATGCGCGCTGATCGGCAATCCCGACGTCTATCGCGGCGCGGGCTTCAGCAGCGACGGGAGACTCAGCTATCACGATCTCGATACGCGGCTCGTCCGACACATTGTCCTCCACGGGCCGGCGCCGAGCGGTACGCTTCGGTTCGCTCCGGCGTTCGAAAGCTAGATGTTCAACAGAAGGCGATGACATGTCCGGAACCGGCGCGATCACTCTCCGAACCGAGCGGCCAATTCTCCGGAAACCCGAGATCGATGATTTCGAAGCCTATGCGAGGCTGATGGCTTCGCCGCGGTCGGCCGGAATGGGCGGCCCGTTCGATCTCAGGGCCGCGTGGGGGATGTTCTGCCACGACGTGGCGCTCTGGCAGCTTTTCGGGCATGGGGCTTTGATGATCGCGCTTGCCGAGAGCGGCGAATGCGTCGGTCAGGTGGGGATCAATCATGGGCCGCTCTTTCCGGAAAAGGAACTGGGGTGGTTCGTCTATGGGCCATGAGGGCAGGGGTTATGCGACCGAGGCGGCCCTGGCGCTGCGGGACTGGGCCTTTTCGACGCTCAAGTTGCCATCGCTGGTAAGCTATATCGCTCCCGGCAATGCCGCATCCGTTGCCGTTGCGGAGCGGCTTGGGGCGCGTCTCGATCCCGCAGCGCCCCGAACCGTTCCTGCCGATCTTGTCTATCGTCACTCGGCCTCGTGAGATCAAGTTCGCAGGCGTAAGGCGGTTGACGGACGTCTCAATCCTTACATCTTGATAGGTCAGGATCGGGCTCTGCAAGAGATGGGGTGCCGGATGACGGACGCGAAGCGTGAACATTGGGACGAGGTCTATCGCACGAAAGCGGCCGACAGCGTCAGTTGGTATCAGCAGACGCCCGGGCCTTCGTTGCATGTGCTCGATGAGCTGCAACTGCCGGCCTCGGCTTCGCTGATCGATGTGGGGGGCGGGGCATCGAGCCTTGTCGACCGTCTCGTCGAGCGCGGCTGGTCCGATCTCACCGTGCTCGATATCGCCGCGCCGGCCCTCGACGTCGCCAAGGCGCGGCTCGGGGACGAAGCCGTTCGAATCACCTGGTTGGTTGCCGACGTCACCGCATGGAAACCTGATCGCCGGTACGATGTATGGCACGACCGGGCCGTTTTTCACTTCCTGACCGATCCCGGGCGGCGGCTGGCCTATCGCCATGCGCTCGAAACCGGTACGGAGCCGGGAAGCATCATGATCATCGCGACCTTCGCGCCGGACGGGCCGGAGCGGTGCAGCGGTCTGCCGGTCCAGCGTTACGACGCGGCAGCGCTTGCGACCGAATTTTCGTCCGCCTTCGCGCTCGAACGCGAGTGGCGTGAGGAGCACACGACACCCGGCGGCGGCCGGCAGTCTTTTCAGTGGTGTGTCTTTCGCCGGCGCTGAGAAAGCGGACGGAGCGGTTACTTTGCTTCCAAGCGATCGAGGATGAAATCCGCCCGTTCAGCAACCGCGATTTTCGGCAGCGTGACGACGTCGTAGCCAAGCGTTGGGTAGATCGCGGCAAGCCGGCTATATTCTGCGACCGCCTCGTCAAAGCCGTGGCGGCGCTCGGGGTCGGTGAGATAGATTTCCGGCCATGGCGGGGTGATAAAGACCCTGGTGTTATAGCGGTGGAAAGCGCTCAATTTTTCCAGGATCGGTTCTCCGGTCAGGTGCTGAAGCGCCGACGCGGCATCGATCAGCCCACGATCGAAAAAGGTCCAGCCGGCCTGCCCGCGCGCCGCCGCGTGGTCGGCCGCCGCCATCTCGATCGCGCGGCGGGCGAAGGCCGCGATGTCGATCCAGGGCAGGGCCGCGCCGTCGCCTTCGAGCTCCTGCTTGACGATCCGTCGGCCAGGCTCTTCGACGATCGCATGACCGCGACGGCCGAGTTCAGCAAGCAGGGTCGACTTTCCGCCGCCGGAACATCCGGAAATGAGCACCAACCTGTTCATGATTTAGCCGGCCCGGCCCGCGCGCGCCACGCCATGTTCCACCAGCCGGTCGATGACTTCGGCATAGCTGATGCCGCTTGCCGCCATCGCCTTGGAATACATGCTGATATCGGTGAAGCCGGGGATGGTGTTGAGCTCATTGATGACGAAGCGCATATCCGAGGTCAGGAAGAAATCGACGCGCGCCATTCCATCGCAGCCTACGGCCCGGAAGGCTTCTGCCGCTGCGTCGCGCATGGCGGCTTCGACCTCGGCCGGCAGCTCGGCCGGCACCTTCAGCGCCGCGCCGTTCTCGTCGATATATTTGGCATCGTAATTGTAGAAGCCGTGGCTTTCCGCCGGGACGATCTCGCCGGGGCGTGAAACGAAAAGCTTTCCAGCCGCATCCTCCAGCACGCTGAATTCGATCTCGCGGCCGGTAATAAACTCCTCGGCGAGCAGGGTGCGATCGTGGCGGAAGGCTTCGGCAAGAGCGCCTGCGAATTCTTGGCTGGCATGAACCTTGGCGACGCCGATCGACGATCCCTGGCGCGCCGGCTTGATGAACAGCGGCAGGCCGAGTTCGTTCTCGAGCGCTGCGAGCGACGGGGTCGTCCCTTCATGGATCGTCACGGCGCGGGCGACCGGTAGGCCGGCCGCCCTGAGCAGCCGCTTGGCGATCTCTTTATCGAGCGCTGCGGCCGAGCCGAGGATGCCGCAGCCTGCAAGCGGCACACGCGCCACCTGCGCCACCCCCTGTACCGATCCGTCTTCGCCATGGAGGCCGTGCAGCACGGGAAACAGCATGTCGATCGCCGCCAACTCATGCGGTGCGCCATTAGCAGGGATCGCCATTACCCGGCCGCAGCCGCCCGGCACGAGGCAGATTTCCGTGCCCGATGAAGGTGTCGCCAAGGCGCCGTCCACGAAGCTGCTCGTGAGCCACCGCCCCTCGCGGGTGATGAAAATAGGAAAGGCGTCATACTTCTCGGGCTTGAGCGCACCCATGACGTTGGCTGCTGAGAGCACGGACACCTCGTGCTCGGCCGAGCGGCCGCCGAAAAGCACGGCGATGCGCAGCCTGTTGGGGGAAGGGGTCATGTAAGCCTCCGGAAGGGTCAGGTTTTGAAAGGGTCAGGCGTCGACAGATATGCCGCGATTGGCGAAGAAACGGTCGAAGACGGCAAGCGGCAGCGTCACATCAGCCTGGCTTGCCTCGTCATGGCCGGACGGGTTGTGGAAGCGGATCGCCTCGTCGCTCGCCGCCGTCACCAGCACCAGATGACCGCCCTTCGACGGCGGCTGGCGCTCTGGCCAGCGGATGCCCGAATGCACAGAGGCGATAAGGAAGCGCCGCTTTGATAGAAGCTCTGGAATGGCAGACGTCTCGACGCCTGTCACCGTCTCCGCGCTCAGCGCGAATCGGTCGGCGGCAAAGCGGACGAAGGGTGCGTAGATCAGCCCCTTGATCGAAGCATCGATCTCGTCGACGACATAACCGCCATAGGCCGTGCAGGCGCGGGCAAGCTCAAGGGTCGGATGGATCTCACCGCGGGCGGCAAGGATCATCTTCAGGCAGGCCATGCCGCAGACATTGACTGCCCAGCGCGCATATTCCTCGATCGTCGCGGCGCCGGAATGGCGCCAGAGCGGATCGCCGAGCAGGGCCTGCGCCCCCTCGGCAAGCACCGGCAGCGTCATGCCGGGTGTTTCCCATTGGCTGAAATAGGGCACGCCGCTCTGCTGCTGCATTCTGTCGATATCCCCGTGGCTCGCTGCGAGATGGCGGGCAATCTTGGCTTTTTTTCGAGCGTGCCGAGGAATGTGGAGGAGGGCTGACCGGGCCTCCTGGTCGGCCTCACGCCGATATTTGACGATGAGTGAAAGCTCTTCATTTGAGTCTGGCGGCGGTCGCGTTTGCGCCAATTGTTGATATTGCGATCGCCTTCAAAGCCGATAGTATCCGTAGCATTCTACGTCTGCCCCAAGCCGAGGAGCACATGATGCGGGACGATGAAGCCAACCCTAGTCTTGCTCTTGGCCTTTACAGGTCAGCGTACTTGTTGGCTTTATCGTCATTGTCACATATTTCTTCTGGGAGATGTTCAGCGCGACCGCTGCCGTTAATCGGCTTTCAGTTGCAGCAAACAATTTCCACTACATTGAGCGGTGTGATTCCAACGGCAATCTGATTGACACAGGCGAACCTAACTGCGTTGATCTGGGTGATTATCTGCTCATAAATGGCCCTGTTCTCAAGGCTCTTCGAAGAGCATGTGCCTATGGTTCAACACCGGCTATGCTGATCCTTGAGAAAGGCAAAGCGTCGAGAATCGACATCGCTCGTGTGGAAAAGTCCTTGGCTTGGCGAGTGACAAACAAAGTAACCGGCCCCTGCTAACCGCCTACCACAGCACGACGGAATCAAACTTCAATCCTTCCGCAATGACTGCCTCGGGCCGAAAGCGGCTAGCGGCTTTTACTGGCTAGCGGCGTGGCAATATACACCGCGCCACGCCGCAGGTCTTCACTCCCATGCGCCATCACCCTATCTTTCAGCCTCCGGCCAGATCGGCTGGCTGATGCTCTGCAGCAGTTCCGGTTCGACGCCGTCGATGCGGGCGATGACGGCTTTGGCCATTTCGCGGCCGGCCTGACGCACGTCTTCCTGGACGGTGATGATCTCCGGGCGGATCCAGTTGAGGATCGGCACCGATTGCTTGGATACCATGTCGAGGTCGCGGCCGAGCGCCTTGCCGGCGGCCTCGATGCCGGCATTGACGGCGATCGCCGCGCTGCCGGCCGAACAGACGATGCCGTCAGGGGCATTGGGTGAGCGCATCATCACCTCGACGACGTCGCGAATGTCGGCGAGTGGCGCGTCACTGTTGACGCGCAGCGGCACTTCCTCGGCGCCGTAATCATGCAGGCCGGTCTGAAAGCCGATGCGGATATGGGCGTAATAGGTGAGCTTGCTCGGCGGCTGCAGCAGGGCGATGCGCCGCCGGCCGCGTTTGACGAGCCGTTCCACCGCCTGGTGGGCGAAGGCTTCGTTGTTGAAGTCATGGAAAGGATGTGTGAGACCGGCGTCGGTGCGCCCATGGGTGGCGAAGGGCATGCCGCGCTCGGTCAGCAGCCGCACGCGCGGATCGTCCGGCTCGATGCGCGAGATGATGACGCCATCGGCCGAGCCGGTATCGAGGATATAGCGCACCGGCAGCATCGGATCCTTGCTGTGGGAGTGCGGCGTAACGACAATATGATAGGGCGTGCCGGACAGGACCTCGGAGATGCCGAAGACCATCTGGCTCGAAAAGCCCATGATCTCTTCGTCGATGCTGAGGACCAGGGCAATGACGTTGGTCTTGCCGGTGCGCAGGCGTACGCCGGCCCTGTTTGGCTGGTAACCGAGCTGGCGGGCGACCATGCGCACCCGCTCTTTGGTTTCCGCCCCGATGTCGGGCGCATCCTTCAGGGCGCGTGACACTGTCGTCACGCCGAGCCCGGTCATGAAGGCGATCGTCTTCAACGTCGGGCGTTCGCGCGCCGCTGGCGATGCTGCTTGCCCGAAATTTCCCTTGTTTTCCATCCCTGCAGGCCTGCCTCGCGCGAATTGGTGTCGCTTATAGAGGCTTTTTCAGGCGCCGTAAGCCCGCCGCCTGCCGAAATCGCGCCTCCCTAAGAAGCGCAATCTGTAACGATACAGTTGAAATGTCGAGAATTTTTTCCTGTGTGCATTGCGGCATTGTGTGCATAGGTTGAATCCACGGCTCATGCCCTGATTTTTTGCACTTGCGAAATGGATGCGGCGGAATTTAATACAACTATTCAGAATTTACTGTGTATTATCAATTTTTTAAATTGAAAGTGCATGTGCGAGATCGTTCGCCTGAATGCCCGTTCGGTGGGGATGGTCGGGCCGCCAGGAAACATGCACAAGTAGTAATTCCCATTGTCGCGGAAAAATTTGAAGGCGGGCGGTTGCGTGCTGAAATCGATTGATCTAAGTTTTTCCGGCAACGTTTCAGTGAGGGAGGAAAACTCATGAAAATTCGTATTATGGCGGCTCTGCTTGCCGCTTCGGTCGCGCTTCCGCTCGGCGCCGCCAATGCTACCGATCTCGAAGTCACGCATTGGTGGACATCAGGCGGCGAATCGGCTGCTGTGGCCGAGCTGGCGAAGGCGTTCGACGCGACCGGCAATCACTGGGTCGACGGCGCGATCGCCGGTTCCGGCGGCACCGCCCGTCCGATCATGATCAGCCGCATCACCGGCGGCGACCCGATGGGCGCCACCCAGTTCAACCATGGCCGCCAGGCTGAGGAGCTCGTTCAGGCTGGCCTGATGCGCGACCTGACCGACGTAGCGACTGCCGAGCACTGGAAAGACATCATCCGCCCGGCGAGCCTGCTCGATTCCTGCACGATCGACGGCAAGATCTATTGCGCTCCGGTCAACATCCACTCCTGGCAGTGGCTGTGGCTGTCGAATGCCGCCTTCAAGAAGGCCGGCGTCGAGGTTCCGAAGAACTGGGACGAGTTCGTCGCCGCCGCTCCGGCCCTCGAAAAGGCCGGCATCATTCCGCTCGCAGTCGGCGGCCAGCCGTGGCAGGCGACAGGCGCCTTCGACGTGCTGATGGTCGCCGTCGCCGGCAAGGATACCTTCAACAAGGTTTTCAAGGACAAGGATGCGGAAGTTGCCGCCGGTCCTGAAATCGCCAAGGTGTTCAAGGCCGCCGACGATGCGCGGCGTATGGCCAAAGGCAGCAACGTCCAGGACTGGAACCAGGCCACTAACCTCGTCATCACAGGCAAGGCCGGCGGTCAGATCATGGGCGACTGGGCGCAGGGTGAATTCGCGCTCGCCGGTCAGAAGGCCGGAACCGACTACACATGCCTGCCGGGCCTCGGCGTGAACGAGATCATCTCGACCGGCGGCGATGCCTTCTACTTCCCGCTGCTGAAGGACGAGGAAAAGTCCAAGGCGCAGGCCGTGCTTGCCAAGACCCTGCTCGATCCCAAGACCCAGGTTGCCTTCAATCTGAAAAAGGGCTCGCTGCCGGTTCGCGGCGATGTCGATCTCGCCGCCGCAAACGACTGCATGAAGAAGGGTCTCGACATCCTCGCCAAGGGCAACGTGATCCAAGGTACCGACCAGCTGCTTTCGGCCGACAGCCAGAAGCAGAAGGAAGACCTCTTCTCCGAATTCTTCGCCAACCCGTCGATGACGCCGGAGGACGCTCAGAAGCGTTTCGCCAAAATCATCGCTTCGGCTGACTGATCGGTAGATTCGCTGCCTTTGCGATCCGGCTCTTGAGGAGCCGGATCGTCCCCCGGACCAATGGTCCGGCCGGCGGCGTGTCTCCGGCATTCCGGCGAATCCCGGGACAGGATGGCAAACGCTGCCAACCCGTTCTGCTACGGGTCGCAGCTGCGAATTGAGGAGAAGTGTTCATGACGGGTCAAGCGCAAGCAGGCCGGCCAATCAAGTTACTGCGCAATCTGAATGCCAAGATTGCGTCCATTCCGATGATCCTGACAGCGCTGGTGATCTTTGTCGGCGGCACGTTCTGGACGGTCTTTTATTCCTTCACCAATTCCAAGCTCCTTCCGCGGTTGAGCTTTGTCGGCATCGATCAGTACGAGCGCCTCTGGGCGGCACCCCGCTGGGTGACGGCGATCGAGAACCTGGCTCTCTACGGCGTGCTCTCGCTGATCTTCAGCCTGGTCATCGGTTTCATGCTCGCCGCGCTGATGGACCAGAAGATCCGTTTCGAAAACACCTTCCGCACCATCTTCCTCTATCCCTTCGCGCTGTCCTTCATCGTGACGGGCCTTGTCTGGCAATGGGTTCTGAACCCCGATTTCGGCATTCAGTCGGTCGTGCGTTCGATGGGCTGGACGAGCTTCACCTTCAATCCGCTCTATACGCCTGAAATCGTCATCTACGGCATTCTGATCGCCGCGCTCTGGCAGGGAACGGGCCTCGTCATGTGCCTGATGCTTGCCGGCCTGCGCGGCATCGACGAGGACATCTGGAAAGCGGCGCGCGTCGACGGTATCCCGATGTGGAAGACCTATCTATTCATCGTGATCCCGATGATGCGGCCGGTGTTCATCACCACAATCGTCATCATCGCCTCCGGCATCGTCAAGGTCTACGACCTCGTGGTGGCGCAGACATCGGGTGGGCCGGGCATTTCCTCGGAAGTGCCGGCGAAATACGTCTACGACTACATGTTCCAGGCGCAGAACCTGGGGCAGGGCTTTGCTGCCTCGACCATGATGCTCGTCACCGTCGCGATCATCATCGTTCCGTGGGCCTATCTCGAATTCGGCGGAGGGCGCAAGCGTGGCTGATGTAGGAACTCTCAACACCACCGTTGCCGGTATCGATGCCGTCGCACCGAGACTCGGCGAAGGCCCGAGCGGCGCGAAGCCGCGCCCGGCGCTGTCGTCGCGCAACATCATGCTCTACGGAACGCTGACCATCGCGGCGCTCTATTATCTGCTGCCGCTCTACGTGATGGTCGTGACGTCGCTGAAGGGCATGCCGGAAATCCGCCTCGGCAATATCTTCTCGCCACCGATGGAAATCACCTTCGAGCCCTGGGTGAAGGCCTGGGCGGAGGCCTGCACAGGCTTGAACTGTGATGGCCTGTCACGCGGTTTCTGGAACTCGGTGCGCATCACCGTGCCGTCGGTCATCATCTCGATCGCCATTGCCTCGGTGAACGGTTATGCGCTGGCAAACTGGCGCTTCAAGGGGTCAGAGCTGTTCTTCTCGATCCTCATCATCGGGGCGTTCATTCCCTATCAGGTGATGATCTATCCAATCGTCATCATCCTGCGCGAAATCGGCATTTACGGCACGCTGACCGGCCTTGTTATCGTGCATTCGATCTTCGGCATGCCGATCCTGACACTGCTGTTCCGCAATTATTTCGTGTCGCTGCCGGAAGAACTGTTCAAGGCAGCGCGTGTCGACGGCGCGGGCTTCTGGCAGATCTTCCTTAAGATCATGCTGCCCATGTCGCTGCCGATCTTCGTCGTCGCGATGATCCTGCAGGTGACCGGCATCTGGAACGACTTCCTGTTCGGCGTGGTCTTCACCCGGCCGGATACCTATCCGATGACCGTGCAGCTCAATAACATCGTCAATTCCGTCCAGGGCGTGAAGGAATACAACGTCAACATGGCGGCAACGATCCTCACCGGTCTCGTGCCGCTCATCGTCTACTTCGTGTCGGGACGGCTTTTCGTCCGCGGCATCGCCGCTGGCGCAGTGAAGGGTTGATCCCATGAACGTGAATTCAAGTGTCTCCAACTCAAGCGTTTCCATCAAGGATCTGTCGCTGAATTTCGGCGCGGTGAGCGTGCTGAAAGATCTCAACCTCGACATCAACGACGGCGAGTTCCTGGTGCTGCTCGGCTCGTCCGGCTGCGGCAAGTCGACCTTGCTGAATTGCATCGCCGGCCTGCTCGATGCCTCTGAAGGGCAAATCTTCATCAAGGGCAAGAACGTCACCTGGGAGGAGCCGAAGGACCGCGGCATCGGCATGGTGTTCCAGTCCTATGCGCTTTATCCGCAGATGACGGTCGAGAAGAATCTGTCCTTCGGCCTTCGCGTTGCCAAGGTGCCGCAGGCCGAGATCGACAAGCGGGTGGCACGTGCCTCCGAAATCCTGCAGATTCAGCCACTGCTGAAGCGCAAGCCGGCTGAGCTTTCCGGCGGCCAGCGCCAGCGCGTGGCGATCGGCCGGGCACTGGTGCGCGATGTCGACGTCTTCCTGTTCGACGAGCCGCTGTCCAACCTCGACGCTAAGCTGCGCTCGGAGTTGCGCGTCGAAATCAAGCGCCTGCACCAGTCGCTGAAGAACACGATGATCTACGTCACCCATGACCAGATCGAGGCGCTGACGCTTGCCGACCGCATCGCCATCATGAAGAGCGGCATCATTCAGCAGCTCGATGATCCGACGACGATCTACAACAGGCCGCGCAATCTCTTCGTCGCCGGCTTCATCGGCTCGCCGTCGATGAATTTCCTGCGCGGCGAACTGGTCAAATCAGGCGACGGCATTGCCTTTTCCGCCAACGGCGTCATTTTCTCGCTCGCTGCCTACGACGCCAATGAGGTGCTGCAGCCCGGCCGCAAGGTGGTGCTCGGCGTTCGCCCAGAGCATATCAAGGTCAACGAGAATGTCGGCGGCGAAGAGCATGACGCGACCGTCGATATCGAGGAGCCGATGGGTGCGGACAATCTCCTGTGGTTGAAACATGCCGGTCACACGATGTCGGTACGCGTCAACGGTGCGCGCCGCTTCAACGTCGGAGCCAAGGTAAAGCTGAGCTTCGACATGACGGTGGCTTCGGTGTTCGACGCCGAGAGTGAGCTGCGTCTCTAAGGAAATTTGCGGGCGGGCCGGAGATCGGGCCGCCTGCCTGCTGTAGGGCTGTTTGTATGAATTCTACCAACGCTCCACCCTCCCTGAGGCCGGCGCCAGCTTGGCAAGAGGCTAACTTCGCTCTCCGTCATCCTCGGGCTTGACCCGAGGACCCATGCCGAGGCTGCCGATTGATGCCGAGTGGATGCTCGGGTCAAGCCCGAGCATGACGGGGAAGAAGGGTCACAACGAACGACAATGGCCGGACGGCGATCATGCGCCGTCCATTTCAAAACCGTAATTCGGAAACGACATCGTGACGCATTCATCGACCAACCCCAATATCGACCTTTCCGGTTCGTGGCAGCTCGCCTCCGTCGATGGCGAGATTCGAACCGCGATCATGCTGCCGGGCGACATACATACGGCGCTCCACCGGGCAGGGCTGATCCCCGATCCCTATTTCGGCCGCAACGAGGAAAAGGTGCAGTGGGTCGCCGAGCGTGAATGGGCGGTGGAGCGCAGCTTCACGCTGCAGGAGGTCGACGGCGACTGGTATCTGGATATCGACTACCTCGATACGGTCGCCAGCGTCCACGTCAACGGCTTCCTGGCGCTCGAAGCCGACAACAGCTTCCGCCGCTACCGGCCCGATGTGTCCAGCATGCTGAAATCTGGCGACAATCTCATCCGCATTGTCTTCGCCTCCAACCCCGCCGTCGGGGCCGAGCGGCAGAAGAAGCAGCCCTTCTATATCCCCTACAGCACGGGCAATTCGCCGATCCCGGATGGCAACATGCTGCGCAAGCCGCAATGCCATTTCGGCTGGGACTGGAATATCGCCATTGCGCCGTTCGGGCTTTACGGCACGATCGCGCTGAAAAAGCTCGAGACCGCGCGCATCGAACATGTCGTCACCCGCCAGACGCATAATTTTGACGGTTCGGTCGATCTGACGGTGACGGCGACGCTCTATTCCAAGGGGCCGAGTATTGCGCAGGTCTATTTCGATCTCGATGGCGAGCGCGTGCGCCTCGATGTCGGCGTCCATGGCGAGACCCATGTCAACCATCTCTTCCATATCGACAATCCGCGGCTATGGTGGCCTTCCGGCAGCGGCGAGCAGGCGCTCTATAGCCTGTCCGTCGAATTGCCGACGGATGAGGTGACGAAGCAGATCGGTCTTCGCACCATCGAGCTGATTACCACGCCGGATGCATCAGGCAGCCGCTTCGCCTTCAAGGTCAACGGCCGCGAGATCTTCTGCCGCGGCGCCAACTGGATCCCGGCCGACGCGCTGTTTTCGCTGTCTTCGCCTGAAAAGACCGAAGATCTGCTGCAATCGGCCGTAGCCGCCAACATGAACATGATCCGCGTCTGGGGCGGCGGCTTTTACGAGCAGGATCATTTTTACGATTTGTGCGACCGGCTGGGCCTGATGGTCTGGCAGGACTTCATGTTCGCCTGCAACCTCTATCCCTCGACCGAGGACTTCCTCGACAATGTGGCTGTTGAGGTCGACTACCAAGTGCGCCGGCTTTCCTCACATCCCTCGATCGCGCTCTGGTGCGGCGACAACGAGCTTGTGGGAGCGCTCACCTGGTTCGAGGAATCACGGAAAGACCGCGACCGCTATCTCGTCTCCTACGACCGCCTCAACCGGACGATCGAGCAGGCGGTGAAGAAGGCGCTGCCCGGCGCGCTCTGGTGGCCGTCGAGCCCGGCATCGGGTTATCTTGATTTCGGCGATGCGTGGCATGCCGACGGCTCAGGCGACATGCACTACTGGTCGGTCTGGCACGAGAACAAGTCGTTCGACAATTACCGCTCGGTGCGGCCGCGCTTCTGCTCGGAATTCGGCTTCCAGTCCTATACCTCGCTGCCCGTCATCAAGACCTATGCCGAGGAGAAGGACATGAACGTCGCTTCACCCGTTATGGAACTGCACCAGAAGAATGCCGGCGGCAACGAGCGTATCGCCGGCACGATGTTCCGTTATTTCCGTTTCCCCAAGGATTTTCCGAATTTCGTCTATCTCTCCCAGATCCAGCAGGGCCTCGCCATCAAGACGGCGGTGGAATATTGGCGGTCGCTCAAACCCCATTGCATGGGCACGATCTACTGGCAGCTCAACGACACCTGGCCGGTCGCCTCCTGGTCCAGCCTCGACTATGGCGGCCGCTGGAAGGCGATGCATTATCTCGTCAAGCGCTTCTTCCAGCCGGTCGCGGTCGCAGCCATTCCTTCCGAGGACGGCAAGACGATCCGCCTCTCGCTGGTCAACGACACGCTTGAAGATATCAGCATCGATCTTTCGATCTCGGCTCTGACCATGAAGGGCGAGCGCCTGCACCTGAAGGACGTGCAAGCCGTGTGCTCGCCGGATGCGGCGGTGACGGCTGCGAGCATCGACGTCTACGAAATTCCCGCCGACACGCTGCTTGCCTGGCATTTCACCGCGTCGAACGGCATGGGCGGCGAGGGGCATTATGTCAACGGCACCTATAAGGCGCTGGAATTGCAGCCTTCGGGCCTGACCGCCACTCACGAATATGTCGAGGAGAGTGGCGCGATCGATATCAACGTCACCGCGAGGGGACTTGCGCTCTTTGTGATGATCGAGACCGGTACGGACGGCAAATATTCCGACAATGCCTTCGACCTTGCAGCCGGCGAGAGCCGCCGCATCACCTTTACTCCGGCACGGCCGCTTGATCGCGGCGCGCTTCCGGAGTTCCGGTTCTACGACCTGCATTCCTGCCAATCGGCGGATTGATCCTTCCCAAGCATGGGCACGAGGCCCGAGGAGAATATGATGACGAAACTCAGCTACCAACTGTACAGCGCGCGCAACTTCCAGCCTTATTCGGCGATTTTCGAAAAGCTCGGCAAGGCGGGTTATGCCGAAGTCGAGGGCTTCGGCGGCATTTATGCCGATCTCGACGATGCGGGGCTGAAGAGCCTTCGCGCCGATCTCGACAAGAACGGCCTGGTGATGGCGACCGGCCATTTCAGCCCTGATTTCCTGGAAAAGGACGTGCAGAAGTCGCTGAACATTGCCAAGATTCTCGGCATTGATTCCATCTATGCGCCGCATCTGGCCGCTGAGCAGCGCCCTACCGACGCTGCCGGCTGGGTCGCCTTCGGCAAACACCTGCAGCAGATGAGCAAGCCGTACAAGGAAGCCGGCTACGAATTCGGCTGGCACAATCACGATTTCGAATTCGTCAAGCTGGCCGACGGCTCGCTGCCGATCGAGCGCCTCTTCGAGGGGGCGCCTGATATTTCCTGGGAAGCCGATATCGCCTGGGTCATTCGCGGCAATGCCGATCCTTTCGCCTGGATCGAAAAGCTTGGCTCGCGTATCACTGCCGTGCATGTCAAGGACATCGCGCCGGCTGGCGAGGCCAAGGACGAAGACGGCTGGGCCGATGTCGGCCACGGCAAGGTGGAATGGGGCAAGCTGATGACGGCCCTGCGCGCCACCAAGGCGAAGCACTTCGTCGTCGAACATGACAATCCCAAAGATATCGACCGCAACATCAGCCGCTCGATTGCATCCTTCCAGACTTATTGAGGCACATCATGACCAGGGAACTTGGCGTCGGCATCATCGGATGCGGCAACATCTCCACCACCTACTTTTCGCTGGCACCGCTCTTCAAGGGGCTGAAGGTGCTGGCCTGCGCCGATATCAACGTGCAGGCGGCCGAGGCGCGCGCCAAGGAATATGGCGTCAAGGCGCAGACGATCGACGCGCTTCTCGCCAATGACGAGATCGACGTCGTCGTCAACCTTACGATCCCGGATGCGCATTTCCGGGTGTCGAAGTCGATCCTCGAGGCTGGAAAACACGTCTATTCCGAAAAGCCGCTGGTGCTTTCGCTTGAGGAGGGTGAAGAGCTTCGCCACATCGCTAGGGAAAAGAACCTTGCCGTCGGCTGCGCGCCGGACACCTTCCTCGGCGGCGCCCATCAGCTCGCCCGCAAGTTCATCGACGACGGCGGCATCGGCCGGGTGACGTCGGGCGCCTGCTACGTGATGAGCCCCGGCATGGAGATGTGGCATCCGGACCCGGATTTCTTCTTCCTGCCGGGCGGCGGCCCGATCCTCGATCTCGGCCCCTATTACATCGCCAATCTGATCAACCTGATCGGTCCGGTGAAACGCGTCGGCGCCATGACCTCGATGGCGTCGCCGACCCGCACCATCACCAGTGAGCCGCGCAATGGCGAGATCATCCCTGTGAAGACACCGACGACGATCCAGGCGCTGCTCGAATTCGTCAGCGGCGCCACCGTGACGCTGTCGGCGAGTTGGGACGTCTGGTCGCATCGCCATGCCAATATGGAGCTCTACGGCACCGACGGCTCGCTCTACGTGCCGGATCCGAACTTCTTCGGCGGCACGGTCGAGGCAAGCGGCCGCGACAAGAACATCAAGCCGCTCGATGACTGGGAGCATCCATTCGGCAAGATCAATCAGGAAAACCCGAACGGAGCGCGCGCCAACTACCGCACCGCCGGCCTTGCCGACATGGCGATGGCGCTGATCGAAGGCCGCGACGCGCGCTGCTCGCTCGACCGCACGCTGCACGGGGTCGACGTCATGACCTCGATCCTGAAATCGGGCGAGGACGGGCGTTTCATCGACCTCACCACGACCTGCACGCAGCCGGCCGCTCTCGGCATCGAGGAGGCGCAGGCGCTGTTGAGATAGCGGAGCTCGCGTCGTACGCTTGCCGTATCGGCGCGGTTGTTTCAATAGTTTCGTCATGCTCGGGCTTGTCCCGAGCATCTACAACGTTCTGTTGGCAGATCCTCGGCACAAAGGCCGAGGATTGACGGCGGAGATGTTTAAGCCTTCGGCCGCCGTTAAGCGCGGGTAAGAAGGAGAGGCGCCTTTAGATAGGTTCAGGAGACCTTCAGATGAGCTGGCAACCAGCCGCAGACCGCTATTCGAAAATGAAATATAACCGCACGCGTCGTTCCGGCCTGAAGCTGCCGGCCGTTTCCCTTGGCCTCTGGCATAATTTCGGCGGCGACACACCGCATGACCGCAAGATCGACATGTGCCGCACGGCCTTCGACCTCGGCATCACCCATTTCGATCTCGCCAACAATTACGGCCCGCCGCCCGGCAGCGCCGAGACTGCCTTCGGCGAGATCCTGCGCACCGAATTTTCCGGACTTCGCGACGAGCTGATCATTTCCTCCAAGGCCGGTTACGACATGTGGCCGGGGCCTTATGGCGAATGGGGCAGCCGAAAATACGTGATCGCTTCCTGCGACCAGAGCCTGAAGCGCATGGGCCTCGACTATGTCGACATCTTCTATTCCCACCGTTTCGATCCTGACACGCCGCTGGAAGAGACCTGCGGCGCGCTCGATCATATCGTCCGCTCCGGCCGAGCGCTCTATGTCGGCATCTCCTCCTACAATTCGCAGCGTACGCGCGAAGCGGCCGCCATCCTCAAGGAACTCGGCACACCCTGTCTGATCCACCAGCCGAGTTATTCGATGCTCAACCGCTGGGTCGAGGATGACAGTCTGCTCGACGCGCTCGACGAGGTCGGCATGGGCTCGATCGTGTTCTCGCCGCTTGCCCAGGGCATGCTGACGACGAAGTATCTCGACGGTATCCCGGTCGACAGCCGCGCGGCGCAAAACCATTTTCTAAAGCGCGACTTCATCCGTCCCTCGATCATCGACAATATAAAGAAGCTCAACGACATCGCCGAGAAGCGCGGTCAGACGCTGGCGCAGATGGCAATCGCCTGGGTGCTGCGCGGCGGACGCGTGACCTCGGCGCTGATCGGCGCCAGCCGCTCATCGCAGATCGTCGATTGCGTCAAGGCGCTGGATAATTTGGAATTCACGGCCGAGGAGCTTGCGGAGATTGATGTTTATGCCCGGGAGGCTGATATCAATCTGTGGGCGAAGTCGGCGGAGCGGGAGTAGGGAAGGTCGGGGCAATTAAGACCCGGAGTTCGGCACAGAGATCCAGCCAGCCCAAGTCCATGGGGTGAAAGGATTCTTTCGCCGCGCAGACGCGCGGCGGCTGGATTCCTGTGACAAGCACAGGAATGTGGGCGAGACGTGAGATATCTCGGCCCCGTATCTGACGTACGTACCACAATAATAGCTAGGAGGAGGCCTTCATGATCCGCAATCCCATCCTGCCCGGGTTCAACCCCGATCCGTCAATCTGCCGCGTCGGCGCGGATTATTACATCGCCACCTCGACCTTCGAATGGTATCCCGGCGTGCAGATCCACCATTCGCGCGACCTGGTGAACTGGACGCTGGTGCGGCGGCCGCTGGAGCGCCGATCGCAGCTCGACATGCGCGGCAATCCCGACAGCTGCGGCATCTGGGCGCCGTGCCTTTCCTATGCCGACGGGCAATTCTGGCTCGTCTATACCGACGTCAAGCGCTTCGATGGCAGTTTCAAGGATGCACCGAACTATATCGTCACCGCGCCCTCGATCGAGGCCGAATGGTCCGATCCCGTCTATGTCAATTCCTCCGGCTTCGATCCCTCGCTGTTCCATGACGAAGACGGCCGCAAGTGGTTCGTCAACATGCAATGGAACCACCGCACCGAAAGCTATGGCGGCTCGCCGAAGTCGCCGGCCTTCGACGGCATCCTGCTGCAGGAATGGGACCCGGCGACCAAGGCGCTGAAAGGCCCGATCAAGAATATCTTTGCCGGCAGTCCGCTCGGCCTCGTCGAAGGCCCGCATCTCTTCAAGAAGAACGGCTGGTATTATCTGACGACCGCCGAGGGTGGTACGGGCTACGACCACGCCGTCACCATGGCGCGCTCGCGCCGCATCGAAGGGCCTTATGAGATGCATCCGAACATGCATCTCATCACCTCCAAGGATCATCCCGGCGCGGTGCTGCAACGGGCAGGACACGGCCAATATGTCGAGACGCCGGAGGGTGAGGCCTATCACACCCATCTCTGCGGCCGACCGCTGCCGCCGAAGCGGCGCTGCACGCTGGGGCGGGAGACGAGCCTGCAGAAATGCGTCTGGGGCGATGACGACTGGCTCTATCTCGAAAATGGCACCTCGGTGCCCGATGTCGATGTGCCCGGCCTCTTCGGCGCCGTGCCTGCGGAAAAGCCGATGCGCAGCGAATACAGCTTCGACGGCGGCACGCTGCCGGCCGATTTCCAATGGCTGCGCACGCCCGAGCCCGAGCGCATTTTCAACCTGACGGACCGCCCCGGCCATCTCAGGCTGATTGCCCGCGAAAGTATCGGCTCCTGGTTCGAGCAGTCGCTGGTCGCCCGTCGGCAGGAGCATCACAGCTTCCGCGCCGAGACCGTTGTCGAGTTCGCGCCCGACACCTATCAGCAGGTCGCGGGGCTGACGCATTATTACAACCGCCATAAATTCCACGCCGTTGCCGTGACGCTGCACGAAACACTCGGCCGCTGCGTGACGATCCTCTCCTGCAATGGCGATTATCCGAACGGACGCCTCAGCTTCCCCGCCGAAAGCGGTGTGGCGATCGCTGCTGAGGGCCGTGTCCAGCTCGCCATGGAAATTCGCGAGAACGATCTGCAATTCTTCTGGCAGACCGAGGGCAAGGGCGCTTGGCAGCCGATCGGCCCGATCCTCGACGCCGGCATGATTTCCGACGAGGGCGGACGCGGCGAACATGGCTCCTTCACCGGCTCCTTCACCGGTGTGTTTGCCTTCGATACGTCGGGACGCGGGAAGATCGCGGATTTCGACTGGTTCAACTATGACGAATTGTGAGGGAGCACTGCTCACCGCCCGCCCACGCCTTTGAAGTTTCGACCTGCCAAAAAGAAAGCCGGCGCAGGGCCGGCTAAGACGAACGCGGCTGAACAGGGGATGCTGGCCGGTTCCAAGCACTTCGTGACTGAACAATAACTTTCACTACATGCCGAGGCAGCGGAAAATGGGTGCAACGAGAACACCCGAAGACGGCTCCGCAAGGAATGGGCGGCGGGGCGGATGCCGGTGCTGGCCTCGGTTCCTTTATCGGGCACGAAGATCACCGGATGATGACATCGACGGCGGCTATATTTCTTTTCACCGGAACGGGGCGGCTCTCGCAAAAGATCCGACGCCAGTGGGCAGCCGTGTGTTGGCAAGGCGCGAATGCAGTGTTCACGTTCCCAAGGATGTCAAAGCGTCATGAAGGCATTATATAGCGGGCCGAAATACTTCGATAATCCTCAAGAGTAACGCATGGCCCCCATCATTTCCGTTCAGAATCTTACCAAGACCTACGCCAATGGGTTCGAGGCGCTGAAAGGCATCAACCTCGACGTCGAAAAGGGTGAGATCCTGGCGCTGCTCGGGCCGAACGGCGCGGGCAAGACGACGTTGATTTCGATCATCTGCGGCATTGCTAATCCGAGCGGCGGCAAGGTGCTGGTCGCCGGCCACGATGTCGTCAAGGATTTCCGCGCCACACGCGGGATGATCGGGCTGGTGCCGCAGGAACTGACCACCGATCAGTTCGAGACGGTGTTCAATACGGTGAGCTTTTCGCGCGGGCTGCACGGCAAGAAGGCCAATCCCGCCCATATCGAGAAAGTGCTGCGCGCGCTTTCTCTCTGGGACAAGAAGGACAATATGCTGCGCCAGCTCTCCGGCGGCATGAAACGGCGTGTGCTGATCGCCAAGGCGCTCTCACATGAGCCGGATATCCTTTTCCTCGACGAACCCACAGCCGGTGTCGATGTGACGTTGCGCAAGGACATGTG
Source organism: Rhizobium redzepovicii (assembly GCF_019793435.1). Taxonomy (GTDB): domain Bacteria; phylum Pseudomonadota; class Alphaproteobacteria; order Rhizobiales; family Rhizobiaceae; genus Rhizobium; species Rhizobium redzepovicii. The sequence goes on along the minus strand of NZ_JAILYH010000015.1, from coordinate 11,535 downwards.
GAATGTCGTTCAGGAGCTTCGGGCCTCGGGCGTTACCATCATCCTGACCACCCATTATATCGAGGAGGCCGAGGAAATTGCCGACCGCGTCGGCGTGATCAACGGCGGGCAATTGCTGCTCGTCGAAGACAAGGCGGCTTTGATGGCAAAGCTCGGCCGCAAGCAGCTCATCCTCGATCTCACCGAACCGCTCGAACGGCTTCCGGATTGTTTTACCGGCAACGGGTTGACGCTGGAAGCCGGCGGCGGCCGGCTGACTTACGATTTTGACGCCGACAACGAGCAGGAAAGCATTGCGGCGCTGCTGACCCGGCTGGGTGAAAACAATATCCATTTCAAAGATCTCTCGACGCGGCAGAGTTCGCTCGAAGACATCTTCGTGGCGCTGGTAGGAGCGGACAAATGAACGTCGAGGCGATCAAATCGATCTATTTCTTCGAGATGGCGCGCACGCGCCGCACGCTGCTGCAGAGCGTCATCTCGCCCGTCATCTCGACCTCGCTCTATTTCATCGTCTTCGGTGCGGCTGTGGGATCGCGTATCCAGGAGGTGGAGGGCGTGTCCTACGGCGCCTTTATCACGCCGGGCCTGATCATGCTGACGCTGCTTGGCCAGTGCATCAGCAACGGTTCCTTCGGCATTTATTTTCCGAAATTCACCGGCACGATCTACGAAGTGCTCTCCGCGCCGGTGGCGATGACCGAGATCCTGCTCGGTTACGTCGGGGCCGCCGCCACCAAGGGCATGATCATCGGCTTCATCATCCTGCTTACGGCCAATCTCTTCGTCGACGTCAGGATCGAGCATCCCTTCATGATGATCCTGTTCTTCTTGCTGACGGCCGTCACCTTCAGTCTGTTCGGCTTTATGATCGGCATCTGGGCCGGCAATTTCGAGCAGCTGAACCTCATTCCCATGCTGGTCGTGCCGCCGCTGACCTTCCTCGGCGGCAGCTTCTATTCTGTCAATATGCTGCCGCCCTTCTGGCAGGCGGTCAGCCATCTCAACCCGGTGCTCTATCTCGTCAGCGGCTTCCGCTGGAGTTTTTACGGGATCGCCGACGTCAACCCGGCGATTAGCCTGGCGATGATCACGGTGTTCCTGGCGATATGCCTTGGCACGCTCGGCTGGATCTTCAAGACCGGCTACCGGCTGCGCAATTGATCGTTTCCTGAACAGCATCATCGGGAAAGCCGATGATGCTATCGGTTTCTTCCGTTTTTCTTCTGCTTCGAGTCGAGGCATCTGCTCTCCCATTCAAATGGAGATGCGAGATGACTACAATCAAGATCGAAGGTGCGAAGGTGTTGATCGTCGGCGGCAGCTCGGGCATGGGGTTCGCGCTTGCCAGGCGCCTGCTCGATGAGGGCGCCTCGGTGACGATCGCGGGGCGCAGTCAAGAGAGGCTTGCGGCAGCTTGCCGCCAGCTCGGCGACAACCCGAAACTTGGAACCCACGCTTTCGACATATCGCAGGAGGAGGAAGTCGCGGCACTCTTTCGCATCACCGGGGCGGTCGACCATATCGTCAGCACGGCCGCCGATATTGAAGGCGCCTATCAATTGCTGCCGTCGATCGAGCTTGCCGCGGCGCAGCGCGTGGTCGCGAGCAAATTTTACGGGCCGCTGCTGCTGGCGAAATACGGCGCCGACCACCTGCCGCCGTCGGGATCGATCACCTTTACCTCTGGAGTCGCTGCCTATCGACCGGCAGCGCGCGGATCGGTGGTCGCCGCCGTCAATGCGGCGCTTGAAGGTCTGGTCAGGGCGCTCGCCGTCGAATTGGCGCCAATCCGTATCAATGCCGTGTCACCGGGATGGGTGGATACGCCGATCTGGAGCTTCGTTGCTGGGGACGCCAAGCAGGCAACGCTGGATGCGATGGCGCAGCGCCTGCCCACCGGACGTGTCGGCCAGCCGGAGGATATCGCCGATGCGATCCGCTTCCTGATCGGCAACGGTTTCACCACAGGCACTATCCTGCATGTCGAAGGCGGGCATCGGCTGGTCTGAGGGGCAAAAGTTCTTCGCTGGCCGATTGCAGGAGGAGAGCGAGCGTCGGCGGCTGCACGCGCCGGCGCCGCCACATCATCACCAGCGAAGCGGTGGGCGGTTCGCCCGGCCACGGCAATTCGACGACATCGCTGCGCCCAGCGTCCGGGCCGACTGCAATACGCGGGACGAGGCCGTAACCGGCGCCCGATGCAACGAGCCGGATGATCGTCGCGATACTGTCAGCTTCCGTTACGATGGGCGGCGCAGTCACGCCCGCCTCTGCAAAGGCTGTATCGAACAGGTGGCGATAGACGCAACCGGTTTCGGTCGCGACAAAGGGCGCCATGCTCAGCGCCGCAAGGCTTTCAAATGACGGGACCTGCGAATCGCGGCCCGTGATCAACACCAGCGGTTCGATGGAGATGCGGCGCGTCGCAAAGCGTTCGTCCTGCTCACCGCGATCGAAGGTGAAGGCGACGTCAATCGAGCCGTGCCGCAATTGGGCAAGCAGCTCGCCGCTGCCGCCAATCTTGAGTTTGAGAACGAGGCCGGGGTTTTGCCTGCGGAAGAGAGAGAGCCAGGGTGCCAACCTTTCGGCGGCGATGGTTTCGAGCGTGCCCAGGAAGATGGACTGCTCGCTTCTGCCGGCTGCAGCATAGACGGCGGCCTTTGCCTCGTCATTCAGCGCCAGGATCTCCTCCGCATAGGCTTTTAGCGCCGCACCTGCCGGCGTCGGGGCGACACCCTGGCGGGAGCGGAGAAAGAGTTCCACGCCAAGCTCTTCCTCCAGCGCCTGTATCTGGTCGCTGAGGCTCGATTGGGCGAGGTTGACCTCGGCGGCGGCGCGGGTGAGATTTTGATGCCGTATCACTGCGAGGAATGTCTTTAATTGTCGTGGATTCATCTCAAGCTCCGCTGGTCGCGCAGGCGCCTTGACGCAGGATATCAACAAAGCGGAACCTGCTGCAACGCGGGAGCATTTTTGGCGACGAAGGGCCCGCCTGTGTTGTGCCCTTTCCGCTCAGGCGCTGCTGACCAGCAAAGCACCCGACAGGATGAGGAGGGTGCCGGCGACGAGCCTCACAATGTCGAGTTCGGCAGCTTCGCCGAGAAACGCAGCGCCGATTGCCAGCGTCACCAGCACGTTGCAGCTCCAGATGGGCGCGAGTTTCGACACCGGGACGCCATAAGCGAAGAGCGCGAAGCTGATGAGGCCGGTGCCGACGGCGAAGCAGGCGCCGGCGGTGGCGGCAAAACCGAGGCCTTCGGCGGTCCAGGGGGCAGGGCGCCAGATCAGCGCGGCAATCAGGCCGGCAAGCGCGCAGGCGGCGCCGAAGGCGATCAGATAGACGGCGGATCCGGTCGCGGCGGTGGCGCTCTGCTTCTGGAAGATAGCGGTGATGCCCCAGAAAATGGCGGGCAGAATACCGCCGATGATGATCGGCCAGAGTGAATTCATCGCGAAACTCCTGTCGCACCCATGGGTCAGGGCCTTTGCCGCAGGCCAAGGCCGGTCGAGCATGCGGGGTGCCACCAGACTAGGAGTTTCTTTTTGCTCTTTGTGGTCTTGTTGTTGCGCCTGAAGGTGACAGATGCGAACGCTGCCGTAAAGCCGTGCCGACTGCGGATCGCGAGCGCTGCGGCTCAGTCGCGCATGCGCAATTCGTCGGTCTGCATCTGCAGGGAGCCGAGCGTTTCCAGGAAGCTCATGCCGAGCAGGCTCTGGTCGAGCCGGCCGTCCTCGGCGACGCTGGCTGCGACATTGTTGCGGACGATCGGGCCGATTGCCACCTGGTCGAGCGTGACGGGTGCTGCGCGGCCGCGGCCGTTGGCGGTCATGACAGTCATCGAATAGCTGAGGCCGGAGAGGTCGATGCCGATCCGCTCGGCATCTTCGTGGGACAGCGCCACCATGCTGGCGCCGGTGTCGACGAGCATCTCGATCGTTTGGCCGTTGACGGCGACATCGGCTTCGAAATGGCCATTCAGCAGCTTGTGCAGGATGATCTCCTGGCCGCCTTCGCTTGTGGTGGCGACGACGGCGCGGCCGGGAACGAGGCCGGCGAGCAGCCGGTTGCCGACGCCGAGCGCTTCCTGACGATAGAGATAGACGGTCACGAGCGCCAGGATGATCACCAGCCAGATTATCATCTGGCGCATCGTCTCACTAACGCTGTTCCGGCGCGCCCAGATGCCGGCCGACAGCATCAGCGCGATCGGCAGCAGATAGACGACGCGGACGAAGTCATCGCTCTGCAGGCCGAGGATCCGGCTGCTGTCATTGTTGACGATCAGCACCGCAAGGCCGATGCCTATCACGACGAGGAAGACGGTCAAACGGATCATGAAGGTCGCTCCGGCCCGCTGGCGTGGCCTGTTTTCATGTCGTTCGATAGCGCAGCGGCGCCCGCAAGCCTTGCCGGCAGCAAGGCCATGATCCGTCTCCGCTCGATGTCGGAGTAGCTCATCCAGCTGCCGATTTCCTGAAGAGTCCGGCCGCATCCGGCGCAAAATCCGGTGGCGGAAACCATGGAGCAGACGTGAATGCAGGGTGTTTGCATGAAGGACATATCGGAGTTTCAAAGAGCCGTGGCAAGGGCGCAAAGCGTGGCGATCTCGCAAATTTGCTGCGTCGCGCCCAGCGTGTCGCCGGTGTGGCCGGCAAGCTTGCGGCGGATGAAAGCGGTAAAGGCAAGCGCAGCGATGCCGGTGGCAAGCAGGCTAGCGACCAGCGGACGCAGGCCGAGGGCAGGCCAGATCAGAAGCGCTGCGACAAGGCCGGCCGAGGCGAGGGCAAACTGCATTGCCGCCTCATCCGGCTGGCCGGTAGAGGCGGCGACGCCATCGGCCTTAGCCGGCGGCAGCCGCTGCCAGTGCCAGGCGATGGCGCCGCGGCTGAGTGCTGCGACGGCGGGAATGGCAAGGGCTGAAGTGAGCGGCGAGGCGTGGCGGGCGATGGCGGCAAGTGCTGCCGCGCGGATCGCGAAGGAGAGGACCAGCGCGATCGCGCCGTAGCTGCCGATCCGGCTGTCCTTCATGATCTCGAGGCTTTGCTCGCGGCTCTTGCCACCGCCGATGCCGTCGGCAGTATCGGCCAGGCCGTCCTCGTGCAGTGCGCCGGTGACGACAGCCTGGGTGGACAGCGCGATCAGGGCAGCCATCAGCGGATCGGCGCGCAGCCCCAGAAGGAGGAGCAGGGCGAGTGCGGGAACAAGGCCGATGACGATGCCGGCGAAGGGAAAGGCGCGCACCAGCCGGCCGAGCCTGCCGTCGTAGGTTTTGAACAGCGATGGCGGCATGGGAATGCGGCTGAGGAAGGCGACGGCGCGGGCGGTATCGACCGCATGGTCCTTGATCTTCATTCTGCTTCGTTCTGTCCAAGGTTTCGGCTTTTGGCCCCGGCTTATGGTCGCGGCGGCGCTTTTGCTGTTGTTCGCCCCGGCTGGCCGCTTTAAGAGGGTTGCGACCCGCAAAGAAGCTGATTTGCCCGACGCAAACAAGTGGTTTGCGTGAAAACAAGAATACCCGGATTCATAGGAAAGCCGCACAGATGAGCGTTTCAGGCCTGCCGTTCGACGATTTCCGTACCCTGCTCCGCGACCTGCCGGGGCCGGATGCCCGTGCGCTGGTGGCCGCACGCGAACGCGACGCGCAACTGACCAAGCCTCCGGGCGCGCTCGGACGGCTTGAAGAAATCGCATTCTGGCTTGCCGCCTGGACTGGCCGCCCCCCTGCCGTCAACCGGCCGCTGGTGGCGATCTTCGCCGGCAATCACGGCGTCACCAGGCAGGGAATCACACCCTTTCCGCCGGCCGTGACACAGCAGATGGTCGAGAACTTTGCAGCCGGCGGCGCTGCGATCAATCAGATCTGCGTCGCTTACGATCTCGGGCTGAAGGTTTTCGATCTGGCGCTCGATTATCCCACCGGCGACATCACCGAGGAGGCAGCTCTTTCCGAGCGCGATTGCGCCGCGACTATGGCCTTCGGCATGGAGGCAATCGCCGGCGGCACCGACCTGCTCTGCATCGGCGAAATGGGCATCGGCAATACGACGATTGCCGCGGCGATCAACTATGCGCTCTATGGCGGTTCGGCACGGGACTGGGTCGGACCCGGCACCGGTTCGCAAGGCGAGATGCTGGAGCGCAAGGTCGCGGCGGTGGAAAAGGCCGTGGAACTCCACGGCGATCATCTCGACGATCCCCTGGAAATCATGCGCCGGCTCGGCGGCCGTGAGATTGCGGCGATGGCCGGCGCCATCCTTGCCGCCCGCATGGAGCGCATCCCGGTGCTGATCGACGGTTACGTCGCAACCGCCGCTGCGGCGATCCTCAAAGCCGCCAATCCATCTGCGCTCGACCATTGCCTGATCGGCCACGTCTCCGCCGAGCCCGGACATCTGCGCGCGATCGAGATGCTCGGCAAGACGCCGCTTCTGGCGCTTGGCATGCGGCTCGGCGAAGGTACCGGGGCGGCACTCGCCGCCGGCATCGTCAAAGCAGCCGCTGCCTGCCATTCCGGCATGGCGACCTTTGCCCAGGCCGGCGTGACCAACAAAGACTGACGCCGCGGTCGGCGCCGCCTAAAGCGCGTCGCGTCAAACTCGATGCATGCGACCTGCTTTAGCTCTTTGTTTTTACGCATGTCGTTGCCGCAAAACCGCTGCACGCTTTTGCGCGACATGCTTTATCCGCACGCGGCTTCGCTTGCGCCGCCCAGATGGATTCGGTATCTGCGTATTCGGTCATCAAGCGGGGCGGCAAAGCCTTTCCCGGTCTGCAAGAGGAGAGGGGCGCCTTGACGAAGCGTGCGGTGACGAAAGAGACCGGATTTCGGCATTTCACCGCCGCCGCCAGCTATTCCTGGGCAGGCTTCCTGCGCGTTCTGAGAGAAGCAGCCTTCCGCCAGGAACTCGGTTTCTTCGTCGTTTCGATCGCGGCGCTGGCGCTGGTCGGGGCGACCGCCGGCGAGATCGTCGTAGCGGTGGTTCTGTTTCTCGGGCTGTTTTCGATGGAGGCAATGAATACCGCTGTCGAGGAGGTGATCGACCGGATTTCGCCGGAGATTTCGATCGTCGGCAAACATGCCAAGGATCTCGGCTCCTTCGCGGTGAGCTGCATGATTGCCGCCTGCTGCCTCTATCTCGGCTTCGTCCTCGGCAAACATATCTTCTTTGGATCCGCATGATGTCGTCCGAAAACCGCTCACACTTTTCGGCATCATGCTTTAGCTGAATCAGGCAAAACTCTTGCGCTTGCGCGCGACCGCCTGAGCCTCTTCCACGGCCGGCAGGCTCTGCAGCACGCGCTTGGCCGGCAGGATGGCGATGACCTCGGTGCCTTCGCGCAGCTTCGACTTCAGCAGGAATTGTCCGTCATGCTTGGCAAGGATCGCCTGGACGATCGGCAGGCCGAGGCCGGTGCCCTGTTCGGCGCTCTTGATGGCGATCGAGCCTTGGCCGAAGGCCGACAGGACGACGGGAATTTCCTCTTCCGGAATACCGGGGCCGTTGTCCTTGATGGAGATGTACTGTCCGCCGCCGGCGGTCCAGCCGACCTTGACGTGAATTTCGCCGCCCTGCGGCGTGAACTTGACCGCATTAGAGAGAAGGTTGAGCACCACCTGGCGCATAGACTTTTCATCCGCCCAGATGGCCGGCAACTGACGTTCGAATTGATCCGAAATGGCGATGTTCTTGGCGCGGGCCCGCAGCTGGACCATGCCGATGCAATCTTCGGTGATATCGAGAAGCGAGATCGCCTCCTCGCTGAGCTCGTATTTGCCGGCCTCGATGCGGGAGAGGTCGAGGATCTCGTTGATGAGATCGAGTAGATGCTGGCCGGAGCGGTGGATATCGCCGGCATATTCCTTGTAGGTCGGATTGGCGAGCGGCCCCATGACTTCCGCCGACATCACCTCGGAGAAGCCGAGGATGGCGTTGAGCGGGGTCCTGAGCTCGTGCGACATGGAGGCAAGGAAGCGGGACTTGGCGAGGTTTGCCTCTTCGGCGCGGCGACGCGCCTCGTCCGACATCGATTTCGCCACTTCAAGTTCGGCGATCAGGTCGTCCTTCTCCGACTGGTAGGAAAGGATCCTGAGGTTCGACTTGAACAGCCGATCGCTGATATAGTTGAAGAAGACGAGGGTACTGGTGAAGAGCCCCGTCAGGCTGATTTCGAGGAGATCGCGCGACAGGCCGCTCTTGGCGGCAAGCGCCAGGATCGCCGGCGAGAAGGCGACAAGCACGGCGGGCGTCAGCATGAAATTGGACATCGCCGTGACGGAGAGCGCGATCAGCAGCGTCGCGCCCTTATAAAGGATGAAGCTGGACGGCTCGCAGGTGTCGCAGCCCTGCAGCGCGAAGACCGCCCAGCAGCAGCCGAGCAGGAACTGGCCGAGCAGCAGCAGGCGGCGCCATTTGCGGGCGCTCTCCGGGGTGATTTCCTGCCGGCGCGCGCGCCGGGCAAGCAGGATATTGCCGGTTTGACAGGTGAGCGTCAGCAGCGCCCAGAAGAGCAACTGCGTATCTTCAGTGATATAGACGCCAAGCGCGGTGATGAGGACGATGAAGAGCGGCATGATCGTCGCGCCCTGCAGCATCGACGCTACATACATCTTGAGCACGTCACGATCGAAGGAAGAATTGGACGCATGGCCGGACTGAAGACGTTCGCGCGTTTGCCGCACGGCCTTGGAAACGGCCTTGTTGCGGTGGCTGCGCGACCTGTCGACGATAATCTTGTCGGTCGATGTGCTGACGCCGGTACTCATGTGCACGTTGAAACTTCATCCCAGGGTGGATAAGAGCTTAACCGGCAATTCTTAAGAAGATGTTTGCCATCTTTGCCAAGGATTTGTTTTTTAAGGAGGCGAAAGCGTGACACGGAGCCTGCGCCTGATTCGCGACGGCGTGACCGCTTTTGCTCTGCTGGCGCTCCTGGCGCTGATCGCCGCCAAGTTCAACGATGCAGCAAAAATTGAGCATGCGGGCGCTTTCCATGCTGCCGATGGCGACAGTCTAAGCTTGGGAGATGTACGTTTGCGCCTTGAAGGCATCGATGCACCGGAGCTTAACCAAAGCTGCGAGCGGGCGGGACATGCCTGGGCCTGCGGGCGGGCGGCGCGCGAGGCGCTGCAAGGCATGGTCGTGGCATCGGGAACGCTTTGCCAGGGGAGCCGGCGCGACCGCTACGACAGGCTGCTCGTCATCTGCCGGAGCGGGACGGGCGGCGACATCAACGCGGCTATGGTGCGCCGGGGCATGGCCATCGCCTATGGCGGTTATGGCAGGGAGGAGGCCGAGGCGAGGGCTGCCAAGGCGGGCCTCTGGGCCGGAACTTTCGAGCGGCCGCGCGATGTGCGCGACCATGCGCGCCAGAGTTCCGATTTCCACGGCCCGCTACGCTTCATCAGGCGGATCGTCGGATGGGAGTGAAGCGATGAGCGACGAAGCCAGGCTGGAGATGCTGCGGCTGGAGATCGCCTCCTGCCGCATCTGTCGTGACGCGCCGGCAAAAGGCCTTGCATATCGGCTGCCGCACGAGCCACGGCCTGTGGCTGTGATTTCGTCGAACGCACGCATCCTGATCGCCGGGCAGGCGCCCGGGCTCCGAGTGCATGAGAGCGGCCTGCCGTTCGACGATGCTTCGGGCGACCGGCTGCGGACATGGCTCGGCGTTGACAGGGCAAGCTTTTACGACCGCGATCGATTCGCCATCGTGCCGATGGGTTTCTGCTTTCCCGGCTATGACGACAAGGGTGCAGATCTGCCGCCGCGTCGCGAATGCGCGCCGTTGTGGCGGGAAAAGGTGATTGCGGCCATGCCGCAGATCGAACTGGTGCTGGTCATCGGCCAATATGCGCAGGCCTGGCACATGGAGGGCGAAAGGCGGGGCAATATGACCGAAACGGTGCGGGCATGGCGGGACGCTCTTCTGTCTAACCGGTCACCGGCGGTGCTGCCGCTGCCGCATCCGAGTTGGCGCAACAGCGGGTGGCTGAAGCGCAATCCATGGTTCGAGAAGGAATTGCTCCCAGTCCTGCAGGATCGAACGAAAATGCTGCTTTCCTGAAACAAAATTCTTTTCGTCGTGCGGAATCGCGTTATACAAAGAAAATAATTCGAAAGGACTGTTGCGCGAATGGACCGCCTCGACCGAAAAATACTGCGTCTGCTGCAAGAAGATTCGACCCTTGCCGTGGCCGATCTCGCCAAAAAAGTCGGGCTTTCGACGACGCCATGCTGGCGGCGCATCCAGAAAATGGAAGAAGACGGCGTCATCAAGCGCCGGGTCGCCATCCTCGATCCGGAGAAGGTCAACACCAAGGTCACCGTGTTCGTGTCGATTCGCACGGCCACCCATTCGATCGAGTGGCTGCGGCGCTTTTCCGAAGTGGTCGCCGAATTCCCCGAAGTGGTGGAATTCTATCGGATGAGCGGAGATGTCGACTATCTCTTGCGAGTCGTCGTGCCCGATATTGCCGCTTATGATGCCTTTTATAAGCGGATGATCGCCAAGATCGAGATTCGCGACGTCTCCTCCGCCTTTGCGATGGAGCAGATCAAGTATTCGACGCAACTGCCGCTCGACTACATGATTCTCGACAATGCCAAATCCAACGAGGATTGAAATCGCCGTGCGGCCTTGCAGCCGCACGGTCCAGAGACGCGAAGAGTGTGCTGTCTCGGTCGATTCCGCCACATTCTGATTTCACGGATCCGGCAAGGGTAGCAGCGGAATGTCATCCTGACTGCAAAAAAGCCCAGGAAATAGCGAAAAAACGCTCGAATCCCACCAAGATTCCGAAAAAATACATAGCCTGGTAAGGAATACGGCGCTATGTTGAACACAGCCAACGAGCGCTATGTCATTATTTCGTCTCATTGGTATCGAATTCAGGACACCATGTTCCAAACCGCTGCCTTGTATGTGTTGATTAGCCGGCGGTAGAGTTTATGCACTTCACCAATAATGTTCGACGGGGGTCGAACGGTGAAGATTTGACAAATGGGGTATAGCATTTGCGGCTTGCGATGGAGGATTTCCGTCGCGGAGCCGCTTGGTGTGTTTTTCTCTCTATATAATTGAAATTGTTGTATAAAAATCACGCTGTTGGGGAAAGTTGCTTTGCGGCAGCCATCCGGCGTGTATCAAGAATTGCTTGATAAAGCTTGGTATGTGATGACGGTTTGGCGGTTCGATCGATCCGCACGCCGAGATGGCTGTTCAAACTGGGCCGGCTTCAAATCGACTACCCGATTGGAAGCCAGCCCCGATCGACAAAGGAATGGATTGGTAAATGAACATCAGAATGGTTTTGCTTGCATCAGCAGCAGCGTTTGCTGCATCGACGCCGGTTCTTGCAGCTGACGCTATCGTTGCTGCTGAGCCGGAACCGGTTGAATATGTTCGCGTCTGCGACGCTTACGGCACCGGCTATTTCTACATCCCGGGCACCGAAACCTGCCTCAAGATCGAAGGCTACATCCGTTTCCAGGTCGACGTTGGTGATCAGCCGCTCAATGGCTCGGTCAGCA
>NZ_JAILYH010000014.1 GCF_019793435.1 Rhizobium redzepovicii | reverse complement strand
GGTCTGACGGTTGATTACCAGATCGTCGACAACTTCTACGCCAAGGCTTCGGTTCAGTACCTCGATCCGGAAGATGCAGACGACTCCACTTCGGGCTACTTCCGCCTGCAGCGTTCGTTCTAATCTGCCTATTGATGCTCCCGGTCTTCGGGCCGGGAGCACTTCAAATCAGTTTCTGATCCGAGTGACCTCCGATCAGCTACGGGGACGAGTCCGGTCTTCCCTGCCGGGCCGTCCTTGCAGCGTTTTTACGCACAGTCCTCCGGCAGTCTTTCAGCACAGCCTTTCAGGTGAACCGAAGCGGTATGCTGCATATTGCACGGCGGCTTCTTGCCAGCATTGCCTCTCGAGGCACTCCCATTTTCAATTTTCAAGTGAGCTGGATTGATCGATAGCATCATCGGCTCCAACCGGCGCGCCGACCTCATCAACGAACGGATCGATCTTGATGTGAGGGCGACCAACGAGCCTGACGATGCGCAAGCTCGACCGGGCGCGGCGCATCCTGGTCGCAAGTCCCTCGCTGGTCGAGCGTACCGGCGGTTTGAATTGCGTGGAAAAGCTCGCCGACCTTCCGACGTTGGCAATGACGTCATGGGTGTCCTTTCATGGTTGGGAATTGATCGCTCCGAATGACGCCAAACGAGTGATTCGGCATCAGCCGCGGCTCACCTGCCGCAGCATGACCGCCATCCTCGACGCGGCCCGGGCGGGTCTCGGCTTCGGGCTTTTGTTCGAAAGCGCCTGCGAGGCCGATCTCCAGGCCGGCAAGCTGGTGCGGGTGCTGCCGGATTGGCAGTCGGAGGAGAGCCCTTTTATATTGTCTTCACGACCGCCAAGGGCATGCCGCCGGCAGCGCGAGTGTTGATCGATTTCCTCGTCGAAAAATCCCGACAGCATTAGTGAAGCGGCATTGACGAACAAGGGCCTTCGCCTCGAAACCGGAATGCGCTTATTTCAGCCGTGCCAGCAGCTTTTCGCCAGTCAGTTCCTTGACGGCATCCTTGCCGATCCAGCGGGCGGTTTTGTCAGGGCTTTCCGCCAGCCCCTTGGCATGGGCGAGGGCGGGTGAATGGCAGGCGAGATTGCGCTTGCCGATACTGCGGAGTGCCCAATTGACCGCCTTGCGCACGAAGTTTCGAGGGTCGGTGGCATGAGCCTTGATCAGCGGCAGCCAGGCAAGGATGGTCGTGTCGGGTTCGTTCTTGCGATGGACGGCGGCGCCTGCAATCATGGCGAAGGCAGTGCGCCTGACGAATTCACGCTCGTCGTCGGCGAATTCTGAGATGAGTGCGTCCAGTCCGGCCTCGACGAAGAGATCGGCGGCGCAATCGACGATCTCCCAGGAATTGAAATCATTGGCCCAATTCCGGGCTTCTTCCGCCGTCAGCCGTTTCGGCTCGGCAGTGCAGAGGGCGAGCAGGCGGGCTTCACGGATATCGCTTCGCCAGAGTTCGATCGCTCTGGCGTGATTCTTCTTCGCCAGTCTGACGACCGCCCTGATATCGGGATTGGAGATGCCGAGGGCGTGTGTGGTCACGATGCCGAAGCGCGCCATGCCGGCGACGTTCTCCTCCGAACGCAGCGTTTCGAGATGCGCGATCAGTTCTGCCGCATCGGAGGAGGCGTCAATCATTTTTCGAGACGTGCAAGCAATGAGGATGTATCCCAGCGATTGCCGCCCATCGCCTGGACGTCGCCGTAGAACTGGTCGACGACGGCGGTAACCGGCAGCTTGGCGCCGTTGCGGCGGGCTTCGGTGAGCACGATACCGAGATCCTTGCGCATCCAGTCGACCGCGAAGCCGAAATCATATTTGCCGGCGTTCATGGTCTTGTGGCGGTTTTCCATCTGCCAGGAGCCGGCCGCCCCCTTGGAGATCACCTCGACGACCTTTTCGATATCAAGGCCGGCGCGCTTGCCGAAATGCAGCCCTTCGGCAAGCCCCTGGACGAGGCCGGCGATGCAGATCTGGTTGACCATCTTGGTTAACTGGCCAGAGCCTGCCGGTCCCATCAGACCGACCATGCGGGCATAGGCGTCGATGACGGGCCTGGCACGATCGAAGACGGCCTCGTCGCCGCCGCACATCACGGTCAGGACGCCGTTTTCAGCGCCGGCCTGGCCGCCGGAAACGGGAGCATCGATGAAATCGACGCCTTTTTCCTTTGCTGCGGCATAAAGTTCGCGCGCAACCTCGGCGCTGGCGGTGGTGTTGTCGATCAGCACCGACCCCGGCCTCATGCCGTGCAGGACGCCGCTTTCGCCCGATGTCACCGACCGGAGATCTTCGTCATTGCCGACGCAGACGAAGACGAAATCGGCGTCCGCGGCAGCCTCGGCCGGCGTGGTGGCGGATTTGCCGGAGAATTTTTCTGCCCAGGCGACGGCTTTTTCGGCCGTACGATTATAGACGGTGACATCGTGGCCGCCCTTCGTCTTCAGATGACCGGCCATGGGAAAACCCATTACGCCGAGACCGATGAATGCGACTTTAGTCATATGTCCTGTCCTTATCCGGAGTGCGAGACCCTGAGGATTAACCGAAACGGCCGGGCCAGAAAAGCCGTGAAGACGGAGTTCCTTGCGATAGACGGATATGAGGCTGGTCGCCGTTCGCCTCAGCCCTAAATGGAGATCAGGCAAATGTTTCCGGGGGTGACATGCGCGAAACTCCGACGATCGAGCCGCGGCGCAAAGGCCGCAGTGGAATGCAGTCGATGCTTATTCCATCGCAGCAGATGGTCGCAGAGCAGATTCGATCGGCACAGCAAGGTGTTTTCACCGAGCTTGGCGTCCTTCGCCGCCGCCTCGCTGCCGAATACGGGGCGGACGCCTGTTGTCCCGTTACCGTGGAGCGACATCTGCGCGCGATTGCCGATCTGTCTTTCCTCGCCCTACAAAAGGGAGAACCGGTTTCAATGGTCACGCCCTATTGGCGCATGGTCGATCCCATGAGCCTCTTGGCAACGCGTCTTGCGGGTGGGGCGGGCTTTATCCGGGAGCGGCTGGCCGCCGAACGTCAAGAAGGATAGCGGCGGAAGGCTGCTATCAGCAGGCGTTTGCCGGCAAGCGACGGAACTGGGAAAATTATTCCCCCAAGCGGACAACAATGGCAAGTTGATATTGTCGATATAATTTATAGTCTATGCCAGTATTCCGACGAGCGATGGCTCAAGGCATCCGGCCGCGCCATCGATCGACAGGTATTTCAGATGTTCACGCGCAGATGAGCCCGGCATTCCCCTCCCGCCGCACCGCCATCCTCCCAGGCCGGCGCACGTTCTGCACGCTTGCCAAGGGCCAGCTAAACCGCGCGGGCCGACTTTCGAATTTCACAGCAAAGGACCGTTTCCATGACCGCCACATCCGATCCCATCAACTTCCTCTGGTTCATCCCGACGTCGGGCGACGGCACCTATCTCGGTTCCGCCGATCTTAATCGCGCGCCCGAAATCGGCTATCTCACGCAGATCGCCCAGGCTGTCGATCGTCTCGGCTATTCCGGCGTGCTGCTGCCGACCGGGGTTGCCTGCGAGGAGTCCTTCGTGACGGCGGCGGCGCTCGCGGCTAAGACCGACAAACTGCAGTTCCTGGTGGCGATCCGCCCGGGCACGGCCTCACCGGCTTATTACGCGCGTCTGGCGACGACGCTCGACCGCATTTCCAACGGCCGCCTGCTGCTTAATATCGTTGTTGGTGGCAGTCCGGCAGAGCTTGCCGGTGATGGCATCCATCTCGAGCATGACGAGCGTTATGCCCATGCCGAGGAGTTTTTCACCGTCTTTGAGGAACTGCTTGACAAGGGCACGGCAAGTTTCGACGGCAAATATATCAAGGCGACCAATGCGCGCCTCGGCTTTCCCTCGGTGCAGAACCCGCGTCCGCCGCTCTATTTCGGCGGCTCGTCGGATGCCGGCATCGATTTCTCGGTCGGCCGCGTCGACAAGTATCTAACCTGGGGCGAGCCGCCGGCGCAAGTGGCCGAAAAGGTCGCCAAGGTGCGCAAGGCCGCCGCCGAGCGCGGCCGCGAGGTGAGCTTCGGCATCCGCCTGCACTTCATCGTGCGCGAAACCGACGAGGAGGCATGGGAGGCGGCGGAACGGCTGATCCGTCATCTCGACGACGATACGATCCGCGAGGCGCAGGAGCGCTTCGTTCATGAGTCGGACTCGGTCGGCCAGAAGCGGATGGCTGCCCTTCACGGCGGCCGCCGCGACAAACTTGAGGTCTCGCCGAATCTTTGGGCCGGCGTCGGCCTGGTTCGCGCTGGTGCGGGCACGGCGCTTGTGGGCTCGCCGAAGACGGTGGCCGCACGCCTTGCCGAATATCAGGACATCGGCATAGATACGGTCATCGGCTCCGGTTATCCGCACCTGGAAGAAGCCTATCGCGTCGCCGAGCTGCTCTTCCCCGAACTCGGCATTACCCGCGAGCAGCAGCGCCTGGCCTTCAACAACGAGTTCGGCCGCAAGCAGGTTTTCGCAGGCGGCAGCCATGGCGGCAATCTGAAGGTCGTTTCCGGTTCCTGAGGTCGAACGAAGCGGGTAAGTCCGACATCGCCGGAAGCCGCTCGCGGCTTTTGGCGTCCTGTTGCCAACTGACGTGCAGGTGTATGTGGCTATGCCCACTTCGGCTCCTCGTGCCAGCCTAGCGGAAATCGTCCCGGCGCGCGTGAGCTAGCGGAGACGCGTCGATGTATAGTCAATGAGCTATGTTTAAATCGCTGACGGTTTTTTCTCCAGCGGCGAGTTCGTTGCGGGCTCTGGTCAGCAAGCTCACCTATTCAGTGTTTTTCGTTTTAGCCCTTGACTAACGCATACCTGCGTAGCTATACGTTAATCCATAGCTGAATAGGTATTGATCTAAAATGTCCGATGTTCAAGACACGCTGTTCAAAACGCTCGCTGATCCGACCCGGCGGGCTCTGTTCGAGCGGTTGTGCCGGGAAGGGGAGAAGACGGTCGGGGCTCTGACGGCCCGGGCCGGGGTCTCGCAGCCGGTCGTCTCAAAACATCTCGGCATATTGAAGCAGGCCGGATTGGTACGCGACCGCCACGAGGGCCGCCAGACGCATTATAGCGCGCAGCTCGGTGCGCTTGCTCCGCTGGTCGACTGGACCAGCGAGATGGCCGGGTTCTGGCAAAACCGCTTCAACGATCTCGAAGATTTGCTGAAAAGGATGGATCAATGACCGACATATCGACAGAAACGCGCTCCGTCGTCATCGAACGGGAAATCCCTTTTCCTTCGGAAAAGATCTGGCGGGCGCTCACGCAGCCGCACCTGATCCAGGAGTGGCTGATGAAAAGCGACTTCAAGCCGGCCGTTGATCATCGCTTCAGCTTCAACGCTGATTGGGGTTCGGTCGACTGCAAGGTTCTGGAGGTCGAGCCGAACAAGACCCTGTCCTATAGCTGGGATGCCTACGGTCTTGAAAGCACCGTCACCTGGACTCTCACTCCGACCGGTACGGGCACGCATCTGCGCATGGAGCAGTCGGGTTTCCGGCCGGATCAGCGGCAGGCTTACGGCGGCGCCAGGAGCGGGTGGACGCAGTTCCTTGCAAATCTGGAGCAGGTGCTGGCGCGAATGGAGTGAGGCCGCCCGTCGCTTCGGCTGATGCAAACGGGGGGAGGTCCCATTGAACCGGAACAGCTGGTTGCGTCAGCGCCACCGGTGGCTGTCCGTTGCCTTTACCGTGGCGGTTATTGTCAATATTATCGCCATGGTACAGGAGAAATCGACCGTCTGGGGCGGCGTCTTGGCATCGCTGCCGCTTGGCCTGCTATTGCTGACCGGTCCTTACCTCTTCCCGCTGCCTTATGCTGCCAGATGGCGTGGGAGATAGGAGTGACGCAATGGCCGGCAAGACGTCCAAGACCCAGGTGACACTCACCGAGAAGACCGCCGCCAAGCCGGCCGCTGCAGAGCCGACCCTTCTTTCGGGCGGCAATCCGCAGATCGCCAAGGGTTACGGCGAAGCTCCGGTGCAGGCCTATATCGCCGCGATGCCGGGCTGGAAAAGCGATGTCGGGCGCCGCCTCGATGCACTGATCACGCGTACCGTGCCCAACGTGCATAAGGCAGTCAAATGGAACTCGCCGTTCTACGGCATCGAAGGGCAGGGCTGGTTCCTCGGCATTCATTGCTTCACGAAATACGTCAAGGTGGCATTCTTCCGGGGTGCGTCGCTGCAGCCTCTGCCGCCCGGCTATTCCAAGCAGAAGGAAGTCCGCTACCTCGATATCCGCGAGGACGACGAAATCGATGACGCCCAGCTTGCCGCCTGGGTGGAGCAGGCCAGCCAACTGCCCGGCGAACGGATGTAACAACGAATACCCCTCGCATGAGGGCGGGAGGAACTATGAAGAAAGCGACAGCAGCCATGAAGACGAGGGATTCCGGGGACGCAAATGGGGGAGCCTCGCCGTCTCAACTGATCGACGCGAGGATCAAGGAACTCGGCGATTGGCGCGGCGAAATGCTCGCCCGAATCCGTGCGCTCATCAAGCAGGCCGAGCCCGAGGTGGTCGAGGAATGGAAGTGGCGAGGGGTTCCGGTGTGGGAGCGTTCCGGCATCATCTGCACCGGCGAGACCTATAAGAACGCGGTGAAGCTGACCTTCGCCAAGGGCGCCTCTTTGCAGGACCCCTCGGGTCTCTTCAATTCCAGCCTCGACGGCAACACGAGGCGGGCCATCGATTTCCATGAGGGCGACGAGATCGACGAGGAGGCGTTGAAGACGCTCTTTCGCGCCGCCGCAGCCTTGAATATGTCAGCAAAGGCCGCCGCCTCCGGGAAGAAATCGTCGTGATTAGCAGAAAAGCGAAAATGCTCTAAAACGCGTCGCATCAAACTTGATTCATGCGACGCGCTTTAGCTCTTTGTTTTGATGCATGTCGCTATCCCGGAACCGCTGCACACTTCCGGGCGACATGCATCAGTGGATCGGGTTCGCCTCGCGCTCTAGGAAGAGTTCCAGATTGTCGAGGCCGATTTCCGTGCCCTGGAGGCGTGCGCCGTTGTCGGCGTAGCCGTCGAGAAAGACCACCTGTTCAGTAAAGATCATCCTGGTGCCCTCGGGGTCGGCTTCGAAGGCGACGGTGGCGAGCGAGGCGGAGATACGCCTTTCACCGAGCTTCATCTCATAGGCATAGATGATGCGGACATCGGGCACGATATCGATGTAATGGGCGTCAAAAGCATGCAAAAGTCCGTCGGTATCGGCGACATGATTCCGCTCGGTGCCACCGGGACGGAAGTCGAGTCCGTATTCCAGCGGCGCCCATTCGCCGTGGCAGGCGAACCATTGGCGCTTGGCCTCCGGTATCGACCAGGCGCGGAAGACGCGGGCGACCGGCGCCTTCAGGCGCCGCTCGATGACGAGGGTGGTGTGTTCGGCGGATCGTGTTGTCATTCGGAAAAGGTCTCCGGCTCTTCGGCGAGATATTGATCCAGCCTGTCGAAGGTAGCGTTCCAGCGGCTCTTTCGCTGTTCCACCCAGCGCTCGACGGCGGCAAGCGCGCCCTGCTGCAGGCGGTAGGTTCGCACCCGGCCGGATTTTTCGGAGAGTACGAGGCCGCTTTCCTCCAGCACCTGCAGATGTTTCATTACTGTCGGCAGGGCAACCGCAAGCGGCGCGGCCAGCTCGGTGACGGAAGCCGGGCCGCGGCCGAGGCGGTCGATCATGCCGCGGCGGCTGCGATCGGAAAGCGCGTGGAACATGCGGTCGAGACCCGCCTGGCCGTCAATCATCCCGCGGCATCCCGGAAGCGGATGGGCAGCCTGTCATGGTAGGGATAGAACTTGAAATAGGGGCGGGCCTCTTCCAGCGCCCTTGCAAAGGATGGGCGGGCGAGCAGCCGGTCGTAGTAGGCGCGAAGCTTCGGCTGCTCCTCTAAAAACGGGACCAGCGTCTCGGCGTAGAAGAGGGCGGGTGCTGCGCCGCAATCGGCCATGGTGAAGGCCTCGCCCGAGATCCATGAGCTCTCCGAGAGCTGTTTTTCGATCATCGCATAGGCGGTGGCAAGCGTTGCCTTGCAGCCGGCCACCTCTGTCTCGTCCTCCTTGCCCTCGGGGCGCCGGCGATTGCTGACGATGGTCTGCATCGGCGCCTGGACATAATTGTCGAAGAAGCGATCCCAGAGGCGGACCTGCAGTGCCCGGTCGATTTCCAGCGGCAGCAGGGAAACGGGGCCGGGATAATAGTGATCGAGATATTCGATGATGATCGACGTCTCGGGAACCGTGCTGTCGCGCGCTTCGTCCCGCAGCAGCGGCATCTTGCCGATCGGCCAGAAGCGGAAAAGATCAGCGCGCGAGGTCTCGTCGGAGAGATCGACGAGGCGGTTTTCGAAGGGTGTGCCGTTTTCGTAAAGCGCGATCAGCACTTTGTGGCAGAAGGAGGCGAGCGGATGCCCATAGAACACGAGCGACATGCGGCGACCTTTCCTGTTAGGCGGAAACTTTACCGACCGACTAAGTATCAGGTCGGAAAGGAATGCGCAACAGATAGTTCGTCGATCGTGAAACTATTGTATCAACCGATATATCTCGCGATCACCAGATGGCCGGGCGTTGGCTGGCCGTCTTCCATGCGCACGTTGATATCCGATATCTCGACGAGTTCGAAACCGGTAGCCGCCAGGCGTTCTTTCACATAGGCGTCGGCATGGGCGAAGCGCTGGTGTGGGCCGACCATGTAGGCGCGGCCTGCAAGGGTCTCCTCCGGCAGGGTTTCCGAGGAGAAGATGAACAGGCCGCCGGAGGTCAGGTTCTCGGCTGCGCCGAAGAACAGCGGTTCGAGCGCGCCGAGATAGGGCAGCACGTCGGTGGCCGTGATGATGTCGAAGGCTTCCTCATCATTGTCGTCGAGGAAGTCCTCGACCTCGGCGACGAAGAGCGTCTCGTAGAGATCCTTCTCATGGGCGATCTCGACCATCTTCTCCGAAATGTCGAGCCCAGTCATATCCGCGCAGAGGTCGCGCAGCGCGCCGCCGGTGAGGCCCGTGCCGCAGCCGAGATCGAGCAGCCGCTTGAACGGCCCGAGCTTCAGCGCCTGCAGCCGCTGGCGCACCAGCATCGGCACGTGATAGCCGAGCTGCTCGACGAGCACGTCTTCGAAAACCTCGGCATGCTGGTCGAACAAGGTCTCGATATAGGCGTCCGGCGCCCTGACCGGCGTCTCGCCCCGACCCATCGCGGCGATGCGCACCGCTGCACCGCCGTGGTCGTCGGGATCGATCGCCAGGACCTCCTCATAGGCTGCAACGGCCGCGTCGACATCGCCGGCCTTTTCCAGCGCCAGAGCGCGGTTATAGGCCTCGCCAAGGGCTTCTTCGTCGATCTTCTTTGCCATAACAGTCCGCCGTCCTTTTGTTTCACGCATGCGTCTAAGGCGGCTTTCGATGTTTTGCAATGGCGTGGCTGTGGGCGCAGAATGGCCAAAAACAAGACGAAGGGAGGAAAAGCCATGAAATCGGAGCAAGAACGGACGTCATCGGTGTTGGAAGGAGAGGCTGCGCGGGCGTTGCTGCTGCCTGGTACGCCGGGCGAGATTACCAATACGCTCAGCCATTATTACCGCGGCGAACTCGGACGGATGACGAGCTGGCGCGACCGCATCGACCGGACATCCAATTGGGCGATCACCGTGGTGGCGGCGCTGCTTTCGGTGTCGCTGTCGACGCCGACCTCGCATCACGGCGTTCTGCTGTTCGGGATGATGCTGGTGACGCTGCTTCTGATTATCGAGGCGCGGCGCTACCGCTTCTTCGACATCTACCGCGCCCGCATCCGCCAGATCGAGCGCAGCTATTTTGCGCAGATTCTGGCGCCAGACGCGGGGGCCGGCAGAGAATGGGCCGCGGTGGTCGCCAGCAGCCTGCGCAAACCGCGTTTCCTGCTCAGCTATCGGGACGCGATGCACCGCCGGCTCAAACGCAATTACGTCTGGATGTATTCCATCCTGTTTCTTGCTTGGTGCCTGAAGATCTCGACGCCGAAACTGCAGACGGAGGGCATGCCGGCGCTGCAGGCGCAGTCCTGGACCTATGTCATCGACAATGCCGTGCTGGGGCCCATTCCAGGCCTTGCGGTCATTGTCATCGTTGCCGTCTTCTACCTCGGCATCCTCTGTTTTGCGCTCAGCCCAGTCCGCGACCAAGGCGAATTCGGCCATGGCGAGGCGCATGTCTGATGCTGCGCAAGCCGGATCAGTGCAGGATGAACTCTCCCTTCAGCGCCCGCCACTCGGTTGCCGAGATCAGCTTGCGGTGGATGTAGCGCACCGAGTGCAGCGGTCCGTCGAGCTTTTCTTCCCAGAATTTCAGGAATCCGCGCATTTCGGGGAAATCGGGGGCGAGATCATATTCCTGCCAGACATAAGTCTGCAGAATTGCCGGATGATCCGGCAGGTGGTAGAGGATCTGGGCGGTCGTCAGACCATAGCCCTGCAGTTGTTTTTCCATGTCCTTGTGCATCGTGTTCACTTCTTCTCGTCCCCACTCGCGCGCTTATTAGCGCTACATGATATGGAAACATGCGAGTGGTTAACGGAAGCTTTACAGATACTTCATAAAAGGACAATTTATTTTTGATATCAATGGCTTGGCAGCATCTCTCCGAGAGTGCTGCCAAGCCGGACCGCAGGGGTCAGCGCTTGAGATGCCGGGTCAGGCGGCGTTCGATCCAGGCCCAGAGATGGCGCAGCGCTTCGACGATGGCGAGGTAGAAGATCGCCGCCCAGAGATAGGTCTGGTAATCGAAGGTGCGGGAGAAGGCGTAGCGGGTTTCGCCCATCAGGTCGAGCACGGTGATGATGGCGACAACAGCCGAACCCTTGATTAAAAGGATGATCTCGTTGCCGTAGGGGCGAAGGGCGACGATGAGAGCCTGCGGCAGGACGATCTTGCGGAAGGCGATGAACCTGTGGATGCCAAGGGCCGCGGCCGCTTCGTGCTGTCCGTGCGGCACGCTTTCGACAGCGCCGCGAAGGATTTCCGCTTGGTAGGCCGCGGTATTGATGGTCATGGCAAAAAGGCCGCAATACCAGGCTTCGCGGAAGAACCACCAGATGCCGACGGCCTCAAGCTGCGGGCGGAATACGCCGAGGCCGTAATAGACCAGGAACAGCTGGGCAAGCAGCGGCGTGCCGCGGAAGAAATAGATGTAGCCATAGGCGAGCGCATTCAGCACCCGGTTCTTCGACATGCGCGCCGCCGCAAGCGGCAGCGACAGAACTGCGCCGCAGATGACGGAAATGAAAACGAGGCTCAGCGTGACCCAGAGGCCGTGGAGGTAACGCGGTCCGTAGCGAGCGAATTTTTCCGGATCCCAGCCGTTTATCACGGAGATCATCAGCAAAGCGCCGAATACCGCCCAGAAGGCGACGAGAATATAACCGGCGATGCGCGCCGGCGTGACCGGCTTCATCACTTCGCGCGGTGCGGGCTGCGGCGGGATCAGCGTTTCGGCGTAGCTCATCGGCGGATCTCCGAACGCTTGGCCCAGCGCTCGACATAGACGAGCAGAAAGGAGGAGAGGATGGCCAGCACCAGATAAAGGCAGCAGGCCAGGCCATAGAAGAAGAAGGGTTCCTTGGTCACGCGCACCGCGACGCTCGTCTGGCGCAGGATATCGGCAAGGCTGATGATCGAGACGTAGGAGGTGTCCTTCAGGAGCACCATCCAGAGGTTCGTCAGGCCTGGCAACGCGATGCGCACCAGCTGCGGCAAGATGATGAGACGTAGCGTTCGGCCGTGATGCAGGCCAAGCGAGTCGCCGGCTTCATATTGTCCCTTGGGAATGGCGCGAAAGGCCGAGAGCAGAACTTCCGAACAGTAGGCTGAAAAAACGACCGAAAGCGCGATGACGCCGGCGAGGAAGGCGTTGATCTCGACCGGCGGTCCGTCATAGCCGACGAAGGTCAGCAGAGACTGGATGAGCATCTGCATGCCGTAATAGATGATGAAGAGCGTCAGGAGCTCCGGCAGGCCGCGGAAGATGGTCGTGTAGATGCCTGCCGCCAGCCGCAGCGCTTTTTCTTCCGACTGCTGGCCGAGCGCCACCAGGAAGCCGATGGCGAGGCCGATCGGCAGGGTGACGATCGCCACCGAAACGGTAACCTGCAGGCCAAGTGCGATCTCGTCGCCCCAGCCGGTGTCGCTACAGGCAAGGATCGTCGACTGACCGAGCCAGGTGAAGATGCCGACGGGTCCGCACAGCGGATCCAAAATGTGCACAAGTGCGCTCCAGAAGGAGCCGAGCGCGGAAAATAATCCGCCCATGCGTGAATTCCCCTCACGGCTTTTGCCGTTTTGATCTTGCCATCTTTGTCAAACAAAAATGGCGGAAGAGCAAGCCTTCCGCCATTACCTTGACTGGCCAGATAGCGAATTTCTTATTCGCCGTAAACGTCGAAGTCGAAGTACTTGTCCTGGATCTTCTTGTATTCACCGCTGGCGCGGATCGCAGCAATTGCCGTGTTCAGCTTTTCCTTGAGCGGATCGCCCTTACGGATGGCAATGCCTGCGCCGTTGCCGTTGATTTCCTTGTCGACCGGCAGGGTCGTCAGGATCTTGCAGCAGGCGCCGGCGTCGGATTTGACCCATTCGGAGAGAACGACGACGTCGTCGATGACGGCGTCGACACGGCCGCTGGAGACGTCGAGCTTGTATTCGTCAGCCGTCGGATAGAGCTTCAGCTCAGTATCGGCGAGGTGCTTCTCGGCGTAGTTGGCATGCGTCGTCGAGGTCTGTGCGCCGATCACCTTGCCTTTGAGGCCGGCAACGTCGGTGATCTTCGAATCCTTCGGCACGGCGATGGCCGGCGGGGTGTTGTAGTACTTGTTGGAGAAGTCGACGAGCTTCAGGCGCTCCGGCGTGATCGACATGGAGGAAACGATCATGTCGAACTTCTTGGCGTTAAGCGCCGGGATGATGCCGTCCCAGTCGGTGCTGACGAAGGAGCATTCGGCCTTCATCTCGGCACAAAGCGCCTTGGTGATGTCGATGTCGAAGCCCTGGATCGTGCCGCTGGCGTCGACGAACTCGAAGGGCGGATAGGTCGAATCGGTGCCGATCACATACTTCTCGCCATCGGCCATGGCCGAGCCGGCGAAAAGGGACATCGCCGCGATCGAGGCTGCCGCGAAAATACGGGTGGAGATATGCATGAGGATCCTCTCTGTTGGTAGCCGCCGCTCTTTTTCTCGTGGGCTGACGGCTGCAGTTCAACGGTCCGAGACCGCCTTGCGGCGATAATCAGACTTTTTTTCATGGAATTGCAACACAAATCCCATCGCAATTGGGCGGTGCAAATTGCAGTCGAGATGAACGTCGGCAGACTGCAACATTCACGCGAGGTTAATCTGCAGCTTCCTAGAACCGGAACAAATCGGCGGCTCGGCGATTGCCATTTCGCCGTTTCGCCTCATTGCGACGCTAGGGGCGGAAGCTGGGCCTGTCGGCCTTCAGGAAGCTCAAACAGGATCGAGGAAACCCGATGGGCATGAAATCAAGATTGTTCGCAAGCGCGGCTTTTCCGCTGCTTTCCCTCTCGCTGGCGTTCCAGCCTGCATCGGCAATGGCTGCCGTGCGCGACGTCGCGACGCAGGCTCAGGCCGTGCGGCAAGTCGAACAGGGCGGTTTCGAGGTGGCCCAGGATGCGCCACAGGATGCGCCTTCCGATGAGGAGTTGCTGAAGAAGAAGCGCAAGCAGAAGGAAGAAGCTCCAGCCGAAAAGGCACCGGCCGCCGAGCAGCCGAAGGAGGCGCCCGCCGAAAAGCCGAAGGCTGAGCGCAAGGAGGCGCCGGCGCCTGAACCCAAGGCTCCTGAACCCAAGGCAGAGCCGGAAGCGCCGAAGGAAAAACCTGCGCCGCAGGCCGAAAGCAAACCCGAGCGGAAAGCCAAGCAGGAAGCCCAGCCCGAGGTCAAGCCGGAGGCCGCGCCTCAGCCGGAGCAGCCTGTAACGCAGGAGAAGCCGAGGAAGCCGAAGAAGCAGGCCGAGCCGGAGGCTCAGCCGCAGCCCGAACAGCAGCCGGCGGCAAAGGAAGCGCAGCCGGACACGGAGCAGGCGCAGCCGGAAGCCAAGCCGGAAGGCGGCAAGCGCGCCAAAGGGCAGGACAAGGCCCTAGGCAAGGATAAAGGCAAGGGCAAGGCCGAGACTGGTGCTCCCGAAGCCGTGACGCCAGCCGAGGAGCAGGCAAAGCCCGAAGTCAAGCCGGAGGCAAAACCCGCCGCCGAAGCACCGGTGGAGAAGAAGCCGGTAAAGGGCGAAGCCGCAGCACCCGCGGAGAAGCCGGCTGAAGGCAAGGCAACTGAAGATAAGGCAACTGAAGGCAAGGCGACCGAAGATAAAGCGGCGGCACCAGAAGCCGTACCCGCCGAAAAGCCAAAGGACGGCACCGCGGCAAAGCCTGCCGGCGAACAGCCCGCCGGCGCGCAGCCGGCCGCGCCGGCGACCGACACTGCTCAGCCGCTGCCGGATGCCAGCGGCGGCCAGCAGGTCGAGCAGGCCATTCCGGCGCCGGAAAAGGTTTCGCCCGAAGAGCTGGAGCGCCGCAAGAAGATTGCCGCGGATCCGGCCAAGAGCAACGAGACCGTCGTGCTGCCAGTCGAGAACGGTGCGGCCGTGCTCGACAGCGACAAGGATGCCGACCGCAGCAAGGGCCGCGAAGGCCGCCGCGACCGCGACAAGATGCGCGCCGAGACCCAGGAGGTGAAGGTGCCGACCTCGGATGCCGATGCGCAGGCCGCCAGCGGCGCCAAGGCGGCGCCGACGATCAAGCTTGAAGCGGTGACCAGCGAGAAGGGCAGAAAGCTCGATGCGCGGCCGCAATTCGTCCGTCCCGACGGTGCGCGCGTCGACGATAGCACCGACGACAATCGTGTGATCATCCAGTACGACAATCGGGTGATCGTGCGTGGCGACGACGACAGGCGGTTCCTGCGCGACGGCGAACGGCCGAGCTACGAGGAACTGTCGGGTGATCGCTACCGCGAGACAATCACGCGGCCGGAGGGTTATCGTATCGTGACAATCCGCAACCGCTATGGCGACATCATTCAGCGGTCGCGCGTCGACGCCCGCGGGCGCGAGCATGTGCTCTATTATTCGCAGGACCTCTACGACGATCCGGACCGCGACTATTTCGAGGATCCGGGCGCCGACCTGCCGCCGATGCGGCTGCGCGTACCGCTCAACGATTACATCATCGATACTCGCAGCGACCCGGACCGGGATTATTACGAGTTCCTGAGCGAGCCGCCCGTCGAGCCGGTGGAGCGTGTCTACTCGCTTGACGAGGTAAAGTATTCGGCCCGTATCCGCGACAAGGTGCGCCGCATCGACCTCGACACGATCACCTTCGCGACCGGCAGCGCCGATATCCCGATGACCCAAGCGCGTACCCTGCGCAAGGTTGCCGACGCGATCAGCCAGGTGCTGAAAAAGGATCCGAGCGAAACCTTCCTGATTGAGGGTCACACGGATGCCGTCGGAACCGATCAGAGCAACCTGGTCCTTTCCGACCAGCGGGCGGAATCGGTCGCGAACGTGCTCTCCGACGTCTACGGCATCCCGCCGGAGAACTTGGCGACCCAGGGCTATGGCGAGCAATATCTGAAGGTCAACACGTCAGGCCCCGAACAGGAAAACCGCCGCGTCACCATCCGCCGGGTGACGGCGCTGGTTCGGCCGGTGGCTGCCAACCAGTAAATATCGTTGCCCCTCTCCATTATGGGGAGGGGCATTTTATGGCCTTTTCCTTCTTCTCGGCGGGGCGAAGGCGGCCGTCGATGATCTGCTGCCCCCATCCCGCCGGTCCTACTCGCCGGCTTTCCTGGCCGCCTTTTCGATGATGTCGGCGACCTTCTCTGCTTGGGACGCGAAGACGGCGTGGCTTGCCTTGATCTCGGTCACCTCGCTGCCGGCCCGTTTTGCCATCTCGCGTTCCAGGTCGGGGTTGATGGCGCGATCCTCCGTGGCGACGATCGACCAGCTCGGTTTTGTCCGCCATGCCGGCTCGGCGCTTTTGGCGGAGAACGCCTGCTTCGAGGCGAAGACCTGTGACCTTGCTAGGAAGTCGGCTTCGGCTTTCGGCAGGTCGGCAGCGAAATCCGCGGCGAAGGCTGCGGGGTCGAGATAGAGATACTTACCGTCCTTGGTTTCCTTAATATCCATGCTGCCGGCGGGCTTGGAGCTCGCAAGGCTCAGCAGGCTTTCGCCCTTGTCGGGCTGGAAGGCCGCGACATAGACGAGGCCTGCGACATTGGGGTCGTTGCCGGCTTCGGTAATCACCATGCCGCCATAGCTGTGGCCGACGAGCAGGCTCGGTCCGTCCTGGAGGTCGAGAACCCGCTTCGTCGCTGCCACATCGTCGTCGAGCGAGGTGATGGGCTCCTGGACGATGCTGACGTTGAAGCCGCGTTTCTGGAGAATCTCCGTCGCCTTGCGCCATCCCGACCCGTCGGCGAGCGCGCCGTGCACGATCACGATGTTTTTAACGGCGGCAGCCTCTGCTGCGAAAGCGATGACGGTGGTGGCGAAGGCAAGGGCTGCCGTGAAGAGAAGACGTCTGTTCATGGGTATCACTCCTTTGGTCGTTGTCGAGGATCGGAACTGATCAGTCTGCAGGTCAGCCGAAAGTGAAGGCGTAGGCCTGCACTCCGGGATCGAGGAAGCGGATCTGGAAGTTGCGGGCGCCGACCGTGCCGGACTGGCGCACCAGCTGGTAAAGCCTGGTCGCCGTCACCGTGCCGTTGCCGTCGGCACCGATGTCCGAGCCGTGGTCCGGCCCCGGCGCCTTGCCATCGACCGTCACCTGGAAGCGGATCGGTTTGCCGTCGGCGCCAGGCCCCAGGACAAGATGCAGGTCGCGGGCGCTAAAGCGATACGTGATGCCGCCGCCGGCCTCATCAAGCCTCGCCTCATCCTTGCCGACAGTCCAGGTTCCGGACAGGCCCCAGCCGTTGAGGCCGGGTTCGGCGATCGAATAATTCTGCGGCGCGTCGGCCTGCAGTCCCTCGGGCGAGGCAAAATTCGCTGCCTGTTCGTAGCCGAGATAGGTTTCGCCGGAGCGGATATTGCCAAGGTCCGGACCGGCTTCCACGCCCTTGGCATCCGGTGCGACCGCCGTACTTGACGTCATCTGGCCGCCGGCTTCGCGCAGCAGGTCCTGAATGGCTTTTTCGGTCCTGCCATAATTGCCTTCGCCGAAATGGTGGTAGCGGATCTGGCCCTCGGCATCGATGAGATAGCCGGCCGGCCAGTAGCTGTTTTCGAAGGCGCGCCAGATTTTGTAGTCATTGTCGATCGCGACCGGATAGCCGATCTCGAAGTCACTGAGCGCCTTCTTGACGTTGTCGAGCTTCTTCTCGAAGGCAAATTCCGGGGCGTGGACGCCGATCACCACGAGGCCCTGATCGGCGTATTTTTCCGCCCAGGCTTTGACATAGGGGATCGTGCGAATGCAGTTGATGCAGGAATAGGTCCAGAAGTCGACGAGCACCACTTTGCCCCGCAGCTGCTCGGTGGTCAGCGGCTTGGAGTTCAGCCATTCGACGGCGCCGTCGAGCGAGGGCGCATAACCTTCGACGGGCAGATCGCTGCGGAAGGGCTTTTTCGCGTCTGCGATCAGCACGTCGTTGCTGGCGACCTCGGCGGAGGCGCCGGCGGGCTTGGCATGCAGCCTGTCGAGCACGGCCTGCTCCAGCGAGGCGGTGCTCGCATAGGAAAGCCGCGATAGCAGACTGGTGTCGAGGCCGAGGGCGATGACGGCAACGCCAGCGAGTACCGCAGCACCGAGACCTTGGCGAATCCGGTCGCCGAAGCCGAGCGAGCGTTTCATGGCGGCGAATATCCTGCCGCCGACAAGCAGGGCGACCGCGAGCGAAGACGCGGCACCGGCGGCATAGGCGGCCAGCAGGAAGGTGGTCTGCAGGTTGGCGCCCTGCAGGGCGGCGCCTGTGAGAACAAGGCCGAGGATCGGCCCGGCGCAGGGCGCCCAGAGCAGGCCGGTGGCGACGCCCAGGATGAGGGCGCTCTTGACCGTCGGCGCGGCGCGTCCACCGCCGTTGGCGTTCAGGAGATTGTTGCCGAGATCGACGATCGGCCGGGCAAGGGTGCTGGCGAAGCGCGGCGACAGCAGGCTGGCTCCGAAGAGCGCCAGCAGGACGATAGCGGCGAGGCGGCCATATTCATTGGCGCGGATGGCCCAGCTGCCGCCGACCGCGGCCAGCGTGGCGACCAGCGCGAAGGTGGCGGCCATCCCCGCCAGCATCGGCAGCGTGCTCTTGACGAAGGGCTGCCCGGCACGGGCGAAGACGAAGGGGAGGATCGGCAGGATACACGGGCTGAGGATCGTCAGCGCGCCTCCGAGATAGGCAATGATCAGAAGTGTCATCATCGTTTCCTTTGAAACCGATTGATCGGGCTCTGGACGGCGATGGGCCTGAACCAGCAACGACGGGGATATGGCCGGGTCGACGTATCCCGGATGTGTCCGACTTCGCGGGAAAATGTACCGAAGTGTTGCTGATGGGAGATCGCGATACAGAGCGACACAAACCGGGGTCGCAGCAACCGCCAGCGGTGAAAACGGCGCGATTGTATCGGAATGTATCCCGGCGGCCGGAAGCTACATCAGCATTCAATAATGATTGCTCATGACATATCGCTGATACAAGTGGAACGTCTTTTGAGGACGTGATTCATTCGACAGGAGAGACCGATGTCAGAGCAAATCAACCATCACCGCCGCCGCTTCTTCGGCATGACGGCAATCGCCCTTGCGGCCGTCGAATTCGGCGTGGCCGGCACGGCCGTTGCTCAGTCGGCGCTGCCGGCCGTGAAGGCCGGAACCAATACGTCTTTCGAAGCGCTGAAGCGGGTGAATGCCGGGGTGCTCGATATTGGTTATGCCGAGGCGGGCAGCGCGGATGGCCCGGTTGTGCTGCTGCTGCACGGGTGGCCCTATGACATCTACAGTTTCGTCGATGTCGCGCCGCTGCTGGCCTCGGCGGGCTACAGGGTGATCGTGCCTTATCTGCGCGGTTACGGCACGACCCGGTTTCTGGACCAGGCAACGGCGCGCAATGGCCAGCCGTCGGCGCTGGCTGCCGATATGATTGCGCTCATGGATGCGCTCGATATCGAAAAGGCGGTCGTTGCCGGTTATGACTGGGGCGGGCGGACGGCAAACATTATGGCGGCATTGTGGCCGGAACGCTGCAAGGCGATGGTCTCGGTGAGCGGCTATCTGATCGGCAGCCAGGAGGCCAATTTGAAACCGCTGCCGCCGAAGGCTGAGCTGGCCTGGTGGTATCAGTTCTATTTTGCAACCGAACGCGGGCGCCTGGGTTACGAGAGCAATACCCATGATTTCGCAAAGCTCATCTGGCAGACGGCTTCGCCGAAGTGGAATTTCGACGATGCGACTTTCGACAGGTCGGCGGCCGCCTTCGACAATCCCGACCATGTCGCGATCGTCATTCACAATTATCGCTGGCGCCTGGGGCTTGCCGAAGGCGAGGCGAAATACGATGCCTATGAGAAGACGCTCGCCGCATTGCCGATGATCTCCGTGCCGACGATCACCATGGAGGGGGATGCAAACGGTGCGCCGCATCCGGAGCCCTCGGCCTATGCCGGAAAATTCTCCGGCCGATACGAGCATCGGACGATTAGCGGCGGCATCGGCCACAACCTGCCGCAGGAAGCGCCGCAGGCCTTTGCGCAGGCGGTCATCGACGTGGACCGCTTCTGATCGATGAGGCCGGCCGCAGAGCCTCGTTGCTTGGGCCGGCGGAATATGCGTAGGTCGCGTCAGCCGCCTCGATATCGAGGAGGAGGGCGCGGCCGCTTCTATCGGTAAGGGAACAGGAACATATGGATCATGTCGATCACATCCTGGTCGTCGACGACGATCGCGAAATCCGCGAGCTGGTTTCGGGCTATCTGCAGAAGAATGGCCTGAGGACCAGCACTGCTGCGGACGGGCGCCAGATGCGCAACTTTCTCGAAGCCAACGCCGTCGACCTGATCGTGCTCGACGTGATGATGCCGGGCGACGACGGGCTGGTGCTGTGCCGCGAACTGCGCGCCGGCCGGCACAAGGCGATCCCGATCCTGATGCTGACGGCCCGCACCGACGAGATGGACCGGATCCTCGGATTGGAAATGGGCGCCGACGACTATCTCGCCAAGCCCTTTGCCGCGCGCGAGCTGCTCGCCCGCATCAAGGCGGTGCTGCGGCGCACGCGCATGCTGCCGCCCAACCTGCAGATCAGCGAGGCCGGGCAGTTGCTGAGCTTCGGCGACTGGCGGGTCGACACGGTCGCCCGGCATCTTCTCGACAAGGAGGGGACTGCGATCGCACTCAGCGGCGCCGAGTACCGGCTGCTTCGCGTCTTCATCGATCATCCGCAGCGGGTTCTCAATCGCGACCAGCTTCTGAGCCTGACGCAGGGCCGCGATGCCGATCTCTTCGATCGTTCGATCGATCTCCTGGTCAGCCGCCTGCGGCAGCGGCTGGGCGACGATGCGCGAGAACCGACCTACATCAAGACGGTGCGCAGCGAAGGCTATGTATTTTCCGTTCCGGTCGAAATCACGGAGCTGCGCCAATGAGGGCGATCCCATGGTTCTCGGGTTTGATCTGGCCGAGGACGTTGCGGTCGCGAATCTTCTTGATCCTTTTGATCGGTCTCGCCCTTGCCTACGGGCTGTCCTTCAGCGTGCTCTATATGGAGCGCACCATGTCGGCCAAGGCGGTGATGCTCGGCACGCTGGAGAATGATGTCGCAACGTCTATCGCCGTTCTCGACCGGCTTCCGCCGGGCGAGCGCGGCGATCTCCTCGATCGGCTGAGCCGCGGCAATTACCGCTTCGTGCTCGGGCCCGGACTTCCCGGCGTGCCCGACACGTCAAGCAAAGGGGCCGAGATATCGGGCAAGATCGAGGAGGCGATCGGGCATCGCTTTCCTATCAGCATCGAACGGATTCCGGGTGCGGTGAACCGATTGCAGGCGCATCTGACGCTGAGCGACGGAAGCCCGCTGACGATCGACGTCACGCCGAAGGGCGTCATGCCGATCGCCGGATGGCTGCCCTATGTCTTCGTCATCCAGATGCTGCTGCTCATCCTCTGCACCTGGTTCGCGGTTCGCCAGGCGATCCGGCCGCTGGGTGCGCTTGCGGCCGCGGCCGATGCCCTCGACCCCAACAAGGACGGTCCTGCTTTGACCGAGGCCGGTCCGAGCGAGGTCGCGCATGCGGTGAGGGCATTCAATGCGATGCGGGAGCGGATCGCCCATTACCTCGAAGAGCGCGTGCAGATACTGGCGGCCATCTCGCACGATCTGCAGACGCCGATCACCCGCATGCGGCTGCGCGCCGATATGGCGGAGGATTCACCCGAAAAGGAAAAGCTGGTGCATGATCTCGGCGAGATTCAGCGCCTCGTCCAGGACGGTATAGCCTATGCGCGCAGCGCCCACGGCAGCGGCGAGAAGAATGCCCGCATCGATCTCGCCTCGTTCATCGACAGCATATCCTATGACTATCAGGACACCGGAAAGGCGGTGACCGTCGTCGGGCTGGTTCAGGGCGCCGCCTTGACCAAGCCGCATGCCCTTCGCCGCATCCTGTCGAATTTCATCGACAATGCGTTGAAGTTTGCGGGTGCTGCCGAAATCAGCGTCGAGCACAATGCGGAAAACAATGTCGTCATCACCGTGATGGATCGGGGGCCTGGAATTCCTGAAGACATGCTCGAAGCCGCCATGCAGCCGTTCTTCCGGCTGGAGCAATCCCGCAACCGGGAGACGGGCGGCACGGGTCTTGGTCTTGCGATCGCCCAACAACTGACGGCCAAGATCGGCGGATCGCTCCGGCTCTACAATCGCGCCGGCGGCGGGCTGGCGGCGGAAGTCACCCTTCGGTGATGCTGGCCTGCCGGAAAAATTTCCGGCGGTTTGTATGGGATAATGTCCTGGATGCCGGATGCTACGTTTTGTGACATTTCGGCCGATTTCGGAAACATGCCGGATATAACAGTCGGTCAAACCTCACTCCGTTCAACCCGATCGCCTGAGGCGATCCGATCGCGAGTAGCGACCGAGACAAGGAGTGTTTCCATGACCAAGATCGACAAGGTTCTTTATACCGGCAAGACCCGCACCACCGGTGGGCGCGACGGCGCTTCGCAGAGCGATGACGGAGAGCTAAATATCAAGCTCTCGCCGCCCGGCAGCGCGCGGCCGGGCACCAATCCCGAACAGCTTTTCGCCGCCGGCTGGTCGGCCTGCTTCATCGGCGCAATCGGCATAGCCGCAGGCAAGCTGAAGGTCGGGCTTCCGGCGGAGACCGCGGTGAATGCCGAGGTCGATCTCGGATCGACCGACGGCGGGTATTTCCTGCAAGCCCGCCTCAATGTCAGCTTGCCTGGCATCGAAGCGGATGTCGCGAAGGCGCTGGTGGATGAGGCGCACCGGACCTGCCCCTATTCGAAGGCCACGCGCGGCAATATCCATGTCGAATTGATCGTTGTCTGACGGATAGCGACCGATCGGCCTCGCCGATGGAGGTTTTGATGCGATTGATGATCATCTGCATTCTGGGCGCGACGGTCTTCGCCGCGCCCTGCATCTACGACGTAAGTTCGCGGGAGCCTTCGCCGCTCGCCGGCCTTGTGACGGCGGCGTCCACGGTTTCCTCTTCAGGCCATCAGGGAGAAAGACAGTGAAACTCTATCAGAACGAAATTTCCTCGGCGACCTCAAGAGTTCGGATCGCGCTCGCCCTTAAGGGGCTGACGGCCGAGGTGCTGCCGATCTCCATTCTCGGCGAAGAGGCCGAGAGCCGGCAGGCCGGATATCGCAGCGTCAATCCGCAAGGGCTGGTGCCGGCCTTGCTGACGGATGATGGCGTTCTCATCACCCAGTCGCTGGCGATCGTCGAATATCTCGACGAGGTCCAGCCGCAACCGGCCCTGCTGCCCGACACAGCGGAGGGCCGGGCGCTGGCGCGGTCGATCGCCCTGGCGATCGCCGCCGAGATCCATGCGCTGCTGCCGCCGCGGATCGGGCTGCATCTCAAAACGACCTTCCAGGCCAATGCCGATGCCATCGCCGGCTGGAGCCGCCATTGGGTCGGCGAGGGAATGGCGGCTGTGGAGACGATGATTGCCGGCCGGAGGCCGGGCGCCTTCGCCGTCGGCGACCGGCCTGGCGTTGCCGATATCTTTCTCTTCCCGCAGGCGATCAGCGCCCGACGCATGGGCTTCGATCTCGCCCGGTGGCCCAGTATTGCCGAGATTGTCGGCAGGCTCGAGACAATCCCGGCTTTCCAGGAGAACGCGCCGGCGCCGAGACGATGACGCGATGAAGAAGCGGCCGCAAACGATGGCGGCCGCTTCTGTTCTCAGCGGTTGACCCTTGCCTGCAGATGCGCGGGATAACGATCGCCTTTCACCTTGATGGTGGCGAGCGCGCTTTCAATATTGCCGAGATCCTCAACAGTAAGTTCGACCTCGGCGGCTGCGATGTTCTCGTCAAGCCGATGCAGTTTGGTGGTGCCGGGGATCGGTACGATCCAGGGTTTCTGCGCCAGCAGCCAGGCGAGCGCCACCTGGGCCGGGGTGACCTTCTTGTGCGCAGCGATCTCTGCGAGGAGATCGACGAGCACCTGGTTGGCCTTTCGCGCGTCTGCCGAAAACCGCGGAACGATGTTGCGAAAGTCCTTGCTGTCGAAGGTTGTGGTTTCGCTGATCGCGCCGGTGAGGAAGCCCTTGCCGAGCGGACTAAACGGCACGAAGCCGATTCCGAGTTCCTCCAGCACCGGCAGGATCTCTTGCTCGGGCTCGCGCCACCAGAGCGAATATTCGCTCTGCAGCGCCGTCACAGGCTGGACGGCATGGGCGCGCCGGATCGTCTGGGCGCCGGCTTCGGAGAGTCCGAAATGCCGGACCTTGCCTTCCGCGATCAACGCCTTGACCGTGCCGGCGACGTCCTCGATCGGAACATCCGGATCGACGCGATGCTGGTAGAACAGATCGATGACATCGGTCTTCAAGCGCTTCAGCGCCTGGTGGGCCACCGCGCGGATCTGTTCCGGGCGGCTGTTCATGCCGCTCTGGCCACCATTGGCATCGAAGTTAAAACCGAATTTTGTGGCGATCACCACCTCGTTGCGAAAGGGGGCAAGCGCCTCTCCCAGAAGCTCTTCGTTCTTGTAGGGGCCATAGGCCTCGGCCGTGTCGAAGAGGTTCACGCCGCGTTCGAATGCCCGCTGGATTAGTGCTGTCGCTTCCTGAATACCTGTCGCCGGGCCATAACCGTAACTCAGCCCCATGCAGCCGAGACCGATGGCCGAGACATGAAGTCCGCTCTTTCCAAGCTCACGTTTCTGCATAGAAGTTTCCTTTTCTAACCTTGGTATTGCGTGTCGGTGACATGCTCCAGCCAGTCGACAACCTTGCCATCGAGCTGTTCCTGGATGGCGATATGGGTCATCGCCGTCGTCGGCGATGCGCCGTGCCAATGGCGTTCACCCGGGGCGAACCAGACGACGTCGCCGGCGCGGATCTTCTCGACGGGGCCGCCCTCGCGCTGCACGCGACCGCAACCCGACGTGACGATCAGCGTCTGGCCGAGCGGATGGGTGTGCCAGGCGGTGCGGGCTCCGGGCTCGAAGGTGACGCTGGCGCCGGCCGCACGTGCGGGGCTGGTCACGGCAAACAGCGGGTCGACACGCACGCTGCCGGTAAACCAATCGGCTGGTCCGTTTGCCGAAGGTTGCGAACCGCTTCGCTTGATATCCATTCTTGTCTTCCTTTCGATGTCGGGCTTTCGATGTCGGGGTGGACATGTCCACTCGAGTGAAAAGGTATTTAGGGCGTGCGCCTGATCGCGATTAGATGGTATAAACGGCAAGAACCCATGAGAAAGTTTCATAAATGCCGCGCCCCGCCGTCAACGACCTCATCGCCTTCCTCGCCGTTGCACGCGCACAGAGCTTCACAAAGGCGGCGGGTAAGCTGGGTGTGTCGCAATCGGCACTCAGCCACACCATCCGCGGGCTCGAGGAGCGACTTGGACTGCGATTGCTGACACGCACGACCCGCAGCGTCGCGCCGACAGAGGCCGGCGAACGCCTGCTCGTCTCCATCGGGCCGCGCCTCGACGAGATCGAGAGCGAGCTGGCCGCCTTAAGCGCGTTTCGGGAGAAGCCGGCAGGCACCATTCGCATCAATGCGGGCGAGCATGCGGCCAATGCCGTCCTTTGGCCCGCCTTGGCAAAGCTCCTGCCTGAATATCCCGATATCAATGTCGAAATCATCGTCGACTACGGTCTGACCGACATCGTCGCGGAGCGCTACGATGCAGGGGTGCGGCTTGGAGAACAGGTAGCGAAGGACATGATTGCGGTGCGCATCGGCCCCGACATGCGCATGGCCGTAGTCGGCGCTCCCGCCTATTTCGACACCAGGCCGAAGGCGCTGACGCCGCAGGACCTTACAGATCACAATTGCATCAATCTGCGCCTGCCGACCTATGGCAGCGTTTATGCATGGGAGTTCGAAAAGGACGGGCGCGAGCTCAGAGTTCGGGTCGAAGGGCAATTGGTTTTCAACAATATAGCGCTGCGGCTGAACGCAGTACTGGCAGGTCTGGGGCTGGCATACATGCCGGAGAACTTGGTCGAGGCGCATCTGGCCGATGGACGACTGGTGCGCGTCCTCGAGGATTGGTGCCCGCCGTTTTCCGGCTACCATCTCTACTATCCGAGCCGCCGGCATACGTCGCCGGCATTTGCCCTCGTCGTCGATGCACTTCGCTATCGAGCATAAGCGCTCGCCGTTTCGCACCGCCCGGACAGGCATATATCCGAACCACTGGTGATCGGCTCTTGGCGGAAGCGAAATCATGCCTGCCAGTGATTTGACATTCCTTCGTTCGCCGCTAATTCACACTTGAAATTGAAGGAAACAGTGAATGAATACTGCGGCACCTGCCACGAAAGCCCGGACCGGCGTGTCCGGTTTGGATACAGTTCTGGCCGGGGGGCTTTCGCCGGGGCACGTTTTCCTCCTGGAGGGAAATCCGGGAGCTGGCAAAACGACGATTGCGCTGCAGTTCCTGATCGAAGGTGCACGGCTCGGCGAGCAGGGGCTCTACATCACCCTTTCGGAAACCGAGAGCGAACTTCGGGCCGGTGCCGCATCTCACGGCATGGTGATCGATGGCAATATCGAGGTCTTCGAGGTCGTGCCTCCGGAAAGCCTGCTGGATGCCGACCAGCAGCAGAGCCTGCTTTATTCGTCGGATCTTGAACTCGGAGAGACGACAAAGGAAATCTTTGCCGCTTTCGAGCGGATTAAGCCACGTCGCGTGGTTCTCGATAGTCTGTCGGAGATAAGGTTGCTCGCGCAAAGTTCACTGCGCTACCGCCGCCAGATCCTGGCGCTCAAACATTATTTTGCCCGACAAGGCGCGACAGTGCTTCTGCTCGATGATCTGACGTCCGAGGTGCTCGACAAGACAGTGCACAGCGTCGTGCACGGCGTCATCCATCTCGAAGAGATGGCACCGAGCTACGGCTCCGAACGCCGACGTCTGAGGGTCATAAAATATCGCGGACAGGCCTTCCGCGGCGGCTATCACGATTTCATCATCCAGACTGGTGGCGTTATCGTCTTTCCGCGGCTCGTCGCCGCCGAACACAGGTCGAATTACGCCCGTGATCAGATTTCCTGCAATATTCCAGAACTGGACCTTCTTTTAGGAGGTGGCCTTGAGCGAGGTTCCAGTACGCTCATCCTTGGTCCTGCCGGCACCGGCAAA
Organism: Rhizobium redzepovicii; assembly: GCF_019793435.1. Taxonomy (GTDB): domain Bacteria; phylum Pseudomonadota; class Alphaproteobacteria; order Rhizobiales; family Rhizobiaceae; genus Rhizobium; species Rhizobium redzepovicii. Next base: position 182,726 of record NZ_JAILYH010000014.1, on the reverse strand, counting down.
AGCACGTTTTCGTTTCAATTCCTGATGGCTGCGGTTGCGCGCGGCGAGAAAGTGGCGGCCTTCATTTTTGACGAGGAGCTGGGCCTGCTCTTCACGCGGCTGAAGGCGCTCGGAATGGATCTCGAAGCCATGCGAAACGCGGGCTATATTCACATCGAACAGCTCGATGCCGCCGAACTGTCGCCGGGCGAATTCGCCCACCGCGTGCGCAATTGCGTCGACAAGTCGGATGCGAAAACCGTCATCATCGACAGTATCAACGGTTATCAGGCTTCGATGCCGGATGAGAATTCGTTAATTCTTCATATGCATGAGTTGCTGCAATATTTGAACAGGCAAGGCGCCAACACCTTCCTCACCGTTGCCCAGCACGGCTTGGTCGGTGATATGAAGGCGCCCGTCGACGTCACCTATCTCGCCGACACCGTCATTCTGCTGCGCTACTTCGAGGCTGCGGGAAAGGTGCGGCGTGCGGTCTCGGTGATCAAGAAGAGGACCGGCTTTCACGAGGATACCATCCGGGAATATCGTATCGACGGTTCCGGCCTGAGGTTAGGTGATCCTCTCGTGGGGTTCCAGGGCGTGCTTCGCGGCGTTCCCGAATTTGTCACGACCTCAACGCCGCTCCTCGCGACCGATGGCGGGGATAGCGGCAATTCCTAATTCCGGCAAACCGAAAGCATTGATCTACACGCCTGCCGGTCGCGATGCCTGGGTGGCGAGATCGTTGGTCGATGAGGCCGGATTGGCATCGATTGCTGCCACTGACCTGCCTATGTTCGCGTCATTGCTCAGCGATGACATTGCGCTTGGCGTGCTGACGGAAGAGGCCGTTCGCTCAAGCGATCTCAAGCCGATTGCCGCTTGGGTTTCGGCCCAACCGAGCTGGTCGGACCTGCCGTTCATCGTCCTCACTCAACGCGGTGGAGGACCTGAGCGAAATCCCGCCGCTGCCAGGCTTTCCGAGGTTCTTGGCAACGTCACATTCCTGGAAAGGCCGTTCCATGCGACCTCCTTCATCAGCGTTGCCCGGACCGCATTGAAGGGGCGCCTGCGCCAATATGAAGCGCGAGCCCGGCTCGAGGCTCTGGGCGAGGGAGAACGACGGTTGCAGACGGCGCTTGCCGCCGGTCGTCTCGGGGCGTGGGAGCTGGAGCTGTCCTCGATGGCCCTGTCTGCTTCGGCGACCTGCAAAGCGGTCTTCGGCCGAGGGCCGGATGACGATGTCACGCGCGACGATCTGATCGCAAGCATCCACCCCGACGACCGGGATAGTGTGCTGGCACGCCTGCGCCAGACGATCGATACTGGACGCGACTATTCGATCGAGCACAGGACGATCTGGCCGGATGGATCGCTGCATTGGACCGAGGTCCACGCGCAGCTCTATTCCGACAGATATGGTTCCGCCAGGAAACTCGTCGGCGTCTGCTCCGATACCACCGTCCGCAAGACCATCGAGGAAAATCTGAAACGGCTCAATGAGAACCTCGAAGAGCGTGTGAGGGAACGGACCAAAGAGGTCAACGCCGCTCACCAGACTCTGCTCGAGGAAGTCGCCCAGCGTGAAAGAGCCGAGGAGCAGCTTCGCCAATCGCAGAAGATGGAGGCGATCGGCCAACTGACCGGCGGCGTCGCACACGATTTCAACAATCTGCTGATGGTCGTTCTCGGAAATCTGGAGTTGCTCGGCAAGCATGTTGCCGGAGATGGCAAGGCGACGCGTCTGGTCGACGGGGCGATTCAGGGCGCGCGGCGCGGGGCGGCGCTGACGCAGCGGCTGCTGGCTTTTGCCAGACAGCAGGATCTGCAGGTCAAGCCCGTCGATCTGGCCGAGCTGGTCTCCGGCATGAACGACCTGTTGCGGCGTTCGGTCGGACCCTCGATCAGCATCGAAACCAACCTGCCGGCGACGCTGCCGCCGGCGCTGGTCGATGCGAACCAGCTGGAATTGGCGCTACTCAATCTTGCGGTCAATGCCCGCGATGCGATGCCGGATGGCGGGACGCTGTCCATATCGCTGCGTGATGCGCAGGTGGCCGGCGATGACGGCATTCTCGACAAGGGCGCCTATCTGGTGTTGGCGGTGGCCGACAGCGGCACCGGCATGGACGCGGAGACGCTGAAGAAGGCAATAGATCCGTTTTTCTCGACCAAGGAACTCGGAAAAGGCACGGGCCTCGGCTTATCGATGATCCACGGACTTTCCGTTCAGCTGAATGGCGCACTTCGGCTGACAAGCGAACTTGGAGTCGGAACGACCGCTGAATTGTGGCTTCCGGCGACCGAACGGCGCCCCGAGCGGGCGATCGAAGCCGAACTGCCCGTTCCCCAAGCTGCATCCAGACTTAAGATCCTGCTCGTCGATGACGATGCTTTGATCGCCATGAGTTCGGTCGACATGCTTGAAGATCTTGGCCACGAGGTCGTCGAAGCAAACTCCGGCGCGCAGGCGCTGGAACTGATCAGCAGCGGTCAGCATTTCGACCTTGTCATAACCGACTATTCGATGCCTGGTATGACCGGCGCACAGCTTGCCCGGGCCGCACGGGACATTCATCCGGCGTTGCCGATCGTGCTGGCGACAGGTTACGCCGATCTTCCTGCCGGCACCGATATAGATCTTCCGAGATTGGCAAAGCCCTATGATCAGTCTCAACTCGCCAAGGAAATCGCCAAGGCGATGGCAAGCGAAACGGCTCCGCTTCTTAGATCCGGCGGCGACGCAGGTGGTTCAAAGCTTCGCCTGTCCAAGGCCAACGGTGCCGGCGATGAAATCGGCGATGGCGCCTGTGTCGTCTAGATCGAAGACCGGCAGGGCTGTATCCGTAACGGCGTGATCGGCGGCGATGGCGCAGATATGGGGATCGCTCGACGCCAGCGGCTGGCGATTGGCGGCTTCCAGCCGGCGGGCCTCGATCTTCGGGATCGGCTCGCGCTTGTAGCCTTCGATCAGCACGAGATCGCAGGGCGCAAGACGCGCAAGGATCTCCTCGAATTCCGGTTCGGGCGCGCCGCGCAGCTCATGCATGATGGCGTAGCGGGTGCCGGAGACGATGGTGACCTCATGGGCGCCGGCCTCGCGGTGGCGGTAGCTGTCGGCGCCGACCTTGTCGATATCGAAATCATGATGGGCATGCTTGATCGTCGAGATCCGGTAGCCACGGCGGGTGAATTCCGTCACCAGCCGGACGGCGAGCCCCGTCTTGCCCGAGTTCTTCCAGCCGGCGATGCCGAAGATTTTGGGTGCGGTCATGCGCGAAGGGCCTCCAACCAGCGTTCGGCTTCGACGAGATCATCCGGCGTGTTGATGTTGAAGAAAGGATCGAGCAGGCTGGCGCGGGTCGGATGCAGCGGAAATGATACTTCCGTAACGTCATGCCGTGACAGGAAGTCACGCACGCGGCGCTTTTCGTCGGTGACGATCCAGGCTTCGAGGTCGGCGGCGAGTATCGCCGGCCAGAGCCCAAAGACGGGATGGCTGCGGCCCTCGGAGGCGGCGATGGCGATCTGCGACGGGCGCTCGAGCGCTGCCGCCAGCCGGGCGACGAGATCGGCCGGGAAGAACGGGCAATCCACCGAGACGGTGACGACATGGGTGATCCCGGGAAGGCCGGCAGCATAGACCATCGCCGCATGGATGCCGGCCAATGGCCCGGCCTTGCCGGGAAAATGGTCGGGGACTGCAGGCACATCCTCGGCGGTGGCATCGGCATTGACGGCAACAGAGAGGACTTGCTGCGAGAGGCGGGTCAGGACATGTCGGAGCAGGCTTTCGGCCCCGAGCATTGCGCCCGCCTTGTCGCTGCCCATTCGCTGCGAGCGGCCGCCGGCCAGCACGACGCCTGCTATATCGGATCTGCCGAGCGAGAATTCAGTCATAATCCTACCTCAAACCGGTGAGCGCGGCGCAGATTCCTGCGCGATCGGCGGCACGCGGCGCTTGGCTTCACGATAGAACGTATAGAGGCCAGAAGCGATGACGATCGCAGCACCCACAAGCATCCAGCTGTCAGGCACTTCGGCAAAGAAGAAGAAGCCGAGCAGCGAGGAAAAGATGAGGCTCGTATAGCGAAACGGCGCGACGAAGGAAATTTCGCCGGTGCGCATGGCGAGGATGACCGACTGGTAGCCAACGAGCACAAGCACCGAGGCAAGCAGAAGATGACCGAGCGACGTGGCGCTGACCGGTTGCCAGCCGCCGAGCACCGGGATGAGCAAAGCGCCGAAAAAGGAGATGGAGATGGCGGTGATGACGGTGATCATCAGCGAGGGAATCTCCGGATCGATCGAGCGGGTGGCGAGATCGCGGCCGGCCGTCGTCAGCACCGCGCCGACGCAGAGCAGGGCGGCAGCGGTGAATCCTTCCGGACCTGGGCGAATGATGATCATCACGCCGACCAGGCCGACAAGGATCGCCGACCAGCGCCGCCAGCCGACGGGCTCATTGAAGAAAAGCGCAGCGCCGAAGGTGACGACCAGCGGCAGCGACTGCAGGATCGCCGAGGCATTGGCGATCGGCATCATGCCGAGCGCGGTGATATAAGTGACGGCGGAGAACATCTCGCAGACGATGCGGAGGATGATGATCGGCTTCAGCACGACGCGCCAGGAGCGCAGAGCGCCCATTTTCCAGGCGATCAGATAGACGAGCAAGCTGGTGAAGAGGCCGCGCAGGCACATGATTTCGCCGGCGTTCATGGAGGCGATCACCGATTTGGAGAGAGCGTCGCTCGCGGAAAACCCGGCCATCGCCATGCTCATATAGATGGCGCCCTCAGTATTGCGTGACCGCGGCATGAAGAGATTCCCTTACGTGTGCGTCCCTTCTTAATCGGGAAGAACAATCAAGGGAATCGGATGAATGTCACACGCTGGATAAATCGATGGTGCAGCGCACAATGGCGCTGACGCTGCGGCAGCTGCGTATGTGGAAAGTCCGGCAAGGCGGCGTTTTGCAACGCGAATTTCGATATTCCGATGCGGCGTCGAGGCTTTTGTCCGCTGCTGCGAGGGGCTGATCGTTGGCCGAAAGCATCGGCTGTCGGCGGTTTTCGTTTGTCCGCGCGGGAAACGGGTGGCTGCATCGCCCGATGTTTGAGATTCCGGATGCCTCGACAATTGAGGAGAAACGGACATGAGACTTCTGAACGACAAGGTCGCGATCATCACCGGCGCAAGCTCCGGCATTGGCCGCGCCGCGGCGAAACTCTTTGCACGGGAGGGCGCCAAGCTCGTGGTCACCGGAAGGCGACAAGAGGCGCTCGACGCCGTCGTCGCCGAAATCGAGGCGGAGGGTGGGCAGGCCGTCGCAATATCGGGCGACATCAGGGACGAGGGGCTGCAGGCCAGGCTTAGTGAAACGGCTGTCTCCCGCTTCGGCGGACTCGACATCGGTTTCAACAATGCCGGCATTCTCGGCGAGATGGGGCCGGTGGCGGAACTGTCGCCGGAGGGCTGGCGCGAGACGATCGAGACCAATCTCACCGCGGCCTTCGTCGGCGCCAAATACCAGTCGGCAGCGATGGGAAAAGGCGGCGGATCGCTGATCTTCACCTCCACCTTCGTCGGCCACACCGCCGGCATGCCGGGCATGGCCGCCTATGCGGCGAGCAAGGCGGGGTTGATCGGCTTCGTTCAGGTGCTCGCCGCCGAACTCGGCCGGCGGAACATCCGCGTCAACGCCCTGCTGCCCGGCGGCACTGACACGCCGGCCAGCATCACCAACGCGCCTGACGCGACCGAGGAACTGCTCGCCTTCGTCGAGGGGCTGCATGCGCTGAAGCGCATGGCGCAGCCGGAAGAGATCGCCAATGCGGCGCTCTTCCTTGCGTCTGATCTGTCGAGCTTCGTGACGGGGACGGCGATGCTCGCCGATGGTGGGGTTTCGATCAGCCGGACGTAGGATGGGCGAGGGCGGGATCGGCAGCCTATGGCCGCGGACCTGTTGAAATCCATCCGCCACCGATGGCCATGCGCCGCGGGGCTATTGTCGCAACCAGAGACGAATCGTCCTTTAAGCGGCATCGAAACGCGCGGCCGAGCGTGCAATTCATTTGGCGCCGCCAATTCGCGAGAAAGCGGCCAGAACAGTGCGCTCGGACTGCATCAGATACGCCTCAAGTGCCGCGGAGGCTTCGGCCGTCATCCCTGCCTCAAGCTTTTCAAGGATTGCCGCATTAAGATCGACGTAGGGAGCGTGCAACAGCTCGGGATCGGAGAGCAGGCCGAAGCTGAGGCGCAGCTCTGCGGCGATCTGCGCATAGAAGGTGTTCAGACGGTGACTGTCGGCGAGATCTACGATCGCCGCGTGAAAGACCATGTTCTCACTGCCGACCATACCCCAATCCTTGGCCTCGCGCGCGAGCTTGGCACGCGTGACTGCCGCGCGCATTCGTGCCACCGCCGGATGGTTGGGATACGCCTTGGCGAGCGCCTGGCATTCGATCACACGGCGCACGCGATAGATGTCGATGATCGAGGCCATACTGGGTGTGGCGACAAAAACGCCGCGATTGGGCTCGTGCCGCAAGAGCCCTTCTTTTGTCAGAAGCCGGAATGCCTCACGCAAAGAGTTGCGCGACACATCCAGACCGGCACTTAGCGCTGTCTCGGAAAGGCGCTGGCCCGGCTTCAATTCGCCAGCAATCAGTTTGTCGCGGATTTCCTCCGCCAGGCGCGGCGCGAGCGCCGATGTGATATTTTGTTCGACCATCAAATCCCCTAATGCACAGACACGAGTGAAACCTCCGCGCCCTTGCGCACCGGTATAGCGGTTTGCATCTCCGGGAGCCATAAGAGGAGTGGCTTGACCACGCGGACTGGGGCAACGCCAGACGCCGTACATGGCCCCTCGGGCAGACAGAAAGTGAAAGCCCCCGCAACCCGTTCCTTATCGTTGATGCACGAAAGGAGGCAAGAGCCACTTCGGATGTGGCCGGAACTTGCAACAATAAAGGACACCTGGTCCAAGTGCGTTTGTTGCGGCCGAATTGCGGTTATTTGGTAGAACGATACAGCAAAATCGTTGAACAATCTTGACAGAATTGTAAAACGTGTCACCGTGATGCTGTCAACAAACCTAGGCAGCCCGCCGAGATCTCGGCGTCGGCCTGCACATAAGGAGGGGTTCATGGAACAGTCAGCAATTTCAATGACAACCGTTGCGCCGGCGCGGATGTCGGCCAAGTCGCGCCGCGCTGCGCTCGTGGCGGCCATCTTCCTGATGGCCACGTCTGCCATCGGTCCGGGCTTCATCACCCAGACGGCGACGTTCACAACAAAACTCTGTGCGGCCTTCGCCTTCGCGATCCTCGCCTCTATCCTGATCGATTTCGTCGTTCAGCTGAATATCTGGCGGATCGTCACGCTGACGAAGATGCGGGCTTCCGACCTCGCCAACGCCGCCCTCCCGGGCTCCGGCTATCTGCTCGCAATTCTCGTCATCGTCGGCGGATTATTCTTCAACATCGGCAACATCGGCGGCACAGGCCTCGGCATCAATGCGATGATCGGCCTTGATCCGAAGCTTGGCGGGGCGATCAGCGCGCTGCTTTCGATCGGCATCTTCCTGTCGAAGCGTGCCGGCATGGCGATCGATCGCTTCATTGTCCTGGCCGGTATCCTGATGATCGCCTTGACGGTCTATGTTGCCTTCGCATCGGCGCCGCCGGTTGGCGACGCGCTGTTCCAGACCTTTCTGCCGTCCACCATCGATTTCGCTACCATCACCACCATCGTCGGCGGCACGGTCGGGGGCTATATCACCTATTCCGGCGCCCACCGACTGCTCGACAAGGGCACGGTCGGCATCGAGAATCTCGGTGCGGTCAACCGTGCAGCGCTGACGGGCATCGCTGTCACCGGCCTCATGCGCTACGTGCTTTTCCTGGCCGTCCTCGGCGTGGTTGCGGGCGGAGCCGTCATCGATGTTTCCGGCGCGGGTGCGAATCCGGCTGCCCAGGCTTTCCAGGCCGCCACTGGCAACATTGGCCTGCGCATCTTCGGCGTCATCTTCTGGGCTGCTGCGATCACCTCAGTCATCGGTGCCGCTTACACGTCGGTCTCGTTCGTCACGATTTTCAAGAGAGACATCACCGAACGGGCCCGCAGCATCGCGACTGTCATCTTCATTGCCGTGTCGCTGTTCTTCTACGTGATCATCACCACGCCGCCGGCACAGATGCTGGTCTTCGTCGGGGGGCTGAACGGCCTGATTCTGCCGATCGGCCTGTCGATCTTCATCTATGCGGCCTGGGCCCGGTCCGACCTGATGGGAGGCTATCGGTATCCGCGTTGGCTGCTGGTGCTCGGCGTACTGGTCTGCGCACTGACCTGGTACATGGGCTACAAGTCGATCGGCCCGATCTTCGCGCTGCTTGCCGCGTAACGCGGGACGAGGAGGGCGCGGGCGCCTTTGCGCCCGGGCCCCGCTCTGACTTTTTGAATCAATCACGCTTTCGGTTCCGGACAGCCCGGCCTACATCGTTCGTGATTCACAGGGAGATCTGACATGACTGCCATCGATCTGAACAGCGATCTCGGCGAAAGCTACGGCGCCTGGGGCATGGGCGACGACGCGGCTATGCTGGCCATCGTCTCCAGCGCCAATATCGCCTGCGGCTTCCATGCCGGCGATCCGCTCGGCATTCTGAAGACTGTCAAAGCCGCCGCTGAAAGGGGCGTTTCGGTCGGAGCCCATGTTTCCTATCCCGACCGAGTCGGCTTCGGACGGCGCGACATGGGCGTCACCAGCCCGGAACTGACCGCCGACGTCATTTATCAGATCGGCGCGCTGAAAGGCGTCGCCGCTGCTGCGGGCGTCGTAGTCGGCTACGTTAAGCCGCACGGCGCGCTCTACAACCGCATTGCCCACGATCCAATACAGGGCCAGGCGGTGATCGACGGCATCAAGGCGATCGATCCGGACCTGGTTCTAATGGGCCTGGCCGGAGCACCCATCCTCAAACTCGCGCACAAATCCGGCCTCAAGACCGTGGCCGAGGCCTTCGCCGACCGCGCCTATACGGCCGGCGGGGAACTCGTTTCGCGTCGTGAACCGGGCGCGGTTCTGCACGACACAACCGTGATCGCCCGTCGCATGCTGCAACTTGCTCACGAGGGTACGATCGAAGCGATCGACGGCTCGACCATCAAGGTCGATGCTCAGTCGATCTGCGTCCATGGCGACAGCCCCGGTGCGGTCGCGATCGCCCAGGCGATTCGTCAGGCCTTTGAGACCGACGGGATCACCGTTCGCTCGTTCCTGGCGGCGTGAGCAAACATTTGGAGGAAACCATGATTGCGATTGAGAACCTTGGTCACATCGATGCCGAAGCGGCGCGCCTCGCGCGCCGGCGCTATCGGGCCGGTAATGCCGAGCCGACGTCGGGTGTGGCGCCGGGATTTACCCAGGCAAACATGATCGTCCTGCCGCGCGACTGGGCCTTCGATTTCCTGCTCTTTGCGCAGCGCAATCCGAAGGCCTGCCCATTGCTCGACGTTTCCGATCCCGGCTCGCACATGACGCTTCTGGCTCCGGGGGCCGATCTTCGCACGGATCTGCCGCTCTATCGCATCTGGCGCGACGGCAAGCTCGCCGAGGAAATCGCGGATGCGACGACGGCCTGGGCGGAACGCCCCGACCTCGTCAGCTTCCTCATCGGATGCAGCTTCACCTTCGAAACGTCGATGGCCGAGGCGGGCATCGAGATCCGGCATATCACCGACAAGTCGAACGTTCCGATGTATCTGACCAACCGCGCCTGCCGCCCGGCAGGCCGGCTGCGCGGCAACCTGGTCGTATCGATGAGGCCGATCAAGGCGAGCCGCGTCGCCGATGCCGCGACCATCTCCGGTCGCTTCCCGGCGGTGCACGGCGCACCTGTCCATATCGGCGCGCCGGAAGAAATCGGCATCCGAGACCTGTCGAAGCCGGAATTCGGCGAGCCGGTGCGTATCGAGCCTGGTGAAATCCCGGTGTTCTGGGCCTGCGGCGTGACCCCGCAGGCCGCCGTGATGGCATCCGGCGTGCCCTTTGCCATCACCCATGCGCCGGGGCATATGTTCATCACCGACATTCCCGACACCGCCTATCACGCCTGAGGATCCGATGCGCTTCCTGCCCGTCAACCTGACGACCCTTCTGGTCGAACTCGACGATCTCGACCAGACGCTGGCGCTGTTTGCTTCGCTCGAAACCGATCCGGTGGAGGGCATCGAAGAGATAGTGCCGGCCGCACGCACGCTGATGATCGGCTTTCGCGCAGAAAGGCTCACCGCGGAACGGCTTGCCGGCGAGATCGCCACCCGCGACCTTTCGGCCCGCATCGCGCCGTCCGACCAGCTCGTCGAAATCCCGGTTCACTATGACGGCGAAGACCTTGCCGATGTGGCGCAACTGACCGGTCTGTCAGTCGAAGAGGTCATCCGTCGTCACACCGAGAGCACCTTCACCGTCGCCTTCTGCGGCTTTGCCCCCGGTTTCGGTTATCTTGTCGGTGGTGATCCCGCGCTGCATGTGCCGCGGCGCCAAAGCCCGCGGACTCGGATTCCGGCGGGATCGGTCGCTCTTGCTGGCGCCTTTTCCGGCGTCTATCCGCAGGCAAGTCCCGGCGGCTGGCAGATCATCGGCACGACGTTGGAAAAAATGTGGGACCTGTCGCGCGATCCGCCGGCCTTGTTCCAGCCCGGCTACCGGGTGCGCTTCTTCGATCTCGAAAAGCGGACGGTTGCGATTTCCACTCTGGCGACGAAGGTCGCAGATGCGGGCCCGGCCGAGGTCTCCGGCGGGGCTGTCACACTAAAGGTCCTGGCCGCACCCATGCCGGCACTGTTTCAGGATCTCGGCCGCTTCGGCAAGACCGGCCAGGGCGTGTCCTCCTCAGGCGCGCTCGATCGACGGGCACTCAAGGCGGCCAACCGTGTGGTCGGCAATGCTGCCGGCACCCCGTGCCTCGAAATCACCCTCGGCGGATTTTCTTTCGAGGCGTCGGGCCGGACGGTGATGGCACTGACCGGCGCGCCCTGTCCGATATCGATCCGCGATGCCTCAGGGCGCACCATTGCCGCCGAAACCTATCGGCCCATCTCGCTGGAGCCCGGCGATGTGGTGACGCTCGGCCATGCGCCGCGCGGCATGCGAAGCTATTTGTCGATCCGCGGCGGTCTCACTGTCGAGCCGGTGCTCGGCAGCGCCTCGACCGATACGCTTGCCTTCATCGGCCCGGACCCGGTCACGGCAGGGACGATCTTGACACTGCAAACGGCGACGCAGTCTCTCGGCAGCGTATCGCTTTCCGAAGCGCCGGCCTTCGCGTTTCCGGCTTCCGGCGAGATCGTGACGCTCGACGTGATCATGGGACCGCGCAGCGACTGGTTCACCGAGGCCGCCATCACCAGTTTCTCGGGTCAACTCTGGCAGGTGACCCCGCAGTCCAACCGTGTCGGTATCCGTCTTTCCGGCGACATCGCCATCGAGCGTAAGGACAAGACGGAGCTGCCGAGCGAGGGAACCGCAACCGGCGCGATCCAGGTGCCGCATAGCGGCCAGCCGGTGCTTTTCCTTGCGGACCATCCGTTGACCGGCGGTTACCCGGTCATCGGCACGGTCGCCGAATATCATCTCGATCTCGCCGGGCAGATCCCGGTCAATGCCCAGATACGCTTCCGGCCCGTGACGAGGTTTGCCGATGTTCGGCCGCACGTGCCCGACACCAAAGCCCGGCCGCCAAGAAATAAGTGAGGAGACATCCATGCAGAAAGTCCTGATCGCCAACCGAGGCGAGATTGCGGTGCGCATCATCCGGGCTTGTCGCGACCACGGCCTGCAATCGGTCGCCGTCTATGCCGATCCGGACATGGATGCGCTCTTCGTCAAGCTGGCGGACGAAGCCTACGGGCTCTCCGGCAGCCGTCCGGCGGAAACCTATCTCGATATCGACAAGCTGATCGACATTGCCAAACGTTCGGGCGCCGACGCCGTTCATCCCGGCTACGGGTTCCTGTCCGAGCGTGCGGAGTTCGCCCGAGCCGTCATCGATGCAGGCCTCATCTGGATCGGACCGGATCCGCATGTCATCGAAGCCCTTGGCGACAAGGTCGAGGCCCGGCGCATTGCGCTGAGTGTCGGTGCGCCTCTCGTCGCTGGCAGTGACGGTCCGGTCGAGACCGCTGCGGAAGTCACCGCCTTTGCTGAAAAACACGGTCTGCCCGTTGCCATCAAGGCGGCGCATGGGGGCGGCGGACGCGGCCTGAAGGTCGCCTGGAAGATGGAGGAGGTGGCGGAACTCTACGAATCCGCCGTGCGTGAGGCCAAGGCCGCCTTCGGCCGCGGCGAGTGTTTCCTCGAACGCTTCCTCGATCGTCCGCGCCACATCGAGGCGCAGGTGCTGGCTGACAAACATGGCAATGTGCTGGTTCTCGGCACCCGTGACTGCTCGCTACAGCGGCGCAACCAGAAGCTCGTCGAGGAGGCGCCGGCACCGTTTCTTTCCGACGCTCAGCGCCAGTCGATCCACGACGCCGCGAAGAAGATCTGTGCGGCGGCCGGCTACTCGGGGGCGGGAACGGTCGAGTTCCTGCTCGGTGTCGACGGTACGATCTCCTTCCTCGAAGTGAACACGCGCCTTCAGGTCGAGCATCCGGTAACCGAGGAGACGACCGGCATCGATCTCGTGATCGAGCAGTTCCGCATCGCCGATGGCCTGCCGTTGCGCGTCACCGAAACGCCTGCCCCGCGTGGCCACTCGATCGAGTTCCGTATCAACGCCGAAGATCCCGGCCGTGGCTTCTTGCCGACACCCGGCGCGATCACGGCTTTCGACGCGCCCTCCGGTCCCGGCATCCGTCTCGACACCGGTGTCGGCGTGGGCTCGACCGTTCCCGGCACCTTCGATTCGCTGATGGCGAAGCTGATCGTCACGGGCAGTACCCGTGAGGAGGCGTTGAGCCGCGCCCGCCGTGCCCTCAAGGAGTTCAGGATCGAGGGCGTCGCAACGGTCCTTCCCTTCCACCGCGCCGCGATCGAGACAGAAGAATTCATCGGCGAGACAGGATTCAAGGTGCACACGCGCTGGATCGAGACCGGCTTCGCCGATCGGCTTTCGGCCGTCGCCCGGCCCGAGCCGGTTGCCGATGGCCACCTGATCCGCACCCACGTCGAGATCGATGGTAAGCGACATGAACTCGGCATTCCCGCGGCGCTCCTTGCCGGTCTCGGCGGACTTGCAGGCGCGGGTCGTGGAGGTGCGACAGCGGCAAGGACCGACGACGCGGCGACCATAACCGCACCGATTTCCGGCACGCTGCAGGCGTTCAAGGTCGAAGATGGCGCGGAGGTTGTTGCCGGTGATCTCATCGCCGTCATGGAGGCGATGAAGATGGAAACCCAGGTCACGGCATCGCGGGCAGGCAAGATTCGGATCAAGGTAGAAGTTGGCGGATATCTTCAGGCGGGAGCGGAAATCGCCCGCTTCGAGGAGCCGGTGTCCTCCGCTCCACCTACGACATGATCAACCCGCCATCGACATTGATCGTCTGGCCGGTGATGTAGGCGGCGTCGTCGCTGGCGAGGAAGGTGACCAGTCCGGCGACGTCTTCGCCGGAGCCGGCGCGTTTCATCGGGATGCCTTCGACCCATTCCTTCATCAGTTCGCCGGGGGCGTAGTTGCCAAGCAGCTTGCCCCAGGCTTGGTCGTTATAGGCCCACATGTCGGTTTCGATGATGCCGGGGCAGAAAGCGTTGACGGTGATGTTTTCGGTCGCGACTTCCTTGGCCAGGCTCTGGGTGATGCCGACGACACCCATTTTCGAGGCGGCATAATGCGGCGTAAAAATGAAGCCGTCGCGGGCCTGGCCGGAGGCGGTGTTGATGATGCGGCCGCCGCGCTTGTGCTTGCGCATGCGCGATATCGCCTCTTGAGCGCAGAGGAAGACGCCCTTGGTGTTGACGGCCATGACCTTGTCCCACTCGTTCTCGGTCAAGTCCTCGACGCGGGCGATGGTGATGACGCCGGCATTTTGGATCGAGACGTCGACAGAGCCGAATTCCGTCTCGGCCGCATCGTAGAGGGCGATGACGCTTGTTTTGTCGGTAACGTCGCCGATGAAGGAGATTGCCTTGCCGCCTTCGGCCCGGATCTGCTCGGCAACGCCGTGGACCAGATCCTCGTTGGCCGAAACGACAAGGTTGGCGCCTTCGCGGGCAAAACGCCTGGCGATGGCCGCGCCGATGCCGCGGCTGCCTCCGGTAATGACGACAGTCTTTTGCTCAAAGCGTTTCATGCTCTTTCCTTCGCGGTATCGTCGATAAACAGCAAATCTGGATGCCTGCCTTACGGTCATTGTTGAAGCTCAAGCGGCTGCGACAGCCGTTCGATCAGCGCGAAGGGCGGGCAGGCGGCGATATCGCGCGCCGTCTGGCCCGTTGCTCCCTTCAGCGCCTCGGTCTCAGCCAGGGAGGAAGCGAGACCGGTTCACTTTCTGTCGCCGGCAATGCGTCTTCTTATCCATCACCAGCAGCAGAAACCGCCGTCGACGAGAAGATCGACGCCGGTGACGAAACTTGCCGCAGTCGACAGAAGGAACACCGCCGGACCGACCATCTCGTCGACCGCTGCCATGCGCTGCATCGGCGTCTGCTCTTCGAAGAGCTTGGTCTGATGAACCATCTCCGGACGGGTGTTCATGGGCGTCGCCGTGTATCCGGGGGAAATGGTGTTGACGCGAATGCCGCGGTCGACCCATTCCATCGCCATAGACTTCGACATATGGATCACGCCCGCCTTAGAGGCGTTGTAATGCGCCTGGTTCAGCCCCCGGTTGACGATCACACCCGACATGGAAGCAATGTTGACGATGGAGCCGCGTCCATTCTTCAGCATGGCGCGAGCCTCGGCCTGGCAGGAAAGGAAGATGCCTTTCAGGTTGATATCCATCAACGTCTGATATTGATCCTCCTCCATCTCCTCCGCCGGGTTCGCGTTGGCGATGCCTGCCGCGTTGACGGCAAGCGTCAAGGTGCCGAGATCGGCTTCGGTACGTGCGACTGCATCTCCAAGGGAAGATTTGTTCGTAACATCAGCCGCGATCTGGATCGAGCGGCGGCCGGCGACGCTGATATGTTCAGCCGTCCTGGCCAATCCGTCGTCGCTCCGACGGTCGAGCAGGGCCACGTCGGCGCCGCATTGCGCAAGCCCGATGGCAATGCGCTGCCCGATGCCGCTTCCGGCCCCGGTGACGATGGCAACCTGGCCGCTGAGATCGAAAAGCTTCGGGGCGTTCAGAGTGATGTCGGACACCGCTCTTCCTTTCTCTATCTGTTTAGATGGTAGCTAGCTCCATGACCGAGACGTCATTTGCCTGGCCACGATCGAGGATCCCCGCCTGCTTGCCTTGGGCAAGCACGAGAATGCGGTTGGAGACTCCGAGAACTTCCTCGAGGTCCGAGCTTACGACGATGACCGCCACGCCCTGTTTGGCAAGATTGACGATGATGTCGTAGATGCCTGCGCGAGCGCCGACATCGATGCCTCTCGTCGGTTCGTCGAGCACGACGACTTTGGGATCACGCATGAGCCACTTCGCGATCACGACCTTCTGCTGGTTGCCGCCCGAAAGGTCGGAGGCGTACTGCTCCGCACGGCCCTTGACGCCGAACTTGGCAACTGCCTTTTGCGCAAACGAGCGCTTGACGCTCGGCGTAATCCAACCGCCGCCCAGTTTGTCGAGATTGGCGTAGATAATGTTCTCGCTGATCCGGTGCCCGACCACCAGGCCCTGTTCCTTGCGGTCTTCCGGAACCATCACGATGCCCTTGGCGATCGCGTCCGCCGGATCGCGCAGCCTGAGTTCCTCGCCTTCCAGCTTGATCGAACCGGCACTGATCGGATCTGCGCCCGAAATCGCACGCACCAGTTCGGTGCGGCCGGCGCCGACCAAGCCGGCTATCCCGAGAATTTCACCGGCCCGCACCTCGAAGGTAACGTCTCGGAACGAGTTGTCGGGCGAGCTCAGCCCGGACACCTGCAGGACTGGACGGTCTGTCGGAACGGGCAGGGTGGGGAACAAGCGGTCAAGCGGGCGTCCGACCATGCTCTCGATAATCGTTCGCACCGGGGTCGCGCTGTCCGAGAATTCCTGCACCCGCTCCCCGTCGCGAAGAACGACGATCCGGTTGGTTATCTGCTTGATCTCTTCCATGCGGTGGGAAATGTAGACGATGCCTACGCCTTCCGAGCGAAGCTTGCGAACCTGTTCGAAGAGGGCTTCCGTCTCCGCGCCGCCAAGCGCGGCTGTCGGCTCATCGAGGATCAAGAGCTTTGCGTCGAGAGCCAGCGCCTTGGCGATCTCGATGAGCTGCTGATTTGCTGTGGAAAGGCCGGCGACCGTTCGCGTTGCCGGGATGTGAAGGTTCAAGCGAGCGAGCTGATCCTGGGCCCGGCGAACCATTTGGGCACGGTCGACGACGCCGTTCTTCATTGGCCAGCGTCCGATGAAGACGTTTTCGGCGATCGACAGCTGCGGCAGAAGCTGCAGTTCCTGATGGATCAGCACAACGCCCTTGTCGATCGCTTCCCTGGGGGTGGCCGGGGCATAAGGCTGCCCCAGCCATGTCATTGATCCTTCGGACGGTGTGCGTGACCCGGCGATGATGCCGGACAGGGTCGACTTGCCCGCTCCGTTTTCGCCGAGAAGTGCAACCACTTCGCCAGGATAAACGTCCAAGCTGACATCCTTCAGCACCTGGAGCGGCCCGTACCACTTGGATATGCCCCTCAGGGAAAGAACCGGATCTGTCATTGGCACACCTCCTCAAGACCTCGACTTCATTACGGGTGGTTGGCGATGAAGCCTGCCACGTTTTCCTTGGTTGTCAGCGTGGCATCGAGGAGCTGGACCGGGGGCACTTTTTCTCCGGCGACAAGCTTGGCGGCATTTTCAACCGCGTCACGGCCCATCTTCTGCGTCTGCTGTGTCGCAGTGACGTTGAAGACGCCCTTGCTGAGGGCTTCGAGAGCTGCAGTGTCGCCATCGAAGCCGCCAACGACGATCTTCTGCGACGGATTGGCGACCTTGATCGCCTGCGCGGCGCCAAGTGCAAGACCGTCGGCCTGGGCGAACACGATCGAAACGTCGGGGTTTGCCTGCAGCATGTTCTGCATGATCTGGAAGCCTTCGTCCTGGCTCCAGATGTTGGAGAACTGCTCAGCGACAACTTTCACGTCAGGATAGGCCTTGAGGGATTCAGCGCAGCCCTTCGAGCGATCGACTTCCGGCGTCGTGCCCTTCTGGCCGTGGATGATGACCATCTTCCCCTTGCCGCCGGCTTCCTTCAGAATGTAGTCGCACACTGCCTTGGCAGAGGCGACGGAATCCGTTGCGAGGAAGGTGTCGCCCGGTGCACCCTCGGCGTTGCGGTCGACGTTGACGACCGGGATGCCGGCGCTCTTGGCCAGCTTGACCGGAACGGTCGCAGCGGCCGCACCGGCCGGAATGTAGATCAGCGCGTCGATTTTCTGGGTCAGAAGATCCTGGATCTGGTTGACCTGCGTCGGTCCGTCGCCTTTTGCGTCGACCGTGATGACTTCGATGCCGCGCTTCTTGGCTTCGGCCTCGACCGATTGCTTGATCTGGTTGAAGAAGTTTGCCTGAAGATTGGCAACGGCCAGGCCGAGCTTCTTCAGTTCCGCAGCGTGTACGGGACCGAGCATGAGGCCGAGCAGGGCGGCAGACGCGAGCATGGTGCGCGCTATTTTCATTGTATTTCCTCCGTTGTTTGATGGGACCCTCGGGTATGTCCTCCCCCTTGGGTTATTGATCCGCCCCAAACGTTCGGGGCGGAATTCCAGGTCCGCCAATGCGGCGGACCACGCTCGTCAGGCGCGACGCCTGCGAATGGTTTCCGCGCCGACCGCGAGCACGATGACGATGCCGATGATCACCTGCTGAAGGAACGGCGAGACGTTGAGAAGATTGAGCCCGTTGCGAAGCACACCGATGATAAGAACGCCGATCAGCGTTCCCCCGATGCCGCCGGCGCCGCCGGAGAGCGACGTGCCGCCGATGACAACAGCGGCGATGGTGTCCAGCTCATAGCCGAGACCGCTGGATGGCTGGACGGAATCCAGCCGAGCGGCGAGCACGATGCCAGCAAGCCCCGCAAGGACGGCACTGACGACATAGACTGATATCGTCACGAGCGGGACGTTGATCCCGGCCAGGCGTGCGACTTCCGGATTTCCGCCCACCGCATAAAGCATGCGCCCTTCGGAGCGGAAGTGCAGGAACAGCCATGCCGCAAGAACAACCGCAAGCATCAAAAATACCGTGGCCGTCATGACGCCGAAATGGCGGTCGATTGCCAGCATCATGAACCAATCGGGGAATCCGACGATCTGCTGGCCATCGGTGATCATGTTTGCAACGCCGCGAGCCGCGGACATCATCGCAAGCGTGGCAATGAAGGCCGGTACCCTGAATTGCGTCACCAGAAGTCCGACGATCAGGCCGGAGACTGCCGATGCGATCAGCGCAGAGGCGATCCCGATGGGCAGCGGCAGACCGGCGACATTGGCGGTCCAGCCCATGACCATCATCGCCAGCGCAAGCGCCGAGCCGACGGAGAGATCAATGCCGCCGATCAGGATGACGAAGGTCATTCCGACCGCCATGATGCCGAGAACGGTGATCTGGTCGAGGATGTTGAGGCCGTTTCGAACCGAAAGAAACGTGTCGGTGCTCAGGCTCAGAAAGACGCACAGCGCGAGCAGTCCGACGAGCGGACCGGTTGCTCCCTTGAGCTTGCTCAGCCAGGCTCCGGACGAAAGCCTGTGTTCATTGATATCGAGCGCCACCATTGCTCCTCCCTATATGCCTAGGCTTGTATCCGATATTCGTGCAAGCAAGAATAATTATTCACACTTGTTGGAAAATTCATTAACAAGTTGCTTTCCGGCTGTCAACAAGATTTCCTCGGGCGTCCGCTGTCATTGCATTGTATAAGGGGCTTGACTAATCAGCTTCTTGTGCAAAAATATTGATAAGTGAATATTTATGCACACATGAGGAACCCATGGATACGATAGAACTTGAGCGCATCGCCCGCGAGATCCGATTGCGCGATCTCCAGGCGGTCTTTGAAGCGGGCGCCGGCCATATTGGCGGGGAGATGTCGGTGATCGACATTTTGACGGCGCTCTATTTTCGTGTCCTGAATGTCTGGCCCGATCAGCCGAAACACCCCGACCGCGACAGGTTCGTCCTTTCAAAGGGACATACGGCATGCGCTCTCTATGTGACGCTCGCAAAACGCGGCTTCATTCCGGAGGAGGAGGTCTCCACCTTTCTGCAGCCGCATTCGAGGCTGAACGGGCATCCGAATTGCAACAAGGTTCCCGGCGTCGAAACCAATACCGGGCCGCTGGGCCACGGTCTTCCGGTGGCCGTCGGAATGGCGAAAGCCGCCAAACTCTCAGGCGCAAAATTTCATACCTATGTCGCCACCGGCGACGGTGAGATGCAGGAGGGTTCCAACTGGGAAGCTATCATGGCGGCCGCCCAGTTCAAACTCGACAACTTGACCCTGGTCATCGATCACAACAGGTTCCAGCAGGGTGCGGCGCTCGCCGAAACCAATGATCTCGCTCCGCTTCGCCCGAAGCTCGAGGCCTTCGATTGGGAGGTCACCGAGATCAACGGAAACGCCATGAGCGAAGTCGTTCCGGCTCTCGAACACCGGGGAGCAAGACCGCATTGCATCGTCGCCCATACCAACAAGGGCCATGGAATTTCGTTCATGCAGGACCGGGTCGACTGGCACCACAAGGTGCCGAGCAAGGAACAGTACGAAATCGCATTGGCAGAACTGTCGGAGGCACTGTAATGAACGCGTCAGTAAACCCACCCAAGCTCTATGATTGCCGCGACGCATTTGCCTCTACGCTTGAGCGGCTGGCAGCCGAAAACGACACGATCGTTGCCGTCTGCAACGACTCCGTCGGCTCTTCGAAGCTCGGCGGCTTCAAGGCGAAGTTTGGAGAGCGCCTCGTCAATGTTGGTATTGCCGAGCAGAACATGGTTGGCGTTGCAGCAGGCCTGGCCAACGGCGGACGTCTTCCATTCGTATGTGCCGCTGCTCCGTTTCTCACAGGGCGGTCGCTGGAGCAGATCAAGGCCGATATTTCCTACTCGAATGCCAACGTCAAGCTGGTGGGCATTTCTTCCGGAATGGCATATGGCGAACTCGGTCCGACACATCACTCGATCGAAGACTTCGCCTGGACGCGGGTCCTGCCCAACCTTCCGGTCATTGCGCCCTGTGACCGCATCGAAACCGCCGCTGCCGTTGCGTGGGCCGCGACCTATAACGGGCCCTGTTTCCTGCGTCTGTCGCGCGTTGGCGTGCCCGATCTGCTTCCGGAGGGTCACAGGTTCGAACTCGGCAAGGCAAATCTCCTTCGCCAAGGTTCCGACGTCACGCTTATCGCCAACGGCACTTTGACTCATCGCATTGTGAAGGCGGCCGAAATCCTCGCGGATCGCGGCATCAATGCCAGGGTTCTGAACCTTGCGACGGTTCGTCCAATCGACGAGGAGGCTATCATCGCCGCGGCTAGGGAAACCGGAGCGATCGTCACGGCCGAGGAGCATTCTATCTTCGGCGGGCTCGGTTCCGCGGTCGCCGAAGTGGTGGTCGACAATGCTCCAGTGCCGATGAAGCGTCTCGGCGTTCCTGGCATTTACGCCCCGACCGGTTCGGCAGAGTTCCTGCTCGACGAGTTCGGGATGGCGCCGGCTGCCATCGCCGACGCCGCGCAGTCGCTAATCAGGCGCAAATAATTGGGATCACGTGACCGGCGGGGACGCTTTTGTCGTCCCGGCGGTGACCTGATCCGGAGAGGATAGAATGCGGACAATTCTGGCAATCGACCAGGGCACGACCAATTCAAAGGCCGTTCTCGTTTCCGAAAAGGGAGAAATCGTCGGCAGAGGTTCGGCTCGCGTCGGCATCTCCTATCCGAAGCCGGGCTGGGTCGAACAGGACCCGCGCAGGCTCTACGCCTCGGTCTGCGAAGCAGTCGACGCCTGCCTGAAGGCCGCCGGCCCGGATGTGGTGATCGAGGCCGTGGCCATTTCCAACCAGCGTGAATCCGTCACTGCCTGGGACGCCGAAATGGGAGATGCGCTTGGACCGTTGGTCAGCTGGCAGTGCCGCCGAACGGCGCCCGATTGCGAACGACTCATTGCCGAGGGCCACCTCGACCGGGTGCAGGCGCTCACGGGCCTGCCCTTGGATCCGATGTTTCCGGGTTCCAAGTTTCGGTGGCTGCTCGACCGTGTTCCGGCCGGGCGATCGGTGCGACTGGGAACGGTGGACAGCTGGCTCGTCCACTGCCTGACCGGCGGGCGCCGGCATGTCTGCGACGCTTCGAATGCCGCCAGGAGCCAATTGTTCGATCTGCGGGAGCAGAGATGGAGCGAGGAGCTTGGCGAGATCTTCGGCGTCGATATCGCGCTCCTTCCCGAGGTGCTCGACAGTTCTGCCGATTTCGGTAGAACGCAGGGATTGCCGGGGGTGGCGGATGGCACGCCGATCATGGCCGCGATCGGCGACAGCCACGCTGCCCTGTTCGGGCACGGCGCTTTCAAGCCGGGCGACGGCAAGGTGACCTTCGGAACCGGCTCTTCCATTATGACGACGCTTGCGCAATATATTCCTCCACGCAACGGTGTCACAACCACCGTCGCGTGGCGTATCGGGGGAAAGCCGACCTTCGCTTTCGAAGGCAATATTCTGGTCTGCGCCGCCAGTCTTCCCTGGATGGCTGATATTCTTGGCCTTGCCGATGTGGCGGCGCTTGTCGAACTTGCGGAAAGTGCTGCGCCGGGCGGACCCGGGTTCGTGCCGGCATTCGTGGGACTGGGGGCGCCTTACTGGAATTCCGACGCCCGTGCCCTGTTCTCCCAGATCACCTTCAATACAACGCGGGCGCAAATGGCGCGGTCGGTCACCGATTCCATCGCCTTGCAGGTGCATGACGTGATCGCGGCCATGCGGGCGCAGAGCGGCGGTGCGCTCGGTGCGCTCTATGTGGATGGCGGACCGAGCCAGAACCGCTTCCTGATGCAATGTGTCTCCAACCTCATCGACCATCCCGTGATCCAATGCGAAGCACCCGAGGCATCGGCTTTGGGTGCTGCTTACCTGGCGGGACTGGCACTCGGCTTGTGGACCGATCTCCAGGTGGTCGCGAGGCTGCCGCGAAACACCCAAACCATAGAGCCGCAACCCATGGATCGAGCGGGGCTTCTCGATGCCTGGAATGATGCGCTCGCCCGCTCGACGTCCCGCGAAACACAGGCTAAAGGTGAATAAAAATTCACTCTGGGATTAGCAATGACTCGGCTCAACGAACTCCGCCTCATTTCAAGGGTCGCCCAGATGTACCACATCGAGGGGCGGCGGCAGGCCGAGATCGCACAGCACCTTCGCCTGTCGCAGGCGACGGTGTCGCGCATGCTCAAGCGTGCCGAGGCTGAAGATATCGTGCGAACCAGCGTCATCCCTCCCGTCGGCACCTACAGCGAACTCGAGAGCGCGCTTCGCGAGAAATACGATCTGCCGGAGGCGATCGTCGTCGAGTGCACGGAAGATCGGGACGGCGCCATCATGGCCCGCATTGGCGAGGCAGCGGCGCATCTCCTCGAGGTGACGCTTGCGCCGGGGGAGATCATCGGCGTTTCCAGCTGGAGCCAGACCATTTTCAAGATGGTCGAGAACATTCATCCGCAGAAGAGCGCTCAGGTGAAATATGTCGTCCAGACGCTTGGAGGCATGGGTGACCCTTCCGTGCAGACGCATGCCACGCAGCTGACCACGCGGCTTGCGCGCCTGACCGGCGCCGAGCCGAAACTGCTCCCGGTGCAGGGCGTGACGTCATCCCGAGAGGCAAAACTTCTGATGCAGGCCGATCCGTATGTTCGCGAGACGATGGACCTGTTCGGCAGCATAACGCTCGCGATCGTCGGAATCGGAGCCGTCGAACCGTCCGAACTTCTCGCACGGTCCGGCAACATCTTTTCATCTCGGGAACTCTCCGATCTTGCGGAAGCGGGCGCCGTCGGCGACATCTCGCTGCGCTTCTTCGATAAAAACGGCAAGCCGGTCAAGACGCCCCTGGACGACCGGGTCATAGGACTTCCGCTTGAGGATCTCGAGCGGGTGGAGCGGGTTATCGCTCTTGCTGGTGGATCGAAAAAGACCGACGCAATCGCCGGTGCGTTGCGCGTGGGGGTCATCGACATGCTTGTTACGGACAAGTTTACGGCGCAGCGATTGATCGACTGATTGATTGATGAGGTCGGAAGGATCCTGCCGCTCCGTCGTTTCTGGGCTTTTCAGGATGGTTGTGCCTGGGCGGGAGCGCCCGCCTCGTCCTTCGAGGCTTCGCCCTATGGGCTACACATCTCAGGATGGGGCTCTCTTGGGTGTTGGCACTTCAGGATGAGGGCTGATCGATGTGCCGTGCGTTCAATGGGCTGATTGGTGTGCTTTGCTCGTAACTTCGCTCGACGGCAGAAAATCTAGCGCAGGTATTAACCCACTCTCCGTCATTCCTGTGCTCGTCACAGGAATCCAGTGCGCCCAAGTCTTTGGGCGCGGGAAACCCTTCGCTTGGGCTCAGGGCGTTCGACGCTGCGATCGATTCACTGGATCGATCGCTCCCGCTTCGCGGGACCGCGTCTCACCCGCCGGTGACACTCATATGCCGCGCCACGGCCGGACGATTGTGGGTGCGGTCGATGATGAAATCATGGCCCTTCGGTTTGCGGGTGATGGCTTCGTCGATGGCAGCTTGGAGGAGGGCGTCGTCTTCGGTGGCGCGGAGTGCTGCGCGCAGATCGGCGGCGTCGTTCTGGCCGAGGCACATAAAGAGCGTGCCGGTGCAGGTGAGACGGACGCGGTTACAGCTCTCGCAGAAATTATGGGTCATCGGCGTGATGAAGCCGAGGCGCCCCCCGGTCTCCGTGACCCTGACGTAACGGGCCGGGCCGCCGGTCTGGTAGTCGATGTCGGTAAGCGTGAACTGCTTTTCCAGATCGGCGCGAAGCTCGGAGAGCGGCAGGTACTGGTCGGTGCGGTCCTCGTCGATCTCGCCCATCGGCATGGTTTCGATGACGGTGAGGTCCATGCCGCGGCCATGGGCGAAGCGCAGGAGTTCGGGCATCTCGGAGTCGTTGAAATCCTTGAGCGCCACGGCGTTGAGCTTGATCTTCAGCCCGGCCTTTTGAGCGGCATCGATGCCTTCCATGACCTTGGCGAAATCGCCCCAGCGGGTGATCTTGCGGAATTTGTCGGGGTCGAGCGTATCGAGCGAGACGTTGATGCGGCGCACGCCGCACTCATAAAGCTCCTCGGCATGGCGGGAGAGCTGCGAGCCGTTGGTGGTCAGCGTCAGCTCGTCGAGGCCGGAACCGATCTTTTCGCCGAGCTGGCGCACAAGATACATGATGTTCTTGCGCACCAGCGGCTCGCCGCCGGTCAGCCGGATTTTCCTCACGCCTTTGGTGATAAAGGCGGAACAGAGCCGGTCGAGCTCTTCCAGCGTCAACAGATCCTTCTTCGGCAGGAAGGTCATATTCTCCGCCATGCAATAGGTGCAGCGGAAATCGCAGCGATCGGTGACGGAGACGCGGAGATAGGTGACTGCCCGGCCGAAAGGGTCGATCATCGGATTTGCATCCGCCGTGAGCGGCGACGCGTTGCCTATCGTTCCGACTCTCGTATTCACCAATTCCTCCGCGAGCGAACCTGAAGCGCGCCAGACCTGCCTGTTTTCAAGCGATATCTTCCTATGTGTGCATATGTGATTGCGCCGTCAAGGGAAACGGATTTCGCACACGCTAATTTGCGCTTGCCTCGAAAAAGGCGAACGCCTACTGCTCCAGAGGAAAGAGGGTGATAGAGATGAGCGATATCTGGCCGAGCGAACTTCGCGTTTCGAAAGACCGGCAGAGGCTGGCGATAACCTTCGACGATGGCCAGAGCTTCGACCTGTCGGCCGAACTCTTGCGCGTGCTGTCGCCGTCGGCCGAGGTGCAGGGCCACGGGCCGGGGCAGCGGGTGACGGTGCCGGGCAAGCGCAACGTCGCGATCATCTCGATGACGCCGACCGGCAATTATGCCGTCAGGATCGGCTTCGACGACATGCACGATACCGGCATCTACACCTGGACCTATCTGCGCGAACTCGGCGAAAGGGGCGCCGAGCTGTTTTCGGCCTATGAGGATGAACTCAGGGAAAAGGGCATGAACCGCGACACGGCGGAAAAGCCGCGCTGAACTTCACATAACCAGCCATCGGGGGGCCATATGGCGAAAACGAACGGAAAGAACTGGCTGCGCGCCAAGGGGAGTGCGGCCGGCAGCAAGGTGACCTTCCTCGAACTGTTCTTCGACCTGGTCTTCGTCTTTTCGATCTCGCAGCTTTCGCATGCGCTTGCCGCCCATTATACGCCGCTCGGTGCTGCCGAAGCGGCGCTGATGACCTTTGCCGTCTGGTGGGTTTGGATTTTCACCGCCTGGGTGACCAACTGGCTCGATCCCGACAAGATGCCGGTGCGCGGCATGCTGGTGGCGCTGATGATGCTCGGGCTGCTGCTGTCGGCCTCCATTCCCGAGGCCTTCGGCGACAAAGGGCTGCTGTTTGCCGGCGCCTATGTGGCGATGCAGGTCGGACGCTCGTTGTTTACCACCTATGCAATGACGCGCGTCGACCGCGCCAATACGCTGAATTTCGTCCGCATCACCACCTGGCTCGTGGTGGCCGCCGTCTTCTGGATCGCCGGCGGGTTGCTGGAGCATGAAGCCCGGCTGATCGCCTGGGTGATCGCGCTGGCGATCGAATATATCGGGCCGGCCGCGGGCTTTGCCGTGCCCGGGCTCGGCCGCTCGAAGCCGAGCGACTGGGACGTTTCCGGCGCCCACATGGCCGAGCGCTGCGCGCTGTTCGTCATCATCTGCCTCGGCGAGGCGATCCTGGTTTCCGGCCGCACCTTTTCGGAGCTGCCGGTTTCGGGGCTGACCGGCATCGTCTTCGTCACCGGTTTCATCGGCACCGTCGCCATGTGGTGGCTTTATTTTCGCTTCGGCCATGGGCGCGCCGCCCATCGCATCGAGCATGAGGCGACGCCGGGGGCGTTGGCGCGGCTTGCCTTCACCTATGGGCATATCCCGATCCTGGCCGGCATCATCGTCCATGCGGTGGCCGTCGAGTTCATGTTCTCGCATCCGCATGAGACGGGCGATCTCGGCATCGCTGCGGCGGTGCTCGGCGGCTCCGGCCTGTTCCTCATCGGTAATCTCTGGTTCAAGGGCGCGACGAGCGGGCAGCTGCCGCTGTCGCATCTTGCCGGTCTGGTGCTGCTGATCCTGCTTGCCTTCGCGGCACCCTTCCTCGAAATCTATCTGCTGGGCATTCTGGCGACGCTGGTGCTGATCGTCGTCGCCGCCTGGGAATACCGCTCGCTGAGCGGTGCATCGCCGGCGCCGACGCTGCATTGATCATCAGTCGTCGTCGCTGAGATCCTTGAGCAGCGTGGCTATGATGCGCTCCATCGAGGTGGCCGTCGCCATGCATTGTTCGATCGGCTCGTCGGAGAGCGTGCGTTCGATAAGATCGGTCTGGATCGCCATCGCCGCCTCGGTCAGCCGGCGGCCCTCCGCAGTGAGATAAAGGCGCAGCACGCGTTTGTCGCGCGCGTCGCCGCGCCGCTCGATCAGCTCCCGTTTTTCCATCTGCGGCAAGAGCATGCTCATATTGGAGCGGCCAACCAACAGCTTGCGCGCCAGCTCCTGCTGCGAGATGCCTTCGAAACGGTAGAGATTGACGAGAATATCGAGGTGCGGCGGCTTGATATCGAGATCGGCCAGCGAGCGCGTCAGCGACTGCTGCATCAGCTGGCAGGCGCGCGCCACCGCGATCCAGCTGCGAAAACGCGGATGATCCCAGGGAAGGGATTGATTTTTGTTCATCGTTGTACTTTATTGTTCAGTGT
This sequence comes from Rhizobium redzepovicii, assembly GCF_019793435.1. GTDB lineage: Bacteria > Pseudomonadota > Alphaproteobacteria > Rhizobiales > Rhizobiaceae > Rhizobium > Rhizobium redzepovicii. Next base: position 155,669 of record NZ_JAILYH010000014.1, on the reverse strand, counting down.
TGAACAGTCTTTTGGATTCTCACTATGGCAAATTTTGCGCTTGAGGTCACCCGCCTGGGTTTTTCGGCTCTGCAGGCGATTTCGCCCGATCTGGCGGGCAGGGCGGCGTTCCGGCTGTTCTGCCGCACCCCTTCGCCGCGGCCGAAGGGAGCAAGGGCGAAGGCGGCGCATGCCGCGGGCGCGGCCCGGCTGGCAGGCGCCGAACGCTTCACTCTCAAGATCGCAGCCGGGGCGAAAGCGCATGCCTATCGGCTGAATGGCGGGGCGCTGGGAAAACGCCAGCGTTTGCTGGTGACACATGGCTGGGGCTCGAGCGCCGAATATATGGCTGAGGTGGTTTCGATGCTTGTGGCAACCGGCGCGGAGGTGGTGGCGCTCGATTTTCCCGGTCACGGGCGCGCCGGCGGGCGTTTCCTGCATATGGGCCTTGCGGTCGGAGCGATCGCCGCGGCCGAGCAGCGGTTCGGCGCCTTCGATGCGGTTATCGGCCATTCCTTCGGCGGTGCGGCGCTGATGGTGTCAGCGGCGGGCTTGCTGCCCGGGGTGGCGCCTGTTGCCTGCGAGCGGCTGGTGCTGATCGGCGCGCCAAGCGAGATGGCCGGGCTGTTTGTCGATTTCGGCCGGATGATCGGCCTTCACCCGGCCGCGCAAGCGGTGCTGGAGGATGAAGTCCATCGCGTCACCGGCCGGAGACTTGAGGAGTTCGAGGCGCGCGATACGCTGGGCGCAATCGGCCGGCCGGTGCTCGTCATCCATGCCGAGGACGACAAGGAGGTGCCGCCGACCCATGCCAGGCGCTATCAGGCTGCCGGGAAGGACGTCCGGCTGCTTTGGGCGAACGGCTTCGGCCATCGGCGCATCGTCGGCGCGGCGCCCGTCCTCGGCGCGATCGCGGCATTTCTCGACTGCGATGGGGGCGAAGAGGGTGTTTCCGACGAAAGCATCAAAAAAGATGCGGAGATCATTCCGTTTTTTGAGCTTCCGGCGCGGCGCGCGGCATTGTAGCGTCCGTCGCAACGATCAAGCCGCGGCGGGACGCCTCATGAAAATCATCAGCAGCATCGAAGAGCTCAATAGGATCTATGGCGCAGGCCTGTCGCAGGCCTCAGTCGACAAGGTGACCAAGCGGCTGACACCGCTCTATCGGGAGATGATCGAGACCTCGCCCTTCGCAGCACTTGCGACCGTCGGGCCGGAAGGGCTCGACTGTTCGCCGCGCGGCGATCTCGGCGGCGTGGTGCGCGTTGCAGATGACGAGACGCTGCATCTGCCGGACTGGCGCGGCAACAACCGCGTCGATTCGCTTTCCAATATCGTGCGTGATCCCAGGCTCGCGCTGATGTTCCTGATCCCTGGCTCGAACACGACGATGCGCATCAACGGCCGCGGCGTCGTCTCGGATGACGAGGCGTTGCTTGCAAGCTTCGAGATGGACGGCAAACATCCGCGCACCGTCATCGTCATCTCGATCGACGAGGTCTATTTCCAGTGCGCGCGCGCCGTGATGCGGGCCGAACTGTGGAATGCCGAACATTTCGCCGATCCTGCAAGGCTGCCCACGCCCGGCCAGATGCTGAAGGCCGCGGTCGGCGATTTCGACCAGGAAACCTACGACCGGGAATGGCCCGGCCGCGCGGCGAAGACGATGTGGTAAAACCGCCGCGGAGTGGAACGGCCGTCAGGTCTTGTAGATCAGCCAGCTCTTGGTGAAATCCTTCTGCATGCCGTCCTGATAGAGGATCGTGCAGTTGCGGCCGGCATTCTTGGCGCCGTAAAGGGCGATGTCGGTCTTGCTGTAGAGTTCGCCGGCATCCTCGGCGCTGGAGGCCATGCAGATGCCGATCGAGACGGTGATCGGCCCGTAGTTGACCCGCGTGCGGGAATTCTTGAACGGGGTCGTTTCCAGCGTGCGGCGGATGCGCTCGGCGATTGCCGTGATTTCCTCGGGCGTATTGCCGTCGATGATGAGGGCGAATTCCTCGCCGCCGGCACGGGCGACGAAGACATCGCGCCGGACGTTGCTGCGGATGACGGAGGCGACGGTGGCAAGGATCTTGTCGCCGACGGGATGGCCGTAGGTGTCGTTGATCTTCTTGAAGTTGTCGATGTCGGCGAGCAGCAGGGCCGTCACGGGCCGCATGCCGGGATTGTTGAAAACGGCGGCGAGGCGCTCGTCGAAGGCGCGGCGGTTGGAAAGGCGCGTCAGCGAATCGGTGTTGGCGATGCGTTTGTATTCGTCCAGTTCCTTGCGGACCTGGTCCATCTCCTGCGAGCGTTGGACGACGTCCTCGACGGTGCGTTCGCCGTGCGCCATGGTGTCGCCGGTCGCCTGGCTCAAAAGTTCGATGGCGTTTTCGATCAGCTCGACGCTGGCATTGCTCTTGGAGGTGATGCGCTTATGGGTCTCGCCGAGCAGCCTGGTATAGCTTTCGAGCGAACTCTGCTCCTGTTTCAGGATCCGCAGCAGGCCGTCGAGTTCGCCTGATATGCGGGTATGGGCGTCATCGACGACGCGGACCGGGCTGCTGGTGAAATATTGCGCGCCAAGCGCGTCAAGTTCGGCCTGCGTCGCCTGGCTGCCGAGCGCGGAAAGCTCGCGGGTGAGCGCCGGATTGGAACCGATATAGGCCTCGTAGAAGAGTTCGTAATTGCGCGGTATCGGCGCAACGCCCATCGAGCGCATGGCATAGGTGATCTGGCCCGCAACATCGGGAACCTGCACCTTGGGCGCGACAGCCGTATTCATCCGGCGAACTCCTCATATATTCAAAGGCAATATTCTATTTGGTAGCTTAAATTTCTTGGGAAAAGATTAAAGCGATATATACCAAATACTACATACGACAATTGCCCCATGGGTCAATACTTCTTGCAGGCCTATGATTCTGCACGGAAAAACGTATCTTTGGCGAGACAGTGCATACTCATTGTGTGAGAACGCTGTCTGAAAAACTTACAGTTATTCTCTGCCGGAGATCGTCTTCGACTTGTCGATATCAGCCCAGGTTCAATTCCTGGAAGAAATCATTGCCCTTATCGTCGATGACGATGAAGGCGGGAAAGTCTTCGACGTCGATCTTCCACACCGCTTCCATGCCGAGTTCGGGATATTCGAAGACTTCGACCTTACGGATGCAGTCCTGGGCGAGGCGGGCGGCAGGGCCGCCGATCGAGCCGAGGTAGAAGCCGCCGTGTTTCTTGCAGGCCTCGCGCACCGCCCGTGACCGGTTGCCCTTGGCGAGCATCACCATCGAGCCGCCGAAGGACTGGAACTGGTCGACGTAACTGTCCATGCGGCCGGCCGTCGTCGGGCCGAAGGAGCCGGAGGCGTAGCCGGCGGGCGTCTTGGCCGGACCGGCGTAGTAGACCGGATGGTTTTTCAGGTAATCGGGCATGCCTTCGCCCTTTTCCAGCCGCTCGCGGATCTTGGCATGCGCCAGGTCGCGGGCGACGATGATCGTGCCTGTCAAGGACAGGCGCGTCTTGACCGGATGTCGCGACAGTTCGGCAAGCACCTCGGCCATCGGCCGGTTGAGATCGATACGCACAGTCGATTCCGACAGCTTCGCCTCATCGATCTCGGGCATGTATTTCGACGGATCGGTTTCGAGCTGCTCGATGAAGATGCCGTCGCGGGTGATTTTGCCCTTGGCCTGGCGGTCAGCGGAACAGGAGACGCCGAGGCCGATCGGCAGCGAAGCGCCATGGCGGGGCAGGCGGATGACACGCACATCATGACAGAAATACTTGCCGCCGAACTGGGCGCCGACGCCCATCTGCTGCGTCAGTCTGTGGATTTCCTTCTCCATCTCGAGATCGCGGAAGGCGTGGCCGCTTTCCGAACCTTCGGTCGGCAGCTCGTCGAGATAGCGGGTCGAGGCGAGCTTGACGGTCTTCAGGTTCATCTCGGCCGAGGTGCCGCCGATGACGATCGCTAGATGATAGGGCGGACAGGCTGCCGTCCCTAATGTCAGGATCTTCTCCTTAAGGAAGTCGATCATCCGGTCATGCGTCAAAAGCGAGGGCGTGCCCTGGTACAGAAAGGTCTTGTTGGCCGAGCCGCCGCCCTTGGCGACGAAGAGGAATTCATAGGCGTCGGTCCCTTCCTCGTAGATGTCGATCTGCGCCGGCAGGTTATTGCGGGTGTTCTTCTCCTCGAACATTTTCACCGGCGCGAGCTGCGAATAACGCAGGTTCTTCTTCTCATAGGCATCCATGACGCCGCGGGCGAGGGCGGCGCCATCGCCGCCTTCGGTCCAGACCCTGCGACCCTTCTTGCCCATGATGATCGCCGTGCCGGTATCCTGGCACATCGGCAACACGCCGCCGGCAGCAATATTGGCATTCTTCAGGAGGTCGTAGGCGACGAAGCGGTCATTGTCGGTCGCCTCGGGGTCGTCGAGGATCGAGGCGAGCTGCTTCAGATGGCCGGGGCGCAGCAGGTGGTTGATGTCGGCAAAGGCCGTTTCGGCGAGCAGGCGGATGCCTTCCGGCTCGACGGTCAGGATGTCTTGGCCCTTGAAGCTATCGACCGACACATGATCGCTACTGATCTTGCGATAGGGCGTGGTGTCCTTGCCGAGCGGGAAGAGATCGTCAGCCATCGAAGTGACCTTTCTGGTGGGCGCGTCGCTAAAATTGGAACCGATCTAAATCCCCTGTCGGGCAAAAGCAATCTGCATGCGGCGGAGTTTGGCGTTGCGGCCATGTCGTGCTGCATTTTGCCGTCGGGATGTCACACGCGGCAGGCGAGTAAAAGAAAGGCGAGATCGACATTTGTCGCGGCCGTTCAGGTTGCCTCCAGATCAAGTCCGGTTCATATTCCCGCAGCGTTAACCTGCCGGGGCTTCCAATGCCAAATGCAAAGCCAACTGCTGTCGACGACCTACTCGTTTTTTTCGAACATGACTGGATCAGGGGCGATCTGCTGCGCCTCGCCAGCGATCCCGAAGGAGCGGAGATGTATGCGCGCTTCGTCAATGGCGTGCGTATCGACGCCAAACATGGGCCTGACCATGAAACGATCATTGAAGGCAAGTACGGAACCTTCAAGGTGAAACCTGACGGTCACTTCACGTACGAGCTGGACTACACTCTCGACGTGGTGAAGAATTTAGGGAAATACGATCAGCTCATCGAGACGCTGAGCTACAAGATGTCCGATGGCTCCGGGGGCACGGACCTCGGCGTGCTGACGCTGGCGATCGACGGCGTCAACGAAGGCGAAAAATACCACGAGGTCCTGGATTTTGACGACATGGGCGTCACGTCGAGGGCGGATAATTTCTTCCTTCCCGACTATCGGGGCTTTGCGCTCTCCGTGAACGACAGTCAGGAGCTGACGCTTCTGAACGGCATCGTCTACGATACCATCCCGGGCGTCGACGCCATCACCGAGGACGGCTTCAGCGATACCGTGCTATCCCCGGGCTCGCTGCCGGTGACCTTGAAAATGGTCGATGGCGGGGAGTTTACCTTTCAGGGCGTCTCGATCGCCGAACTGTCTGCATTGCCCTTTCACCTGACGCTGACCGCCATGAATGATGGCCAGATCGTCTATCAGCAGGAGTTCGAGGTCACCGATCCCAATCTTACGGTCGAGATCGAAGACATTGAAGAAATCCGTTTCGATTTCATGGGCAATTCGGTGGTGATGGACAATTTTTCGCTGTTGGTGTGAGGTTTGCAGGGCTGTGGGTTGCCGCGGCAGGCGGATGCGGGTCTGTCCGCGTTGGTGAAAAATTCAGCAGAACGGCTACCCCAACCTCCCTCATTCCTGTCAGGAGCACAGGAATGAGGGAGGGGGCGGTGGGCGGTACTCCCCAAGGTCCTACTTCGGGCCGATCATCGTTTCCGGGCGGACAATCGCATCGTAATCCTCCGCCGAGACCAGTCCGCTGGCGAGGGCTTCTTCCTTCAGCGTCGTGCCATTCTTATGCGCGGCCTTGGCGATCTTGGCGGCGGCGTCGTAGCCGATCTTCGGGGCGAGCGCGGTTACCAGCATCAGCGAGCGGTCGAGGCCGGCCTTGATGTTGTCCTCGCGCGCCTCGATGCCGACGACGCAATTGTCGGTGAAAGAGACGGCGGCGTCGGCCAGCAGCTGCACCGATTGCAGGAAATTATAGGCCATCATCGGATTGTAGACGTTGAGCTCGAAATGGCCCTGGCTGTCGGCGAAGGTCAGCGCGGCATGATTGCCGAAGATGTGGATGCAGACCTGCGTCAGCGCCTCGCACTGGGTCGGGTTGACCTTGCCGGGCATGATCGAGGAGCCGGGTTCGTTTTCCGGCAGCGCCAGTTCGCCGAGGCCGGCGCGCGGGCCGGAGCCGAGCAGGCGGATGTCGTTGGCGATCTTGAAGAGGGCGGCGGCCGCCGCATTGATGGCGCCATGGGAAAAGACCATGCTGTCATGCGAGGCGAGCGCCTCGAACTTGTTCGGCGCGGTGACGAAGGGCAGGGCCGTTATGGCTGCGATTTCTTCGGCCACCTTCTCGGCGAAACCGAGTGGCGCATTGAGGCCGGTGCCGACGGCGGTGCCGCCCTGGGCGAGTTCGCAAAGGCCGGGCAGGGTCATTTCGATGCGCTTGATGGCCGAGCCGACCTGGGCGGCATAACCCGAGAATTCCTGGCCGAGCGTCAGCGGTGTGGCATCCTGGGTGTGGGTACGGCCGATCTTGATGATGTGGCTGAATTCGGTGACCTTCATGTCGAGGGCGGCATGCAGGTGCTTCAGGGACGGCAGCAGGTGATGAGCGATCCGTTCGGCGCAGGCGATGTGCATCGCCGTCGGGTAGGTGTCGTTCGACGACTGGCTCATATTGACGTGATCGTTCGGATGCACCGGCTTCTTGGAACCCATGACGCCGCCAAGCATTTCTATGGCACGATTGGAGATCACCTCATTGGCATTCATGTTGGACTGCGTGCCCGAACCGGTCTGCCAGACGACAAGCGGAAAATGCTCGTCGAGCTTGCCGTCGATCACTTCCTGGGCGGCGTCGACGATTGCCTTGCCAAGCGCAGGGTCGAGCTGGCCGAGCGACATGTTGGCGCGGGCGGCGGCCTGCTTGACGATGCCGAGCGCACGCACGATCGACAGCGGCTGCTTTTCCCAGCCGATCTTGAAATTGCCGAGCGAACGCTCGGCCTGGGCGCCCCAATATCGGTCGGCGGCGACGTCGATCGGGCCAAAAGTATCGGTTTCGGTGCGGGTTGCGGTCATCGGCCTTGCCTTCCCTTTACATGCTGTTTTCGGTCATCTGAGAAAGATGAGGTCTTATAGGTGGGAACGTCCGACAAGAAAACCGGACCCCATGCGAAATATTGAAATCCAAAGTCATGTTTGGATGGGTTGTGGTGCGTGCTTTTTCGGCCACTTTGAAAATTTTATGCGTCCGGGCGATTTCGTCCCACTGGCCCGGATGCGAAAATTCGGTAAAAAATTAACTAATAATTTCATAATTTTGTGTGAACTTCGGCGCGGCGCCGCGCAGGATCTCCGTCACACAGAATTGAGTCCGCCGGCGCTGGCGGCGCAGGCCGGTTTCTGATCAATGAGCCGGACGCTGAGTTTCGCGGGATTTGAGCTGAGAACAGCATGACACCGGGACTGGAAGATATATGACGTTCGTTTTGAAAAGCGCGGCATCCGCATTGGCAATTTCCTGCGGCGTGGCGGTTATGAGTGCCGCACCCGCGCATGCTTATACTTTGATGGACATGCTGCGCGGCGACAGGCAGCGGACCCAAAGCACCATCTTCATGGATCAGGCGCCCGGCCGTCCGGTGCCGCGCGGCGCCGACGGCGGCTCGCTCGGCGGGCTCGATCCGGAAGCGCCGCTGCCGAAGGTGAGCGGCCCGCGTTACTACACCTATAAGACAGAGACGCTGCAGTTCGTCGACACCAGCAGGTTTGCCGATCCCGTCGTCACCGGCGCGGTCGCCGATGTTTCGGCAAGCGGCGATGCCAGCGCCGAACCCGCAGTCCAGCGCCGCTTCCTGGCGCAGGCCAAGGTGCGCGCCAATGCGGACGTTGCGAAGGTGCTCGAAGCCTATTACGGCGACAGCCGCAATCCGCTTGTCTGGGTCGATGGCAACCAGATCAACGACCGCGCGAAGTCGGCGATGGCGACACTTGCCGATGCGGCTTCCGTCGGTCTCGATCCTGCCGATTATACGGTCCAGACACCGGCGATTGACCCGGCCAATCCCGATCCCGCCTTCCGCGACCGGGCACTGACGCAGTTTGAGCTCGAACTCTCGGCCAAGGTGCTGGCTTTCGTGCAGGACACCGTGCGTGGCCGCATCGATCCGAACAAGATCTCCGGCTATCATGACTTTCAGCGCAAGGCGGTCAATCTGACGTCGGTGCTGAAGCTTGCCCGCATGAGCCCCGATGTCGGCGCCTACATCGCCAGCCGTTCGCCCGATAGTGCTCAATTTGAGGCGCTGAAGGCGGAGCTTGCCAAGCTTCGCGCCGCCGACGGCGGCAATGAGGAGCGAATCGTCGTTTCGCTCGACAAGCTGCTGAAGCCTGGCGACAGCTCGCCCGAGATTGCCAATATCGTCAAGGCGATCGGCAAGCATGGGTCCGAAACGCTGAAGACCGATCACGCGGCAACGCTTGCCGCTTACGCAGGCAGCACCGACTATTCGCCCGATATCGTCTCGCTGGTCGAGGCCTTCCAGCAAGAGCGCGGACTGAAGGCCGATGGCGTCATCGGCCAGGCGACCGTGCGGGCCATGACCGGTGGCGATACCAATGCCTCGAAGATCGACAAGCTCGTCGTCGCCATGGAGCAGGCGCGCTGGCTGCCGGAGGATCTTGGTTCCCGCTACGTGATGATCAACCAGCCGGCCTTCATGGTCTATTACCACAATGACGGCAAGGAACAGCTGTCAATGCGCGTCGTTGTCGGCGGCAAGAACAATCAAACCTATTTCTTCGACGACGAGATCGAGACGGTGGAGTTCAACCCGTTCTGGGGCGTGCCGCAGTCGATCATCATCAACGAGATGTTGCCGAAGCTGCGTTCGGATCCGAACTATCTCGACCAGCTCGGCTATGAAGTCGAGGTGAACGGCCATGCCGTCGCCTCGTCGAGCGTCGATTGGTACGGCTCGACCAATAATGTCTCGGTGCGCCAGCCGCCGAGCAGCGACAATGCGCTCGGCGAACTGAAGATCCTGTTCCCGAACAGCCACGCGATCTACATGCACGACACGCCGTCGAAAAACTTCTTCAAGCGCGATATGCGGGCTTTGAGCCACGGCTGCGTGCGCCTTGCCAATCCGCGTGCTATGGCAGCTGCCGTGCTCGGCACGACGGTCGACGACGTCGCCAAGCAGATCGCCACCGGGCAGAACCATGCCGTGAAGGTGCCGCAGAAGATCCCGGTCTACGTTTCCTATTTCACCGCCTGGCCGAACAAGGACGGCGTGGTGGAATATTTCGACGATGTCTATGGCCGCGACGGCTATGTCGACAAGGCCTTCGACGCGACGACAAAGGCGCGTGGCGCGCAGATTTGACGCAGGGTCTAGCGGGTTATGGAATGGGCGGTCTTCGGGCCGCCCGTTTTGTTTTGGGAGTGAGGAGTAGGGGAGTGCTGCGCTTGGCAGACTGGCGCCCAAAACTCGCCCCTCATTCCTGTGCTCGTCACAGGAATCCAGCAGCCGCGTGTCTACGTGGCGGGGAATTGCAGCCCCGTCGACAAATGGTGCCATTGCAGAAGCAATGTCGTCTTCAAGTGATGGATGCTGGTCTCAATTTAAGGGTCTTTTCGGCTTGCGGACGCAAGCCGGCTGGATTCCTGTGACAAGCACAGGAATGAGGGACGGAGAGGACAAATGAGCGGACTCCTCAGACCGCGACCTTCACCGCATACTCCCGCAGCAGCCGCTCCACCAGTTCCGGCGTCAGCTCATCGTAATGGGTGATGATCATATCGGGATCCAGGTTGGAAACCGGCACGTCCGAATATCCAAAAGGCACGGCGATCGACGGTACGGCAGCGTTCTTCGCCACGGCGATGTCGTTGATGCTGTCGCCGATCATCACGGTGCGGGTGATGTCGCCGCCGGCGCGGTCGATGGTGCCGGTGAGGTGGCGGGCGTCGGGCTTGCGCACGGGGAAGCTGTCGCCGCCGGTGATGGCATCGAAATAGCTGACGAGGTCGAGTTTTTCGAGCAGGCCGAGCGCCAGGCTTTCCATCTTGTTGGTGCAGACGGCGAGGCGGTAACCGGCAAATTTAAGCCGGTCCATCGCGGCGACGAGGCCGGGATAGGGTTCGGTGCAGCCGGGCATGTTGCCGGCGTAATGGGCGACGAAGCGCTCGACCAGGGGCGGCAGGGCGTCGCTTTCGAGCGGATGGCCGCGCAGCCGGCAGGCGCGTTCGATCATTACGCGCGCGCCGTGGCCGACGAGATGGGTGAGGTCGTCATAGCTGACCGGGTCGAGGCCAAGGGCTGAGATCGTATGATTGAGGCTCTCGACAAGATCCGTATGGGTATCGAGAAGGGTACCGTCGAGATCGAAGACGATGAGTGCCGGGCGGGCGTGGGAAAGGGTCAAGGCTTGTCTCTTTGCGCAATGGGTCGTTCTGGAGAAAAGTCGTCCTGAGGCACGACAGGTTTCCCCTGGGAACGACAGGTCGGCTCCGGAACGATGGATCATCCCAGAGGTAGGCGATCGCGCGGCGGAAAGCAACGTTAGGATGCCGGCCGGGAAGGCCGCAGGCATTTGTTTCGGCTTTTCATTTTCCGTGATGATTTTGACTTTCGTTTGCCAGGCGAGCCGTGTAAACAGCACATCCAACGCAATAATTCGGAGTTGGCGGCGCATGGATGCCCGCGAAATGAAGATAAAGGCCGCCGCAGCCGCACTCGCCCATGTCGAAGACGGAATGCGCCTCGGCATCGGCACGGGCAGCACAGCGGAAGAATTCGTTCGCCTGTTGGCGGAGAAAGTCGCAAGCGGCTTCAAGGTCGAAGGCGTTCCGACGTCAGAAAGAACGGCGCGGCTGTGCGTCGAGCTCGGCGTGCCGCTGAAGTCGCTCGATGAACTGCCGGCACTCGACCTGACGATCGACGGCGCCGACGAGGTCGATCCGTCGCTCAGATTGATCAAGGGCGGCGGCGGCGCGTTGCTGCGCGAAAAGATCGTCGCGGCCGCTTCCGAGCGGATGATCGTCATTGCCGACGAGAGCAAGCTTGTGGAAACGCTCGGCGCCTACGCGCTGCCGATTGAGGTCAATCCGTTCGGGCTCGTCTCGACACGGATCGCGATCGAGAAGGTCGCGGCCCGGCTCGGCCTTTCCGGCGACCTCAGTCTGCGCCAATCCGGTGACGGAGAGTTTACCACGGATGGCGGCCATCACATTATCGATGCATCTTTTGGCCGCATTCCTGATGCAGAGGCGCTTTCGAGCGAGCTGAATTCCATACCCGGCGTCGTCGAACACGGGCTCTTTATCAATATGGCGGCACTTGCAATCATTGCCGGTCCTGCGGGTGCGCGCACGCTGCAGGCAAACAGATAACAGGAGCGTACACACATGATGAACATTGCAGGTCTTGGCCGTTTTGCCGCTGCGACCATCGTTCTTTCCGGGCTTGCCTTCGGCTCTGCCGTCAAGGCGCAGGAGGTCTCCGAGGAGCAACTGAAGGCCTCTCGCGCGGCGATCGACGCCATCGGCGCCACCGCCCAGTTCGACAACATTTTGCCCGGTCTTGCCGAGCGCCTGAAGGCCGGCCTGATCCAGGATTCGCCGAACTACCAGGACATCATTTCGTCGACGGTCGACGCGCAGGCGCTGGCGCTGGCGCCGCGCCGCGGCGATCTGGAGAAGGAGGCGGCGCTCACCTATGCCAAGACCTTCACCGCCGACGAACTGAAGGCGATCGCCGACTTCTATAATTCCGACGTCGGCAAGAAGCTGCTGCGCGACGGCCCGGTTGCCTCGCGCGAGACGGCGAAGGCTGCCGACATCTGGGCGCAGGGCATTTCTCGCGACCTGGAAAAGCAGAGCAATGCCGAACTCTCCAAGGTCATCAAGGCACCGCCGCCGGCAACCGACAGCCCGGTGGCTCCGGCACCCGCTCCGGCCCCGGCTGCCCAGAAGTAAAGGCTGCCTCCGCAGATTTGCAAAAGCCCGGCATCGTCCGGGCTTTTTTGCTATGATGGATGCGGCAATACTGATGAGGCTTTGGCGAGGCAACATGTCTGCTCATTACGAGGGCTTGCAGGTGCGAGTATCAGGTAGGGTCCAAGGGGTCGGATTCCGCATGTGGGCGCGCGATGAGGCGTTGCGGCTCGGGCTCACAGGCTGGGTGCGCAATGAAGCGGACGGATCGGTCACCGCTTTGATCGCAGGATCCGATACCGCCATCTCGACAATGATCGATCGTTTCGGCCGCGGGCCTGCGGGAGCATCGGTTTCCGGCGTCGAGTCGGAAGCGACCCAGCTTGCGGAAATGCCGACGGATTTCCGCATCACCGCTTGAAAGCGGCAAACCGCCAGGAGATGGCGCTCTGTGAGCGCCGGACCCTCAGCCCCAATCCTTCGAGCTCTTGGCCAATTGCCATACGCCCGTTTCATCCGGCTCAACGCGCTTGTTGCCGCGATAGAAGATCGGCAGTCCTGTTTTCTTGTCCATCGCAAAGCGGCTCGGCGCGTATTTTTCGTTCTCGTGGCCTTGGATGGCGAGGCCGAGCGCTTCCTTGAATTTGCCAGCCTTGCAGAGGTTGGCGAAGAGAGTTTGATCCATCTTTTGCTCCGGCTTCTTTTTTACAGCGTGGATTTGCCTGCCAGCCTCAGGCGGTCGGGTCAACCGTTTGCCGGGAAAATTCGGGCGAGAGGAACGGGATGATGCAGGAGCGGGCTTTTGTTTTCAGGGCGATCACCCCTATATCAGGAACATCCTTCCAGCGATTCCCTTCCGGAGCTCCTCATGTCTTCCTACGACTACGACCTCTTCGTCATTGGCGGCGGTTCCGGAGGCGTGCGCGGCGCGCGTGTCGCTGCCTCGCTCGGCAAAAAGGTGGCGATCGCGGAGGAATACCGCTACGGCGGCACCTGCGTCATCCGCGGCTGCGTGCCGAAGAAGCTGTTCGTCTATGCTTCGCAGTTCCATGAGCATTTCGAGGATGCGGCCGGCTTCGGCTGGACGGTCGGCGAAAGCAGCTTCGACTGGAAGAAGTTGGTGGCGGCCAAGGATGCGGAAATTGCCCGGCTGGAAGGCCTCTACAAGAAGGGCCTTGCCGGCGCCAATGCCGAGATCCTGGAAACGCGCGCCGAACTCGTCGACGCCCATACGGTGCGGCTTGTGAAAACTGGCCAGACGGTGACGGCAAAGACGATCGTGATTGCCACCGGCGGGCGGCCGAACCCGCATGCAGCCCTTCCCGGCCACGAGCTCTGCATCTCCTCCAACGAGGCCTTTCATCTCGAAGAGCTACCGAAATCGATCGTCATCGCTGGCGGCGGTTATATTGCCGTCGAGTTCGCCAATATCTTTCATGGCCTCGGCGTCGAGACGACGCTGATTTATCGTGGCGCCGAGATCCTGTCGCGCTTCGACGAGGATCTGAGGCGCGGGCTGCATGAGGCGATGGTCGCCAAGGGCATCCGCATCCTTTGCCACGACATGCTGCAGAAGGTTTCGAAGGGCGAGGGCGGGCTCGTTCTGGAGACGCTGAACAGCGGCACGCTGCAGGCCGGCGTCGTCATGCTGGCGCTCGGGCGCGATCCGAACACCGAAGGCCTCGGCCTCGAGGCGGCCGGCGTTGCGATCGACGAGCGCGGCGCGATTATCGTCGACGACTATTCCCGCACCAATGTCGAGAACATCTACGCGCTCGGCGATGTCACCAACCGGGTACAGCTGACGCCGGTGGCGATCCACGAGGCGATGTGCTTCATCGAGACCGAGTACAAGAACAATCCGACCCGGCCGGACTACGAGCTGATCCCCACCGCCGTCTTCTCGCAGCCGGAGATCGGCACCGTCGGTCTTTCAGAAGAAGAGGCGGGCAAGCGTTACGGTGAGCTCGAGGTTTATCGGGCTCAGTTCCGGCCGTTGAAGGCGACGCTTTCCGGCCGCGCCGAGCGGATGATCATGAAGCTGATCGTCGATGCGGGAAGCCGCAAGGTAGTGGGCGCCCATATCCTTGGCCATGATGCCGGCGAGATGGCGCAGCTGCTCGGGGTCACGCTGAAGGCCGGCTGCACTAAGGACGACTTCGACCAGACCATGGCGCTGCACCCGACTGCGGCCGAAGAGCTCGTCACCATGTATGCTCCTAGCTATCGGGTCCGTGACGGGCAGCGCGTCTGAGTCATCCGTGTGCGCTTAAAGCGCGTCGCATCAAACGTGATTCATGCGACGTGCTTTAGCTCTTTGTTTTGATGCATGTCGTTATCCCGGAACCGCTGTGCACTTCCGGGCGACATGCATTAGCTGGTAATGCGAGGCGCGCGAATGACCTTGAGGAATAGCGCCTTCATCGCATCGGCGATACCTTCCGTCGGCGTCACCTCGAAATAGAGGCCGGGCGAGGCGCATTCCTGCATCTTCGTCGGGATCTGGCTCTGGAAGGGGCTGATCCAGGTATTGTACCAGCTGTTCTTCGGCAGAGGTAGATAAGTGGTGTAGAGCACCGCAATCCTGATGCCCTTGTCCTTCAGCGGTTTGCAGAAGGAAGTGTCGATTGGCTCCTGGCAGCGGTTGCCGGTCAGTTTCTTGGTGCAGCCTTTCGGCTTTTCGCTGTCGCCGACGCCGTCCGAGACGAAGAACAGGATCTTCTGCGGTGTCGTGGCGGTGCTGCCGTCGCCGGGGGTGGTGATAATGTCTTTCATCTGCGTCAGCGCGTTGTCGAAGCTCGTCTGCTGGTCGTTATTGTAGCCCTGCTTCGGGATGGTCATCAGATCGACCGCGTCAGTGTAGGTGCCTACCTTGTCGAGGTCGTCCGTCGGGTCCGATATCGTGGTCAGATTGGCGTCTTCGGCCTTGGTGCCGAAGGTATAGACTCCCATGCGGAACTGGTTGGTGGAAACGCGCGTCGACTTCGCGGTCAGCGTCAGCTCCTTCGTCGCTTGGCGCACGACATCGATGCGCATGCTGACTCCGAGCTTCTTGGCAAGGTTGTAGTAGTTGTTTTTATTTTCCGTTTCGTGGCAGGCGAAAGCGCAGCTATCGCTGGTGTTCTTTTCCATCGTCGCGACGTCTTTCGCCGTGGCGCCGACGCCCATCGATGGCGTGTTGTCGAGCAGGATGTAGAAATCCATGAACGATGCGGTCAGATATTCGGCGGTTGCCGTGCCGGAGATGGTGATCGAATCCTTGCCGAGAACGCGCATGAAGGTGGTCGGCACAACCGCGGTGAAGGAAACCTGTGAATTCAGCTTGTTGGCGGTCTTGGTAACGTCGATGCCGAGATCGACATTAACATCCGACAGTTCTCCCGATACCTGCGACAGGAAGATGCTGCGGGCGTCGGTCTTGCCGAGAGAGATCGTGCCATTGCCGCTCATGGTCATGGCGGCGGCGACCGCGCCAGATTTTTCGGCGATCGAGCCGACGGCGGCGGCATCGGCGGCAGCAAAGAGCTGCGTGCGTAGGCTAATGGCGTGGGCGAAATCCACCGCCATGCCTGCCATGCCGAGGAGCGGCACCATCAGCAACGCCGTCATGATGCCGAAATTGCCCGAACGATCCGATATGAATCCCGGCGGAAGGATCGCCATGATGTGTCCCCGATGTTGAAACTCTTCCCGGTTCTACATTCAAAGTCTAAAATATGGGGAAACCGACGTGGTATATGCCGGTTTAACGATGGAAACGGGGATTTTTGCTACCTGTATGCGAGCGTTGGTCGATGGCGGTAGCGTGGCATGGAGCATCGGGGCGATTGGCCTTTGCAAGCCCGATCTAAAGGGCTATAAGCCGCCGCAATCAAGGACAGGTACATCCCAGGGACGGGTGTGAATGAGGTGAGTGACATGGCAGAGAATTGGACCCCGAGCAGCTGGCGGCAGAAACCGATCCTGCAGGTTCCCGAATATCCGGATGCAGCCGCTTTGGCGGCAACGGAGGCCACGCTCGCCAGCTATCCGCCGCTGGTTTTTGCCGGTGAGGCGCGCCGCCTGAAGAAGCATCTCGCCAATGTCGCAGACGGAAACGGCTTCCTGCTGCAGGGCGGTGACTGCGCCGAGAGCTTCGCCGAACACGGCGCCGACAATATCCGCGACTTCTTCCGCGCCTTCCTGCAGATGGCCGTCGTGCTGACCTTCGGCGCGCAGCTGCCCGTCGTCAAGGTCGGCCGCATCGCCGGCCAGTTCGCCAAGCCGCGTTCGTCGAACGTCGAGAAGCAGGGCGACGTGACGCTGCCGGCCTATCGCGGCGACATCATCAACGGCATCGAGTTCACCGAAGAGTCGCGCATTCCGAACCCGGAGCGTCAGGCCATGGCTTACCGCCAGTCGGCCGCAACGCTGAACCTTCTGCGCGCCTTTGCGATGGGCGGTTACGCCAACCTCGAAAACGTGCATCAGTGGATGCTCGGTTTCGTCAAGGACAGCCCGCAGGGCGAGCGTTACCGCAAACTTGCCGACCGCATCAGCGAAACCATGGATTTCATGAAGGCGATCGGCATCACCTCGGAAAACCACCCGAGTCTGCGCGAGACTGATTTCTTCACCAGCCATGAGGCGCTGCTGCTCGGCTACGAGGAGGCGCTGACCCGCGTCGATTCCACCTCCGGCGACTGGTATGCCACATCAGGCCACATGATCTGGATCGGTGACCGCACGCGCCAGGCCGACCATGCACATATCGAATATTGCCGCGGCATCAAGAACCCGATCGGTCTGAAATGCGGCCCGTCGCTGCAGGCCGACGATCTGTTGCAGCTAATCGATATTCTCAATCCGGCGAACGAAGCCGGCCGCCTGACGCTGATCTGCCGCTTCGGCCATGAGAAGGTCGCTGAAAACCTGCCGCGGCTGATCCGCGCCGTCGAACGCGAGGGCCGCAAGGTGGTGTGGTCCTGCGACCCGATGCACGGCAACACGATCACGCTCAACAACTACAAGACCCGTCCTTTCGAACGGATTCTGTCGGAAGTCGAAAGCTTCTTCCAGATCCACCGCGCCGAAGGCACGCATCCCGGCGGCATCCATGTCGAAATGACCGGCAAGGACGTGACGGAATGCACCGGTGGCGCCCGCGCCGTCACCGCCGACGATCTGCAGGACCGCTACCACACCCATTGCGATCCGCGCCTCAACTCCGACCAGGCGCTCGAGCTCGCCTTCCTGCTTGCCGAGCGCATGAAGGGCGGACGCGACGAGAAGCGTATGGTCGCTCACGGCTGAGACCAGCCCGATACGGATGAAGAAAACCCGGCGTGATGCCGGGTTTTTTATTGCCTTCAAATGCTGGCTTGGACGCTATGGAGATTGGCATAGATGCCGTCTTGCGCCATCAGCTGGTCATGGGTCCCCTGTTCGACGATGCCCTCTGCCGTCAGAACCAGGATGCGGTCGGCATGGCGGACGGTCGACAGGCGATGAGCGATGACCAGGGTGGTCCGGCCATTCGCCAGGCTCAGCAGCGCCTGCTGCACCGCCCGTTCACTCTCATTGTCGAGCGCGCTGGTCGCTTCGTCGAAAATCAGGATCTCCGGATCCTTGAGGAAGGCGCGGGCAATGGTGAGGCGCTGGCGCTGCCCGCCCGAGAGCTTGACGCCGCGCTGGCCGATATCGGTGTCATAGCCTTGAGGCAGGGCCATGATGAAGTCGTGCGCATTGGCGGCGCGGGCCGCCGCCTCCAGCTCCGCATCGCCGGCATCGGGCCTGCCGTAGCGAAGGTTCTCCGCCACGGTGCCGGCAAAGAGATAGACATCCTGCTGCACCACCCCGACATGGCGCCGCAGCGAGGCCAGCGTCACATCGCGGATATCAGTGCCGTCAATGCGGATCGCTCCGGCCTCGACATCGTAGAAGCGCGGTATGAGCGCGCAAAGCGTACTCTTGCCGACCCCTGAAGGACCGACGAGGGCAACGAACTCGCCGGGCGCGATGGTGAGGGAAAGCCGCTCCAGCACGCGCGGGCCATCGGCCTCGTAACCGAAGGCGACGTTGGAGAAACTGATCTCTCCCCTCGGCGCCGGCATCGGCCGGGCGGCGGGCCGATCGGTGATATCAGGGTCGATCTCCAGGATTTCCATCGCCCGGATGAAACCGGTGTAGCCTTCCTGCCAGAGACGCACGAAATTGGCGAGCCGCTGGACCGGATCGACAAGCACGGCAACGCAGAGCAGAAAGGTCAGCATATCCGGGACGGTCAGGTCCGCTGTCAGGATACGCAGGCCTCCGACGACGATCACCAGTATGGTGACGAGCTGGGCGAAGGTTTCCGTGCCGACCGAAAACCATGCCTCGCTGCGGTAGCCGTCGGCGCGGCTTTGCAGGAAGCGCCGGTTCTGCTCGGCGAAGCGTTCCCTTTCCAGCGCCTCGTTGGCGAAGGACTGGACGACGCGGATGCCGGCGAGCGCATCCTCGACCCGCTCGTTCACGACGGCGATCTGATGCTTGCTGGCTTCCAGTGCGCGGTTCATGCGCCGGTTGAAATAGAGCGCATAGATCACCGCGACAGGGGTCAGCAGCAGGATAAGGCCGGCCAGCGGCGGATCGATGAAGAACAGTACCAGCATGGCGCCGCCATATTTCAGCACAGCGATGGAGAGGTCCTCGGGTCCGTGATGGAAGAGCTCGCCCAGCCATAGGGAGTCGTTGGTGATACGGCTCATCAGCTGGCCGGTGCGCTGGCGGTCGTAGAAGCTGAAGGAGAGCTGCTGGTAGTGTTCGAAGAGTTCCTGCCGCACCGTCGCTTCGATACGGGCGCCCATGACGTGGCCGCGATAATCGACGAAGAAGATGGCGGCGATCTGGACCGCCAGGACGGCCAGCATGATGCCGCCCATCCCCAGGATCTGGGCAAAGGCCTCCGGGGCGTTAGGCAGAGCCAGAAGACGGCTGGTGACGATATTGGCGCAGAGCGGCAGGGCGAGCGCCGTACCGGCGACGAGGATGGCGCACAGCAGATCCGCCAGCAGCAAAGGCAGATGCGGGCGATAATAGGAGAGAAATTTTCGCATACGCGACCAACGCCGACCGCGGTCGACGGTTGAATCGTCCAGAAAGAATTTCAGGAAGGCGTTATGGCGTCGCGAGCTTTTCCTCGCGCGGGAGAACCGAATATTCATGAGGCAGAATGTCCCTGTGGGCGATGTTTCCTTTCTGTTTGGACAGGGTCGCTCTCATGTCAGTCTCCCAGAGGTTGAATGAAATTGGAGCTGCAGTATCGCCGACTACAGCGACTGATTCAATGCCGGCATGTGACGGGATGGGCGGGTGTTGTCGACAAGCAACAGCGGTGACCGCAACAACTGGACACGGCAACGCCTGCGGGCGTCAAGATTTCTGATGATTTTGTTGAACGGAATGGATTTGACGGCAATCGCGATCGGCGGCAAGTTTCACTCATAAAAGGGGAGAGCGATCATGACCGAACGGCATACAGGCGGCTGTCTTTGCGGCGCCGTGCGATATTCGATTGGGGCGAAGCCTGGACCCGTCGTCGGCTGCCATTGTTCGCAATGCCGCCGGCAGACCGGGTTCTATTATGCTGCGGTCAATGTGCCGCGCACGGCCCTTTCGGTGGAAGATGCCGGCGCGATCCGCTGGTATCGGTCGAGCGCCGAAGCCCAGCGCGGCTTCTGCTCGAATTGCGGTTCGGCGCTGTTCTGGCAAGGAGACCAATCGCCGGAGGTTTCCGTCATGGCCGGAACTTTCGATGAACCGAGCGGCCTTGCCTTCAGCCATCACATCTACTGCGCCGACAAGGGCGATTTCTATGAGATCACCGATGGCCTGCCGCAATATGACAGGTATCCGGTCTAAAGCGCGTCGCGATCTTTCAGATACGCTCCTCGGGCTTTAGTTTCTTGTTTTTACGCACGTCGTTGCGGCGAAACGCCTAGCGGCTTGCCCGGGGAAAACCGCTTCGCGCTTTGCCTGGGAAATCCGCTGCACAGTTTTGCGCGACATGCTTTAGCCCCTGGCGGCAAGATCGGCGCTGAGGCGGGCGACGTCCTCGCGAAGCGCCGTAAGCTCGGTCAGCACGCGCATGTCGATCTTCTGGTGCAGGGAGAGCACTTCGAGCTCGGCCTTGAGATTGACTTCGTAATCCTTGGCGGCTTCGAAGCGGTCGCGTTCGGCTTGGCGGTTCTGCGACATCATGATGATCGGCGCCTGGATGGCGGCGAGCATCGACAGGATCAGATTGAGGAAAACAAAGGGGTAGGGGTCGAAAGCGCCTGTTGCCAGGATGATGGTATTGATCAGCGTCCAGACCACAAGGAAGGCCAGGAAGGCGAGGATGAACGACCAGGAACCGCCGACGCGGGCGATGCCGTCGGCGACACGCTCACCGAACGAGGACTCGGCGGAAAGAGCGGCGTTGACATCGGTCGAGATGACTTTGCGCGCGTGCGCCTTTGCCAGCACGCGTTTTTCAATATCGCCGAGTTCGTCGGCCGGCTTGTCGAAATGATGGTGCATGAAGTTCGAAAGATTAGACATGGCCTGTTTCCGGTGCCCGTTATCGATGCAGTCGCTATCGGGCGCAGTATTCCGCTCCTCCGGCAAATTGCAATGCGTGTCTATGCCGCGAGGCGGTTGCGTGTCCGTTCACAAAAATTTCGTCGCCGCAAGGTGCGGCTTTTGCCGCGGACATGTTGCGGTTGCGGAAGGTGCAGGCTAAATAAATGACATGACACAGGAAAACGCTCTTTCTGATATCTTCCGCATTGCCATCGGCCAGCTCAACCCGACGGTTGGCGATGTCGCCGGCAATCTCGCCAAGGCACGCGAAGCGCGCGCCGATGCGGCTCGCGAAGGGGCGCATCTGCTCGTTCTGACCGAGCTTTTCATCTCCGGCTATCCGCCTGAAGATCTGGTGCTGAAGCCGGCCTTCATCCGCGCCTGCTGGAAAGCTGTGGAGAATCTTGCCGCCGACACTGCCGATGGCGGGCCAGGTGTTCTCATTGGTTTTCCCCGGCAGGACGAGACCGGACGCTACAATTCCGTCGCCGTGCTCGACGGCGGCACGGTGATCGCGGTGCGCGACAAGATCGATCTGCCGAACTACGGCGAATTCGACGAGAAGCGCGTTTTCAACCAGGGCGCCATGCCGGGGCCGGTGAATTTCCGCGGCGTGCGCATCGGCATTCCGATCTGCGAGGATATCTGGGGCGACCTCGGCGTCTGCGAGACGCTGGCCGAAAGCGGGGCCGAGATTCTGCTGTCGCCGAACGGTTCGCCCTATTATCGAGGCAAGGTCGATATCCGCCATCAGGTGGTGTTGAAGCAGGTGATCGAGACCGGCCTGCCGCTGGTCTATGCCGCCCAGCTCGGCGGCCAGGACGAACTGGTATTTGATGGCGCCAGTTTCGCCTTCAATGCCGACAAGTCGCTCGCCTTCCAGATGAGCCAGTTCGAGACCGCGCTGGCGGTGACGACATGGAAGCGCGGCGAAACCGGCTGGCATTGCGCCGAAGGGCCGATGGCGCATATTCCTGAAGGCGAGGAGGCCGACTACCGCGCCTGCCTGCTCGGCTTTCGCGACTACGTCAACAAGAACGGCTTCAAGACGGTGGTGCTCGGCCTTTCCGGCGGCATCGACTCGGCGATCTGCACGGCAATCGCCGTCGATGCGTTGGGTGAGGAGCGGGTGCGCACCGTCATGCTGCCCTACCGCTACACATCGGAAGACTCGTTGAAGGACGCGGCCGATTGCGCAAAGGCGCTCGGCTGCCGCTATGACATCGTGCCGATCGAGCAGCCGGTGACGGGCTTCAGCAGCGCGCTGTCCGATCTCTTCGCGGGCACGGAGAGCGGCATCACCGAGGAGAACCTGCAGAGCCGGGCGCGCGGCGTCATCCTGATGGCGATCTCCAACAAGTTCGGCGCGATGGTGGTGACGACGGGTAACAAATCGGAAATGTCGGTCGGCTACGCCACGCTTTACGGCGACATGAACGGCGGCTTCAATCCGATCAAGGACCTCTACAAGATGCAGGTCTATGCGCTGGCCCGCTGGCGCAACGAGAATGTGCCGCCAAGTGCGCTGGGGCCGTCGGGCGAGGTGATCCCGAACAATATCATCGACAAGGCGCCGTCGGCCGAACTGCGTCCCGACCAGAAGGATCAGGATTCGCTGCCGCCCTATCCGGTGCTCGACGATATTCTCGAATGCCTGGTTGAGAAGGAGATGGCGGTCGAGGAGATCGTCGCGCGCGGCCATGATGTGGCGACCGTCCATCGCATCGAGCACCTGCTCTATCTCGCCGAATACAAGCGGCGGCAATCGGCGCCGGGCGTGAAGATCACCAAGAAGAATTTCGGGCGTGATCGGCGCTATCCGATCACCAACCGGTTCCGGGATCGCTAGCGCTGTCGGGATTGCTGACGCTATCGCTCTAGAAATGCGAGGGAGGAAACATGCGCAGCTCGGTCGAGATCTACAATGTCAGGACGGGCAGAGCTCGCGAGGTTTGGCAGACGGACAAGCTCGTCGAGGCGCCGAACTTCTCGCCCGACGGTTCCTACCTGCTCTTGAACGGCGACGGGCTGCTCTGGCGACTGCCGCTCGATGGCGGCGAAGTCGTCAAGGTCGATACCGGCTTTGCCGTCAACTGCAACAATGATCACGGCATTTCACCCGATGGCACCGAGATCGTCATTTCTGACAAGACCGAATTCGGCAAGTCGACGATCTATATCCTGCCCATCGAGGGCGGCAAGCCGCGGCTCGTCACCGAGAACCAGCCGTCCTACTGGCACGGCTGGTCGCCCGATGGCCGCCAGCTTGCCTATTGCGGCATCCGCGACGATCTCTTCGACATCTATACGATCTCCGTCGACGGCGGCGCCGAGACGCGGCTGACGCATGGCGAGGGCCGCAATGACGGGCCGGATTATTCCGCTGACGGACAATGGATCTATTTCAATTCCAGCCGCACCGGGCTGATGCAGATCTGGCGCATCCACCCCGATGGCAGCGGGCTGGAGCAAGTGACGTCGGACAATCAGGGTAACTGGTTCGCCCATCCATCGCCCAGCAATGACAAGGTTCTGCTCCTGTCCTATGACCCGTCGGTTTTCGACCATCCGCGCGATCTCGATGTGCGGCTGCGGCTGATGGACATGGATGGCGGCAATCTGAAGACGTTGTTCGAGCTGTTCGGCGGGCAGGGCACGATCAACGTGCCCTGCTGGTCACCAGACGGTGACGAGTTTGCCTATGTGCGGTATTTCCCGGTGAGATCTTGAGAGCGGCGCACCGCCATTTTTTTATGGGGTGGTGGTGGCCTGTCTGGCACGATTGAACCTTGTGCGCCTGACCAACTTGACGCGACGTCCGGCACATAGTTGCCGGTTTGGTTGCGCCTAGCGCTTCATTTGTCACTCCTCGATACATCCATAAATTCAACTTGACCGCGACCACCGAACGCCACGGAGAGAAAAATGGGATCTGCCGAAAGCGGTTTCTTAACCTCGCACCCCACGTAAAAGCTCACGTTTGCAAGCCGCTCGGTTTCTGATACTTCGATTCTGGAACAACTCGCATATCGTATTCGATCCATTTCCTGGGATTCAGTAAGGTATTTATTTAATATATCCCTCGTCTGCTCTTCCGGGCTCTTGTGTGACTGGAGGGTTTCTCCATAGGAGTATATAAAAAGTATAGAATGTAAAGAATAATACTATGGGACGACTTAGTATTTTAACAAAACGAAACTCATCTTGCACCTATGGGCGCGGCTGTTGCGACGATATGCATTTTCACAAAGCTCTGATCTAATCCTCAAGTCAACTCGCTTAGGGCTGGCGGGCGGCCACTATTTGATGATGGGGAGCGGGGGGCAGTTGGTCCGCGGACTCTATCAATACCCGTAAGGCATTTTGTCGGCCGTACTTGCGCCGAATTCTCCGCAGTAAGCTTTCCGGGCCTCGTAATCGCTAATGTATTCGCCAGCGGAATTGTCGTGACAATTCGAGATCATGGCATCGGCGGCAAGGCCTGACCAAACTATCGCGATAACGAAGACAATCAGGCATGACAGGCAAAATCCGCCCAGAATTTTCAACAAGCGCATCGGTAGCCCCGTTGTCTAGCTAAACGTGTTTATGGGGTCCTTTCAATTGAGCAAGGCCGCTTCTAGCACGATGTAGCCGATCCTTTGATGATGGGGCAGTGGGTTTGTGCGTTTTCTATAGCACCTTCGCCACTCTGACATGCTAATCGGCCTAGATAGACCCAGCTAACAGCGTTTCAAATAGGAAATTACTCAGTCGTGCGTAAAGTATTGATCGCGACCTTAGCCTTCATGATCTGCTGCCCTGTTCTACTGTTTATCACGTTTCCGGTCGAGTATCTTCGGAGGCTCGGAAAATACGAGCACTCTCATGCTCTCAATCGGATGGCGGTCCCGATCGCCAGATTCTATATACAGAATGATATGAGATATGCTTGCGGTAACGAGACGTACTTCAGGAATTATAATGCCATGAGCTTTTTCGATGACCTGCCGCTTTCGCCGGACGAGGAGATCATGCTTCAGTCACAGGACAAGATTGCACTCCTGTTTTTGAGTGACGTCGTTTATGACGATAATGAATATCTCGACTCTATTCGAACCGTGACCGCTTATAATATGGTCGTCGCCTCTAAGTGCCTGCACAGGCGCACGTCGTGAAAAGCCCTACCGGCGGACGCGGTCGAAGTGCTGGCTTCCTATGGCCTGGTCAAACCGGAACCATGGGGCGGCTTCTGGACCGATAAGGGCCTGCATCTTTTGGACGAAGATTGACATGCGAATGGGCGGCGGGATATCTGCCCGCCGCGCTTGATAGAGCCGCTCAGGCCGCGACGGCGGCCTTGCGACGATCGCGGACGGCGTGGGCCAGATTATCGAGCACGTCGACCGACATGTCCCAGTCGATGCAGCCGTCGGTGATGGACTGGCCGTAGACCAGCGGTTTGCCGGGCACGAGATCCTGGCGACCGGCGACGAGGTTGCTCTCGATCATCATGCCCTTGAGATGCCTGTTGCCGGCGGCGATCTGCGAGGCCACGGATTTGACGACGCGCGGCTGGTTCATGGGATCCTTGCTGCTGTTGGCATGGCTGGCATCGATCAGGATGCGTGGGGTCACACCCAGTTTGACGGCTTCGCCCACGACAGCTTCGACATCGGCTGCTTCATAGTTCGGCTGTTTGCCGCCACGCAGGATGATGTGGCAGTCCTCATTGCCCTTCGTCGAGGCAATGGCGGCTTGCCCGTCCTTGGTGACGGCGGGGAAATGATGCGGCTGCGAGGCGGCCAGGATGGCGTCGAGCGCGACACGGACGCCGCCGTCAGTGCCGTTCTTGAAGCCGATCGGGCAGGAGAGGCCGGAAGCGAGCTGGCGATGGATCTGGCTTTCCGTCGTGCGGGCGCCGATCGCGCCCCAACTGACGAGGTCGGCAATGTATTGCGGCGTGATCGTCTCGAGGAATTCGACGCCGGCGGGCAGCCCCATGGCATTGACGTCGAGCAGCAGGCGCCTGGCAATCCGAAGCCCCTCCTCGATGCGGTAGCTGCCATCGAGATGCGGGTCGTTCATCAAGCCCTTCCAGCCGACCGTAGTGCGAGGCTTTTCGAAATAGACGCGCATGACGATTTCGAGATCGCTGGAGAAGCGCTGCCGCTGTTCCGCCAGCCGCTCGGCATATTCGCGTGCCGCAGCAGGATCATGGATGGAGCAAGGGCCGATGACGACGATCAGGCGGTCGTCTTCTCCCTCGAGAATCTTATGGATCGCATGGCGGTTGCTGGTTACCGTCTCGCTGACGGCAACGGTTCGGGGGATTTCCGCGATGATATCAGCGGGTTTGGTCAGCGGTGTGATCTCGAGGATGCGGAGATCGTCAATGGTATCAGACACGGTATGGCTCCTGTTTGGTCATACCGTGCGGAACAAAAAAGCCGCCAGGTAGACTAGCGGCTGTTCGGGTTGTCGTCGCGTCGACTTCAGTTACGCATAGACCCGCATCCGCTGGGAGCAGCGGTACCAATAAAATCGCGAGGCGTAGATCGAAGTGGTCGACATCGGGCGTGTGTATCGTCGCGGCAGCATTTTGTCACGCAGAATTTGCGGCTTAAAAACCAGGGCGCGGTACCCTTCCCGCAGGGAGCAGAAAGCATATCGCCCAAAAGCGCGGGGCTTCAGGGCGATATGAAGGAGAAGCCGAGATCAGAGGGCGTCGACGTTCACGCCGACGGTGATGGCGCCGATCGGCGTTCCCTTGTCATCGGAAATCGTGACGCTTGCCTGCGACTGCAGCGCCTGGGTCGATTCGTCCTTTTCGATATCGTCGACGAAGACGGCGTCCTTGCCGGCGCCGAAGGATTTCTGGAACTTGCCTTCGTCGCCCTGCCAGTAGTCGGAGGTGGGATCGCTTTGGCCGACATTCAGCCCCTTTGCATCCATGACGAAGATCTCGGCAATCTTGCCATTGGAGGCAGCCTTCTTTTCCTGAAGGAATTTCGACAGCGCATTGCCGAGCACGCCGTCAATCATCGAATGGTCGGAACCATCGACCTCGGCGCGCCACTTCTTGTCGAGGGCGTCGATATCGGCCTGGCCCAGATTGGCGTTTGCGGCATTCTGCGCCTTGATGGCCTCGATGATAACCGGATCGTTCAGCCAGGGCTTTATGTCGCTTGTCACGTAGTCGGAGATCGGGGCGAGCTTCGCATCCTGCGCCATGGATACGCCCATAGGCACGGCGACTGCGGTGCAGGCCAAAAGAAATGCGGTCACGACTTTCTTCATAACTGTTCCCTTCCCGATTTTTGGGGTGTTGAGGATTGAAAGCTTATTGAACGACGTTTGCGTCAGAACTCTTCCCAGGCATCGGGAGAAGCGGCGATGGCGGTGTTGCCCGCATGCCGCTGCGACAAGGCCCTCTGTTCCGGACGAGATTGACGAACGGGTTGAGTGGCTTTGGGCTGGCTGGCGGCAGAGGCTGCGACAGTGAACCTGCCGGCCGAATCCTGCAGAAGGCGTCCCTGTGTGCGCAGCTCCTGGCAGGCCGCGTTGGTCTCTTCGACCATTGCCGCGTTCTGCTGGGTGGCCTGATCCATCTGGTTGATGGCGCCATTGATTTCCTGCAGGCCGGTCGCCTGTTCGCGATAGGACTGGACGATGGAAGCGATACTGTCGCTGATGCGGTTGATCTGCTCTTCGATCTTCAAGAGGGCATCGCCGGTTTCGTTCACCAGCCCGACGCCGGCTGCCACTTCCTGGCCGGAGACGCTGATCAGGTTTTTGATTTCCTTCGCCGCATTGGCGGACCGCTGGGCAAGTTCCCGCACTTCCTGTGCGACGACGGCAAAACCCTTGCCGGCTTCGCCAGCACGCGCCGCCTCGACGCCAGCGTTCAGCGCCAGCAGGTTGGTCTGGAAGGCGATTTCATCGATGACGCCGATGATGCGGCCGATCTGGCTCGACGAGGTCTGGATCCTGTCCATCGCTCCGATCGCGTCGCGTACCACGGTCGCCGAGACATGCGCGCTGCGCTTCGTTTCCTCGACCAGCTTCCCGGCACTCTCAGCCCGTTGCGATGACATTCTGACCGTGGTGGTCACCTCATCCAATGCGGCGGCGGTCTGTTCCAAGGCTGCTGCCTGCTGCTCGGTCCGCCTGGCGAGCTGATCGGCGGAGGAGGCAAGCTCGCTCGATCCTCCTTCCACTGCGACTGAAGCGATCTTGATCTCGGTCAATGCGGCCGCAACCGCTTCGACCATGCGGTTGAAATCCTGCCGCAGTTTATCGAATTCAGGACCGAGATCGGCGAGGTGTATCGAGAAGTCGCCGGCGGCGAGCTTTTCCAATTCATTTGCGAGCGCTGTCATGACCTGCCGCTGAGCATTGCTGGCTTCCTCCGTCAAGGATGCGTTGCGCGCCCGTTCGGCGTCGAATGAGGCGCTCTGCTCGGCCGCGGCCTGCTCTCTTTCGACCTTGGCAATCGCCTCGTTGCGGAAGACTTCCAAGGCACGTGCGAGGAAACCGATCTCGTCGCCGTTTTCCCTGTAGGTAACGGGAGAGGCCAGATCGCCTTTCTGCAGCGCGCTGATCCGCTCGCTGAGAACCCTGAGGGGGCGGCCGACGAGGCTGCGCATGGCGAGAAGAAAGGCGACAACGGCGATGGCGGTGATGACGAACTGCGTCAGCAGCGAAATCAGGACCTTCTGCTTGACTTCGGCAGCGATTTTTTCGACCGACCAGTTGGTGACGACGTAGCCGGTCGCCTTGCCTGATTTATCCAACGGAAGCGGCGCAATGATCGTAACAACGCCGGCAGATATTCCGCTGTCATCGATCGTCGTTTTCTCAGGCTTGGTGCTGAGGCTCTTTGCGAGATCGGCGGGTGCCGGCAAACCGCTGATGCCGTCACGTGTCCACGTATCGACGGCGGCAGGTTCGGCGTTGAAGGCGGCAAACTGCACAAGATCAAGCGAGGGGTCGTCGCGGTAAAGCGAATAGGCGTCGCGCACAGCATTCGCCTTGCCCCATTTCACGCCGCCGGCGGCCAGAGACGCAAACTGCTCCACATCCTTGGACCAGTTCGCCTTGGCGCCATCGATCAACGCCCTGGTTTCGTACATCCAGGTGTAGGTGGCAAAGGCGGAGATGCCGCAAAGGTTGACGGTCACGATAATCGCCGCCAGCTTGGCTGTCAGAGGCATCGTTTTCAAAAAATGGAACATGCCGCGGGGGCCTCGAAACGCGGGCTCGGTCAGATATGTTTCCGACCAGCCTATCAATACAGGCATCCACGCCGGCGGTCGCAGCATGAGCACTCATGCCCATGTCCCCTGTGCGACCCAAAACGCGCAAACGCAGTCTGTCTTCGATGTGTGAAGAAATCATAAAGTGGAATGGGATAGCGAAACGGCGGCCAGCGGGATCAAGGGCTGTTTTCCGCCATGGCCTCTTCCGGCTCGGCCTGGCGGTGCTTGCGGCGGCGCGTCGTCAGTTCGGCGCCGGCATCGCGCGGCAGGCGCAGGAAGGTGATGCAGGCCAGCGCCGAAATCGCCGAGACGCTGAAGAAGGCGGTGTGAAAATCCGAGACCAGAAGCCTGCCGCCGTGGAGGCTGCTCGAAATTTCGAGGATGCCGCCGGCGATCGCCACACCCATTGCCATGGATATACGCTGGGCAACGGCGTTGATCGCGGTCGCCTGGCTGCTGTCGGCCTCACCGACATCGCCGAAGGCCATGGCGTTGACGCCTGAGAAGGCCATGGAGCGGAACAGGCCGCCGGTCAGCAGGCAGGCCATGATCAGCGGCAGCGGCGTCTCCCTGGTAAAAAGGCCGTTGATGCCGAGGAAGATTGCCGCCAGCAAGGTGGTGATCGATATCACGGTGCGGAAACCGAAGGCATTGAAGGTGCGTGAAGCGGCAAATTTCGACCCCATGGAGCCGAGCGCGCTGACGAAGGTGACCGAGCCCGATTGCAGCGGCGTCAGGCCGAAGCCGAGCTGCAGCATCAGCGGCATCAGGAAGGGCAGGGCGCCGAGGCCCATGCGGAAATTCGAGGCGCCGAGGATCGCCGCCCGGAACATCGGATAACGGAACATTTTCGGATCGAGCAGCGGATAGGGCGCGCGGCGGGCATGCAGGAGATAGAGGAGGCCGGCAAGGATGCCGACGGCCACCGTGACATAGCCGTAGATGACGGGCACGGCCGGCAGGCTGATCACCGACAGGCCGAAGACGAAGCCAGAAAAGCCGATGCCGCAAAGGAAGAAGCCCGGAAAATCCATCGGCCGTGGACTGCGAGGCTCGACCGCCGGCAGGAAACGCGTGACGAGGATGATGCCGAGCACGCCGATCGGGACATTGATCCAGAAGATCCAGTGCCAGGTGAGATAGGTGGTGAGGAAACCACCGATCGGCGGCCCCATGATCGGGCCGATCAGCGCGGGGATGGTCAGCCAGGCCATGGCATCGACGAGTTCGTGGCGCGGCGTTCCCCGGACCAGCAGCAGACGGCTGACCGGCGTCATCATCGAGCCGCCGGCGCCCTGGATCAGCCGCGCGACGACGAAGGCCGCAATCGAATTGGAAAAGGCGCAGGCGACTGAGCCGATCATGAAGACGAAGATCGCCATACGGAAGATGTTGCGCGCGCCGAAACGATCCGACATCCAGCCGCTGATCGGGATGAAGATCGCCAATGCCACGAGATAGCTGGTGACGGCAAGCTTCAGCGCGATCGGCGAGGTGCCGAGATCGGCTGCGATCGCCGGCAGGCTGGTGGCGATGACGGTCGAATCCATCTGTTCCATGAACAGGGCGACCGCAAGGATCATGGGTGTCAGGCGGGGCACGGGCAACTGGGTGCAAAGAGGAAAATTGCGGCGCCACAGGCGTCGGTTAGGATCTGTTCGGTTCTACGGCAGCGATGCACACCTGTCCACGCGATCGATGTCACATACGGGTGAATGCGGCATGAGGCCGCTTGCCGCAGGGCCGGTTTGCTGAAATAGATGCGCCGTCAGGTGCCCGCTTTTCAAGCGGGAGAATCGGGAATTCGGTGCGAGACCGAAACGTGCCCAACGCTGTAAGGCCGACGTTTGCCGCTTTATCATGCCACTGGCTTTCGCCGGGAAGGCTGCGGCAGACGGATGACGCCAAGTCAGAAGACCGGCCTGGCAAGATAGACCC
The DNA here is from genome assembly GCF_019793435.1 of Rhizobium redzepovicii. Taxonomy (GTDB): domain Bacteria; phylum Pseudomonadota; class Alphaproteobacteria; order Rhizobiales; family Rhizobiaceae; genus Rhizobium; species Rhizobium redzepovicii. Next base: position 124,825 of record NZ_JAILYH010000014.1, on the reverse strand, counting down.
AACCCGCGCGGACGGCGGGCGGTTGCGTTGTTGGGGATTTGACGATGCGACCCTTTGATGAGGATGCCCTGTCCGTGGCGTCCGGTTTTTCCTTGGCCGAACGCGAGGCCGTCTATCACGCGATCATGACGCGGCGCGACGTTCGCAGCCAGTTCCTGCCCGAGCCCTTGCCCGACGACGTGGTGGAACGGCTGCTGACCGCCGCGCACCACGCACCCTCCGTCGGCTTCATGCAGCCGTGGAATTTCATTCTGGTGAGAAGTCCAACGGTGCGAGCGCGCATCCGCGATGCCTTTGCCAAGGCCAACGAGGAAGCGGCATTGATGTTTGAGGGCGAGCGGCGGCAGGTCTATCGCTCCCTCAAGCTGGAAGGCATCGTGGAGGCGCCGCTCGGTATCTGCGTAACCTGCGATCCCACCCGCAGCGGCAGCGTGGTGCTGGGGCGCACGCACAATCCGCGAATGGACAGCTATTCGACAGTCTGCGCCATCCAGAATCTCTGGCTGGCGGCCCGCGCCGAAGGGATCGGCATTGGCTGGGTCAGCATCTTTCACGAAGCCGACCTGAAGACCATTCTCGGCATCCCCGAGCATATCGAAGCGGTTGCCTGGCTCTGCGCCGGTTTCGTCGACCGGCTCTACGACCAGCCGGAACTCTCGGTCAAAGGCTGGCGGCAGCGGCTACCGCTTGAGGAACTCGTCTTCCACGATGGCTGGGGAAGGAACGAGAGGTAGCGATCACTGCTGCTGCGGCTGCGGGCCAGGTGCGGCAGGATTGGCAAGGTCGATCGAGCCCTGGTCGCCGGCGAGGAATTGCGGGCCGACCTGGCGGACCTTGTTCTGCGTGGGGTCGTAGGGACGCTCTGGAACCGATGGCTGCGGCGCGGCGGCGGCCGCTGTATCCTTCGCCGGCGGATTGGTGCGGATGGTGGTGATCGAGCCCTGTGGCGGCGGCTGGCTTATCGCCTGCTTGCCGCGCATCTCGTCGTAATAGGCGGTGAGATTGCAGGCACAGGCGTTTTTCTCGCCGGGCGCGCGGCTTTTGTAAGCGAAGGCGTTCTTCATGGCGCTGTAGGGCGTGCCGGTTGCGACCGAGATCATGTTCGAGGCTTCCGTGCTCGTCACGTCGCGATAGAAAAGCTGGGTTTCGATGCCGGGGCACATCTTGGCGCAGGTCTGGGCGTCGCGGCCGAAATCGACCGAGGTGGTGTTTGAACTGATCGGGAAGAAGCCGCCGTCACAGCTGCGCACGCAGATGGTGCTGACCGGCGACAGCATATCGGCCCGCGGCAGGCCGTAGCGCGGATCGGCCTCTTTGCCGCCGAGCGGAATGAAAGTGTCCGAACGCATCGCCTGCTCCTCGACGCTCGGGGCAGGGTCGTTGGCATTGCGCTCGGAAGGCGCATAGAAGTTCTCGCTGTTGCAGCCGTTGCTGTCGAGCGCGGCCATCAGTTCGCGGCGGTCGTCATCGGCGCCGTTCCGGCCGGCCAGCTCGTTGCGGCGGTCCTGGAGATAAGCGATATTGTCGATCATCCGGCCTTCGGCCTGCGACAGCTCGGTGCAATAATCGGCATTCTCGCCGCCGATCACCACCATGCTGCCCGAGGTGCAGCCGTAGTTGCGCAGATCGTTACGCACCTTGCGAAGCTCGAGGTTCTGCTCGGCCATGGCACTGGCATATTGGCGTGCTTCCGGGCCGTTGCCATTGCCGATCGAGCGCGGCAGGTCGGCGAGACGGCCGCGCAGGTCCTCACAGATGGCATTGGTCTGCGCGACGGCGGGCGCTGCGAAGGCGAGGAGAAGGGCGAGAGACAGGTTTCGGCGTTTCACGGCGTCGTCCCGGAATGAGCAAACGGTCGGTGGGTCGAATGCGACTTCAATCGGCCGCGCGTTTTCCCTTAACGGATTTCTCTTAATAAGCTCAAAGAAAATATTAGCGTATTTTCCTGATCTTATCCAGCAATCGCCAGAGACGCGGTGAAAATGACAAGCATCCCCGACGAGATCCCTTCCTTTGCACCGACATCAGGCGTGACGGAAGCCCAACACGGCCTTCACCTCTTCGCGGACGGTTGTTATGAGCCCGGTTCCGGGCATGGAGGCTGGTCGTTTGTCGCTTATCGCGATGCGGTGGAAATCGCCTCCGACTTCGGTGGCGTCGACGATTCCAGCAATAATGCCATGGAATTGACCGCCGTTCTCAGGGCCGCCATGTGGATCAACAGCCAAACAGCCGGAGAACCCGCGATCATCTGGTCCGATTCCGTCTATGCCGTCAAAGGCTGCAACAGCCGCCGACATATCTGGAAGAACAACGGCTGGAAGAAAAGCAGCCCGAATGGACATGGGCGACGGCGAACGATCGACAATGCGGACCTCTGGAAAGCCGTCGATCTTCAGCTATCCCAAAACGCCCTGGTGACCATTGCCTGGTGCAAGGGACATTCGGGGATTGCCGGCAACGAGCGCGCGGACGCGCTCGCGGATAGGGGACGCCTGTCGATAGCCGATGGCTGACGTTGGCGGCAACCGGCTTACGCCGGCTGCGATGCCTCGACGACGGCGAGGGCGGCCATGTTGACGACGCCGCGGGAGGTGACTGAAGGCGCCAGGATGTGGGCGGGCAGGGCGGTGCCGAGCAGGATCGGGCCGACATGCAGGCCGTCCGTCATCGACTTGACCACGCCGAGCGTGATGTTGGCGGCGTCGAGATTTGGGAAGACCAGCAGGTTCGCCTCGTCGTGCAATGTCGTATCCGGCATGACGCGTTTGCGCAGTGCTTCGGTGATGGCGCTTTCGCCATGCATTTCGCCGTCGACCTCAAGATCGGGGGCAGTCTCGCGCACGAGCTGCAGGGCGTTGCGCATCTTCGTGGCGCTCTCGGATTCGCGCGAGCCGAAGTTGGAATGCGAGACGAGGGCGGCGCGCGGGGTGATGCCGAAACGGCGAATTTCCTCGGCCGCCAGCACCGTTGCCTCGGCAACCTCCTCGGCGCTCGGATTGAAGGTGACGTAGGTGTCGGTGAAGAAGGTGGCGCCGCGCTGCGAGATCATCAGGCTGAGGGCGGAGAAATCGCGGACATTCTTGCGTTTGCCGATGATCTGACGGACGTCGCGCAGATGTTTTTCATAGCGGCCTTCCAGACCGCAGATCAGCGCATCGGCTTCGCCGCGCCTCAGCGCCAGTGCGCCGATGACGGTGGTGTTGGTGCGCACGATGGTGCGGGCGGCTTCGGGAATGACGCCGCGGCGGCCAACGAGGGAGAAATACAGATCGACATATTCGCGGAAGCGCGGATCGTCTTCCGGGTTGATGACTTCGAAATCCTGCAGCGGCCGGATACGCAGACCGTAGCGCTTCAGGCGCGTCTCGATGACCTGCGGGCGGCCGATGAGGATCGGGTCGGCAAGGCCTTCCTCCAGCAGCACCTGGGCGGCGCGCAGCACACGCTCATCCTCGCCCTCGGAGAAGATGACGCGCTTGCGCTCGGCGGCCTTGGCCGCGGTGAAGATCGGCTTCATGACGAAGCCGGAGCGGAAGACGAAGCGGTTCAACTGGTCGAGATAGGCGTCGAAATCCTGGATCGGGCGGCGCGCCACGCCGCTCTGTTCGGCGGCCTTGGCAACGGCAGGCGCGATGCGCAGGATCAGGCGCGGATCGAAGGGCGAGGGGATCAGGTAATCCGGGCCGAAGACCGGGGTTTCGCCGGAATAGGCGCGGGCGGCGACGTCGGACGGCTCTTCGCGGGCAAGGGCTGCGATGGCGCGCACGGCCGCCATCTTCATTTCCTCGTTGATCGTCTCGGCGCCGCAATCGAGCGCGCCGCGGAAGATATAGGGGAAGCAGAGGACGTTGTTGACCTGGTTGGCGAAATCCGAGCGGCCGGTGCAGATCATCGCGTCGGGGCGAGCGGCACGGGCAAGACCAGGCATGATTTCGGGCGTCGGATTGGCGAGCGCCATGATCAGCGGCTTGTCGGCCATCTGCGCCAGCAGCTCCGGCTTCAGCACGCCGGCGGCCGACAGGCCGAGGAAGACGTCGGCGCCGCCGATATTTTCGGCGAGCGTGCGCGTGTCGCTCTTCTGGGCGTAGACGGATTTCCATTCGTCCATCAGCTCGGTGCGGCCCTCATAGACGAGGCCTTCGAGATCGTGGACCCAGATGTTTTCGCGTTTTGCGCCGAGAATGACCAGCAGGTTGAGGCAGGCAAGGGCGGCGGCCCCGGCGCCGGAGGCGACGATCTTGACGTTCTCGATCGCCTTGCCGGCAAGTTCCAGCCCGTTCAGGATCGCGGCGGCGACGATGATCGCCGTGCCGTGCTGGTCGTCGTGAAAGACCGGGATCTTCATCTTCTCGCGCAGGCGTCGCTCGACCTCGAAACATTCCGGCGCCTTGATGTCTTCGAGATTGATGCCGCCGAAGGTCGGCTCCAGCGAGCTGACGGTCGAGACCATCTGCTCGACGCTTGCCGCGTCGATCTCGATATCGAAGACATCGATGCCGGCGAACTTCTTGAAGAGCACGGCCTTGCCCTCCATCACCGGCTTCGAGGCCAGCGGACCGATATTTCCGAGGCCGAGCACGGCGGTGCCGTTGGAGATGACGGCGACGAGATTGGCGCGCGAGGTATATTCAGCCGCCATCTCAGGATTGTCGCGGATGGCAAGGCAAGGGGCGGCAACGCCCGGCGAATAGGCGAGCGCCAGGTCGCGCTGGTTGCCGAGCGGCTTGGTTGCCTGGATCTCCAGCTTGCCGGGACGGGGATAGCGGTGGAAAAACAGCGCCTGCTCGTCGAGATCGCCGCTTGTCAGGTTCTTGTCCGTCTTGGATTTTTCCTGGTTATCCATTGCCGCCTCCGTGCACGTCTTTTTGGGAGTTCCCTCCATACATCAATCGGATACGGGCGACAGTATGGAAATGGGGGATGGGCGAAGTTTTCGAGAAGTGGGCGCCCGGTGGCTTCAGGCGATTAGCTAATCCTTTTGGAAAACTTGTTTGGCGATCACCGCAGGCGCAATATGCCGCCGCGACGGTGCGGGGCGCCGGTCGCATGGAGGAAATCATGGACAATTTGAACCTGACGACCCTGCAAAAGGGGCAGACGATGGTCAATGATGTGGCCATTGATGCATTTTCTGCCGGATTTCGCGGCAAGCTCCTAACCGGCAAGGATCTAGATTACAACGAGGCGCGGTCGATCTGGAATGCGATGATCGACCGGCGGCCCGGGCTTATCGCGCGTTGCGCCGGTGCTGCAGATGTCATGCGCGCGGTGCGGTTTGCCCGCGACAACAATCTTCTCGTTTCGGTGCGCGGCGGTGGGCACGGCATTGCCGGCAACGCGGTCTGCGAGGGCGGCGTCGTCATCGACCTGTCGGCGATGAAATCGGTGCGGGTCGACCCGGAGACGCGCCGCGCCAGGATCGAGCCGGGGGCAACGCTTGCCGATGTCGACCAGGAAACGCTGGCCTTCGGGCTGGTGCTGCCGACCGGCATCAATTCCACCACCGGCATCGCCGGCCTGACGCTTGGCGGCGGCTTTGGCTGGCTGACCCGCAAATTCGGGCTGACGATCGACAATCTGGTCTCGGTCGATGTGGTGACGGCCGATGGGGAACTGGTCAAGGCGAGCGAGACGGAAAGGCCGGACCTCTTCTGGGCCTTGCGCGGCGGCGGCGGCAATTTCGGTGTCGTCACCTCCTTCGAGTTTCAGCTGAACCCGCTGCATTCCGATGTTCTTGCCGGGCTGGTCGTACATCCCTTCGCTGACGCGGAGAGAGTGCTGCGGGAATATCGGCAGGCGCTGGAAGCCGCACCCGATGAACTGACCTGCTGGGTGGTGATGCGCCAGGCGCCGCCGCTGCCCTTCCTTCCGGCCGAGTGGCACGGCAAGGAGGTCGTGGTGCTCGCCATGTGCTATTGCGGAGATATCGCGGCGGGAGAAAAAGCGACGGAAAGATTGCGAGCGATCGGAAAGCCGATTGCCGATGTCGTCGGTCCGGTGCCGTTCACCGGCTGGCAGCAGGCATTCGATCCGTTGCTGACGCCAGGTGCGCGCAATTACTGGAAGAGCCAGGATTTCGCCTCGCTTTCGGATGCGGCGATCGAGGTGCTGCTCAACGCCGTGCGCAAGCTGCCGGGACCGGAATGCGAGATATTCGTCGGCCATGTCGGTGGCGCGGCCGGCCGTATTGCCACCGAGGCCACCGCATTTCCGCAGCGCAGTTCGCATTTCGTCATGAACGTGCATGCGCGCTGGCGGGAGGCCGGGATGGATGCAAATTGCACCGGCTGGGCGCGCGAACTTTTCGAGGCAACCAAGCCGCATGCCGTGGGAACCGCCTATATCAACTTCATGCCTGATGACGAGGCCGATCGGGTGGAAATGGCCTATGGCGCCAATTACGCCCGGCTTGCCGAAATCAAGCGGCGTTATGATCCTGACAATCTGTTCCGGATGAATCAGAACGTCAAACCGATGGCGGCTGTGCGAGCTGCGTGAGTGGATCGAAACGGAACTTGGCTGCAGTGAAAACCCCTCCCGACAAGGGAGGGGCTTGATGCTGCTGCCGATGCTTTGCATTCGTCCCTTTGTGGGTCTATCCCTCAGGTTTCGGCGCGATCGTCACGTCGGCGCCATAGGCATCGCGCAGTTCATTTTCCTGTCCCGGCTGCCGGTCGGCCGCCTGATGCAGCAGGATCGACTCGTATCCTTGCAGGCGCGTCCCCTTGATCAGTGTGATATCGGCATTTCCGGGGTTGTCGGAACGCTCGAACCACTCGACGGGGCGGTGGAGAAAATTCATTTCGACTGCCCGATTGGTGACGCCATGGCCGACGATCACGACGTTGTGGCTGCTGTTTTCGGCGTCGCGCATGACGGTCTGCAGGAAGAGGCGCACCCGCTGGGCCACATCCGCCCGGCTCTCGCCATCCGGCGGCCGCGCGTAGAACTTGCCGCTGTTGCTGCGCAGCCTCGCCCATTTTTCGAATTCTTCGGGGAATTTCTGCTTCTGTTCGGCATGGTCATAGATTTCGGTGAAAAGACCGAAATCCTGCTCGCGCAGCAGGTAATCCTCCCGGATCTCGCCGATGAAGCTTTCCGGCAAGGCTGTCAGCAAGGCATCCTTGCTCTGCCGTGTCCTGAGGAATGGTGAGTACCAGATCTGCAGCTTGCCGAAATCGGCGCGTGGCAATGCCTTCAGATAGGAGGCGATGGCGCTGCCGGCTTCGACCGCCTGACGGTGGCCCCACTGTGTCAGCGGCACGTTGTGATCACCGAATTGGCGATAGGCCTGTTCGTTGAGGTTGCCGAGAGATTCGCCGTGGCGAACGAGAAAGAGGCGCATCAGCCATCCCGCAGTGTCGGATCTGGAATCGCCGCCATCATGAACGTGCCCGATGGAGAGGGCAACATCGCCACCGCGCCGGCTTTTCCGCAACCTGTCATCTTCCTGAAACACGAGTCTGGTTTTGGAAGGCTAGATGAAAGATGGGGCATGAGCGACGCTCGTGATAGACATGATGGAACCCAGACATTTCCGCACGCTCTTCATTTCCGATGTCCATCTCGGCTCGAAGGCCGCGAAGGCTGATTTCCTCCTGGATTTCCTGCGCCACCACGAGGCCGATACGATCGTGCTCGTCGGCGACATCGTCGACGGCTGGCGCCTGAAGCGCAGCTGGTACTGGCCGCAGGTCTGCAACGACGTGGTCCAGAAGCTGTTGCGCAAGGCGCGCAAGGGCACGCGCGTCGTCTATATTCCCGGCAATCACGACGAATTTCTGCGCGACTTCCCGGGCATGCATTTCGGCGGCATCGAGGTTGTCGAGCGCATGATGCATAACGGCGCCGACGGCAAGAAATATCTGATCCTGCACGGCGACGAATTCGACGTCGTCGTCCGCAACGCCCGCCTGCTCGCCTATCTCGGCGACTGGGCCTACGATACGGCGATCCGCATCAACCTCCTGCTCGCGGCCGTGCGCCGCCGCCTCGGTATGCCCTATTGGTCGTTTTCGGCCTGGGCGAAGCTGCAGGTCAAACATGCCGTCAACTTCATCGGCGAGTTCGAGCGCGTCGTGGCGGAGGAAGCTCGCAAAAACGGCGCCGACGGTGTCATCTGCGGACACATCCATCACGCCATCATCCAGGACATGGACGGCATCCGCTACATCAATACGGGCGATTGGGTGGAAAGCTGCACGGCGGTCGCCGAACATGAGGATGGCGCCTTCGAACTGATCACCTGGCGAGCGCTCGCCAGCAGCGTGCCGACGCTTTCCGCCATTGAAATGCACGATGAAGGCGAACTGGCCCCGCAGGCGGCCTGATTTCGGCATCGGCGCGTCCGCACTCCACCGACTTACCCGTTACCGTCGGGCGACAGGCTGTATTTATTTTCTAAAACGTTTCAGTAGGGCTATTTCTCGCAATAGGCGCCTCCAGGGTGGTGTGTTAGGACAACGACCAGTTTCCTTCAGGTCCACCAATGATTCCCGCCCAACATTCCCCGAGTGAGGGAGCGCCCCCGCGCTTCCGGCTGCTCAGCGCGCTTTCCTATTGCGCACCGCTGCTCGTCAACGGCATCGTTCTGCCGTTCTTTCCGGTCTGGCTTGCGACCCACAGTTTCAGCGACCACGAGATCGGCATCATCCTTGCCATACCGATGGTGGTGCGCGTGCTGGTGGCGCCCGTCGTCGCGATGATTGCCGACCGTCTGAAGGAGCGCGCCGACGTGCTGCTCTGGTCAGGCAGCCTGTCGCTGCTGACGGCTATCGCGCTTTTCTGGACGACGAGCTTCTGGCCGGTGACGATCGTCTATGCGCTGCAGGGCGCCACCTTCGCGCCCTATGTGCCCGTCGTCGAATCGATCGTCATTTCGGGTGTGCGCCGCTGGGGGCTCGATTACGGATCGATGCGCGTCTGGGGCTCTATTGCCTTCATCGTCTCGACGCTGGTCGGTGGCCAACTGATCAGCCGGTGGGGCGGCGGATTGGTGCTCGATGTCATGGTGTTCGGCTTTGCCATGACGGTCGTCATGGCGATCTTCTGTCCGCGCATCGGGCCGACGCGGCGGCGTGGCCAGCCGATCAACATTCCGGCCGCCACCGGCAGCGGACTGCGCGAGCCGCATTTGCTGCTGCTCTTGATCGGTGTCGCCATCCAGCAGTCGAGCCATGCAGTGCTCAACGCGTTCTCGTCGATCTATTGGCATCATCTCGGCTTTTCCGGCACGGAGGTCGGCTTGCTCTGGAGCGCCGGCGTTGCTTCCGAGGTGACGGTGTTCTTCCTGTCGAAACGTCTCAACCGGCGCTTCGACGCTTGGACGCTGATCCGCTTCGGCTGTGCCGTCAGCGTCTGCCGCTGGATCCTGTTTCCCATGAATGCGGGGTTTGCCGGGTTTTTCCTGCTGCAGTGTTTCCACGGCTTCACCTATGCCTTCGTCCATACCGGCGTGCAGCGGCGGATCATGGCGACGGTGCAGGAGACGCAGGAATCCTCGGCGCAAGGCGCCTACTTCTTCTATGTCGGCATGGCGATGGCGCTGATGACGCTGGCGTCGGGTTATCTCTATGCCTGGCTCGGCGTCGTCAGCTATTACGTCATGGCGCTGGTCGCGTTTACCGGCCTCGGCCTCGTCATATCGGCCTATTACCTTCAGCCCCAGAGCGTGCTTTCGGGCGGAAAGACCAGGGAAGCGGCGTAGCGCAGGCCGGGTTCGCGGTCGCGGGCAAGCAGCAGCGGGCCGTCGAGATCGACGAAATCGGCATTCTGGGCGAGCAGCACCGCCGGCGCCATGGCAAGCGAGGTGCCGACCATGCAGCCGATCATGATGCTGAAACCAAGCCGCTCAGCTTCCGCCTTCATCGCCAGGGCTTCCGTCAGGCCGCCTGTCTTGTCGAGCTTGATGTTGATCGCGTCATAGCGGTCGGCAAGGCTCGCAAGATCGCCGGTATGGTGGACACTTTCGTCGGCGCAGACGAGGAGCGGGCGGCGTATTTCAGCAAGCAGTGCGTCGCGGCCGGCCGGCAGCGGCTGCTCGACCAGAGCCACACCGGCTTGCGCCGCGATATCAAGATGACGTTCCAACACCGCTTCCGGCCAGCCCTCATTGGCGTCAAGGATGATTGTGGCATCGGGCGCGGCGGCGCAGACGGCGCGGATGCGGCTTTCATCGTCGCCGGTGCCGACCTTGACCTTGAGCAGCGAGCGGCCGGCATGTTCACGCGCCTTTGCGGCCATCACCTCCGGTTCCCCGAGCGAAATGGTATAGGCGGTGGTGAGTGGCTTCAGATCGGCAAGGCCGAGGCGGGTCGCAACGCTTTCACCCGTTCGTTTGGCCTCGAGGTCCCAAAGGGCGCAATCGACGGCATTGCGGGCAGCGCCAGGCGGCATCGCCGACAACAGGTCGCGGCGCGAGATCCCGGCCTCGACCAGCGGACGCGCGGCTTCGATCTGGGCGAACACGCTCTCCATGGTCTCGCCGTAGCGGCGATAAGGCACGCATTCGCCAAGCCCCCGCGCAGCGTCTTCGGCGAGCGTACAGGTAATCACCTCGGCCTCGGTCTTGGCGCCGCGCGAGATAGTGAAGGCTCCGGCAATCGGAAAGGAATTCATCTGGATATTGAGGGTGCGCGGCATTATTGCTGTCCTGTGAGCATGGAAATCGCACGTTGCTTCTGTATATTGACGCGCCGGGCGGCAAAGGATCCGCCGAGTCGGCAATGTCGCCCTTAAGCCTTGAAAGACATAAGTATCTTGAACGCCGAAAATCGCAACGTTGCCTCACTTGACGTGGACGACCAATCCGGTGGTTCGGGGCAGCATGTGCGTCTCAAGGGCAACTGGCGCAGCGCCTATGTGCATTTCGTGCTGCGCGACTTCGAGAAGCTGCTGCATCAGAAGGCCGGGGACCTGACGGTCGATCTCTCCGACATCACCGATATCGATACGGCTGGGATCTGGCTGCTGTGCCGGCTGAAGAAGGAAGAGGAGGCTGCCGGCCGAACCGTCCGCTTCGAAGGCACCAATCCGCATATCGATGAAATGCTGGAGATGTTTTCCGAGGAGCCGGCCAAACCGGAGCCGGAGCAGAAAGAGAAGGTCTCGCTTGCCGCGCGCGTCCTCGCGCCGATCGGCAGGATGACCTACGACATCTGGGACAATTTTGCCGCCGCCATGTATATCCTCGGTTCGGCAGTGCGCGGCGCGCAGATGAAGTTCGGCCGCGGCAGCGGCGTTTCCCCGGCCTCGATCGTCAACCAGATCGACCACATGGGTGTTCGCGCCGTTCCGATCATTCTTCTGATGTCATTTCTGATCGGGGCGATCATTGCCCAGCAGGGCGCCTTCCAACTGCGCTACTTCGGTGCTGAAGTCTTCGTCGTCGATCTCGTCGGCATCCTGCAATTGCGCGAAATCGGCGTGCTGTTGACCTCGATCATGATCGCCGGCCGTTCGGGCAGCGCGATCACCGCCGAAATCGGCTCAATGAAGATGCGCGAGGAGATCGACGCGCTGAAGGTGATGGGACTGAACCCGATCGGCGTGCTGATCTTCCCGCGGCTGGTGGCGCTGACCATCGCGCTGCCGCTTTTGACGGTGCTGGCGAATTTCGCCTCGCTCGCCGGCGCGGCCGCCGTCGCCTGGGGCTATTCCGGCATCACCTTCGCCAACTTCCTGTCGCGCCTGCACGAGGCGGTCACGCTGTCGACGGTGCTCTCCGGCATGATCAAGGCGCCGTTCATGGCGCTGGTCATCGGCATCGTCGCCGCCGTCGAAGGGCTCAAGGTCGGCGGCAGCGCGGAATCGCTCGGCCAGCATGTGACGGCTGCGGTGGTGAAGGCGATTTTCGTGGTCATCCTGATGGACGGGCTTTTTGCGATGTTCTATGCAGCGATCGACTTCTAGCATGGCGAATCGCGTGGAAAAACCGATCGATACGGAAGACAGGGACGACAAGAACGAGAGGGACATCGTGCTCTCGGCGCGCGACGTCACCGTTGCCTTCGGCTCCAAAGTGGTGCTCGACAATCTCAACCTGAATATCTATCGCGGCGAGATCCTCGGCTTCGTCGGCGCGTCGGGCACCGGCAAATCGGTGCTGATGCGCACTGTGCTCCGGCTGCTGCCGCGGCGTTCCGGCACGATCAAGATCCTCGGCCAGGATTTCGACGAACTCGATGAGCCGCAGCGCAACGCGCTCGACATGCGGCTCGGCGTGCTGTTTCAGCAGGGGGCGCTGTTCTCGTCGCTGACGGTCAAGGAAAACATCCAGGTGCCGATGCGCGAATATCTCGACCTGCCGCGCTCGCTGATGGACGAACTGGCGCATCTGAAGATCCGCATGGTCGGGCTCGCGGCCGATGCCGCCGACAAATATCCGTCCGAACTGTCCGGCGGCATGATCAAGCGCGCCGCCCTTGCCCGGGCGCTGGCACTCGATCCCGAACTCGTCTTCCTGGATGAGCCGACCTCGGGTCTCGACCCGATCGGCGCTGCCGAATTCGACGAGCTGATCGCCAACCTGCGCGATAGTCTGGGACTGACCGTGTATATGGTGACGCATGACCTCGACAGCCTATTTTCGGTCTGCGACCGTATTGCCGTGCTCGGAAAGAAACGGGTAATGGTGGAAGGCACGATCGACGACATGCTGGCCTATGACGATCCCTGGGTGCAGGCCTATTTCAAGGGTAAACGGGCACGGGCGATCGTGCCGCAGGATGATGGCGCGCGGCACGGCAGCAGCGGGAAGTGATCGGATAAATGGAAACCAAAGCCAATTACACGATTGTCGGTTTTTTCACGGTGTTGGTGATCGCGGCTGCCTTCGGCTTCGTCTACTGGATGGCCGAATATGGCCGTGGCGGCCCGATGACCGAGCTGATCGTGCGTATTCCGGGTTCGGCCAACGGCCTCAGCGTCGGCTCGCCGGTGCGCTTCAACGGCATTCAGATCGGCTCGGTGCAGACCCTGTCGATCGATGCCGACGATCCGCAATATTCACTGGCGTTCACCCAGGTGCGCACCGATGCGCCGATCTATCCGTCGACCAAGGCTGCTCTTGAAATTCAGGGCCTGACCGGGGCTGCCTATATCGAACTGTCGGGCGGCCGCAAGGGCGAGGAAAGCATCCTCCAGCATGCGATCGACAACGGCAAACGCGCCGTCATCGTCGCCGATCAGTCGAGCGTCACCAATCTACTGGCGACCGCTGACAAGATCCTCGATCGCGCCAATGACGCGGTCGGCGAACTTCAGGGATTCATCGAAGATTCACGCGCGCCCCTCACTCAGACGTTCAAGAATGCCGAGACCTTCTCGGATGCGCTTGCCAAGAATTCCGGCAATATCGACGCCTTCCTACAGAGCGTCGGCGAGCTGTCGAATACGGTGAAGGCGGTCTCCGGCCGTGTCGATTCGACGCTTCAAGCGGTGGAATCGCTGGTCAAGGCGGTCGACGCCCAGAAAATCGACAATATCGTTTCCAACGCCGAAAAGATCACTGCCAATGTCGCCGATGCCTCTGGAGATCTGAAGGGGGCGATCCAGAAGTTCGACCAGACGGCCACCACCTTCAACGATTTCGGCAAGCAGGCCCAGGCGACGCTCGACCGCGTCGACACGCTCGTCGCCCAGATCGACCCCGCCAAGGTGAAGGGCTCTGTCGACGACATCGCGCAGGCGACCAAGGATGCGCGTGCAGCCGTTGCCTCGATCCGGGATGTCGCAAACACGGTTTCGTCGCGCCAGAAAGATATCGACCAGACGATCCAGGACGTCTCGCAGCTTGCCAACAAGCTGAATTCGGCCTCGACCCGCATCGACGGCATTCTCATCAAAGTCGATGCGCTGCTCGGCACCGACAATACACAATCGATGTTCGCACAAGCGCGCGATACGCTGGAATCCTTCAAGAAGGTCGCCGACAATCTGAATGCACGCATCGGGCCGATCGCCGACAATCTGCAGAAATTCTCCAGCGGCGGCTTGCGCGACGTGCAGACTCTCGTCAACGACATGCGCGGAACCGTCAACAATCTCAACGACACGATCACCAACTTCGACCGCAATCCGCAACGCCTGATCTTCGGCGGGGACACGGTCAAGCAATATGACGGCCGGACGCGGCGTTAACTGGGAAGTCAGGGGTAGCCTAATATGGTCGCATCGCATCTCTTGTCGCGCCGTTCATGGATCAGGGGAACGGTGATCGCGCTGCCGCTGACGGCGCTGATCCTTTCGGGGTGCGGCACCGCGGCCAAGAACGATACCTATGACCTATCCGCCGCCGCTGACGGTGACGGACCCGCGGCCAAATCTCGCCAGATCCTGATCGCTTCGCCAACGGCGCTGAGTGCGATCGGCAGCGAGCAGATCGTCATCCGCGTTTCGCCTTCGGAAATTCAGTATCTCTCGCGGGCGCAATGGGGCGACAAGCTGCCGCGCATGGTGCAGTCGAAACTGGTGGAAGCCTTCGAGAACTCCGGCAAACTCGGTGGCGTCGGCATACCGGGGCAGGGACTGGCGATCGACTATCAGGTCGTCACCGATATTCGCTCCTTCGAGATCGACGCTTCCAACGGCAATCAGGCGGTGGTCGAAATCTCCGCCAAGATCCTCAACGACCGCAACGGCTCGGTGCGCGCACAAAAGGTGTTCCGCGCCATGGCGCCGGCCGGCGGCGACAATGCCGGCTTCGTCAAGGGCCTAGACCGCGCCTTCTCCACGGTTGTCTCCGAGATCGTCAACTGGACGCTGCGTTCAATCTGAGATGGCGTTTGGCGACCGCTGCGTCGACATCAAGGGTTGCCGATTCTGAAAAATATGCGGCTCCATGAAGTCGGGGCTGTCATCGTATTCAAATTCTTCACGAATTTGTGGAACGCATCATGTTATCGCTGTCAGGAGGCATGCTGCATGGTGGTCGTAAGAGTATTCGGAAAGTCGTCGTCGGAGGCGATCCAGCGCGATAACGACCGCCTGGCTGCGCTGCAGCAGCTCGATCTTCTCGACACGCCGCGGGACGAAGGTTTTGAGCGGATCGTCCGCCTGATAAAGCAAATCTTTTCCATCGACATCGGCATCGTTTCCCTGATCGATGCGCACCGGCAATGGTACAAGGCCTGTTCCGGCCTCTCCGCCGACGAAGTGTCGCTCGACGACACATTCTGCCGCTGCGTGGTGGACTGCGACGAACCCGTTATCGTGCAGGATGCGACCAAGGACGCGCGCTTTTCAAAACATTCTGCGGTGACCGGCGAAGACCATATCCGCTTTTATGCCGGCGTGCCGTTGAGAACGAAGGCCGGGCATTTGATCGGAACGGTCTGCGCGATCGACCGCCGGCCGAGATCGTTCGGCAGCAGAGATCTCGACATTCTCCAGGAACTGGCGGGGGCGGCGATGGACCGCATCGAGCTCGTACAGTCGGCCGCCACCGACAGTCTGACCGAGGCGATGACACGGCGCGCTTTCAAGCAGGAAGCCGATCAGCTGATTTCGCTCGCTTTGCGGCACCAGCATGACCTGTCCTGCATCGCCTTCGATATCGACCATTTCAAGAAGGTGAACGATACCTATGGGCATGCCGCGGGAGATGCGGTTCTCAAGGCGGTTGCCTCGATTTGCAAGGCGACCCTTCGCGCCGGCGATCTGTTCGGGCGTATCGGAGGCGAGGAATTTGCCGTCGTCCTGCCGCATGTCGACCGGGAAGGGGCTTTCGCCGTCGCCGAAAAGCTCAGAGCCGCCATCGCCGCGCAGCCCATTCGCGGTGATCACGGTTCTTTGAATGTCACGGCGAGCTTCGGAACGTCGGCGCTTTCGATCGTCAGCAAGGAGATCGAGACGCTGTTGGCTCAGGCGGATGCCGCGATGTATCAGGCCAAACATGCGGGACGAAATCGTTGCGTGTCATGGAGTTCCATCCACGCCGATCACGCAATTGGTGCGCGGCGGCGGGTGCTGAAGGCAGGTTCGATCCTGTTCAACGATCGACGCTCGACCATCGACTGCACCGTCAAATCCATCGGCTCGGAAAGCGCCGGCATTTCGGTGTCCAGTTCGGCCGGCATTCCTTCCGAGTTCATTCTTGCCATCAAGGGAGAAGGATTCGAAACGAATTGCCGGGTGATCGCCCAGGACCGGCAACACCTGGAAGTGGCTTTCAGATAGAATAGCAGCCTATTTTGTCGGCTGCGCATCCGTCATCGTCGCTCCGGGCTGGTTGCTCGGCGTTGTGGAAGCTGTCGCGCTTGATGAGGGAGACAGGGTGCTGTCCAGCAGGCCTGCCATCTTGTCGTCGCGCAGGCTCGCTGTCTTTTCACCCATGACGACGCCGACGACGCGGCGGCCGTCCTTCAGCGCCGATGTCACGACATTATAGCCCGATGCGTCGGTATAACCGGTCTTGATGCCGTCGACGCCGTCATAACGATACATGAGGTTGTTGTGGCCGCGCAGCTTCATGCCGCGGAACTGGAAGCCGCGCATAGAGAAGAGCTTGAACTCCTCGGGAAAGTCCCGCATCAGCGAAATGCCGAGAGTTGCCATATCTCGCGCCGAGGTGACCTGCTCGGGATCGGGAAGGCCCGAGGGATTCCTGAAGACCGTATTCGTCATGCCGAGCTGGCGCGCCTTGTCGGTCATCGCTTTGGCAAAAGCCTGTTCGGAGCCGCCGAGCTGTTCGGCGATCGCCACGGCAGAATCGTTGGCGGACAAGACGACGATGCTTTCGACCGCTTCGCGCAGCGTCACCTGGCGGCCGGCGCCGACGGCGAGCTTGAACGGTTCCTTGCTCTCGGCATTTTCCGACATGGTGAGCTTCTGGTCCCAGGTGAGGCGTCCCTCATGCAGGGCCTCGAAGGCGAGGTAGAGCGTCATCATCTTGGTCAGCGACGCCGGATAGTTCAGGTCGTCCTGATTGGAGGCTTCGAGAACCTGACCGGATTGCGCATCGACGACGAAGCTCGCCTGGCCGGCCTCGGCCAGGGTGAACGCGCCCAGCAGAACGGCGGAAGAGAGCGCGGTGGCAAGGAGCCGGGAGGTCGTCTTGGTCATCGATGTTACTGTCTCTGTCGTTGGAAGGTCGAGCGTTGGAAGGTCGGGTCAGCCGTTAGCTAAACGCAAGCCGATCGAGAAAGTTTGTGACCAAATGAAGGACGGGCGGCAATAAAAAAGCCCATCCACAGCTGATTCATTTTGTCTCAGCGAATTGGGGTTTTGGCAAAGGCACGGGCGGCACGTAGAAAATTCGATCATGACCATGAAGCGCGCCCCTTTCTCTCGCCATTTCAGCACCTGCCTGCAGGTCGCGAGTGTGCGCGCATTTGACGGACGAGGTCTCCGCGTCCCGCTGTGACGTTGGGCGCTCCGGGCGTCCGGCGCGCTGCTGGACGTAAAGCCCCTCACCACGTCAATCAAGGCTGCCAGGGAGACAGGCGCCGTGCTCAATCTTTATCATGTCAATTCGCTCGTCCATTGGGAGGAGCGCGAGATCCATCTGCGCGATCATATGATCGGCTTCTTCTCGCAAGAGGTCGGCCGCTTTCTCAAATCGGTCAATCCGGCCTGGGATGTCAGAAGGGTCGAGGCGCCGGCGCTGATGCCGCTGGAGATGGTTTCCAGCGCCTATTCGAACGTCGATATTTGGGTCCAAGAACAGCTTTCCGCCGGCGATACCGCGCTGGTGCTGAGACCTGAGACCACGCCGTCAACCTATGCCTATATGCAGTATATTCTCGGCAACCACTCGAAGACGCGGCTGCCGCTCTGCGTCTGGCAGGCGGGCCGGTCCTATCGCCGCGAGCAGGAGCAGGCGACCAAACACATCCGGCTGAAGGAGTTCTGGCAGCTGGAATTCCAATGCGCCTTCACGACCGACAGCGGCAACGACTATCACGCCGCCTGCCTCGAACCGGTGCGCCGCATGATCGCCTCGCTGATCCATCTACCGACGCGGATCGTGCCCTCCGACCGGCTGCCGGCCTATTCCGAGGTGACGATGGATATCGAGGTCGACAATGGCGACAAATGGATGGAGGTCTGCTCGATCTCGCGACGCACGGACTTTCCGCAACGCTATCGGTCGCAACCAAAAAAAGGACCTGCTGTCGACCATGGCGTCCTCGTGCTGGAAATCGCCATCGGTCTCGATCGGTGCGTTTACAATTGGGGCATAGCGGCCGATCGGTGAGAAAGGGAACCGGGGTCGCTGCGGCGGTCCCGGCTTTCCATGGCACATGGTGCGGTTGGTAGCGAGCTGTCGTCGTTTGCCGGCGTTGAACGTTCGGGCGTCCCGTTGCTATGAATAGGATCAGCGACAAGGACACGATTGTATATCTCCTCGGGCCTACATGCATTCATCGAACAATGGGATGAGAAGCCATGCTGATTATCTTTGGCGGCTTGCCGGGGAGCGGGAAAACGACTGTTGCCCGCGCGCTCGCGAAACGGCTGGGTGCCTTATACGTCCGGGTGGACACCATCGAGCAGGCGATCAGAGTGTCCGGTGGTGACCCTGCAAGAGACGTCGGTCCGGCAGGGTATGTCGTCGCCTATGGGGTTGCCGAGGACAATCTCACCCTCGGCCGCGTGGTGATTGCCGACTCGGTCAATCCGCTTGACATAACCCGCGACGCTTGGCTGGCGGTCGCGGCGCGGTCCGGCGTGCTCGCGGTCGAAGTGGAAGTGATCTGTTCCGACAAGATCGAGCACCGCCGTCGGGCCGAGACGCGGAAAACGGATGTGGAAGGTCTGGTGAAGCCGACGTGGCAGGAAACCGTCGAGCGAGAATATGACGATTGGGGGCGGAGGCCGATCATTGTCGATACGGCTGCGAGGGATGTGCCGGAGGTCGTCGAGGCGCTGATCGTCAAGTTGAGGACCGATCGCCTGCTTCCGATTTGATGTTGGCTGTTGCTGCCGGAGCCTTATGAAAAATCAATGTTGGCGGTGGGACGGATATCGACGATCGCCCTGCCGGCGTCGAAACCGTCGAGCGTTTCATTGTGGTGGGCGACAATCTCGGAGAAGGTAAGGGTCGCCGTATCGCCGGTGGTGTGGCCATCCGCCACCAGCGTCACGTTATAGCCAAGAGAAACGGCGCGCCTGACCGTCGTGTCGACGCAGAATTGCGACATGCAGCCGCCGATGACGAGGTGAGTGATCGAGCGTTCGTTCAGGCGTTCGGCAAGGTCGGTCTCGAAGAAAGAATCGGCGCTTTTCTTGCGCACGACGACCTCGCCTGGTTCCGGCGCAATCTCCTGGCGCAGCGCCCATCCTTCCGTGCCGACGGCCAAGCGGTGACCACTGTCGCCGTCATGTTGGATCAGCACGACCGGCGCGCCCGCATTCCGAGCTTTCTCCTGAAGCGACGCCAGCCGCGCGACGGTCTCGTCGAGTGCGGCATCAATCTCGGGCTGGCGCTCCGGCAAGGCTTTTCCGGAAAGGATCGCATTCTGCACGTCGATGATCAGAAGGGCCTGGGTCATTCGGGGCGGTTTTCCGTGGCTGGACAAAGGGGGCTCGGTACTCGCCAATGGCTGCAAGAGAGGTTTTAGTCGCACCGGCATCTTACGAGAAAAGCCGCCTGACACATGGTCAAGCGGCTTTCCCTCAACGTCAATTCAAATCGGCAAACTCAGCTGAGCCTGCCTGCGGCATGGGCAAGCATGGTGTAGACCTTGCCCGTATCTGAGGTCAGGTAGGACTGCGAGACGATCTGGTTCGGGTCGGTGCGGGCGACGTCGGCCAGCAGCTTTTCGAAATCACCGATATAGCGATCGACGGCGGTGCGGAATTCCGGTTCGCGGTCATATTTGCGCTTGATCTCGTCAAAGGTCTGCTGGCCCTTCAGCGTGTACAGGCGGCGGGTGAAGACGTCGCGCTCGCCGCGCTGATAGCGGCGCCACAGATCGACCGAGGCGTCGTGATCGATGGCGCGGGCGATATCGACAGAGAGCGAGTTCAGCGATTCGACGACATGGCGCGGATTGCGGATGTCACTGCTGCGTGCGGCCGGTGTGGCGGTTTCCGCCGAGCGAGCCGGGGCACGGGCAGGCGCCTCGTCGGCGGCCTCCTCACGTGATGCGCCGCGCAGCAGATCGCTGATCCAGCCGCCGCTTTCGGCACGAGCCGGTTCCTGGCGGCCTGGTTCCTGACGGGCAGGCGCAGGCTGCGGAGCGGCAGCAGGTGCCGGCGGGGCGATCGTTCCGCGCAGGCCCGTCGCTTCGATCGGCGCGGGCGCTGCCGGCTGTGGCGGCGGGGGCGTCACCGGCTGACTTGCGGTCGGCTGACTTGGGATCGGCTGGGCGGCACGCGGGGCCGGCTGCGTCTGGGCGAGCGTGCGGGCGACGGGCTCAGAGATCTCGAGCTGCTGGCTGGAGCGGCCGACGAGCTGGGAGATATCCTGCAGCGCCTTGATCTGCTCGGCGACGGCCCGGCGCATGGCCGAGGCGCTTTCCTTGGCTTCCTCGGGAAGGTCGAAGGCGCCGCGCTTCAGTTCGGCGCGGGTGGCGTCGAGCTCGTTGCGGATGTCGGCGGCGGAGCGGCGGATATCATCGGTGGCGCCGGAGAAGCGGCCGACGGCATCATCGATCGCTTCGCGCAATGCTTCGCGCATGTGCTGGGCGGCGCCGTCGGAGGCGCGGCCGGCTTCGCCGAGCATGCGCTCGACTTCCGACAGCGACGCCGTCAGGCCACCGCGTATGCGGTTGGAGAGGTCGCCGGAGCGACGCTCGACATTGGCGAAGGTGCCGTCGATCGTCGTATTGGCCTCGTCGCCGGCGCGGGTGATCGCCTCGCGCATCGTCTCGGCGGCTTCCTGGGCGCGTTTCTCGGTTTCGGTAAGAATGCGGCCGATATCGGCGAAGGAGGACTGCACGCCCTGGCGCAGATTGCCGGTGACCTGGCTGGAGCGCTGTTCGGCTCGCTCGAACACGGTCTCGATCATGCCGCCGAGGCCGCGCATGGTCTTCTCGATCTCGTCGGAGCGTTGAACCAGGCTGACGGAGAGCGCTTGCAGCGCGCCTTCGCGCTCTTCGAGCGTCGAGGCAAGGTTGGACTGGGCGGCGCCGAGAAGCTGCGAGGCCTGTGTCAGGACCTTGGAGTGTTCGTCGAACCGGCCGATGATGCCGCCGACCTGTGACAGCGTCTGCCCCGAAATGTCGGAGAGGCGGTCGACCTTGCCTTCGAGAAGCCGGGTCGAGGCGTTGACCATTTCGGCAGCCTTGGTGGTGGAGTCGGCAAAGCGCGTCGTGGTTTCGCCGAGACGGCTGTCGACGCTGGTCAGCTGCTCGACGGCGCGGTTCATCATCATCGCCATCGCCGCGCTGCTTTCCGACATGCGCTCGACGAGGCCGTTGACGTTGCCGACCAGGCTGTTTTCGATGGCGCTGACGGCGTTGGCGACATTCTCGGTGCGGGCGGCAACGGCGCTGGCGAGCGCTTCGTTTTCGGTACGCAGACGGTCGGCGCTGAGGTTGGCTGCTGCGGTGATGCGGGCGGCGGCCTGTTCGCCGGCATCGGTATATCGGTCGATGATCGGACGGGCAGTTTCGTCGAGGATGCGCGTCAATTCGACCGAACGGCCAGCGAGCATCGAGTTGAGGTCGCGGGTGCGCTCGTCGAGTGTCGCGCGGATCGAATTGCCGCGCGCTTCGAGCGCCCGGTCGATGCCGGAAAAGGTCGTATCGATCTCGCGGGCGCGCTCCTCGAGATTGGAGCGGATAGCGTTGCTGCGGGCTTCGAGCGCCCGATCGACATCCGCCATGGTGGCGGAAATCTCGTTGCCGGCTCCCGACAACGTTGAGCGGATGGCATCGCCGCGCGTCTCCAGAGACTGGCCGGCATCCGACAGCGCCTTGGAGATGGCATTGACCTGCGTACCGACGATGGTCTCGGCCTCGGCAACCTTGTTGACGATGGCGTTGCCGGCTTCCGAGAAGGTCTGGGCGACGGCGGCGGCCTGGCTTGCCAGCCGGCTCTGGGCTTCGGCGACGCGGGTGACGATCTGCGACGAGCGCTCATCCATGGTGCGGGTGAATTCGTCGCTTTTCGCATTGAGATCGACGGCGAATTGCTGGCCGGTCTTGCCGAGCAGCTCGGTGGTTCTCGTCGCTTCGCCTTCCATTCCCTGGGCCGCCTCGGCAACCGCGCTGCGCAGCGTCGAGGCGAGGCCGGCGGCCTTGCCTTCGATGGTGCGGTTGACGGCATCGAGGCCGACGGTCAACGCACGATCCATGGTGGACAGACGTTCCTCGATGCGTTCATTGCCGCGGTCGAGGGTTTCGCCAAGGCTGGCGGTGCGGCCGTCGATGGCGCCGGTCAGGGTTGTAGCGCGGCTGTCGAGCGTCTCGGCCAGATTGGCGGCGCGGCTGTCGATCGCCTGGGTGAGGTTTGCGGCGCTGCCTTCGAGCGTCGCGGTGATACGCCGGTTGGCGTCGTCGCTAAGCGCGCTGATACGGGAGATGCCGTCGGCAAGCACGCCGGAGAGCTGGCCGCTGGCGGCTTCGACCCTTTCGGCGACACCGCCGACGCCGTTGCTGATGCGGGTCTCGATCGCCGCTAGACCGGATTCCACCCGCGATCCGGTTTCTTCAAAACGGCCGGTCAGGCTTTCGACAGACTGATCGAGTTGGGCGGAGAAATTCTGCGTGGAGGTGGAAATCGCATTTGCCGCCTCCTGGAAGCGGCCGGCGATCTGGCCGGCGCCGGCATGCATGCGCTCTTCCAACGTCTGGGCGCTGGCATCGATAGCCTGGCGGATCGAGGCTTCACGGTCCTCCAGCGACATTTCGAGCATGCTGACGCTCGTCGCCACCGAGGTGCCGATGCTGGTCGCGTGTTCCGTCAGCGTATCGTTGATAAGCGTATGGGCCTGGTTCAGCGACAGATCGATGGCATTGGCGCGATCTTCAAGCGTCGTGCGGATGCGCTCATGGGCAGAGGTGAGCCCGCCTTCGATACGCGCCGCGGCCTCGTCGGCGAGGCCTCCGAGCCGCGCATGGGCATCGCTCAGACGACCTTCGATGCGGCCGGTCAGGCCGCCGACGAGATCCTCGAAGCGAGCGCCGCCGGCATCGAGAACGCCGGAAAGGGCGGCACTATGCTCGGAAAGCGCATTTTCGAGCCGTTGCTGATTGTCGGTGTAAGCGGCGCGGATAGCATCGGTCTTGTCGGTGAAGGCGCTGGCGACGCGCGACTCGGCGCCGGAGACGGCCTCCATGATGGCGTTGCTGCGCGCTTCGAGCACGCTGTCGAAGCGGCTCTGGTTGTCGTCGAGCGAAATGGCGAGCGCCATGGTCTTTTCGTCGAGCGTGTCGGTCAGCCTGTCGTGCGTTGCCGTTACGGCACCGATGATCGCGGCGGTGCGGTGCACCAGGGCTTCCTCGAGGCGGGCCTGGCCTTCATTCAGCGAGGAGGCGATGGCCGCAGCTTTCCGGTCGAGCACACCGTTCAGGCCGTCATGCGTGCCGGAGACCGCCTGGGTGATGGCATCGGCGCCTGAGGTCAGGGTTTCCTCGAGCCGGCTCTGGCTCTCGTTCAGCGAAATGGCAAGCGCCATTGCCCGGTCGTCGAGTGTCTCGGACAGGCGGTCGTGGGTAGTGGAGACCGCACTGAGGAAGGATTCCGAGCGGCTGTCAAGCGTGTCCTGCAGGCGGCTCTGACCTTCGTTGAGCGAGGCGGCGAGGGCTGCCGACTTTTCATCGAGCGTTTCCGAAAGCCGCTCATGCGTGCCGGACACGGCCTTGAGGAAGGCTTCGGAGCGCGCTTCGAGCGTGTCTTCGATCCGTGACTGGCTCTCATTCAGCGAGATGGCGAGCGTCATCGCCTTTTCATCCAGCGTTTCGGACAGGCGCTCATGGGTGCCGGAGACCGCATTCAAGAGGGCCGCGGAGCGGCTTTCGAGCGTCTCCTCGATGCGAGCCTGGCCTTCGCTGAGCGAGGTGGCAAAAGCTTCCACTTTGCCTTCCAGCGTTTCGGACAGACGATCATGCGTGCCGGAGACAGCGTTCAACAGAGCCGCCGAGCGGGTCTGAAGCGTCTCTTCGATGCGGGCCTGGCTCTCGTTCAAGGAGATGGCGAAGGCCGCCGCCTTTTCGTCGAGGGTCTCGGCAAGTCGGTCGCGCGTGCCGGACACGGTGTTCAGCAATGCCTCGGCACGGGTTCCAAGCGCATTGTCGATGCGGGCATGGCGCTCATCGAGCGAGGTGGTCAGGGCGGCGGCCTTGCTGTCCAGCGTTTCGGACAGGCGGTCATGGGTGCCGGAGACGGCGTTCAGCAGGGCCGTGGAGCGGGTCTCGAGCGTATCTTCAATGCGGGCCTGGTTTTCATTGAGCGAAATGGCGAGCGCCATGGCCTTTTCATCGAGTGTCTCGGAGAGGCGGTCATGCGTGCCCGATACCGCGTTCAGCAGCGCTTCCGAGCGGGTCTCGAGCGTATCCTCGATGCGGGCCTGGCTCTCGTTGAGGGAGATGGCGAGGGCCATCGCCTTTTCGTCGAGCGTCTCGGCCAGACGGTCATGGGTGCCGGAGACGGCATCGATGATGGCATCGGCGCGTGATGTCAGCGCTTCTTCGAAGCGGCCGTGATGGGTGGTAAGCGCATCGACAAGCGCACCGCCGCGCTCGGCCATGACGTTGTCGATGCGGCCGTGGGCCGTGCCGAGCGCCTCGCTGATTTCGGCAGCGCGGGCAGTCAGCATGCCGCTCAGCTCCTCGCCGCGGCCGCCGAAGGCTGCGGTGACCTGCTCGGTGCCGGCGGCAACGGCGGTGGTCAGATCGCTGGTGGTGGTGCGCAGCGTGTCGCGGAATTCGGCCGAGCGGGCCTGAAGATTGTTCTGGAGATCGGAGGTGCCGGATGCAAGCGTCAGCGCGATTTCCGAAGTGGCGCTCTGCAGCGCCGAAGTCAGTTCGCCGGTGCGGTTGGTGAGCGCCGCGGTGATTTCGTCCGCCCGGGTGCCGAGCGCGCTTTCCAGCACTTCGTGGCCGGTGGAAAGCGCAGTGGCGAGTGCCAGCGACTGGTCGGTCATCGAGGAGCTCAGCCGGTCGATGCCGGAACTTAGGATGCCGTCGATCGAATCCGAGCCGCCGGTCAGCGTCTCGTTGATGCGGGCGAGGCTCTCCATCAGCTTGGTGTCGAGCGAGCCGGTGCGCTTGTCGAAGGCGCTAGTGAATTCAGCGACCCGTTCGTCGAAGGCGGTAGACAGCTGGGCGACGGTCGTCTGGAGCCGTTCTTCGAAGAAGCCGGAGCGGACGTCGAGATCCATGACGGCGTCGTCGGCGGTGCTCTGCAGGCTCTGGCGGAAGCTCGCTCCCTTTTCATCGAGGGCGCTGTTCAGCTTCGACAGCACGTCGTCAAGCGTGCCGCCGATGGTGCGTTCACCTGAAGTGAGGCTCTCATTGATCTCGCGGGTGCGGGCGATCAGTATCTCGCTGAGCTGCTGCGTGCGCTCGTGCAGCGCGGCATTCAGTTTCTCGGTGCTGCTGTCCATGGTTGAGGCGCGCGTCTCGAATTGGCTGAGCAGTTTTTCGCCATGGTCATTGAGGTTGACGGAGAGCGCTTCGAGGCGGTTGTCGAATTCGGTGGCGAGCGCGAAACCCGATGCGTTCAGCGTCTGCAGCAGGCTATCGGTCTTGGCGGCGAGCAGGCTGCCGATCGATTGCAGGGCATTGTCCGATTTTTCCAGAATCGTCGCGGCGCGCGTATCGATCAGCGAGGCAAAGGCTTCGCCCGATGTGGAAAGCCGCACGGCGATCTCTTCGGTTGCCAGCGAGAGCTCTTCCTTCAACTGGTCATGGACGCTGCCGATCGAGGTGCGGATGCGATCGGCATGGTTGACGATCGCCTCGCGCTCCGAGCCGAGTTCGTGGACGAGGCCGCGGACGCGCAACTCGTTGTCGGCATAGGAGCGTTCAAGTGCATTAACTTCGGAATGGACAAGCGTTTCGAGTTCGGACGCACGCGCGATGGTGCGTTCGATGCCTTCATTCATGGCCGAGACCTCACGGCGCACGGCCTGGCCGACGGTCATGATGCGCTCGGAGGCGATGGTTTCCGGCTCCGCCAGTCGCAATGCGACCTCCGCCATGGAACGGGCGGCGTTGCGCATGTCCTGGGCGCGGGCGATCATGATGGCGAAAGCATAGAACATCATGACGGGGATAATGATGCCGACGAGGCCGGCGATGACGCCAGGCAGGGCGACGAGATCGGCGAGCGAACGGATCTGCCAGATCTGCGGGGCATAAAGCAGCGACATCAGGCCGAGGCCGCCCATGACCCAAAGCACTGAGAACAGCGTGGCGGTGCGCACCGCCGAGCGGCTGGAGGCGCCGTCGAAGGATTTCAGAATCGAGGCGGGCGTGTTGCGGCTGGCATCGTTGGCGGGCGTGAAAGCCGGCCCCCTGGAAGCCTGCTCGGCCCCGGCGCTGCGGCGGTTGCGGCGCTGCGCTTCTTCCTGGGCCTGCTGGTTACGCGCATTCACTGGATCAGACACATTAGCCTCCGGGGCCTCTGGCGCATCGCCGCGGCGAGACGGCACGTTATCTTTGCCGAAGTCGATCTGGAGCGCCTCGTCCAATGCCTTGAACGCCTTGTCCTCAATCGACTCGTTATATTTGTTGTTCGCCATTGGTTATGCCTCGTTACTGTCGGCCGGTCCGGCAGCGCAATCCCGGGCTTCCGCCTCGCCGGGGAACAACTTTGCCGTTCCAGCCTTCCATCCCAACGACGGACGGATAAGCATGTTATTTCAGAGTAGATAGCCGCTTTTTCAAACGGAAGGTATCAAAACACTACCATTATCCACTCGCTCGGCAAAGGCGCGTACCGTAAACCCGCTCCACCAGTATCGTAGTGACACATCTGGGCTCTTCACACAATTAATGAAGGCTTGAGATTCCAAGCTCGTTAACCCGTTGTTAACATCTTTAAATCTGCGGCACCGCTTAAAAACCAATAATTTAGCGATATTTAACGGATGTTAACCATATGGCGAGATTTCCGCCCTGCATGTGTCGGAATTTAACGCGATGGCCACCCTCCTGTCGCAGAACTGTTGCAACTGCGCACGACACGAGACGGGAGAATTGGCAATGGCAGCTCAGATGGCAGCTTTGAACATCGTATTCGAGGCGCCGGATAATGCAAAGGGACCCTGTCCCTCCAAGGTCCGGCCGATCGATCTCGTCCATCTCGCCAAGCAGACGATGGGCGACAAGTCGCTGGAAATCGAAGTCCTTCAGATGTTTGCGCGCCAGGCTCGCGCATGCCTGCAGGATATTGCGAGCGGCGAAACCATCCGCGTCGGCGCGGCCGCACACCGCCTGAAGGGCGCGGCAAGCTCGGTGGGGGCGTTCCGCGTGTCGCAGACGGCCGAAGCCGTCGAGGAAACCGGCGGTGACGCCGGGGCGACGGCAGCGCTCGGTGCCGCCGTCATCGACGCCGAGAATTTCATCCTCAAGCTCTGCCGCGGCTGAGCCTTGTTTGAGATAGTTTGAATGAGGCCCGTTGTTCCATTGCGGAACCGCGGGTCTTTTTGCGACGTCTTCCATGACGCTTTGAAGACGGCGGGCGGAGGCCCGATCTGCGAGGTTATGGCGACTTTCCCGATGTTGACTGAAGCGTCGAATTGTCGGAAGAAAATCCGCCCATCATTTGAAGACCGGAAATAGTCCTGATGCCAAAACTTACCATCGTCGCCTTCGACGGCACGCGCTTCGACCTCGATGTCGACCAAGGCTCCACCGTCATGGAGAATGCCGTGCGCAATTCGGTGCCCGGCATCGAGGCTGAATGCGGCGGCGCTTGCGCCTGCGCGACCTGTCATGTCTATGTCGATGAGGCATGGACCGAGCAAGTCGGCCAGCCGGAAGCGATGGAAGAGGATATGCTCGACTTCGCCTTCGATGTGCGCCCGACCTCGCGGCTGTCCTGTCAGATCCGCATGAAGGCTGCCTATGACGGGCTCGTGGTGCACGTGCCGGAACGCCAGGCTTAAGCGCCGAGCTGCACACTTCGCCGGAATGGGATCCACAAAAAAGACGCCTCGCGCGCTGGTGCGAGCGAGGCGAGGCGGGCGCATTACCTACGGATGAGGGAGGAACATCCGCGGCTTCGGAACGCGCCAGGAGAACCCAGCGATGAAAGAGCAGATGCCGTAGCTGCACTTTCGAATGTGTTCATATTAACGCGTCCCGGTTGAGTCTGCCAGGATGAAAAATGACCATTCAATCACTGGGGAGGGTGCAAGTTTCGCACAAGTTTCGTTGTGCAGCTAAGGTTTTCCGCTCGCAACCAGACTGAAAAAGCCTTATTTTGCGCCGGCTCGGCCGTTGATTCGATTGTTCAACAATCTCAGCATGCGCTTCTGGAAATTGACCGCCTCGACCCGGTCGAATCGCGCCTGCTGCCGATCGTGCTCCTCTATACCGCGAGCTGATTCGCCTGAGACGAGTTCCTGCATGGCCTCGCAGCTGCGCTGCTGAGGCAAGGTGCGGATGGCGCGTTCCATGGCGCGGGCCTGATCGCGGGCGATTTCGGCATGGCGCTCCTCGTGGCGCTTG
Source organism: Rhizobium redzepovicii (assembly GCF_019793435.1). Taxonomy (GTDB): domain Bacteria; phylum Pseudomonadota; class Alphaproteobacteria; order Rhizobiales; family Rhizobiaceae; genus Rhizobium; species Rhizobium redzepovicii. The sequence goes on along the minus strand of NZ_JAILYH010000014.1, from coordinate 96,254 downwards.
ATATCGCTCGACAGGGCGTCCCAGATCATTGACAGCTCCTTGCTGGCGCCCTTGCGGCTGTTCCAGCGCGGCAGGATGATCTGGGTGTGGACCGTGACCTTGACGTTGCCGACACGGCAACGTCCGTTATCCTGGATATAGGTGGCTTCACCGCCGAAGCGGATCTTGGTGGCGCCGGGGTGGCGCGCCGAGGAGCCGCTCGAGGTCGGGCCGCGCCGGCTGAGTTCGCGGTCGAGCTCATCCGCGGTTTTGCCGCGGATGTCGAAATAGGAATAGCTTTTCGATGCGATCACTTCTGCTGCCACTGGGCTGCAGACGGAAAGAGCAATGGAAAAGGCGATAGGAAGGACCATATAACGCACTGCAAGCGGCATTCTGAACGCAACCCGTGTTGAAATCGACCGGAGCTTGGGGCATAGCCACCGCAAGCGCAATATCGGATGGCGCTTTTTTCGCGATCGATAGGATAAGTCTGGTGACAGGGTTCGAAGGCAGTTTATGGCGTGTGGGCCATGGCCGGGAGATCGAACTCGGCCGTCGTTCTCTCATCATGGCGATCATCAATGTGACGCCGGACTCCTTTTCCGACGGCGGACGCTTCGAAACCGTCGATGCTGCTGTCGAGCACGCGCTTCGCGCGGTGAGCGAGGGTGCCGGGATTGTCGACATCGGCGGGGAATCGACCCGCCCGAACGCCGCTGCCGTCAGTCCTTCCGAGGAGCAGGCGCGCGTGCTGCCGGTCATCGAGGCGCTGCGCGGGCGCACCCAGGCGCTGATCTCGATCGATACCTATCGCGCCGAAACGGCGCGGCTGGCGGTCAGTGCCGGCGCCCATATCGTCAACGATGTGTTCGGGCTGCAGAAGGAGCCCGATATCGCCGACATCGCCGCGGCGACCGGGGCCGGGCTCTGCATCATGCATACCGGCCGCGACAGGGCGAAGCTTCCGGACGTGATTGCCGACCAAGTGCATTTTCTCAAGCGGTCGCTTGAGATCGCTCAGGCCGCCGGCGTCAACAGCGACCGCATCGTGCTCGATCCGGGCTTCGGTTTTGCCAAGGAGACGGCGGAGGAGAACCTCGAACTGATGGCGCGATTTTCCGAACTTTCCCGCTTCGGACTGCCGCTGCTTGCCGGGACGTCGCGCAAGCGCTTCCTCGGCGCGGTGACGGGGCGTGAGGCGGCAGACAGGGATGCGGCGACGGCCGTCACCAGCGCCCTGCTCAGGCTTCAAGGGGCTGCTGTTTTCCGGGTGCACAATGTCGCAATCAACAGGGATGCGCTTGATATCGCCGATGCTATGCTGAATGCGCGCCAGGAATTCGAGAGGAAGCGGCCGACATGACCACCTACACGATCACGCTGCAGAACTGCGCCTTCTTTGCGCGCCACGGCGTGCACGACGAGGAGGAATTCCTCGGCCAGCGCTTCTTCGTCGATGCCGAGCTCGATGTCGTTGCCGGCGAGGCGCTGAAAAGCGATTCGATCGACGATACCGTCAATTACGGCATCGCCTTCACGGTGATCGAGGGGATCGTCACCGGCAAACGGCGTTACCTGATCGAGGCCCTGGCGCTCGATATCGCCAAGGGACTCTGCGATACATTCCCGCAGGTCCGGCGCGCAAAGATCACGGTGCGCAAGCCGAATGCGCCGGTGCCCGGCGTGCTCGATTTCGTGCAGGTGAGCGTTGAACACTTTGCCTGAGACTGCATTGCAATCGGCCACACTCGGCCTCGGCGGCAACATCGGCGATCCCGTCAAGGCGATGGCCGTCGCACTGCAGCGGCTGGACGGACGAGATGACTGCCGGGTTACGGCGGTCTCGCGGCTCTACCGCACGCCACCCTGGGGCAAGACCGACCAATCCTTCTTCTTCAACGCCTGCGCTGCCGTCGAAACCCGGCTGGAGCCGGAGACCTTGCTCGATGTCTGTCTGTCGATCGAACGGGAGATGAAACGCGAGCGTATCGAGCGCTGGGGGCCGCGCACACTCGACATCGACGTGCTGACCTATGGCGACGTCATCCAGGAGGCGCCGCGGCTGGAACTGCCGCATCCGCGCATGACCGATCGCGGTTTCGTGCTGATGCCGCTTGCCGATATCGCGCCGGACCTTATCGTCAAGGGCAGGGCGGTCAGCGACTGGCTTGAAGATGCAGAGGTAGCGGGCATCGAAGTCGCCAACAACAGCCGCGACTGGTGGCTCCAAACCTGAGGCAGAGATCCTGAAACGGAAAACGGCGGGAAACCCGCCGCTTTAGGAAAATGCGCTGTAGCTTCAGGAAAATCCGCGGTGCGATTGATCTACTGGATGGACCCGACGGCCATCTCGTCGACCTGGCGGGTCAGCGTCAGGCCGATGACCGGGATCATCTGGCTTTCGACCTTGACCGAAACAGTGACGTTCATCGTCTTGTCATCACGCACGCGGGCGATCATCGCGCCGTTCAGCTTGGCGCGGTTGATGCCGACGACGACGGTATCTTCGCTGACGGCGCCAGAGACGACGTCAAGACCCTTGCCGGCGGCGCCGTCAAGGAACTTGCCCTTGTAGGTCGAGCCCGACTGCGAGATGACGGCTGTCATCGGCTGCTTGAAGACGCCGACGCGGCAGGTGCCGTCGAGCTTGATGCCGGCGCCGCTGTCGCCCGTGGGCTCGCCGATCAGGTTGCAGGTGAATTTCGTCCCCTTGTATTTGCCGGCGACGATTTCGCCCGGGCCCTTCCATGAGCCGGCGACGGAATCGAAGAAGGCCTTGTCACGGGTTGCGGCGGTAGCTGCCGGAGCGACGTCTGCGACGGGAGACAATGCCGCGGCGGCCAGACCGCATATAATGAGAAACTTGCGCGAATACATGGATTTTCCTTGGCAAACACCACTCACGAACTGGCTGCAAGTTTTGCCTGGGAATGGTTAATCCTTCCTTTCAATCGTGCCGAAATGCGCTGGAATACAGGGGTTTCGCGCGGTCCAGATTTTAGCTTGTCGCTATTAGAGCCTTGAATCTGCTGTAATTTCGCCAACATTCCGTTAGGGATGGCAAAGTGTGCGGAATTGCTCCGACTCTCAAGGAGTGTTGCCGCGCGGCGACATGGAGGGCGTGAGGTCGCCGATGAAATCGCCGATTCCCGGCCGCTTCAGGGCATGGAAGGCGAGCGGGCGGCAGAGATCCATTGCCGCGATTCCAATGCGGGCGGTCATCAGGGCGTTGATGACGCCTTCGCCGAGCCGGGCCGAGAGCTTGGAGGCCAGCCCATGGCCGAGCACCTGCTGGACGAGGCTGTCGCCGACGGCGATCGAGCCGGTGACGGCCAGATGCGCCAGCACGTCGCGCAGCAGACGGAACATGCCGAGCGTGCCGGGACGGCCGCCGTAAAGCTCGGCCATGGCGCGGATAAGACGCACGGCCTCATAGAGGACGTAGAGCAGGTCGACCACGGCGCGCGGGCTGACGGCGGTGACGATTGAGACGCGCTTGGAGGCGTTGACGATCAGGGCACGGGCCTTGCGGTCGAGGGGCGTGAGCAATTCCCGTTCGGCGAGCGCAATCAGATGCGGGGGATCGATGACCTCGCTTTCCGTCGCCTTCAGCGTGGCGCGGCCCTTCGATGTCTCGGGATTGGCCGACAGCAGCGTGCTCAGGCGGGCGACGACGGCGCGCGCCCGTGCCGGCCGGGTTTCGACCATCGCGGCTTCCGCTTCGGCCTTGATCGCCTGGACGGCGGCAAGGCGCATCATCCCTAATGTTTCGCGGATGATGAGCGCAAGCACGGCGAGGATGCCGACCGCAAGCACGGCCAGCGCCGCATAGCCCAACCAGTCGGCACGGGTGAAGAGATCGCGGATCAGCCTATCGGTCCAGAGGCCGATGCCAAGCGACAGCAGAATGCCGAAGGCGCCGGCGGCGATCTTGCCGAAGGAGGTTCGGCGTCTCAGCGGCGTTGCCACGGGCACTGCGCTCAGATCCTTGTCGGGATTGAGGAAGGGATCGTCCTCATCCGCCGTCACGACGATGTTTTCGGAGAAGCTTTCCGGCTTGCGCCGCTGCTCTGCCTGGCGGCCGTTGTCAAGGCGCTCGGTGGCCTCGTCCTCGTAGATGAAAGCCGCGGGCGGGCGGCGTGGCGGATCGGAGGGGGGCTGGCTCATGCGAGACGATCTCCGAACAGGAACTGCATGGCGCGGTCGAGGCGGATATGCGGGACCGACAGCTTGATGCCGCCGCCGGTTTCCTCAAGCTGAGGCGGGCGGAACCTGACGACATTGACATCGGGCAGCCGCAAGCCGCTCTCGCCCGCGGCGATGCGGTCGAACAGGCTTTCTGGATCCGCCGGCAGGTCGCCGGGAAAGATCGCGGTCTTTCTCTGGCCGTCGAAACGCTCGCCGGCGATGGTTTCGCCCTCCATCGGCGTGCCGACGATGACAGGCAGGTCATGTCCGTCGCGCTTGACGGATGCCTCTCGGGTGGCGCGCACGGAGGCGAGCGCCATGACGTCGATGCCCGCACCCGCCATGCCGATGCGGTCGATGGCGCGATCGACCAGGCGGCGGGTCAGCGCGTCGAGCCGGTCGTGGCTTTCATGGTGGAGATGATCGGCCTTGGTCGCGGCGACCAGCACGCGGTCGATGCGGCGCCCGAGCAGCGAGGAGAGCAGCGAATTGGTGCCGGGGCGGAAACAGGCGAGCACATCGGTCAGCGCGCGTTCCAGATCCTGGACGGCTTCGGGGCCGCGGTTCATCGCCTGAAGCGCATCGACCAGCACGATCTGGCGGTCGAGCCGGGCGAAATGCTCGCGGAAGAAGGGTTTGACGACGACTGATTTATAGGCCTCGTAGCGCCGCTCCATCATCGTCCAGAGCGAGTTGCGCCCGGGACGGCCGTCCGCCGGCAAGGCCAGCGGTGCGAAGGTCAGCGCCGGCGAGCCGTCGAGATCGCCGGGCAGCAGCAGGCGGCCGGGCGGCAGGGTGGAGAGCGAGCGTTCGTCGGCCTTGCAGGCCTTGAGATAATCGGCAAAGGCGGTGGCGAGGCCGCGGGCGATCATCTCGTCGGCGCGGGCCTGGATATCGGCGGCATGGGTCAGCGCCAGCCATCCGCGCGACAGTTCGGAGCGGACGCCGGTTTTCGCTAGCGCGATCGTTTCCTCGCTAAAGGTGCGGTAATCCTTGCCGAGCAGCGGCAGGTCGAGCAGCCATTCGCCCGGATAGTCGACGATATCGATCGACAAACGGCCGGGCGAAAAAAGCCGGTTCCAGCCGCTGGCGCTCTGATAATCCAGTGTGATGCGCAGCTCAGAGATGGCGCGGGTCGAATCCGGCCAAATACGATCCTTCACCAGCGCGCGGATATGATCCTCGTATTGGAAGCGCGGTACGGCATCGTCGGGCTGCGGCTCCAGCCGCACCGCCGAGACGCGGCCGGACTGCACCGGCTCGAACAGCGGCAGGCGGCCGCCATGCAGAAGATTGTGTACCAGCGAGGAAATGAAGACCGTCTTGCCGGAGCGGGAGAGGCCCGTGACGCCGAGCCGCACGGTCGGATTGACGAGGCCGCTTGCCCGATCGGCGAGATTGTCGAGGGCGATGCGGGCGTCGTCGGTAAAGGATGTGAGGCGTGGCGGCAAGGCGCAATTCCGGTTGGTGACTGCCGGCAATATAGGAAGGACGTGCCGCCTGAAAAAGACGCGGCGCGAAAGCTTTCAGACAACCACGAAATCGATGAGACGCCAACCGCCGGCTGAAGCGTCGTAATCGACGACGGCAAGGCCCGCCGTCGGGAAGCCGCCGGGAAGGGCGCTTGCCATCGCCTCATGGCCGATCAGCGCCTCCAGCGCCTGCTCCATGGTTGGATTGTGGCCGACCAGCATGACGGCCGCCTCTTCCTGCGAATCGACGATTTCCAGGTAGTTATCGACCGTGGCGTTGTAGAGCGCATCGACATAACGGATGTCGAGCGTAAGGCCCATCGCCCGATGGACCGCATCGGCAGTGCCGCGGCAGCGCAGCGCCGTCGAACTGATCAGCAGATCGGGACGGTAGCCCTTGTCGGCGGCTTTGTCGGCAATGATCTCGGCATCGCCGAAGCCCTTTTCGTTGAGCGGCCGGTCGAAATCGCGCTGTCCGGGTTCGGCCCAGGCCGCCTCGGCATGACGCAGGAGATAGATGCGGTTCGGCGGAGGCAGCGGTACGGTCATGGGCAAATCCAGGATCGGGCGGGTCTTTTCAGTAGCGGTTGCGCTTGGCCGCCGTCAATCGCTGGCCATGCTGCGACGGCGCAAAACGTGGCTGACAACACGGCGTTTTGAAGGCGAAGAAGAAAACGGTAGCCGGAATAACCATGACAAAATAGATCGTTAGCCTAAAATTGTAACAGATTTAAAAATCTGTTTACCTGTCGTATTTGGCTTGAATCGCGGCTAGCGCTTGGGATATACACCCGCCCAGATGAGATGTTCTTCAGGAGAATCGCGTTGAGTGAGAAGATCGATCTTAGCAATTACGTTCCCTCGGAAGAGGAAGAGTTCATGAACGTAAACCAGCGTGCCTACTTCAGGACCAAGCTGGTTGCATGGAGAAATGATATCCTTCGAGAAGCGCGCGAAACCCTCGACCACCTGGCCGAGGAAAGCGCAAACCATCCCGACCTCGCCGACCGGGCGTCCTCGGAAACCGACCGGGCGATCGAACTTCGCGCCCGTGATCGGCAGAGAAAGCTGATTTCCAAGATCGACGCGGCACTGCAGCGCATCGAAGACGGTACTTACGGCTATTGCGAGGAAACCGGCGAACCAATCGGCCTCAAGCGTCTCGACGCCCGCCCGATCGCGACGCTGTCGATCGAGGCGCAGGAGCGCCACGAACGCCGCGAAAAAGTCTATCGCGACGAATAATGGTTTTCATGCAGAGGTGAGAGCAAGCGCCGCGATCGGATCGCGGCGCTTGTTCGTTGATCACTGCTCCGCTGCACAAATGCCTATCGCCAGAGCTTTCCACGATTGCTCTCGCTCGGCCTCCATGGAGAGGTCGATCGTCACAAGGGTGCCGTTCCTCAGGCGGTGTCGCAGGATGTCCGCCTTCTCAGGATCCGTCCGAACCATGCCTTCAGTGTGAAGGGCCTGCAGTCTCGAGCGTGAAAGCTTCAGTTCCGAGGCCAGCAGACGGTCGAGGCGGGTGCTTGTTGGGACAGGGACCGTCAGTTCGATTGCCAATGTCGTCCAATTTGCGGTTTCGTGCCGCATCTCCTTGGTGATTTCAAATTCGGCAAACTCGTCCATACGCAGCGATTTGCGTCGGAGAGCATCGAGGTTGAAGGTCTCTGCCCGGATCCAGTCCGGATCGTTGGCCTGCAGCGCGTCAAGGACCGCAGGATCGATGTCGCGGACATTGCGGCGCTCGAAGATCGGCCGGTTCCATGTCCTTTCGCAGGTCAGGCATTTGTAGATCAGCCAGGCATCCAGTTTGCGGCCGTTGGCGTTCAGCCGAATCTTGCCGCTGGATTGGAAGGCTCTCATGCCTCCGCATCCGCCGCATGCGATCCAGGGCTGGGGAGCTGTCTTGGGAATAATGGTCCATCGGACCTGAAGCGTCTTGCACATATCGTCTTGGTCTTCCGTTCGGAAGTCCATCGAGATGGTGCAGGAGAAACCCTTGCGGGCGCGGTGTGGCGATGTTGTGGGCGGCTGAAGAGCTGAGACAGCGGAACTGCACATGGCACATTGGAACAATGCCAAACCGGTCTCTCGCCACCACCCGATGAACATGGTCGCATGCCGCCAGCATGTCGCTAGACGGCAGTACGGGTGAAACTGGAGTGAGACCGGTGTTTACTTAGGCAAAATGCAACCTCGGATGCGCCAACGCTCTTCACCCCGATCGATAGCAAATGATCGGCATGATGGGGAGGCCAAAGACATTCGGACACTGAAAAAGCCGCGGTATGCGGCTTTTGTGCAACTTCATGGTGAAGGAGAGGGCGCGGCAACCCGGCGTGACGCGGGGGCCTTTGCCCTCATTTGTCGCGATTGACGCTCATTTCGCCGAAGATGCGGGCGACTTCTTTCTGCAGTTCCGTATCGGCGCCGGTGATTGGGGCGAGGTCGGGATCGCGGCGCGGCAGGTTGCTCGGCTGCGGCTGCGGTATGGCTTGGCGGGGGGCCTGGTTTGCCGGCGCCGGCACGATGCGTTCGGCCGTCAGATTGTTCGACATCTCCTCTTCCAGCACCCGCTGGAAATCATGGCGGGTCGCCGCTGCCGATTGCGCAGCCGCATCGTCTTCGGCTGGGCCGGGGGCGGCGGGCGGCATGTGCTGGACAGGCGGTGCGGAGATCTCGGGTTCAATGCGCTGCTGCGGCAGCACGCGCTGACGGGCGGCATCGAGGATCTCGGCCGCACTTGCGGTATCGTGGAACGCTGCGGGCGCGACCGGGGGAGCAACAGGACGCTCCGGCGGGCGCGGCTGGGGTGGGGCAGGTGGAGGAATGTCGCGTTCGGCCGACAGGGGCGCTATCACCCGGTTTGCCGGAAGAGGGCTGGTCGCCACCGGCGGTGCTGCGGCCTGCTGGGCCTGCGGTTCGGGGCGCGGGCGCGGCTCGGGCGAAACCGGTGCGGAGAAGGAAGGCTCGGCGGCCGGCTCGACGCGGGCTGCGGCAGGCGGTGAGGCCGGAGCTGCAATTGCAGCGCGGGGCGGAGAAACGGGGGACGGTTCCGGCTGCGCCGGGGGTGATACTGGACGCTGTTCGACAGGTTGTGGAAGGCCGGCGATTTCCGGCTGTTCGGCCGCTGCGGGCAGGATACGGCTTTCGATGACTATATCGCTCGGGCCGCCGATCATGATCAGATGCTCGACGTCGTCGCGGCGCACCAGCACCAGCCGGCGACGGGCATCGACAGCGGCGGCATCCAGGACCTGCAGACGCGGCTGGCGGTTGCGGCCGCCGCGCACGAAGGGCGAGGGCGCCCGGCTGCGGATCACCCAGAGCACGAGGATGAGCAGGAGAAGCGCCAGACCGACGCCACCGGCGGCAAGCAGAAAACGGCTGCCATAAGCTCCGACAACATCATCCAACATAGTCACTCACTCCATTTCATATTCGGCACATATTGACGACTTTTCCGTTCCTTAGGCAAGGGCCGCCGGTGCTGTCCAGTCACGGGAGAACGCGTTTTCGTGTTCCGCGGATTGGGCGCTCGCCGATGTTGCGCACGGTCGGCCGCGTCAGGGTTCAGGGGCAGATGGCGCTGTTGCCTGTGAATTCAAGCAGTCTTGCCGACCACCGGTGTTTTTGCCAACGCGGCAAATTGCTAAGAAGGAAAGAGTGCCTGATTCCCGCTTCGTGTTCGTGCTACGAAGCTGGAGGGACTTATGTGAGGAATACATGACGAAACCGCGTCAGGCCGACGATTATAACGCACCGCTTGTGGATCGTGGGGGGCGTTCTGGCACGGTTTTGCGCATTCTTCTGCTGGCCCTTGTGCTGATTGCAGCCGCCGGCGGCTTCGTCGTCTTCAAGAGATCGCTCGACAATGAGATCGTGCTCGGCGGTCTCGGCGTGCTTGCCATGGTCGGCATCTTCTTCCTGGTATCCTCGGTCATCGGCTTCATCGAGGTGATGCCGCAGCGTCAGTCCGACAGCCTGGCGCGCGCCTTCCTCAACAGCCATCCCGACGGCACGCTGATCACCGACGAAAAGGGCCGGATCATATATGCCAACGCCGCCTATGGTGCGCTGACCGGCGCGCGCAAGGCGACCGAGGTGCAGACGCTGGAAAGCCTGCTGTCGCGCCACCGCGAATCGAATGAGGCGCTCTATCGGCTGGTCAACGGCCTGCGCGAGGGCAAGGAAGGCCGGGAGGAATTCCGCCTGCTGCGCGCCGTCGGCCCCGGCAGCAACAGCTCAGGCGCCCATTGGTATCGGCTGAAGGCGCGGCTGCTGCAGCCGGAGGAAAACGGCGGCAAGCCGCTGCAGATCTGGCAGATTACCGATATCACCACGGAGCGGGACGACCAGGAGCGCTTCTTCAAGGAATTGCAGAACGCGATCGACTATCTCGACCATGCGCCGGCCGGTTTCTTCTCAGCCGGCAGGAAGGGCGAGATCTTCTATCTGAACGCCACGCTTGCCGAGTGGCTAGGCCTCGATCTCACCAAATTCGTGCCGGGCTCGATGACCATCGGCGACGTGGTGGCGGGCGAGGGGCTGGCGCTCATCCAGTCGGTGCAGGCCGAACCCGGCCTGAAGAAGACGGTGACGCTCGATCTCGACCTGCGCAAGACCAACGGCCAGAGCCTGCCGGTGCAGATCATCCACAGCGTCACCTCGATGCGCGACGGCGCACCCGGCGAAAGCCGGACGATCGTGCTGGGGCGTGAAAAGAGCGAGGCGGGCGGCCAGTCCGCTTCGGCCGCCGCCATGCGGTTCACCCGCTTCTTCAACAATACGCCGATGGCGATCGCCTCGGTGGACGGGGACGGGCGCATCCTGCGGACCAACGCACCGTTCCTGAAGATGTTCTCCGGCGTCGTCTCGCGCGACGATCTCGAAAAGGCGCCGCATCTCGAAACCATCGTGCAGGAAAGCGACCGGCCGCAGCTCGCCGAGGCGCTGGCAGCGGCCAAGGACCGGCAGGGCGACATTGCGCCCCTCGATACCCGCACGCCGACCGACGAAGCGCGCTATTTCCGTTTCTACGTCAACGCCGTCATCGACCAGAGCGACGAGGCGCCCGAGGAGGCGGCGATCGTCTACGCCGTCGAGGTGACCGAGCAGAAGGCGCTGGAAGCGCAGATGGCGCAGACGCAGAAGATGAATGCCGTCGGAACGCTCGCCGGCGGCATCGCGCATGATTTCAACAATGTGCTGACGGCGATCCTGCTTTCCTCCGACCATCTGCTGCTGCAGGCACGGCCGGCCGATGCGAGCTTTGCCGACCTGATGGAAATCAAGCGCAACGCCAACCGCGCCGCGGTGCTGGTGCGCCAGTTGCTCGCCTTCTCGCGCAAGCAGACGATGCGGCCCTCGGTGCTCAACCTCACCGATGTCGTCGGCGACCTGCGCATGCTGGTCGACCGGCTGCTCTCCGGCACCAATGTCAAGCTCGACGTGCAATATGGCCGCGACCTCTGGCCCGTCAAAACCGACCTTTCGCAATTCGAACAGGTGCTGATCAATCTCTGCGTCAATGCGCGCGACGCCATGCCCGAGGGTGGCACACTGACGCTGCGCACCCGAAACCTGACTGCTTCCGAGGTCTCCGCCTTCAACTATTCCTACATGCCGGCTGAGGACATGGTGCTGATCGAAGTCGCCGACAACGGCACCGGTATCGCGCCCGAAATCATGGACAAGATCTTCGAGCCCTTCTTCACCACCAAGGATGTCGGCAAGGGCACCGGGCTTGGTCTCGCCATGGTCTATGGCATCGTCAAGCAATCGGGCGGCTATATCCAGCCGGAATCCGAAGTCGGCAAGGGCACGACCTTCCGGGTCTTCCTGCCGCGCCACATCCCGGAGCCGGCGGTGGCCGCGGAAGCGGGTGCGATCGACAGCGCCGTCGCCGAGATCGGCATTCGGCCGGAGGCGCCAACGGCGCAACAGCCGGAGGACCTGACGGGATCGGCGGTCATCCTTCTCGTCGAAGACGAGGAGGCGGTGCGCCGCGGCGGCAAGCGCATGCTGGAAACGCGCGGTTATACCGTGCACGAAGCCGGCTCGGGCGTCGAGGCGCTCGCCATCTTGGAAGAGCTGGAAGGCAAGGTCGACATCGTCGTGTCCGACGTCGTCATGCCCGAGATGGACGGCCCGACGCTGCTGCGCGAGTTGCGCAAGACCTATCCCGACATGAAATTCATCTTCGTCTCGGGTTACGCCGAAGATGCCTTTGCCCGGAACCTGCCGCCGGACGCGAAATTCGGGTTTTTGCCGAAGCCGTTTTCGCTGAAGCAATTAGCTGTGGTGGTGAAGGAGACGCTGGACGGGTGAGGGCAGCCGGCATCGCCTTAGTAGACAGGGCGTGCCGCGGCCGCCCCCTCTGCCCTGCCGGGCATCTCCCCCACCTGTGGGGAGATCACAAGCGGCGGAACCTTCTCGCCACATCAACGTTTCGGCGAGCTGCGACGCCAATTGTTGGGGGAAGCCATTGCGTCTAGCCAATCTCCCCACCTGTGGGGGAGATGCCCGGTAGGGCAGAGGGGGCTGGAACGGCAGCAGCTGTCTGGCAAGGCGATTCCGGCCTGCCCCGTAGGCCTCACTCACCCAACGCCACGGCAATCTCAGCCGCCAGCCGCGCATTGTTCTCGACCAGCGCAATATTCGTCTTCAGGCTCTGGCCGTCCGTCAGATCGAAGATGGTCGAGAGCAGATAAGGCGTCACCGCCTTGCCCGTGATCTCGTCGCGCTCGGCGCTGTCGAGTGCCCGCTCAATGTAGATCTCCATCTCTTCGCGGGCGATCTCGTCGGCTTCCGGCACCGGATTGGCGATGAGCATGCCGCCGTCGATGCCGAGCTGTTCGCGCACCGTCTGGAAATTGGCGATGGCGGCCGGGCTGTTCAGCGACAGTGGGCTGCGGATGCCCGAGGCGCGTGACCAGAAGGCGGGGAATTCTTCGCTCTCATAGGTGACGACGGGAACGCCGCGGGTTTCCAGCACTTCCAGCGTCTTCGGAATGTCGAGGATCGCCTTGGCGCCGGCGCAGACGACGATGACGCCGGTGCGGGCGAGTTCCTCGAGATCGGCCGATATATCGAAGCTTTCCTCGGCGCCTCGGTGCACGCCTCCGATGCCGCCTGTGGCAAAGACGCGGATGCCGGCGCGGGCGGCGGCAATCATCGTCGCGGCCACCGTGGTGGCGCCGGTGCGGCGCTCGGCGATCGCGAAGGCGAGATCGGCGCGCGATACCTTCATCACTTCGGTCGCCTTGGCAAGCTGCTCCAGTTCGCCGGCTTCAAGGCCGATATGCAGCGTGCCATGAATGACGGCGATGGTTGCCGGCACCGCGCCCTGTTCGCGAATGATCGTCTCGACGCTGCGGGCCATCTCGATATTGCCGGGATAGGGCATGCCATGGGTGATGATGGTCGATTCTAGCGCCACCAGCGGCGCGCCGCGCTGCTTGGCGCTGGCAACCTCTTTCGAATAGGCAATCGGCAGAAGGGGCGAAATGGGCTTGGTCATGATGTTGTCCTGTCGTCGATGAGCATGATGCCGAAGCGTGTCAGCGGTTTTCGCACCTCATGCTCGACTATTTAATATAGCGGCTTCAATGCAGAATTCTGACCTCGGGAACAAGGGCAAGCGCCGCATTCAAGAGATCCGGCGTCAGATTTTCGTTGACGGCGTGCCGCGACTGCACGGTGAGCGTTGCGGCAGCCGTGCCGTGGCGAACGGCCTCTTCGAGCGGCAGACCGAGCATCAGGGCGGCAAGCGTGCCGGCCGCAAGAGAATCGCCGGCTCCGGTGACGTCGGCGACCGTGTCGGCGATCGGCGGCTGCAGCGTCACGGCGCGGCCCTTGCAAAGTGCCACGAGCTCGCGGCGGCCGCGGGTGACGACGGCGTTCCTGATGCCGATCTGGTTCAGAAGCGGCGGCCAGCCGGCAGCGTCTTCCGGCTGTTTACCGGCAAGGGCAGCGGCCTCGGCTTCATTCAGGAACAGGTAGTCGATATCCGCGATGCACTGTTTCAGCCTGACGACCTTGGCCGGCGAGATGGCAATCGCCGCGACCGGCTTCGCCAGGGAATGCGCCTTGGCAACGATCGCTGCGATCGTCTCCTCCGGCAGGTTGGCGTCGAAAAGAATGAGATCATGGGCGGCGAAAGCTTCGCGCACCCAGCGGATGGAGAGACGCCGCGGCACGAAGAATCGGTAGAGATCCATGTCGGCAAGGGCGATCACCAGATTGCCGTCCTTCTCGATGATCGCCGTATAGCTCGGGGTCTTGCGGTCGAGGAACACGAAAGGCCGGTCGTCGATGCCGGCGAAATCGGCGGCTTCGCCGACCATCTCGCCGATGGAGTCGCCGCCGCGTGGCGAAATCATCGTCACCTGAAAACCGAGCCTTGCCAGGTTGCGGGCCGCATTGAAGCCGCCGCCGCCCGGCTCCTCGAACCAGGTGCCGGGATTGCTGGCGCCCGGCGCCGTTTCGCCGGAGATCCGGCCGCGCCGGTCGATATGGGCGCCGCCGAGAACAAGAATCTTTTTCTTCACTTCAACCGCCTTCCGATGCCCGAAGCGCGAATCGAGACGGTGCTAGCAGCCGCGGCAAAGCCGGTGCATAAGGCCTAAGCCGTTGCTTTGCATCGATAAAACAAATATAGAACACAGGCTGTTTTACCTTTTTCTTTCAATCGTTTGATCGCCTATTGCGGAAATAGAACAAATGGGGTACAAACTCGACATTGCTTGGGCGGCTTCAATAACCTAAAGGTGGATCGGATGTCTCAGAATTCATTGCGGCTGGTAGAGGACAAATCGGTGGACAAAAGCAAAGCGCTTGAAGCGGCACTCTCACAGATAGAGCGGTCGTTCGGCAAGGGCTCGATCATGAAACTCGGCTCCAACGAGAATGTTGTCGAGATCGAGACGATCTCGACCGGCTCGCTTGGCCTCGATATCGCACTTGGCGTTGGTGGTCTGCCGAGGGGCCGTATCATCGAAATTTACGGGCCGGAAAGCTCGGGTAAGACGACGCTTGCGCTGCAGACCATTGCGGAAGCGCAGAAGAAGGGCGGCATTTGCGCCTTCGTTGATGCCGAACATGCGCTCGATCCCGTCTATGCCCGCAAGCTTGGCGTCGATCTGCAGAACCTTTTGATCTCGCAGCCCGATACCGGCGAGCAGGCGCTCGAAATCACCGATACGCTCGTGCGCTCTGGCGCCGTCGACGTTCTCGTCGTCGACTCGGTCGCCGCACTGACGCCGCGCGCCGAAATCGAAGGCGAGATGGGCGACAGTCTTCCCGGCTTGCAGGCGCGCCTGATGAGCCAGGCGCTGCGCAAGCTCACGGCTTCGATTTCCAAGTCGAACACCATGGTGATCTTCATCAACCAGATCCGCATGAAGATCGGCGTCATGTTCGGTTCGCCTGAGACGACAACCGGCGGCAATGCGCTGAAGTTCTACGCCTCCGTGCGCCTCGACATCCGCCGCATCGGCGCGGTCAAGGAGCGCGAAGAGGTGATCGGCAACCAGACCCGCGTCAAGGTCGTCAAGAACAAGATGGCGCCGCCCTTCAAGCAGGTCGAATTCGACATCATGTATGGCGAGGGCGTTTCCAAGACCGGCGAACTGGTCGATCTCGGCGTCAAGGCCGGCATCGTCGAGAAATCCGGTGCCTGGTTCTCCTATAACAGCCAGCGTCTCGGCCAAGGCCGCGAAAACGCCAAGACCTTCCTGCGCGACAATCCGGATCTCGCCCGTGAGATCGAGCTGTCGCTGCGCCAGAATGCCGGCCTGATCGCCGACCGCTTCCTGCAGAACGGCGGACCGGATCCCGATGATGGTGACGCTGCCGCGGAAATGTAATTTTCGCGATCGGTTTTCCGCCAGTCCCTTTGAAAATCCAAGCCGGCTGCATTCCCTGATCAGAATGCGGCCGGTTTTGTTTGTCTGCTGGACAGTGGCGGAGGTGAACGTTAAAAGCCGATGGATTTAGATTTACCTGCCTCCGGCAGCATTGAAGGGCATAGCATGAGCGGTGTGAACGATATCCGGTCGACATTCCTCGACTATTTCAAGAAGAACGGTCATGAGATCGTCTCGTCGAGCCCGCTCGTGCCGCGCAACGACCCGACGCTGATGTTCACCAATGCCGGCATGGTGCAGTTCAAGAACGTCTTCACCGGCCTGGAGAAACGCCCTTATTCCACGGCGACCACCTCGCAGAAATGCGTGCGCGCCGGCGGCAAGCATAACGACCTCGACAATGTCGGCTATACCGCCCGCCACCTGACCTTCTTCGAAATGCTCGGCAACTTTTCGTTTGGCGACTATTTCAAGGAGAATGCGATCGAGCTTGCCTGGAAGCTCGTCACCGAAGGTTTCGATCTGCCGAAACATCGCCTGCTGGTCACCGTCTATTCCGAAGACGAGGAAGCCGCGACGCTGTGGAGGAAGATCGCCGGCTTGTCCGACGACAAGATCATCCGCATCCCGACCTCCGACAATTTCTGGCAGATGGGCGATACCGGCCCCTGCGGCCCATGCTCTGAAATCTTCATAGACCAGGGCGAGAACGTCTGGGGCGGCCCTCCCGGTTCGCCGGAGGAGGATGGCGACCGGTTCCTGGAATTCTGGAACCTCGTCTTCATGCAGTTCGAGCAGATCGAACCCGGCGTGCGCAATCCGCTGCCGCGTCCGTCGATCGATACTGGCATGGGTCTAGAGCGCATGGCCTGCATCCTGCAGGGCGTCCAGAGCGTCTTCGACACCGACCTGTTCCGCACGCTGATCGGCGCCATCGAAGAGACGATGGGCGCCAAGGCTGAGGGCAGCGCCAGCCACCGCGTCATCGCCGACCATCTGCGCTCCTCGGCCTTCCTGATCGCCGACGGCGTGCTGCCGTCGAATGAAGGCCGCGGCTATGTGTTGCGCCGTATCATGCGTCGCGCCATGCGACACGCCCAGCTTCTCGGCGCCAAGGAGCCGCTGATGTACAAGCTGCTGCCGACGCTGGTGCAGGAGATGGGCCGCGCCTATCCGGAACTCGTGCGTGCCGAAGCGTTGATCTCGGAGACGCTGAAACTCGAAGAAGGCCGCTTCCGCAAGACGCTGGAGCGTGGCCTGTCGCTGCTGTCGGATGCGACCACGGATCTCGGCAAGGGCGACATGCTGGACGGCGAGACCGCCTTCAAGCTCTACGACACCTACGGCTTCCCGCTCGACCTGACGCAGGACGCTTTGCGCGCCCGTGAGATCGGCGTCGATATCTCCGGTTTTACCGATGCCATGCAGCGCCAGAAGGCCGAAGCCCGTTCGCACTGGGCCGGTTCCGGCGAGAAGGCAACCGAAACCATCTGGTTCGAGCTTAGGGAAAAGAACGGGGCAACCGAATTCCTGGGTTACGACACCGAAACCGCCGAAGGCGTGGTGCAGGCGATCGTCAAGGACGGGGCTGCTGCTGAAGAAGCCCAGGCCGGCGACAAGGTGCAGATCGTCGTGAACCAGACGCCGTTCTATGGCGAATCCGGCGGTCAGATGGGCGATACCGGCATCATTTCGTCCGACCACGGCAGAATAGAGATATCGGACACGCAGAAGAAGGGCGAAGGCCTCTTCGTGCATTCCGGCGTCGTTGTCGAAGGCGCATTCAAGAGCGGCGATGCGGTTGTTCTCACCGTCGATCACGCCCGCCGTTCGCGGCTGCGCGCCAACCACTCGGCAACACACCTGCTGCACGAGGCGCTGCGCGAAGTGCTCGGCACCCATGTTGCCCAGAAGGGTTCGCTGGTCGCGCCCGAGCGCCTGCGTTTCGACGTGTCGCATCCGAAGCCGATGTCGACCGAGGAGCTGAAGATCGTCGAGGATATGGCCAACGAGATCGTGCTGCAGAATTCTCATGTCACGACCCGGCTGATGAGCGTCGACGACGCCATCGAGGAAGGCGCCATGGCGCTCTTCGGCGAGAAGTACGGCGATGAAGTGCGGGTCGTCTCGATGGGCACAGGCGTTCATGGCGCAAAGAGCAACAAGCCTTACTCGGTCGAGCTTTGTGGCGGCACGCATGTGTCGGCCACCGGTCAGATCGGCCTGATCCGCGTTCTCGGCGAAAGTGCCGTCGGCGCCGGGGTTCGCCGCATCGAAGCGCTGACCGGTGAATCGGCGCGCGAATATCTGGCTGAGCAGGACGATCGCGTGAAGACGCTGGCTGCCTCGCTGAAGGTTCAGCCTTCGGAGGTTCTGTCGCGTGTCGAAGCGTTGATGGACGAGCGCCGCAAGCTCGAAAGGGAACTGGCCGACGCCAAGCGCAAACTTGCCATGGGCGGCGGGCAGGGCGGCTCGGCCGATGCCGTGCGCGAAGTCGCCGGCGTCAAGTTCCTCGGCAAGTCGATATCGGGCGTCGATCCCAAGGACCTCAAAGGGCTTGCCGATGACGGCAAGACCAGCATCGGCTCCGGCGTCGTGACGCTGATCGGCGTCTCCGACGACGGCAAGGCGAGTGCGGTCGTCGCCGTGACGCCGGATCTCGTGGATCGTTTCAGTGCTGTCGATCTGGTGCGCGTCGCCTCGGCCGCCCTCGGCGGCAAGGGCGGCGGCGGCCGCCCCGACATGGCCCAGGCCGGCGGCCCCGACGGCTCGAAGGCCGACGAGGCGATCGAAGCGGTGGCCGTAGCACTCGCGGGCTGAGCTGCCGGGTTACGTCGGCTCTCCTCCCTCATTCCTGTGCTTGTCACACGAATCCAGTGCGCCCAAGTCATTGGGCGCGAAAGATCTTTTTTCTTTCGGTACTGATTCATTCACGGCGCGGACGCGCCGTGAATGGAATCCTGTGACGAGCACAGGAATGAGGGACGTTGGCGTGATGCCGGTGTACCCGCCTCGTCCTTCGAGGCACCTGCTCGGCACGTCAGCAAGGATAAGGCTCTCTTGAACTTTGGCGCTCCGGAGCCGGCAAGTCCGCAGGATTTGTCAAATCGGGCTATGCTTTGTTGCATCCGATCGATTTGCAGGAGGTTTGACATGAACGGGGAAACGGCATGGGCACTTTATGAAACCCGTCTGAGACGGGTATCGGCTTATATTCACGACCACCTCGACGAGGAGCTGGATATGGCGCGCCTGGCCGAGATCGCCTGCATGTCCAGCTATCACTGGCACAGGATCTATCGGGCGATTTACGGCGAGACGCTGGCGGCCACCGTCAAGCGGCTGCGGCTGCATCGCGCGGCGGGCGAAATCGTCCGCACGGAGCTTGCCGTCCGTGAGATTGCGAAGCGATCAGGCTATCCCAATCTCCAATCCTTCAACCGCATTTTCAAGTCGGTCTACGGCATGCCGCCGGCACGCTATCGGAAAGAGGGAAGCCACACAGCCTTCCAACCCTCACCTAACGGAAAGATCAAAGCCATGTTCGACGTTACCATACGTGAGATCGCACCCACCGAACTGATCGGTGTTGCCCATGCCGGCTCCTATATGGAGATCGGCAAAGCCTTCGAAACATTGTTCGGCACGCTTTACGCGCGTGGTCTCGCCAGGCCCGACATGCGGATGATCGGTGTCTATCTCGACGATCCTGATATCGTGCCGGCCGAACAGCTGCGCTCGATCGCCTGCGTCACCGGCGTTTCCGCGGGGTCGGCCGAAGCGCCGTTCGAGCGGCGCACGATCGACGGCGGCGACTACGCCGTGCTGCGCCATAAAGGCCCCTATGCCGACATGCACAAGGCCTACCAGTGGCTCTATGCGGAGTGGCTGCCGAAATCCGGGCGGCAACTGAAGGACAGCGTCATGTTCGAGGAATATCTCAACAACCCGCGCGACGTGCCGCCGACCGAGCTGATGACGGATATCCATATGCCGCTTGCCTGAGGGCTGACATCCCGGCGCGGCGCGGCGATGACGATCAGGCGGCCTGCATCGTCTTGCCGGCCTCATCATCCAGCGCATTGGCGCGCTTATAGGGCTCACGTTCGCTGATGCGGCCGAAGTAATCGACGAAGGCCTGGCGCTTTTCGATGCTGCCGAAGCCGAGACCCCAGCCGATATGCGAGCCGACATAGACGTCGGCGGCGGTGAAGCGCTCGCCGGCGACGTAGGTCGAGCCGGAGACGGCCATTTCGAGTGTGTTCATGACGTCGCCGAAACCGCCGCAGCCGGCCATGCGGAGGCGTTCTGCTGGAATTTCGAAGCCGAGCGCCTTCATCGTCACCGCCGATTCCAGCGGGCCGGCGGCAAAGAACATCCAGCGGTAGTAGCGGGCGCGCTCTTCCTGCTTGGGGGCCAAACCTTTTTCGGGGAAGGTCTCGGCGAGATAGGCACAGATCGCTGCGCATTCAGTGACGACGGTGTTGCCATGGCGGATCGCCGGAACCTTGCCCATCGGGTTGATGCGCAGATATTCCGGCGCCTTCATGCGTTCGCCGAAGGTCAGGAGTTCGGTGCGATAGGGCTGACCGATTTCCTCCAGCATCCAGCGCGCGATGCGGCCGCGTGACATCGGGTTCGTGTAGAATACCAATTCTTCGGTCATGACATCCTCCTCCTGTTGCGTCGCTCGGAATCAATAGCGCGGGGAGGTCTTTGTGCAACCCCCGATCTTCAAAGAGCCTTGCGGTACTGGATGAAGCCTGAGCGCTCGGCGATCTTGTCGTAGAGCCGCCTCGCCGTGGCATTCGTTTCATGCGTCATCCAATAAAGCCTGCCTGCGCCGTTTTGACGGGCAAGATCGGCGACCGCATCGATCAGCGCGGCGCCGGTACCGAGCCCGCGCTGGCTGTTTTCGACATAGAGATCCTGCAGGTAGCACGTCCATTGCGGCAGCCAGCAGGAGCGGTGAAAGATGGCATGGACGATGCCGACGAGGCGGCCGTCTCCATCGAAGGCGCCGAGCGCATGCATCGGTTCGCTGGGATCGTGGAAACGGCCCCAGGTGAGATCGGTGGTTTCGGGTGGGATGACCACTTCGTAGAAGCGCTGATACGCCTCCCACAGGGTTTCCCAAGCGGCGCGGTCGGATGGTTCCAGCGGGCGTACGGTCGCCGTCATCAGCTGTTCTCCCAAAATGAAAACGGCGGGGAAATCCCCGCCGTTCCGATGCTATCCCGAAAGAGGAGGCTTACGCCATCGCCTTCTGCAGGTTCTGGTCGATCTTGTCGAGGAAGGCGGTGGTCGACAGCCACGGCTGGTCGGGGCCGATCAAGAGCGCCAGGTCCTTGGTCATGAAGCCGGATTCGACGGTATCGACGCAGACCTTTTCGAGCGTCGAAGCGAAGCGGCCAAGCTCGGCGTTGTCGTCGAGCTTGGCGCGATGGGCGAGGCCGCGGGTCCAGGCGAAGATCGAGGCGATCGAGTTCGTCGAGGTTTCCTGGCCCTTCTGGTGCTGGCGGTAATGGCGGGTAACCGTGCCGTGGGCGGCTTCGGCTTCCACCGTCTTGCCATCCGGCGTCAGCAGCACCGAGGTCATCAGGCCGAGCGAGCCGAAGCCCTGGGCAACCGTGTCAGACTGGACGTCGCCGTCATAGTTCTTGCAGGCCCAGACATAACCGCCCGACCACTTGAGCGCCGAGGCGACCATGTCGTCGATCAGACGGTGTTCATAGGTGATGCCGGCTTCCTTGAACTGATCCTTGAATTCTGTCTCGTAGACTTCCTCGAAGATGTCCTTGAAGCGGCCGTCATAGGCTTTGAGGATGGTGTTCTTGGTCGACAGGTAGACCGGCCATTTGCGCATCAGGCCGTACATCATCGAGGCGCGGGCGAATTCGCGGATCGATTCATCGAGGTTGTACATGGCCATGGCGACGCCGGCGCCCGGCGCGTTGAAGACTTCCTTCTCGATGACGGTGCCGTCTTCGCCGACGAACTTGATCGTCAGCTTGCCCTTGCCGGGGAACTTGAAGTCGGTGGCGCGGTACTGGTCGCCGAAGGCGTGGCGGCCGACGACGATCGGCTGGGTCCAGCCGGGAACCAGGCGCGGCACGTTCTTGCAGATGATCGGCTCGCGGAAGATGACGCCGCCGAGGATGTTGCGGATCGTGCCGTTCGGGCTCTTCCACATTTCCTTGAGGTTGAATTCCTTGACGCGGGCCTCATCCGGCGTGATCGTCGCGCACTTGATGCCGACGCCGTACTTCTTGATGGCATTGGCGGCGTCGACGGTCACCTGGTCGTTGGTGGCGTCGCGGTTTTCGACGGAGAGGTCGAAATAGTCGATATCGAGGTCGAGATACGGATGGATCAGCTTATCCTTGATGAGCTGCCAGATGATGCGCGTCATTTCATCGCCGTCGAGATCGGCGACGGGATTGGCGACCTTGATCTTGTTCATGTATCTGCCTCGTTCGAGCTTGAAGGGGACAAGCGTCCCGGGTGGGTGACCTGATGAGGAGCGCTATAGCACTGTGAACCGGGAACGCAAAGCTGCAACGGGTTTCACAATGCGTTTTTGCCGGCATTGCCAAGCGCTGAAATCTGGCTAGTGTCCGCGTTGATTTGCCCGCCCCGGAACATTCGATCATGAAGACAATCGCCGTTGTTATCGCAAGCCTTATCGCCTTTTCAGGCGCCGCCCACGCGGCCGATGCCACGGCTCCCGTGAAGGAGATCATGGACGCAACCAGGAGCAACTGGGCCGACAACAATAGCGACTGGACCGACATCTTCGATGCGAGCCGGCTCGACCAACTCTACAGCAAGGACTTCATCGCAAAATATCAGGCGGCCGCGCAATTTCCCGCCGGCGACGACGACGACGGCATATCGCCCTTCGATTACGATGTCATCGTCAACGGCCAGGATGCATGCCCGCTGGAGGATCTGACGATGGCGGCTGCGCCCCCGGTCAACGGGACGACCGAGGTCACGGTGCGCTTCAAGAAATCCGCCTGCGCGGACACTCCTGACGCCAAGGACTACACAACCGTTCGCTTCGAGGTGGTCGAGGAGGCTGGCCAAGCCGTCATCGATGATATCGTCACCGAGAATATCGAAACGCAGGGCCGCGATTCCCTGAAGGCGACGATGGCGCTGATTGCCAAGGGCCAATAGGCGCGCGACAGTCGCGAGCGTCGAGATTCGATCGCGGGCGATTTGCTTCGCCCGGCATGGCATTATCTGTCGATCCTTCCGCGGCATGAGGAGGCCTGCATTTGTTTTCCGGTTTTCAGGCTCGCGACTGGCTGCTTGCCAATGATCCGGCGCTTTCGCGTCTGCGCATGGCCCTGCGGGTGACGCTGACGATCGTTTTCTCCTTTTTGGTCCTTCTTGCCATCCACATGCTCATCCTGTCGTTGCCGACCGCGGCCTTTGGCCTCGGCATTGTGCTGTCGATCGAAGGCGGCGTGGCGGTGCGCGACAAGGGCAATTCCCGCCAGTTGGTGACGCGGCTCTTCGGCTGTGTGGCAAGCCTCGCCGTCGTCGGCATTGCCGCGGGGCTCGAGGATCGCCGCTTTCTCTCCGATCTCGTCTTCCTGGTGGTGATCGCGCTCGCATCGGCGGGACGGGTGTTCGGGCCGCGCGGTTTTGCCATCGGCATGTTCGCCTTCACCTCCTATTTCATGGGCGCCTATTTCCGGCCTCCGCTTGCCGAGCTGCCTGAAGTGGCGATCGGCCCTGTCGTCGCGGTGCTCGTCGGCCATCTGGTCAGGGCGGTTCTGCTGCCCGACGATTGGCGGCGCGATCTGTTGCGTTCGCTCGAAAGCGTCAGGGGTCGGATCAACCAGATCCTCTTCAAGCTCGCCGCCATCGCCGGCGGCGCCGAGATCGGCGAAGCCGACCGGCAGGAACTGCGCCAGCTGGAAGACCGGCTGAAGGAAGTGGTGCTGATGGCGGAGACCTTCATCCCGCGCCCGCCGGCCGGTGTTTTCGACGGCGCCGCCGACCCAGCCGCCGAACTGGCGATCCGGCTTTTCGACGCTCATCTTGCCGCCGAGAGCGCGATCGTGCTGAGCTTCCAGAGCCCGCCGCCTTTTGCGCTCGTCCATGCCGTTATCGAGGCGGATACGGCGGAAGTTGCAAGATTTGAAGGGATGGCCGACGCCATCAGGGATCAGCCGCAGGGAGAAACCCTGCGGGCCCTTCTCTGGCTCGGCGAGGCGCGGCAGCAGTTGACGCAGGCGATCGGCGAGGGGCAGGCCTCCGGTTTCTCCGAGATCGACGCGATCAAGGATACGGCGCAATCCCAGGCGATCGACTTTTCTTTCGCCAATCCTCTGCTGCGTTCGGCACTGCAGATCACCATCGCGTCGGCGATCGCCATGAGCTTCGGCCTGCTCTTGTCACGCGAACGCTGGTTCTGGGCGGTGCTTGCTTCCTTCCTCGTCTTTACCAACACCAATTCGCGCGGCGACACTGCGATGAGGGCGCTGTCGCGCTCGCTCGGCACCGTGTTCGGGATTGCCATCGGCCTTGTGCTGGCAACGCTGATTTCAGGCGAGCCCGATATTGCCATTCCGGTTGCCGCCGTCTGTATCTTCCTCGCCTTCTATTTCCTGCAGGTTTCCTATGCGACGATGACCTTCTTCATCTCGATCGTGCTCTGCCTGGTCTACGGCATGACGGGCGTGCTGACGCTCGATCTGTTGAAGCTGCGCATCGGCGAGACCATGATTGGGGCTGCGGCCGGAACGGCGGTCGCCTTCATCGTCTTTCCGACACGCACGCGTGGCGCGCTCGATTCCGCGCTTGCCCGCTGGTTCCAGGCGCTGCGCGACCTGCTCGGGGCGCTTAGCGAGGGTAAGAGCGGTTTCGAGCTGATGGCGCTGTCACAGAAGATCGATGCCTGCTACCGCGACGTGACGGTGGCGGCGCGGCCGCTCGGCTCGTCGTGGTCGGTGGTGACGCGGCCGGGCCAGATCCGCCAGACGCTGGCGATCTTCCTGTCCTGCACCTATTGGGCGCGTATCCTGGCAAAGAATTATCAAGCGCCGGCCGCCGACACTCTGAAAGGGCTGATTGCGGCGGATCTGGCGCTGATCGACGATGCTGCCCCGCGCGGATCCAGCTGCTTCCTGATCAAGCGCAAGGCATCGCGGACGACAGGACGACACCTGCCGCTGTCGCGCGAGGGCGCCAGGCTCGGGCTCGAAATGATCGGTTCGGCGCTGGAAAGGCTCTATCCGCAGGCCGACGTCTTGCCGTTTGCGACGGGCGAGGCTATTGCGCGCTCGAAACAAGGATAAGACCATGGCAGGCACGAACAGCGAGCGTCAACTTCTGGCCGAGGGGCCGGCCGTCATTCTGGTCGAGCCGCAGATGGGCGAGAATATCGGCATGGTGGCGCGCGCCATGGCGAATTTCGGCTTGGCAGAACTGCGCCTCGTCAATCCGCGTGACGGCTGGCCGAACGAAAAGGCGCTGGCGACCGCCTCCAAGGCCGATCATGTGATCGCGGCAACGAAGGTCTACGACACGCTGGAGCAGGCGGTCGCCGATCTCAACTTCGTCTATGCGACGACGGCACGCGAGCGCGACGGTTATAAGCCGGTGCGCTCCCCGGTCATCGCCGCCGAGATGCTGAGGGCGAAATTCCGTGCGGGCGAGGGCACCGGCATTCTCTTCGGGCGCGAGCGCTGGGGGTTGACCAATGAGGAAGTGGCGCTGGCCGACGAGATCGTCACCTTTCCCGTCAATCCGGCCTTTGCCTCGCTGAATATCGCCCAGGCCGTGCTGCTGATGTCCTATGAATGGATGAAGTCCGGCATGGAGGATATTGGCGCCGTGCCCTTCCAGGCGATCGGGCAGACACCCTCGACCAAGGAGCAGTTGTTCGGCCTGTTCGATCAGCTGGAAGAGGCGCTCGATGCGCGCGGTTATTTCCATCCTGCCGGGAAAAAGCCCAAAATGGTCGACAATCTGCGTGCAGTTCTATCCCGCCGGGCTTTCACGGAGCAGGAAATCAGCGTGTTGCGCGGCGTCATCTCATCTCTCGACCGCTTCTCGCGCAAGAGCCCGCGCGGCGGCAGGTTCCCGACACCGGCCAAGGAAACACCGCCAGATGACAGCGACGACGCGTGAGCTGAAACCTATCCTTCTCTTTGATTCCGGCATCGGCGGGCTGACCGTCTTGCGCGAGGCGCGCGTCTTGATGCCGGAGCGCGGCTTCATCTATGTCGCCGACGATGCTGGTTTTCCCTATGGCGGCTGGGAGGAACAGGCGCTGAAGGAGCGGGTTATCGGGCTCTTCGCCAAGCTGCTGGCGGATTATGACCCTGAAGTGTGCATCATCGCCTGCAATACCGCCTTCACTCTGGTCGGCGCCGACCTGCGCGCCGCCTTTCCCCAGATGACCTTTGTCGGCACCGTGCCGGCGATCAAGCCGGCGGCGGAGCGCACGCGCTCAGGTCTGGTCTCGGTGCTCGCGACGCCCGGCACGGTAAGGCGGGCCTATACGCGCGATCTCATCCAATCCTTCGCGCAGCAATGCCATGTCCGCCTCGTCGGCTCTGAGAACCTCGCGCGCATGGCCGAAGCCTATATCCGCGGCGACGCCGTCTCCGATGACGCCGTGCTTGCCGAAATCGACCAGTGTTTCGTCGAGAGGGACGGCCAGAAGACCGATATCGTCGTGCTGGCCTGCACCCATTATCCCTTCATGGCCAATCTGTTCCGGCGGATTGCCCCGTGGCCGGTCGATTGGCTCGATCCGGCCGAAGCAATCGCACGGCGCGCCCGCACGCTGGTTCCGCTGGTTGCCGATGCCGTGCATCCCGACAATTTCGACTTCGCCGTGTTTACCTCAGGCCAGCAGGATTTCGCGACGCGGCGGCTGATGCAGGGATTCGGCCTGAGGGCTTGAGGGAATTGTCCTGTGGGTTGGCAAAATCCGGCCCTGAACATCAGCAGATTCTTTGATAGACGGGGCGTTGCCGTTTCGGAAGAATGGCGTTTCGTTCATGTGAGTCTCTTCGTCGCGAGGATCGGCATTGCAAGTTGGCATCGATATGGGATTGGCGTCCGGCAGCCCGGCGACGCTCGATATCGAGGAGCTGCTGGCGACCCGTCTGCTCGTGCAGGGTAATTCCGGATCGGGGAAGTCGCATCTCTTGCGCCGTCTGCTCGAGCAATCGGCGCAATGGGTGCAGCAGGTCATCATCGATCCCGAGGGTGATTTCGTCACCCTCAGCGACAGGTTCGGCCATATCGTCGTCGACGGCGAACGCACCGAGGCGGAGTTGGCTGGTATTGCCAACCGCATTCGCCAGCATCGCGTTTCCTGCGTGCTGACGCTGGAAGGACTCGACATCGAGCAGCAGATGCGTGCCGCTGCCGCCTTCCTCAACGGCATGTTCGATGCCGACCGCGAATACTGGTATCCCGTTCTTGTCGTCGTCGATGAAGCGCAGATGTTTGCGCCGTCCGTCGGTGGCGACGTCTCGGAAGATGCGCGCAAGATGTCGCTGGGCGCGATGACCAATCTGATGTGCCGCGGCCGCAAGCGCGGGCTTGCCGGCGTCATTGCCACGCAGCGTCTCGCCAAACTCGCCAAGAACGTCGCGGCCGAGGCCTCGAACTTCCTGATGGGCCGTACCTTCCTCGATATCGACATGGCGCGCGCTGCCGACCTGCTCGGCATGGACCGGCGCCAGGCGGAGATGTTTAGAGACCTGAAGCGCGGCAATTTCGTCGCCCTCGGCCCGGCGCTGTCGCGTCGGCCGCTTCCAATCCAGATCGGCGCGGTGGAAACCTCAGCGCGCTCCTCCAGCCCGAAGCTGATGCCGCTGCCGGATGCGCCGCAGGATGTCGAGGATCTGATCTTCACGCCCGATCCGGAAGAATTCCAGCGTCCGCTCGTGCGCCGCGCGCCGCCGGCGCCGCGGCCGACCACCGATATACTGGCGGAGCTCTCACGCTCGACGCCGGCGGCGTCACCCGCATCTGTCGAGGCGAGGGCGAGCCAGATGGAGGTCTCCGCCGAGGAGCGGGAAGAGCGCCTCGCAGGCGTGCTTGCCGAAATCCTCGACGATCCCACCTCCGCCTTCCGTACCGATTCGGTACTCTACCAGGACTTTCTCGTGCGGCTGCGCATGCGCCGCGTGCCGGGACCGCCGATCGCGCTGCCGGATTTTCGACGGCGTGTGGCGATCTCCCGCTCCGGTGTCGATACCGCGACAGCGGCGACCGACGAGTGGGCGACGGCGCTGTCGCTGTCATCTGGCGTTACCGACGACCTGCAGGGTGTGTTCCTGATGCTCGCCAAGGCTGCCGCCTGCGGTGAGCCGTGCCCGTCGGACGCCCGCATCGCCCGCGCCTATGGCACCCACTCGGCGCGGCGCGCGCGGCGCCTGCTCGGTTATTTCGAGGAGCAGGGGATCGTCGTCGTCCACACGGATTTCTCCGGCAAACGCATCGTGGCATTCCCCGACATGAATTGCCAGACCGCGCCGGGCGACGCGAATGCGCCCGATACGGGTGATCAGCCGCTGGCTGCGGAATAGTGGCGCTTTCGGGCTTTGGCGCAGTTGACATTTTCATGACGGGCCTCTAAAGACCGCGCCAAGCACCGGGCAGCAATGTCCGGTGTTTCATTTGACATGTCCCGTGGATCGTTTCTGTTCGCGTAACCGGAACATCCTGTCAGATCTCGGCAGAGATCAGAGGAGGGCGTGTTTCCTTTGCGCGGTTTGGCAACAAACCGGCATAAACCTTTGAAAGGAAATACGATGAGCAAGCGCGAATCGTCCAAGTACAAAATTGACCGCCGTATGGGCGAAAACATCTGGGGCCGTCCGAAGTCCCCGGTGAACCGCCGCGAATATGGCCCGGGCCAGCACGGCCAGCGCCGCAAGGGCAAGCTTTCGGACTTCGGTGTGCAGCTGCGCGCCAAGCAGAAGCTCAAGGGCTACTACGGCGACCTGCGCGAAAAGCAGTTCCGCGCGATCTTCGCTGAAGCCGACCGCCGCAAGGGCGACACGTCTGAAAACCTGATCGGCCTGCTGGAGTCGCGCCTCGACGCGATCGTCTATCGCGCCAAGTTCGTTCCGACGGTCTTTGCTGCCCGTCAGTTCGTCAACCATGGCCACGTCACCGTCAACGGCGTGCGCGTCAACATCGGTTCTTACCGCTGCAAGGCTGGCGACGTTATCGAAGTTCGCGAGAAGTCGAAGCAGCTGGTGACCGTTCTGGAAGCCGTCAGCCTCGCTGAGCGCGACGTTCCTGATTATATCGAAGTCGATCACAACAAGATGGTCGCTACTTTCGGCCGCGTCCCGACGCTCAGCGACGTTCCGTTCCCGGTCGTCATGGAACCGCATCTGGTCGTCGAATTCTATTCGCGTTAATAAGAACCAGGCGTTTTCGCTTATGGAAAAGCCGCTCTTTCGGGCGGCTTTTTTGTTATCCGGAGAGAAGCGATGGCGGATCTGCAGGCAATCCTCGATAGTATCCATACCGATATCCTGCCGCGCATCGGCGAGGGTAAGGTCGCCGACTATATTCCCGAGCTTGCCAAGGTCGATCCACGGCAGTTCGGCATGGCGATCGTCACCGTCGACGGCAAGGTCTACCGTGTCGGCGATGCGGACATTGCCTTCTCGATCCAGAGCATCTCCAAGGTCTTCATGCTGACCTTGGCGCTTGGCAAGGTCGGCGAGGGTCTTTGGAAGCGCGTCGGGCGAGAACCGTCAGGATCGGCGTTCAATTCCATCGTCCAGCTCGAGCATGAGAGCGGCATCCCGCGCAATCCCTTCATCAATGCCGGCGCGATCGCCGTCAGCGATGTCGTCATGGCCGGCCACGCGCCGCGTGAAGCGATCGGCGAATTGTTGCGCTTCGTGCGTTATCTCGCCGATGACGAATCGATCACCATCGACGACAAGGTGGCGCGTTCGGAAACGCAGACGGGATATCGGAATGTCGCGCTTGCCAACTTCATGCGCGCCTACCGCAATCTCGATCACCCGGTCGACCACGTGCTCGGCGTCTATTTTCATCAATGCGCGCTGTCGATGAGCTGCGAACAGCTGGCCCGCGCCGGGCTGTTCCTCGCAGCGCGCGGCAGCAATCCGATGACCGGCCATTCCGTCGTGTCTCCGAAGCGGGCGCGGCGCATCAATGCGCTGATGCTGACCTGCGGCCATTACGACGGCTCAGGCGATTTCGCCTATCATGTCGGCCTGCCCGGCAAGAGCGGTGTGGGCGGCGGCATCTTCGCGGTTGCGCCGGGCATTGCCTCGATCGCTGTCTGGTCGCCGGGCTTGAACAAGGTCGGCAACTCGCAGCTCGGCGCCGTAGCGCTGGAAATGCTGGCGGCGCGTACCGGCTGGTCGGTTTTCGGCGATTGACGCTGTGTTGGCGAACTCGTTTCTGCTAAGGCAGACAGACCTCGATGGGACGACGCAATGAATATCGCAGCCAATATTGCGAATGATCTGGAAAACGGCGAAGCCAACGGCAGCGTCGGCCATGCGCTGTTTGCCGATGCGCCGCACTCGGTCTCCTTCAACAAGCTGCGCAAGCGGCTGCTCAGGCAGGTGCGCCAGGCCTTCGACGATTTCGATATGCTGAAGGGACAGAAGCGCTGGCTGGTCGGCCTTTCCGGCGGCAAGGATTCCTACGGGCTGCTGGCGCTGCTGCTCGACCTGCAATGGCGCGGGCTGCTGCCGGTCGAACTCATTGCCTGCAATCTCGATCAGGGCCAGCCGAACTTTCCCAAACATGTGCTGCCGGATTATCTTACAAGCATCGGCGTGCAGCACCGCATCGAGTATCGGGATACCTATTCGATCGTGAAGGAGAAGGTGCCGGAAGGTGCGACCTATTGCTCGCTCTGTTCGCGGCTGCGGCGCGGCAATCTCTATCGCGTCGCCCGGGAAGAGGGCTGCGATGCGCTGGTGCTTGGCCACCACCGCGAGGACATTCTCGAAACCTTCTTCATGAACTTCTTCCACGGCGGACGGCTAGCCTCCATGCCGGCGAAGCTTTTGAACGATGAGGGCGACCTTATGGTGCTTCGCCCGCTTGCCTATGCTGCCGAGGACGACCTCGCTAAGTTCGCCGTTGCCATGCAGTTTCCGATCATTCCCTGCGATCTCTGCGGCTCGCAGGATGGGCTGCAGCGCAATGCAATGAAGGATATGCTTGCCGATATCGAGCGGCGCATGCCGGGGCGCAAGGACACGATGCTGCGGGCGCTTTCGCATGTGAACCCGTCGCATCTGCTCGATCCGAAACTCTTCGACTTTTCCACCCTTGGTGTCACCGATCCTTCATGAAAGTCCGGCTAAGCAGCTGGCTATTGGATGAAGCGCAGGAATTCGCATGACCATTGCAGATCAGGATATTCTCTTTCTCGGCGATTGCGTGAAGGAGGCGGCGCGCGTGGAAATCTTGCCGCGTTTCCGCAATCTCGGCACTGCCGACGTTTCGGAAAAGACCTCGGCAATCGACGTGGTGACGCAGGCGGATTTGCTCGCCGAACACAGGATTACCGCGGCGCTGAAAGAGCGCTTTCCCGCAGCCCTCGTCGTCGGCGAGGAAGCCTATGACGCCGACCGGTCCGTCGTGCCGGCCCTTGCCGATGCCGAGCTCGCCTTCGTCATCGATCCTGTGGACGGCACCTTCAATTTCGCCGCCGGACTTCCGGTCTTCGGGACGATGCTGGCGGTCACCATCAGGGGCGAGACGGTCGCCGGCATCATACATGATCCCGTCCTTGGCGATACAGTGACGGCGATCAAGGGAGCGGGCGCTTTCCTGACGCGGCAGGACGGGCAATCGAACAGACTGAGGGTGGCGGAGCCCGCCTCCTTGAGCCAGATGGTCGGCGGCATCTCTTGGGGTCATATGGATGACCCGGATCGCTCGCGCATCGCAGCCAACATGGCGAAGATCAAAATGACCTTCGCTTTCAACTGCTCGGCCTATGAATATTGGATGGTCGCCTCCGGCAAGCTGCATTTCATCGGCCATGCGAAGCTGATGCCCTGGGATCACCTGGCTGGCGTGCTCGCACATCAGGAGGCGGGTGGCCATACGGCGAAATTCGACGGCACGCCTTATCGCCCCGGTGAGACGACGGGCGGCATCATCTCCGCACCCGACAGGGAAAGCTGGCAGCTGATCCGCCGCGAGATCATCGGCATCTGATTTAGCT
This sequence comes from Rhizobium redzepovicii, assembly GCF_019793435.1. Classification (GTDB taxonomy): domain Bacteria; phylum Pseudomonadota; class Alphaproteobacteria; order Rhizobiales; family Rhizobiaceae; genus Rhizobium; species Rhizobium redzepovicii. The sequence continues at coordinate 64,515 of NZ_JAILYH010000014.1, read as the reverse complement.
CCTCACTAAGAGGCCGGACCGAAAGGATTTGACATGACTGCGACTGTCGACGTGACCGTTCTTGCCGACCTGTTGCGCCGCGCGGCGAAGACGGAAATCCTGCCGCGCTTCCGCCGGCTCGGCCAGGACGAGGTGCGCGCCAAGAGCGAGGCGACCGATCTCGTCACCGAGGCCGATGAGCAGGCCGAGCGGATGATCAAGGCGGAAGCGGAGCGGCTCTGGCCGCAGGCGCTGTTCCTCGGCGAAGAATCGGTCGCAGCCGAGCCCGCATTGCTCGGCAGGCTCGCAGATGCAGATCTCGCCATCGTCGTCGACCCGGTCGACGGCACGTTCAATTTCGCCGCCGGCATCCCGGCCTTCGGCGTCATGGCCTCAGTCATTTCAGGTGGCGAGACGATTGCCGGCATCATCTACGATCCGATGGGCGATGATTGGGTGATGGCGGAAAAGGGCGCCGGCGCCTGGCTGCGGCGGCCGGATGGCGAAGCACGGCGGCTGCGCGCGGCAGAGCCTGTCGCGCTCGACCAGATGGTCGGCATGGCCTCGACAGGCTACCTGCCGCAGGAGAAGCGTGCCGAGATCCTCGGCAATCTCGCCAAGGTGCGTTTTCTCACCAACTACCGCTGTGCGGCCCATGAATACCGCACCCTTGCGGGCGGCCATGTGCATTACCTCATATACAACAAGTTGATGCCCTGGGATCATCTGGCCGGCACGCTGATCTCGCAGGAGGCCGGCGCCTATGTCGCGCGTTTCGACGGTTCTCCGTACCTGCCGCACCATCTCGATGGCGGGCTGCTGGTTGCGCCCGACAAGGCCTCATGGGAGCTGCTGCGCCGTGAGGTCGTCACGGTCTGAAGGCGTGCAACCGGCCGCAGGACGCTGATTTTGCTGAGGCAGCCTGCGACGGGGACTGCCGGCTTCGTTCGATGACGCGTATCGGTGGCTCACCCTATTCCGCGTAGAGCTTTTCCATAAGGAAATTCTCCAGGCTTTGCCCACGTTTCTCGACGGTTTGCCTGGCTATCACACGGAAACCCTTGCGTTCGAAAAACGGGCGGGCGGTTCTGCTGGCTTCCGTATAAATTCGCTTGAAGCCGAGCTTCAGAGCTTGCTCCTCCACCCTGCTTAAGAGGAGGCTTGCTATTCGGAGTCCCTGGAACTCAGGTGGACGAACATCATGTCCAGACATCCGTCGCCGGTCAGATCGGAAAAGCCCACCGGCACTCCATCGATTTCCGCGACCTAGGCTGGCCTGCTTATCCTTCGCTCCGCCCAAAGACCGCGATCTTCGACCTTTGCCCAAGCTTCGATTTGAGCAGGCGAATAGTCTTTCGACGAGACCTCCCGGATGGCGCGCAGAAAGATCTCAATCGTCGCGTCCGCGTCGCTTGGCGCGTAAGGCCTGATCAGAACCGGGTCGTTCATCGTCATGCCTTTCGCGCACTGCCTAAGATAGTTGTCACCGTCAGAAGTGGGCGGCACCCGGATCCAATTGTGGGCTATCGCCCGGGTGGGTGAAGAGCTTGCCGTTTTCAGCCCAGAGGGTGGCGGCGATCGTCACCACCCCGAACAGCGCAAAGCCGCCGAAGAGGGGCTGGACCGTGCCGTTGAACATCTGGCCGACCAGGCCGCCGAGAATGGCTCCGAATGTTGTTGAGACGAAGCCGGTGACGGCGGTGGCGGTGCCGGCGAGATTGCCCATAGGTTCAAGGCTGATGGCGGTGAAATTGGTGGCGATGACGGCAAACATCATCAGCACGATGGTGAAGATGCTGTAGGCGACGGCGAAGTCCGGTTTGGCGGCCAGCGAAATGAAGAAGCCGACAGCCGACAGCGCCGTGAAGATCAGCAAAGCGGCGTGCGAGATGCGGCGCATGCCGAATTTGCGGACGAAGAAGCCGTTGGCGAAATTGGCAACGGCGATGCCGCCGGCGGTCGCCGCAAAGGCGATCGGCAGCCAGTCGCCGAGGCCATAGACCTCGCCGAAAACCTGCTGCACCGAAATCACATAGGCGCTGATGACGCCGGTGAACATCGTGAGGCCGATCATGTAGCCGCAGGTGATGCGGTTGGTAAGCACGGTCTTGAAGCCGTCGACGACGGAACCGACCGACAGCGGCAGGCGCTCTTCCGGCGGCAGCGATTCCTTCAGCCGCAGAAGGGCCCAGACGAACAGGATGGTGGCGGTGACGCCGAGCAGGATGAAGATCCAGTGCCAGTTGGCATAAAGGATGATGAGCTGGCCGACGGAAGGGGCGACGATCGGCACGATCATGAAGACGATCATGACATAGGACATGACACGGGCCATCTCGCGGCCGCCGAAACAATCGCGGACGATGGCCATCGTGGTGATGCGCACCGCCGCACCACCCACACCCTGAACGAAACGCATGATGAGCAGCATTTCGAAGCTGCCGGTTGCTGCGGCGGCAAACATGCCGATCACGTAGCAAACCAGGCCGCCGAGCAGGATGTTGCGGCGGCCGAACGTATCCGACAGGCTGCCGAAGAATATCTGCGAAACGCCGAAGCCGAGAAAAAACACGCCGATGATCAGCTGCGCGTCATTGGTATTGGTGACGCCGAGGGAATGGCCGATATTGGGCAATGCCGGCAGCATGCTGTCGATGGCCATGGCGATGCTGGCGGTCATGATGGCGATGGTGACGACGAACTCGCCGAAACCCATGCCGATGCGACGGGAGCCCTGGTTTTCCTGGTGCGGCTTATGCGGCGGCGTCATGTGGTGAAATCCTGGATGCGGAGGAGGTCGGCCGTTCAGACGGCAGGATTCTGCTGTTGGAAGAGGCGGCCCTTTTCGGCGATCAGCACGACGATCAGCCCGATGATCGATACGATGAAATAACCGGCGACCATCGGCAGCGCAGTGCCATCGAAAGCCTGGCCGATGCCGGCGCCGATGAGGGCGCCGCCGACCGTGCTCATGAAGCCGAGGACAGAAGAGGCGGTGCCGGCGACGTGGCCGAGCGGCTCCATGGCGAGCGAGTTGAAGTTCGAGCCGATCCAGCCGAACTGGAACATGGCAAGGCCGAAGAAGGAGATGAACAGAGCGAAAGGCATCGGCTCGGAACTCGCCATCTGGACGATCAGCCAGATGGTGTTGATGGTGATGAAACCGATGAGCGAGCCGTGCGACAGGCGGCGCATGCCCAGCTTGCCGACGAAGCGTGAGTTGAAAAAGGACGACAGCGACATGAAGATCGCCACGCCGGCAAAGGCGAAGGGGAAATAGACGCCGAGATCGTAGATGCCGACATAGACCTGCTGGGCCGAATTGATGAAGCCGAACAGCGCGCCGAAGATGAAGGTGCTGGCGATGGTGTAGCAAAGCGCGATGCGATTGGTCAGCACCAGCTTGAAAGCGCCGAAGATCGAGCGGGCGGTGAAGGGGCGGACATTGGTGGGATGCAGGGTTTCCGGCAGGCGAAGATAGGCCCAGACGGCGATACCAGTCGCCATGGCGGCGATGAAGAGGAAGATCAGGTGCCAGTTGCCGAAGAACATGACGATCTGGCCGGTGCCTGGTGCAATCACCGGCACGATCATGAAGACCATCATGATCAGCGACATGACTTCGGCCATCTGCCGGCCGCCATAGATGTCGCGGACAATGGAGACGGTGATGACGCGGGTTGCCGCCGAACCGACGCCCTGGACGAAGCGCAGGGCAAGCAAGCCTGCGAAGGAGGGGACGAAAACGATACTGATGGCGGAGAGAATGTAGATGACGAGACCGATCAACAGCGGCGTGCGGCGACCGAAGCGGTCAGACAGCGGGCCGTAGAACAACTGGGCGCAGCCGAAGCCGAGCAGATAGGTTGAGACAACGAACTGGCGATGATTTTCGCTCTCGACGCCGAGGCTCGCACCGATCTGCTGCAGAGCCGGCAGCATGATGTCGATCGCCAGAGAGTTGACGGCCATCAGGAAGGCAGCGAGCGCGATAAATTCTCGCTTGCCCATGGGCAAGCGGCCCGCGGACACGGCTTGTGATGAATCTGTCACAATGAAATTCCCATAAACAGGCTAAGGCGCTGCTAGCCGCAGCGCCTCGGTCTCGAGATTACAGATTTGGAAACCGGGCGGACGCCCGGTGACCGGTCAGGCGGCGCCGCGCACGGTGATGCCGTTTTCCTGGAGATGCTGCTGCAGCTCACCGGCCTGGAACATTTCCCGGACGATATCGCAGCCGCCGACAAACTCACCCTTGATGTAGAGCTGCGGGATCGTCGGCCAGTTGGAATATTCCTTGATCCCTTGGCGGATCTCCGAATCGGCGAGCACGTTGACGCCTTTGTAGTCGACACCGATATAATCGAGAATCTGCACGACCTGTCCGGAGAAACCGCACTGCGGAAACTGCGGCGTGCCCTTCATGAAGAGGACGACGTCGTTGCTCTTGATTTCGTTGTCGATGAATTCGTGAATGCCGCTCATGGGACCTGATCCTTTCAACAGGCGGGTTAAAGGCCCGCCGTTTCAATCGTTGCCTTTAGATAGCATGCGACGGCAGGAATTCCAGCCGCCCCAATCAAAAAAAGACAATTTGGTCAGACCACTCCGGCATTGTTGCCGTCGCGTTACGGTTGCCGGGTGAGATAGGCCTGAATCTGTTCGATTTCGATATCCGTGAAATAGCGGAAATCCCATTGCGAGACCTGCGTCATCACGCCGAGATCGCGTCCTCCGATACCCTTGCCGGTCCGCAGCAGCGTCTTGAAATCCGCAGCCGAATAGGATTGCGCCAAGGGCTTCAGTGCCGGAGCGAGAAAAGCTTCGGACTGCTTTGCCGTATCGAGATTGTGACAATGACTGCAGTCGGTTCTGAAGGCATATTCACCGATATCGGCCGGGCGCGTGGCGGCGGGGGTGAGGTCGGCGGGCACCAGATCGGCCTCGAAGGGAATCTTGTCGAGCGCCAGGCCTACTCGGCCGAGCGGTCCCCATTGCGTTCCTCCCGCCACGGCGTCGGGAAGTTGCTTCAGGCTGCGCAGCCAGGCGATGAGTGCTGCCATGTCGTCGTCGGTGATATTGGCGAAATTGCCAGCCGGCATGATCACGGCGCCGGTGCGGTCCTTCTTGACGCCATGGCGGATGAGGCGCACGAGTTCTGCATCACTGTACATAGGCGCCAGACGGGTCAGGTTCGGCGCGACGATGCGACCGACGCCCGGCTCGTCGAGCAGGATGTAGCCGGCATCGTGATGACAGCCGCCGCACATCAGCGTGCGGGCGCGGCGTTCGGCTTCCTCAGCGGGCAGCGTCGTCTTGACGGTAAAATCCGCGGCCGCCACCTCATAGGTCCTGGAAAGGCGCATCTCCGACAAGGCGTAAATGCCGACAACGGCAATAAGACAGATCGCAACCAGCGCCGCGAGGACGATTTCTAGAATGCGTTTCATCGGTCCGGGCCCCCAAAGACCTTGTGGAGGCAGATGCGCCGCGCTCCATCGTGACAATCCGTTTGACATCGGCACAGGCGCGCCGGCTTTTGTTGCCGCGGCATCGAGCCGGCGCGGGATATGAAAATCTGCAAGGTCGGCGCCGGCAAAGGCACCAACTGCCAGCTAGCTGCGGCGCTGGCGGCTGCGGCCGGCGGCGGTCCGGCGCTTGCTGACCTGTTTGCGGGCGGGCTTGCGTGTCGCCGCAGCCGTCTTGCGGGCGGTCGAGGCTGGTTTGCGCGCTGCAGCCGTCGTCGACGAACTGCGCGTCTTACGCTTCTTGCGCTTCGTCGTGGCGCGACCGGTGGTTTTCTTCAGGATTTCCTTCAGCACGCTGTCGACGACGCCTGATATCAATTCTTTGACTAGATCGGCCACAAAACCCCTCCGTTCGTGGTGGAAATGACATGCCTGCTATTGAATTCCGGAAGAGTTCGGTTAGCAAGACGGCTTCGAGACCAGGACTGCTTTTTTGCCGATATTTGCGGCGGAGCAATCGGATCGCAGCAACATGCCGGCCATTTGGCCGGCTGGAAGGTGGAATGAAACTCATCGAGACGCGGGTCGTCGTGCATTTCCCCGGCTTCGAGCCGCTCGATGGCGCCGCCCACAGGGCGCGCTACGAGCGTTCTGCCAAACAGAGCGCTGCCGTCTGGGGCTATTCGATCGACGTGGGTGCGTCGGCGGGAAACGATCCGCTCTGTTTCGAGGTCACGACGGGCGGTGGCGACGCGGCACCTGAGGCAGCCGGCGGCGCGGCGCCTGAGGCAGGGACCGATTCCCCTGGGTGGCAGACGAAGAGCCGGATCCACATGGTCGATCACGACGTGCTGGTAGGCCGGCTGCGCAGCGGTAATACGCTGAGCCAGATCATCGTGGGGTTCCGCAGTTGCGCCCAGATCGTGCTGGACGGCGGCATGCGCGGATATTTCCGCCACGCCTGGCGCTTCGGACTGTTCTTCCTCTTTCCGTTCCTGCTGACGGCGCTGGCGATCGCGTTAACGGCGCAGATCGCCATCATGCCCTATAGTCTCGGCTTTTCGCCCTGGCACATGCTCTGGAGCGGGCCGCTCGCGCTCTGCTTCTTCATCTTCGCCTTCCTGCCGTTTTCCGAACGCTTTCACACGCTGCATCTTTTTGCCGATTGGAAAATGGCGGTTGCGCTCGGCCGCATGGACCGGGCCGATTTCAACCGCTGGCTGGAAGATCGGGCCGCTGCCGTGCGCAAGGCGCTGGCTGAGGAGGCGGAGGAATATGTGATCTCCTCGCACAGCATGGGATCGAGCGTTGCCGCCCATGTCATCGGTATATTGCTGGAAAGGGAGCCGGAGATCTTCAAGGGCAAGCGCGTGGTGTTCGCCACCCTCGGCAGCGCCATCCTGCAATGTGCGCTGCTGTCGACGGCGACGCTGCTTCGCGCCCGCGTCGGCTTGATCGCCCGCTGTCCGGAGATTTCCTGGCTCGACGTGCAGTGCCTGACGGATTCGATCAATTTCTACAAGGTGCCGGTCGTCGCCGTTGCCGGCCATGCGGATGCACCTTCGGCAAAGATGATCCAGATTCGCGTCAAGCAGATGCTGACGCGCGAGCGCTACCGCAGGATCCGCAAGGACCAGCTGCGCGTCCACCGCCAATATGTGCTGGGCCCCGATCTCAAGGCGCCCTTCGATTTTACGCTGATGACGTCGGGTCCGATGCCCGCCTTGGTGTTTGCCAGCCCAGACGCTGAGAGGATGCCAGGCTGAGGGCTGTGGTATCAGGGTAGCGAGATGCTGGGAGACACGTCGAACCTTTTCAGAAGGTAAGAGCAGTTCTCACGTGAAGTGCTCGACTTAGGGTAGGCCCGCTGCCCTGCACTCCTCATTCCTGTGCTCGTCACAGGAATCGAGTGCGCCCAAGTCCTTAGGCGCGGAAAACTCTTTCCTTCGAAACAGGTGAGTCATTCACAGCGCCGACGCGCGGTTGCTGGATTCCTGTGACGAGCACAGGAATGAGGGAAGTTGAGACAGGGCGCGCCATTAAGTCCACACGCTTTGGTGAGTTGGAATCACCGCGCGTCGGCGAAAAAGCCCGGCAGAAAGTAAGTCTTCCTGCCGGGCCGGTTCATCGCAAACTTTCAACCGACCAACGGCAGCCGGTCAATCCGGCGCCGAGGTCTGCAGCGCCAGCGCGTGCAGGACGCCGCCCATATTGCCCTTCAGCGCCTCGTAGACCATCTGGTGTTGCTGCACGCGGCTCTTGCCGCGGAAGGCTTCGGCGACGACTTCGGCGGCGTAGTGATCGCCGTCGCCCGCCAGATCGCGGATCGTCACCTTTGCACCGGGAATCCCAGCCTTGATCATGTCTTCGATATCGCCGGGTTTCATGGCCATGATCGTTACTCCTTGCGCATCATTCCGCGGCCAGTTCGCCGCGGCCTTCCATGAAATCAGGGAACCACGATTCATGGGCTTCGCGCAATTGCTGAATCGGCAGCGAGATGAGATCGCCGACGGTAAGAGCCGTCCCTCCGACCGTTCCGAGGCGGCGGAACGGAACGCCCGCACCTTCGGCATTGGCGCAGACGAAATCGGCGACATCGGCCGGGATCGTCAGCACGTAGCGCGCCTGATCCTCACCGAAGAGCAGCGCATGCGGCGCACCCTTGCCTTCGCCGAGATCGATCGCCAGACCCTTGTCCGATGCCATGACCATTTCGGCGAGCGCGACCGCAAGGCCGCCCGAGGAAATATCGTGGCAGGCGGTCGCCTGGCCGTTGCGGATGACGGAACGGACGAAATCGCCGTTGCGGCGTTCGGCAAACAGATCCACTTCGGGGGCGGGACCTTCGCGACTGTCGAGCACATCGCGCAGATAGACCGACTGGCCGAGATGGCTGCCGTCGACGCCGATCATGATCACCTTGTCGCCGTCGTTGGCGGCGCCGATACGGGCCATCTTGCGCCAATCCGGCAGCAAGCCGACGCCTGCAATCGTCGGGGTCGGCAGGATGGCGACGCCGTTGGTCTCGTTGTAGAGCGAGACGTTGCCTGAGACGATCGGGAAATCGAGCGCCCGGCAGGCCTCGCCGATACCCTTCACCGCCTGGACGAACTGGCCCATGATCTCGGGCTTTTCGGGATTGCCGAAATTCAGATTGTCGGTGGCGGCAAGCGGCTCGGCGCCGGTTGCGGTGATGTTGCGCCAGCATTCGGCGACCGCCTGCTTGCCGCCCTCGAAAGGATCGGCTTCGACATAACGCGGCGTCACGTCGGAGGAGAAGGCGAGCGCCTTGCTCGGATGGCCGTCGACCCGCACAACGCCGGCATCGCCGCCCGGAAGCTGCAGCGAATTGCCCTGGATCAGCGTGTCATATTGCTCATAGACCCAGCGGCGGCTCGACTGGTTGGCGGAGCCGACGAGTTGCAGCAGCGCCTGGCCGTAATCCTGAGGGGCTGCGATGAGATTTGCGGGCAACGGAGCCTGCTTGCCGGATTCGCGCCAGGGACGATCATATTCCGGCGCCTGGTCGCCGAGATCCTTGATCGGCAGGTTGGCGACTTCCTCGCCCTGATGCATGACGCGGAAGCGCAGATCATCGGTCGTCTTTCCGACGACAGCGAAATCGAGGCCCCATTTCACGAAGATCGCCTTGGCTTCCTGTTCCTTCTCCGGCTGCAGCACCATGAGCATACGCTCCTGGCTTTCCGACAGCATCATCTCATAGGCGGTCATGCGCTCTTCACGCACCGGCACCTTGTCGAGTTCGAGCAAGATGCCGAGATCGCCCTTGGCGCCCATTTCGACGGCCGAGCAGGTGAGCCCGGCCGCACCCATATCCTGGATGGCGATGACGGCGCCGGTCTGCATCAGCTCGAGGCAGGCTTCGAGCAGGCACTTTTCGGTGAAGGGGTCGCCGACCTGCACGGTCGGGCGCTTTTCTTCGATCGATTCGTCGAATTCGGCCGAGGCCATCGTCGCGCCCCCGACGCCGTCGCGGCCGGTCTTGGCGCCGAGATAGACGACCGGAAGGCCGACGCCCTTGGCTTCGGACAGGAAGATGGCGTTGGATTTGGCGATGCCGGCTGCAAAGGCGTTGACAAGGATATTGCCGTTATAGCGGGCATCGAACTCGACCTCGCCGCCGACCGTCGGCACTCCAAAGGAATTGCCGTAGCCGCCGACGCCGGAGACGACACCGGAAACGAGGTGGCGGGTCTTCGGATGATCCGGGTCGCCGAAGCGCAAGGCGTTCATCGCGGCGACCGGGCGCGCGCCCATGGTGAAGACATCGCGCAGGATGCCGCCGACGCCGGTTGCAGCCCCCTGGTATGGCTCGATATAGGAGGGGTGGTTGTGGCTCTCCATCTTGAAGACGACGCAATCGCCGTCATCGATATCGACGACGCCGGCATTTTCGCCCGGGCCCTGGATGACGCGCGGCCCTTTGGTCGGCAGCGTGCGCAGCCATTTCTTCGAGGATTTATAGGAGCAGTGCTCGTTCCACATGGCCGAGAAGATGCCGAGCTCGGTGAAGGTCGGTTCGCGGCCGATCAGATCCAGAATGCGCTGATACTCGTCCGGCTTCAGGCCATGGCCCGCAATGAGTTCCGGCGTGATCGGGATGGTGTTTGGAATGGTCATGAGCGGAAAGTCCCTGGCGCGTTTTGCGCTGTCTTTAGCGTATGTAGCGGCGGCGCGCGACAGAAAAAAGCCCGCTGTCAACACAGTGAACTGACTCCCAAAGTTGGACACCCAACTTCGGCGGTCAGTTCACAGGGCGGGCAGACTGTTTTCACAAAGCGGCAATCGGTCAGAACTTGTAGCCGACCTGCAGTCCGGCGCGTGTCATGCCGTCGTTCGGGCCGTCGCAGAGATTGGCATGCGAGGAGTGGGCAATCTGAGCCATCACGTTCCAATGCGGGGTGAAACGGTAGCCGGCGCCTGCATATTCGTGAAAGAGGACGCGGCAGCCCAGTTCCGGGCCGTCATCATCGCCCTCGAGATCGCCGGTGTGGATGACGCCGCCGAAGCCGGCTTCGGCAAAGAGCTTCTCGTTGAAATTGACCGTCCAAGTGAAGCCTGTGAAGAATTGGCTGGCCTCGCCCGATGTGCCGATCGAGGTGCCGAGATGAACACGGGGGTGCAACAACTGCTGCTGCCAGCCGACTGAAGACTCGTAGCCGAAAGGATCGAAAAGAGCGGTGATCTCGGTAAAGACGCCGTCTTCCCTGGAATGGCCAGATTGCACCGAGGTCGAGAGCCCGAAACGCAGTTCGTCGAATATCTGCTCGCCGGCATTCGCCGAGCCTGCCGCCAAGGTGCCGGCTACCGCTGCCACTGATGCCTTATTCAAAAAACGCAACGCGATTCTTCCGAAGTCGACCCTCATTTGCTGTCCTTTGATTCGCGTCAGGCGGGAATAACAAAGAGGTAGCATGGAGGTTCGGTCGGTAAAGCACCGCGAATAGGCCCCGGCGGTTTTTCTAATTTATGACGTGTATTTGCAACACATCATATTTCACCATCATAGGCGGAGCCGCCGTTTTCCAGCAGCCGGCGCAGGATCATCAGGCCGGAGACCAGTTCCTGTTGCGACTTGGGCGACGAGAAGCCGATGCGAACGCGGTGATAGATTTTCTCGCCGCGCGCCGCCTTGAACTCATCCTCGTCATCGACCAGCACGCCATCGCGGTAAGCGGCATTCTTGAACGTGCCGGACATCCACGGCTCCGGCAGTTTCAGCCAGAGGAAGGGCGCGTGCGGGTGCGATTGGAAATCGAAGCCCTGCAGTTGCTCGCGGGCGAGCCCGACGCGCCGGGAGAGTTCTTCGACGCTCTGCTTGCGGATTTCGTGCGCCGTGCCGCTTTCGACGAGACGTGCGCAGGTTTCCGCCAGGATGAAGGGCAGGCCACCTGTGATCATCCTGTGCGTCACCCTGATGCGCTGGGCAAAATGCGGCGGGCAGGCGACCCAGCCGCCGCGCACGCCGGCGGCGACGGATTTCGACAGGCCGCTGACGAGGAAGGTGCGATCGGGCGCAAGCGAGGCGATGAGCGGTGTGTCATCGTCGGCCATGCCACCGTAGAGATCGTCCTCGATCAGCCAGACGCCGTGCTTCCTGGCGATTGCAGCAATTGCCGCGCGCCGTTCATAGGGCATGATCGTCACGGTGGGATTGTGGATGGTCGGCATGAGGAAGGCGAGCTTCGGATGCTGCTGCTGGCAGAGCCGCTCGAAATCCTCCGGGATCACGCCGTCTTCATCCGAATCGACCGTCAGCGTGCGGCGGCCGAGCAGGCGGGCGCTGCGGCTGACCTGCGTGTAGGTGAGGTCCTCGAAGACGATCTTGTCGCCCGGCGCCGAGACGGCGGCGATGACGGCGACCGCGGCCGCGTGGGCGCCGAGTGTCGGCACGATGTTTTCGGCTTCCGGCGTCCAGCCGCTGCGGGCAAGCCAGCGGCGGCCCGCCTCGAACCAGTTGCCCGGAAAACTCCGGGAATAGGAGGAGATTTCGGCAAGATGCTCCTCGCCGATCTCGGAAAGGATGCCCGCTATGATCTTGCCCTGGCCAAGATCGGGAGCGGCGGTGGTGTCGAAACGGATCTTGTCTGCCGGCGCATCGCGGAGGCGGGTGCTGCCGAGCGAAACCGTCAACGGGTCGGCTTGTTCGCCGGGCGGGGTCTCCGAGCGGTTCAGCACATAGGTGCCGCGCCCGACTTCGCCGGCGACCAGGCCACGCTCATGCACCAGCGCATAGGCGCGGCCGATCGTGCCGATTGTCACCCCGATATCGTAAGCGAGATTGCGCTGCGGCGGCAATTTGCTGCCGGCGGGCAGGGCCCCGCTCGAAATAGCGGATTCAATGCTGTCGGCGAGCCGGAGATAGACCGGCCCGGAGCCGCGGGAAAGATCAGGAAGCCAATTTGTCATGGTGACAATTGCCTATATTGTCACATTGTCTCTGTCAAGATTAAGAGTCAATTCCAACGGATAACCGAGAGGATTCCTGGAATGTCTGCCTTGCCTGAGATCAAAATGCCGATTGTACCTATTGTCTCTTACGAGGATAGGAGACAAATCGTCGTTCCCGACGCACCTGCCGAGGCGACGACGCGCTTGGGTCGGGTCTGGGCGGCGGTGCTTCTCTGGCATCAGAAGCGGGAAGGCCGTCGGGCACTCAGAAACCTGACGGCGAGCGAGCTCAAGGATATCGGGGTGTCGCAGTCCGATGCTGCGCGCGAAGTCGGCAAGTCGTTCTTCTGGGACTGACGGTGCGGAAAGCGATTGCCGCGATCAGCTGCAGGCCTTGCTGCCGCCGGACCAGCGATTGACGTCGGCGGCGATGCGGCCGGCGACCGGCTCCGACATCATCGGACCGAAGGCCTGGACATGCGACGGGCTTCCCTCGGCCTGCACGACGAGCAGCGGTCGGCTTTCCGGGCTGCCCTTGTGGACGAGAAGGATGCGCGGGCGGCCGGAGAAGGAATTGAGCTCCGGCGCAAGCTTATAGGCGGCAAAAGCCGGATCGCCCGACTTGAACCAGCAGGCATTGGCGCCGAGCGCCACGCGCTCCATCGTCGGCAGCGCGGCGCGGTTCGGACCCGTTGGCGCCGGCGTCGACTGGCAGGCCGCGACCATGGCTGCGAGAGCGGCAAGCAGGGCGGCATTTGCGACGGAAAGGCGAGGGCGCATCGATCTTGCTCCAGATCCGGATGAGAGGATTTCAGGCGGCAATGACATCGAGCGCCGAGGCGAACAGGCCGCGGCCATCCGAGCCGCCATGGGCGGCTTCGATCAGGTTTTCGGGATGCGGCATCATGCCGAGCACGTTGCCCTTTTCGTTCATGACGGCGGCGATGTCGTTGACCGAGCCGTTCGGGTTGGTGCCCTCGGCATAGCGGAACACCACCTGGCCATTGCCTTCGATTGCCGCCAGCGTCGCTTCATCGGCGAAATAATTGCCGTCGTGATGGGCGACCGGGCTGCGGATGATCTGGCCCTGCGCGTAGGCGCGGGTGAAATCCGTCTCGGCATTGACGACTTCGAGCTTGATTTCGCGGCAGACGAATTTCAGCGAGGCATTGCGCATCAGCGCGCCGGGCAGCAGGCCGGCCTCGACGAGGATCTGGAAGCCGTTGCAGACGCCGAGTACCTTCACGCCTTTTTCGGCTTTGTCGATGATCGCCTGCATGACCGGCATACGGGCGGCGATCGCGCCGCAGCGCAGGTAATCGCCATAGGAGAAACCGCCGGGGATGACTATCAGGTCGACATCGGGGATCTCGGTTTCCGTCTGCCAGATCGTCACCGGCGGCTTGCCGGAAATTTTCGTCAGGGCGGCGATCATATCTCGGTCGCGGTTGAGGCCCGGAAGTTGAACGACGGCTGATTTCATGGGGTCCCCGCGTCTGGCGAAAGATATTGATTTGGAACGCTTTCGGCGAGCCATACTCCATTGTCGGAGACAAAGAAAGAATGACCCTCTGAAAACATGCGAGCCGCATCGACACGCAGGATGAGATATTCACCCTTGCGGCGCGTTGCGACGATTTTTGCGGTTTCGATGTCCGCCGACAGATGAACGTGATGACGCTGCATCTTTTTCAAGCCTTCGCGCTCGATCGAATGCCAGTTGGCGGAAGACGTGCCGTGATAGAGAACCGCTGGCGGTTCCACCGGGGTCAATGCGAGATCGACGTCGACGCTATGACCCTGATTGGCGCGAATTCTATTGTCGGCAAGGGTGAAGCGCTTCTTCGGATTGTTTTCGACGACGGCGATAATATCGGCGCGGGAAACGTCGTATTTCGACGTCACCGCCTTTTCGAGTTCATCCAACGATACCCAGCCCTCGGCATCGAGCGTCAAACCTGCGGCCTCAGGCGCATGACGCAAAACATAGCTCATATATTTCGAGACGTCTGTCTCCAGCTTTGCCTGCGTCATGACGCCAAATCCTCAAGGTCCGCCGGACGACGGGTCGGTGATCGTCAGTCGATCGCGATCGCGTAGTTCTCGATGACCGTGTTGGCGAGGAGCTTCTCGCACATGGCTTTTAGGTCGGCTTCGGCCTTGGCCTTGTCGGTGCTTTCCAGTTCCAGGTCGAAGACCTTGCCCTGTCTGATGTGGCCGACGCCCGAGAAGCCGAGGGCGCCGAGCGCGCCTTCGATAGCCTTGCCCTGCGGATCGAGAACGCCGTTTTTCAGCGTGACGGTGACACGAGCCTTGATCACTTTGTCTTTCCTGCCTTACTTGACCAGAACCGGGCCGGTGCCACGCACAGGCTCGTTTTCATTGATGATGCCGAGACGGCGCGCAACTTCGGAATAGGCTTCGAGCAGCCCGCCGAGATCGCGGCGGAAACGATCCTTGTCCATCTTCTCGTGGGTCTCGATATCCCAGAGCCGGCAGCTGTCCGGTGAGATTTCGTCGGCGAGGATGATGCGCATCAGATCGCCTTCGAATAGGCGGCCGCATTCGATCTTGAAGTCGACGAGCTGGATGCCGACGCCGAGGAAGAGGCCGGTCATGAAGTCGTTGACGCGGATGGCAAGCGCCATGATGTCGTCGAGCTCGGCGGGATTGGCCCAGCCGAAGGCAGTGATGTGCTCTTCGGAGACCATCGGATCGTCGAGCGCGTCGGATTTGTAGTAGAATTCGATGATCGAGCGCGGCAGTACCACGCCTTCGTCGATCCCGAGACGCTTGGCGAGCGACCCGGCGGCGACATTGCGCACGACGATCTCCAGCGGGATCATCTCCACTTCCTTGATCAGCTGCTCGCGCATGTTGAGCCGGCGGATGAAATGCGTGGGGATGCCGATCTTGTTCAGATGGCTGAAGATATATTCGGAAATGCGGTTGTTGAGGACGCCCTTGCCATCGATGACTTCGTGTTTCTTCTTGTTGAAGGCAGTGGCATCGTCCTTGAAGAACTGGATCAAAGTGCCCGGTTCCGGGCCCTCATACAGAATCTTTGCCTTGCCCTCGTAGATACGGCGGCGACGGTTCATCGTGGTCATTCTCTGTTGTTGGCGCTCTTGGGATAGCGCGAGTGGATCGATCTCGTGGCGTCCCCTTAAAGGAAAAGAGTGAGTTTCACAATCCGCCTATCCTTCCTTCCCCGGTTTCCAGATTTTACGGAATACCGCCAAGAGAATCGAATGAATTCGCAAGACGAGTCTAGCGCCTTTTCCGATACGGTGAAATGACGACGAAATGGCGGGCTGCTTGTGCAGGTCTTTATTTGGCGGATCTGCTTCGAAGCTCGCGGCGAAGCTGCGTCTGCAAGGCGCGCGCGGCGACCTGCCCGTGGCGCCAGCTGCCGGCGCGGATGAAGGAGGGGATCTGCATCGCCGGCATCGGCCGGGCGAGCGCGTAGCCCTGCAGCGTGTCGCAGTCGAGTTCTTCGAGAATGCGGATATGATCTGACGTCTCGACACCCTCGGCAATGACAAGGATGTTCAGCGAGCGGCCGATATCGATGATCGAGCCGACGAGTTTGCGCTGCTCAGCCGATTGCGGCAGCAGCCGGATCAGCTCGCGGTCGATCTTCAGCGTCTTCGGGCTCAGGCGCAGCAGGCTGACGATCGATGCATGGCCGGTGCCGAAATCGTCGATCTGAATGTCGATGCCGAGTTTGCGCAGCTTTTTCAGGTTGGCGGCGACCGCCTCATCGCAATCGTCGAGCGAGATCGATTCCAGCAATTCGAAGGCGAAGGTGCCGGGCGCAATCTTCAGGGCGCGGAGCTTCTTGCCGAGATCGGGATCGGCAAGCCGCCGGGCGGAAACGTTGACTGATATCTTCGGAACGGACAGCCCGTCCTTGATCCAGGCGCGGCGATCGGCGATGGCGCGCTCCAGGATCAGAGCGTCGATGGTCGAGACGACGTCGAGATCCTCGGCGATATCGAGGAAACGGTCTGGTGCCAGCAGCCCGTGCACCGGGTGCTGCCAGCGGGCAAGTGTTTCGACGCCGACGACATCAAGGGTGCGGGCATCGAACTGCAGCTGATAGAAGGGCACGAATTCGTTGCGCTCGAGGCCGATCAGGATCTCGTCGGCAAGGTGCTTGGCCGAGATGACGTCGCGGCGGTCGGATGCGGAGAAAAATTCGAAACGGTTGCGGCCCAGGCCCTTGGCGCGATAGAGCGCGATATCGGCATCGAGCAGCATCTGTTTGGCGTCGAGTGTCGGGCCGCTGTCGACGGCAATGCCGATGCTGGCCCCGAAACGACAGTCGTGCCCCTCATATCTGACCGGTTTGCGCAATTCACGAATGATCCGTTCGGCAAGGCTGGCGATCTTCTTCGAGGCGGGATCGACGGTGCAGAGGATGACGAATTCGTCGCCGCCGATGCGGGCCACGAAATCGGCGGCGCGGACGGAGTTTCTGAGCACGCTTGCTGCATGCTGCAGCATGGCGTCGCCGGCCCGGTGGCCGAGCGTATCGTTGATCTGCTTGAAGCGGTCGAGATCGATATGCAGGATCGCAAGGCCCAAGCCCTTGGCCCGGCATTCAGCCGAGCGCTCGTCCAGCATCTTGTCGAGATAGCGGCGGTTCGGCAGGCTGGTGAGATAATCGTGCAGCGCCAGGCGCTCGATGCTCTCCTTGGCGGCTTCGAGTTCGCGGTTATGCGCCTCGGCCTGATCCTTGGCGCGCTGCAGCTCGTTGCGGAGCGCGACCTCCTCGGTGACGTCCCAATTGGCGCCGATCAGCTTGCGGTGGCCGTTGCCGTCGACGAAGAAGGCCGAGCGGGCACGGATGACGCGCTCGGCGCCGTCGCCGCGGATGATGCGGTATTCCTGCTGAAAATCACTGCCGCTTTCGACGCTGCGATCGGACAAGCCGAGCACGCGCTCGCGATCGTCGGGATGCAGGCTTTTTGCCCAGATGTCGCTGGCGATTGGCCGCGAGGCGCCCTTCAGCCCGTAAATGGCGATGAGACGCTCGTCCCATTCGACGGTGTCATTCTCGATATCCGCCTCGAAGACGCCGATGCGGGAAATCTCCAGCGCCAGGTCGAGCCGGCGCGACAGGCGCGACAGCGTATCTTCGGCCTCCTTGCGGGCGGTAATATCCGTATCCGTGCCGACGATGCGCGTCGGCACGCCGCTCTCGTCCCATTCCACGCAGGCGCCGCGGCAGTCGATCCACATCCAGTGGCCGTCCCTGTGGCGCTCGCGATATTCGAAGATCTGGAAATCCGGATCGCCGGCATTTTGCCGGTCGATGGCATGGACGACAAAATCGCGATCATCGGGATGGACGAGGGCCAGCCAGGCATCGTAGTCGCCGGCGGCCTCCTCGTCGGGCGCCATGCCGCGCATGGTCTTCCACGTCTGCGAATAATATTTCCGGTCGAGACGATAGTTGTGATCCCAGACGCCGAGGCCGGAGCCGACGAGCGCATGGTTCCACCGGCTCTCCCGTTCCGCCAGGTCGGAATCGTCATCCGCCACGCTGCCGACGCCTGCCTCAGCCGCCGTGGAATCATCGGCCTCTGGATGGGCTTTCTTCACGGGCATTCTCGCTTATTTCATCTCGGTGCAGTTTGCTGTCATTCCATTAAGAAAGACTTAGAAAGCACTTTCTGAATTATCGAGAAGGGCCGGTTTCCTCTATCAGGCGGAGAGCCGGCTGAGGAACTGAGCGAAGACCATTGTGCCCTCGGGCCAGGGGCCGTGGCCGGAATCGGCATTGATATGTCCTGCCTCGCCGGCATCGACGAGGAAGGAGCCCCAGCTGCTGGCGATATCGTCGGCATGTTCGTAGCTGCCGAACGGATCGTTGCGGCTCGCCACCGTGATCGATGGGAAGGGCAGCGGATCGCGCGGGTAGGGGCCGAAGGTCATCAGGTGCTTCGGGCGGATATCGGGATTGGCGACATCGGGCGGGGCGACGAAGAAGGCGCCGGCCACCGGCTTGCGGAAATGCGGGATGGCGTGGATTGCCGAGGTCACGCCGAGCGAATGGGCGACGAGGATAACCGGGCGGGTCGAGGCGTTCACTTCCTCGGCAATCCGGGCGATCCAGTCCTCGCGGACTGGCTTTGTCCATTCGGCCTGTTCGACGCGCCGCGCCGTACTGAGCTTTGCCTCCCAGCGGCTCTGCCAGTGGCTCGGGCCGGAATTGGTGTAGCCGGGGATAATGAGGATATCTGCGTCTGAGGCTTTCATAGTGCCGCCGATGTGAGAAGGCGCGCCCGAGATGTCAAGAGGGGATGTGAAGGGAGAGAGCGACACGGGCGATTTGGTTTGCTATATTGCTCCAGTGCCGGTTGCGGATTTCGTGTCGGCGTTCCCGCCGATTGCGTGTCCGCAGCCGACAAGGTCTCGGCTGAGGAGGAGAAAGCCATGGCGGCATTTCATGTCATGACGGGTTCTAGCGAAAGCTTCGCACGGCCCGTTGTCAATCGCATCGGTATCGCCGACGTCTTCGACGCGCTGAAGCGCGGTTACGACGATTTCATGGAGAAACCGTCCCACTACGTGTTCCTGTGCCTGATGTACCCGATTGCCGGCGTCTTCCTGACGTTATGGACGTCGGGTGCCAACCTTTTGCCGATGGTCTTTCCGCTAATGGCAGGTTTCGTGCTGATCGGCCCGATCGCGGCGATCGGCCTCTACGAGATCAGCCGCCGGCGCGAAGCCGGCCTCGATAGCTCCTGGACGCATGCGCTCGAGGTACGCCATTCGCCGGCGCTGCCCTCGATCGTCGCAGTCGGGCTGATGCTTTGCGGCATTTTTGTCGTCTGGCTGGTGACGGCGCAGACGCTCTACAGCAATCTGCTCGGCGAAGTGTTTCCGCGCAGCATGGCGGATTTCTTCCGCCAGGTCTTCGGCACGCCCGAGGGCATGCAGCTGATCATCTGGGGCAACCTGATCGGCTTCGTCTTCGCGCTCGTCGTGCTGGCGACGACCGTCATCACCTTTCCGCTGCTGCTCGACCGCGATGTCGGCGCGGTAGCCGCCGTCGTCGCCTCGATCCGCGCGACGATCGCCAATCCGGTGCCGGTGCTGCTGTGGGGCCTGATCGTCGCTGCACTGCTCGTCATCGGCACGATCCCGGTCTTTGCCGGGCTTGCGCTTGTCATTCCCATCCTCGGCCATGCGACCTGGCATCTTTATCGCAAACTGATTGCGCGGGAGCCCGCGTAATCGAAGGTTTCCGGGGATCGCGAACTCTCGCGATCCCCGGAGGTTAAAGCTTCGCCGATTCCCGGAACCTCGGGACCTCTCGCCGCGTTATTCAGCACATGCTTGTGGGAGGATTTCGATGAAGCATCTGTTCGCCCGCTTCGCAACCAAGATATCGGAATGGGCGGGCAAACCCGTCATCTTCATCCTGGCGCTGACCGCCGTCATCATCTGGGCGGCACTCGGCCCCTTCTTCGATTATTCGGAAACCTGGCAGCTGGTCATCAACACCGGCACGACGATTATCACCTTCCTGATGGTCTTCGTGTTGCAGAACGCCCAAACGCGCGACACGCGGGCAATCCAGGCCAAGCTCAATGAAATGATCCTGACGAGCCATGCCGAGAACCGCTTCATCGGCATCGAAAATCTCGACGAGGAGGAACTGAAACACCTCGACCAGCTGGTCGCCAAGGCTGCCAAGGGCAGGGGCGAGACGGAGGCTTGCAGGACGACGGAGGCCGCGGAAGCTGTTGCGCCGAAAAAGACGGAGACGAGGAAGCGCGCTATGGCTGGCAAAGCGCCGAAGCAAAAACAACGGCCGCTTGAAAGGAGATAGAGAAATATTGGCGAGCGCAGGCGCGACAACTGCGATAACAGAATATAATCAAACATAAAAACGGCGCCGTAAAGGCGCCGCAATATTGTCGATTTGGAGAACTCACGCTTCGCCAAACACCCGCCGGAAAATCGTGTCCACATGCTTCGTGTGGTAGCCAAGGTCGAACTTCTCGCGAATATCTTCTTCAGAAAGCGCAGCACGGACCTCCGCATCCGCCAGCAGCTCCTCCAGAAAATCCTTGCCCTGTTCCCAAACCTTCATGGCATTGCGCTGCACAAGGCGGTAGGCGTCTTCGCGGGAGGTGCCGGCTTGGGTCAGCGCCAACAGCACGCGCTGGGAGTGGACGAGGCCGCGGAATTTGTTGAGGTTCTTCTCCATGTTCTCAGGGTAGACCAGCAGCTTTTCGATGACGCCGGCGAGACGCGAGAGGGCGAAGTCGAGAGTCACGGTGGCGTCGGGGCCGATCATGCGTTCGACCGAGGAGTGGGAGATATCGCGCTCGTGCCAGAGTGCGACGTTTTCCATGGCCGGCAGGGCGTAGGAGCGGACCATGCGGGCGAGGCCGGTGAGGTTTTCAGTCAGCACCGGGTTGCGCTTGTGGGGCATGGCCGAGGAGCCCTTCTGGCCGGGGGAGAAATATTCCTCGGCTTCCAGAACCTCGGTGCGCTGCAGGTGGCGGATCTCGGTCGCCAGGCGCTCGATCGACGAGGCGACGACGCCGAGGGTGGCGAAGTACATGGCGTGGCGGTCGCGCGGGATGACCTGGGTCGAGACCGGCTCGGCTTTCAGGCCGAGCGCCTCGGCGACATGTTCCTCGACGCGCGGGTCGATATTGGCGAAGGTGCCGACGGCGCCCGAGATGGCGCAGGTCGCGACTTCCTCGCGGGCGGCGACGAGACGCTGGCGGCAACGCTCGAATTCGGCATAGGCGAGCGCCAGCTTGACGCCGAAGGTGGTGGGCTCGGCGTGGATGCCGTGCGAACGGCCGATGGTGACGGTGTCCTTATGTTCGAAGGCGCGGGTTTTCAGCGCTGCGAGCAGGCGCTCGATATCGGCGATCAGGATGTCGGTGGCGCGCACCAGCTGGACGTTGAAGCAGGTGTCGAGCACGTCTGACGAGGTCATGCCCTGGTGGACGAAGCGAGCATCCGGGCCGACGATTTCGGCAAGGTGGGTCAGGAAGGCGATGACGTCATGCTTGGTGACGGCCTCGATCTCGTCGATGCGGGCGACGTCGAAGGTGGCCGCACCGCCCTTTTCCCAGATCGTCTTTGCCGCCGATTTAGGGATGACGCCGAGCTCGGCCAGCGCGTCGCAGGCATGCGCCTCGATCTCGAACCAGATGCGGAACTTGGTTTCGGGAGACCAGATGGCGACCATTTCGGGCCGGGAATAACGCGGGATCATGGCGGCTGCCTTCACTTCAAGAGGTTTACTTCGATTTTCTTTGCGCAAAACCGCTGTGCAGTCTTGCCTGAATTGCTTCAACGCCCCTGTAGCAAAGACGGGCGGCAATCTCAACGCATGCGTTTGGCAAGATGATAGCTGCTGACGACAAGGCAGACGAGACCGAGCGGCAGGAAGAGCCGCAGGCCGATGACCAGGAACTGGTAGACGGCGCTGATGCTGGTGAAGACGAACTGAAAAGCCCAGACGACGCTGCCGAAAGGCGCGTGCCAGCGCGAATAGAAGAGCCGGTATTCCATGGCGAAGAGGAAGGCGGTCATGGCGATCGTCGCTGCCGTCAGCGTCACGAAAAAGGCGGCAAAACGCGCTTCCGGCGGCCTGTCATAGGCAAAGAAGCGGGCAACCGGCAGGGCAAGGGGCCACGCGAACAGTCCGCCGGCGAAATACAGCGCGGCGACTTCGGCAAGCCGGCTCGTCTGCAGGCCGTTGCGCAGGTAAAGGCCGAGCATGGCGGAAGCGAGCATCTGCGCGCCCCAGAACAATGCGCCGGCAATCAGATCGGGGTAGGGCGGCCGCGCGGCTCTCAGACGATCCATTTTCGGGCGATCTGTCTTAGAGCGATCCGTGCTGGGGCGATCCGGGCTCGGGCCATCCATCCCTGGGCGATCCGGGTTCAGGGATGAACCGGAACGGCGATCCAGCGTCCGTTCCTGTCGGCGTCGAAGGCCAGGATCAAGGCGATGTGAACCTGGTCTCCGGCTTCCGGCTGATAGACCACCGCGCCGCCGATCCGGTATTCCACAGAACAGGCGCGCTCGGCCGGAATCGCCGTCGCCTGCCGTGCCGCCTGGCGGTTCGGAGCGCCTTGTTTTTCGATCATCTGCAGGCTGAAACCAAGGACCCGCTTGTCGACTGCTGCGCAATCCTTCGGCGTCGGCACCGGCATCTCACCGAGCGACAGCGTATAGGGCGATTTCGGCGGGCCATCGGTCGCGAGCGTGGTGTAGCGGATGGTCTTTGCGGGAGAACCGAGCTCAGTTGGCGGATTGAAGGCGGCGATGAGGCCCGGATTGGTGAGCAGATCGTATTTGTCCATCTGGCTGCGCGCTGCCGTCAGGTTCTGCCGCCGCGCCTTGGAAAGATTGGCGTCCTTCTCGGTCATCTCGGTGCGGAAGGGGGTGCCCTCGAGATACTGGCCGTTTTCAGTATCGATGAAATAGGTGTTGGAGTAAGGAGCGCCGCCTTCCTCCTTGATGCCGAATTCCTGAAATCCGAACACCTTGCCATCGGCGGAAAAGCCGATCGGCTGGATATTGGCGATGTCGCCGGCCAGTGACAGGCCGGGCAATGCGGCGGCAAGCATGCCGCCGATGAGTAGACGCTTCATCATGATCGTGCCCCTTCGGCTGCCTGACGCAGATCGGCGATGGTCCGGCGATAATCCTCGACCGTCGCGCCCTTGAAAATCGCCGAGCCGGCGACGAGGACGTTGCCGCCGGCGCGGGCGATTGCCGGCGCCGTTTCCACCGTGACGCCGCCGTCGACCTCGAGTTCGATCGGCCTGTCACCGATCAGCGACTTCGCCGCCGCGATCTTGGCTCCCATCGCCGGAATGAACTTCTGGCCGCCGAAGCCGGGATTGACCGACATGATGAGGATGAGGTCGACATCGTCGAGCACGTTCTCGATGGCGCTGAGCGGGGTTGCCGGATTGAGCGTCACGCCGACCTTCTTGCCGAGATTGCGGATGGTCTGCAGCGAGCGATGCAGATGCGGCCCGGCTTCGGCATGGACGGTGATGCGGTCGCAGCCGGCCTTGGCAAAGGCCTCGAGATAGTCGTCGACCGGCGAGATCATCAGGTGGCAGTCGAAGGTCGCCGAGGTATAGGAGCGTAGCGACTTGATGACATCCGGACCGAAGGAGATGTTCGGCACGAAATGCCCGTCCATCACGTCGAGATGGATCCAGTCGGCGCCCGCGGCCGTGACGTTGCGCACCTCCTCGCCGAGCCTGGCGAAATCCGCCGCGAGGATCGAGGGGGCAATGCGAATGGGCAGCGTCATCAAGTTTTACTCCCTGTGGGCCGCCATTTGAGCGCGGTGCCCGATTTCAAGACTGGCGGCCGCCGCTTATTGCGTCGGCGCGCGAGGTGGAAAAAAGCCATTGCCCCGCCATTCGAGCAGGCGGTAGGGGTTTTGGGCAAGTTCGTGCGCGGCAGTGAAAGCGATGGCGCCGACCGGCGTCTGGAATGTCGTGCCGAGGAGCGTCTCCTGCAGCGGCTTGCCCGCGGCGGCCGCAGCTTCCGCCGCCTGGCCGGCGATCAGCGCTGCCGCGAGCGACGGCAGGACATAGCCTTCCGGCTCGATGCCCTTGGCGCTGAGAGCCTCGGCTGTCGCCGCGCCTTCCGGCAGAACGGCATATTCCGGCAGGGCGACGGCGCGCACGCCGGGGTCAAGCGGCAGCGGTTGGTCGGCGGCGCGCATGGCATCGCCGCCGAGGATGGAGAGCGGAATATTTTCTGCCTTGGCGTCGCGCGCGATGACGGCGACATCGTTGCGGTCGCCGCCGATGAAAACCCGGGTGGCGCCGGCGCGCTTCAGACGGCGGACGAGGGCAATCTGCTGCTCCTGTCCCGGCCGGTAAGTATCTGTAAAGATCGGCTTCAGGCCGTTCTGTTCCAGTGCGTTGCGCACCGCTTCGGTCAGTTCGCGGCCATGGATGGTGCCGTCTTCGATCAGGGCGATCGGATCGGCGGCCCAGTCCTTCAGGATCACTTCATTGATCTTTGCCGCTTCGGCGCCGTCGGCGGGCGCCAGACGAAAGAGCGGCCAGCCGTTCTTCAGCGCATCCTCCATCAGGATGCGGGAGCGCGCCGAGATGGTCATGGCGGGAATGCCCGCGTCTTTCAGCTTCGGCAGCGCGCCTTCCAGCGTCTCGCTGCAGAGAAAGCCGACCGCGACCTGCACCTTGGCAGCGACCAGCGCATCGGCAACCGTAGCGCCGCTATTGTCCTCGCAGGTCTCATTGATGGCGACGAGGGTGTTTCCGGATTGCTGGATCCCGAAACCGGCCCCAGTGGCAATCTGGGCGCCAAGCAAGGCGAGCGCGCCGTTCTGAGGGGCGACGACGCCGATCGTCACGCCGGCCGCATGGCCTTGCGCCGCCGCTCCCAGCAGCACCAGACAGGCTGCTATGCCACGCAGGTTGATCATGAAAGGCGGAGATCCCCTAGCCATCGTCCATGCCCTTTTATCCGCAAGGCTGCGATCGTCAAAGAAAAACAAGCGTGAAGCAGTGCTTTTCACTGGTCCTATTGTAGAAAAGGTAACCGATGCTCGCCATATTGGCGCGATAGCAAGTCGAACCATGGATCAAAGCGCGTACGGGAGAAGCAGGTGTTGAACAGGCAGCATATCGACCCCGGCCTTTATCGAGACGCCATGAGCCGTTATGCCGGCCATGTGCAGCTCGTGACGACGGCGATGGGCGAGTTGCGCCGCGGCGTCACCATCACCGCCGCCTGCTCGGTCTCGGACAATCCAGCCTCGGTGCTGATCTGCCTCAACAACAACAATTCGAAGAACGAAATCTTTTTCCGAAGCGGCATCTTCGTTCTGAACACGCTCGGCGCTCATCATCAGGGCGTTGCCGACGCCTTTTCCGGACGGACGGCGCTTGCCGATAGCGAACGTTTTGCCAGCGCCCGTTTCGAGACGCTGGTCACCGGCGCGCCTGTGCTGGCCGATGCGCTGGCTGCCTTCGATTGCCGGGTGACCGACATCAAGGAAATGCCGACGCACAATGTCATCTTCGGCGAGGTCGCGGCTGTGCGCTTCAGCGAAAAGCATCCGGCGCTCATCTATATGAACCGGGATTATCACGCGCTGTGATGGCCGCCACGGCCGGGATTTCGAGGGAATAGCGAATGGACAATGCCGGCATCGAGGAAATGTTTCAAGGTCTCGGCCCGGTCACGGTCAAGCGCATGTTCGGCGGCAAGGGCATTTATCATCTCGGGCGCATCATCGCGCTCGAAGTGCGCGACGAGATGCTGCTGAAGGCCGATGAGACGAGCGCCCCGGAATTTGCCGCCGCCGGCGCCACGCAATGGAGCTACGAGGGCAAGAAGGGCAAGCCGGTAAAGATGCCCTACTGGTCGATTCCCGACGAGGCCTACGACGATCCCGATTTGATGGCGAAATGGGTGCGGCTTGCCTATGAGGCGTCGCTGAGGGCCGATCGCTGACTGGATTCGGCTGAGGGCAGGGCTGCTATCGCCGCCTTGGTGAATGCCGAGAGCGGTTCCGGCAAATCCGTGAGCGGAAACCAGCCGAAATCGGAAAGCTTGTCCGGTTCGGTCAGTTGCGGCTCGCCGTCGACGTCGCGGGCGAGATAGAGAAGTGAAATCCAGTGCTGGCGGTCGGTATCGATGATCTGTTCGGTCACGGCGATCCGCTCGATGCGGCCGATCTTGAGGCCGGTTTCTTCCTCGGCCTCGCGGCGCGCGGCTTGCTCGGCCGGCTCCATATGATCGACCTTGCCGCCGACGATATTCCAGTAGCCGGCTTCCGGTGGGCGCACGCGTTTATAAAGAAGAATTTTGGCGTCGCGCAGAATGACCAAGCCAACGCCGAAGCCCGGAAAATCGAGACCGGGCTTACCCATTGGCCGTTCAGACCTTGGCGCTGCCGGCGATCAGCATGAAGGCGGGGATATCGTCGCCGAAGCCGACCGGGGTCGGGCCGTCATCATGGTCGCGATGGCGGCGGCGGTCGCGGCTGTCGTCGTTTGCCGGATAAGGCCGGCTGTTGCGCGCATTGTTTTGCGGCTTCTGCTCTGCTTTGCGCTCGTTCTTCACGATGTCGGCCTTTACTGGTGCTGCCTGGATCACTTGGACGTCATTATCCTGTATGTCGTTATCAGATTTATGACCTGCGGCGCTGCGATTGCCGCGTCCGCGACCACGATCCCTGTCGCCGCGTTCACCCTTTGCGCCACGTTCGCGGCTGTTGCGCCGCGGGCGCTCGCTGTCGGCGCTTTCTTCTGCCGGCGGCAGGGAATTCACATCGCCGCTCAGCCATTCCACTTTCTCGCCGATCAGCTTTTCGATCGCGTCGACGAATTTGCTGTCGCGCTTGGTGACGAGCGTGAAGGAGGCGCCTGAGCGGCCGGCACGGCCGGTGCGGCCGATGCGGTGGACGTAATCCTCGGAATGGATCGGCACGTCGAAATTGAAGACGTGGCTGACATCGGGAATGTCGAGGCCGCGGGCAGCGACGTCTGAGGCAACCAGCAGCTGCAGATTGCCGTCACGGAAGCTCTGCAGCGTCATCGTGCGGGAGCGCTGGTCCATGTCGCCATGTAGCGCGCCGACGGAGAAGCCGTGGCGTTCCAGCGACCGGAAGAGGTCGGCAACATCCTTCTTGCGGTTGCAGAAGATGATGGCGTTCTTGAGTTCCGTCTGGGCGCGGACGAGTTCGCGCAGAACCGCGCGCTTCTCGTAGTCCTTGCTGTGCGAGGCGACGAAGCGCTGCGTCACGGTCTTTGCGGCCGAGGCGGGCTTTGCGACTTCGATGCGTTCCGGATTCTGCAGGAACCGGTCGGCGAGCTTCTGGATCTCCGGCGGCATGGTTGCCGAGAAGAACAGCGTCTGGCGGGTGAACGGGATCATCTTGGCGATGCGCTCGATATCGGGGATGAAGCCCATGTCAAGCATGCGGTCGGCCTCGTCGATAACGAGGATCTCGACGCCGCTCATCAACAGCTTGCCGCGCTCGAAATGGTCGAGCAGGCGGCCGGGCGTGCAGATCAGCACATCGGCGCCGCGCTCGAGCTTGCGGTCCTGGTCCTCGAAGGAAACGCCGCCGATCAGAAGGGCGACGTTGAGACGGTGGTTCTTGCCGTATTTTTCGAAATTCTCGGCAACCTGGGCGGCGAGTTCGCGCGTCGGCTCGAGAATCAGCGTGCGGGGCATGCGGGCGCGGGCCCGGCCCTTTTCCAGAAGCGACAGCATCGGCAGAACGAAGGATGCCGTCTTGCCGGTGCCCGTCTGCGCGATGCCGCAAATATCGCGACGCTCGAGCGCAAACGGAATGGCTCCCGCCTGAATAGGCGTGGGTATCGTGTAGCCCGCGTCGGTAACAGCGGATAGCACTTTTTGGCTCAAGCCAAGGTCAGCGAATGTCGTCAAAGGGAAAACTGTTTCCGTTCCGGTTCGGCCGAGCTCTGAACGAGTCGGCGGGATTGCATGCCGCAATGCAGCGCGACATAGCCCCGAATGGCCGGCAAGTCAAGAAATA
The DNA here is from genome assembly GCF_019793435.1 of Rhizobium redzepovicii. GTDB lineage: Bacteria > Pseudomonadota > Alphaproteobacteria > Rhizobiales > Rhizobiaceae > Rhizobium > Rhizobium redzepovicii. Next base: position 36,597 of record NZ_JAILYH010000014.1, on the reverse strand, counting down.
GAGAGGCCGCACCCCATACAGAGTGAAGCCATGGTTACCTGACGGCTGTTACTTGATATAGGTGGCGAGTTTAAGGCCCGCATTCATGAAATATACTGGATCGACCGCGTGCCCGTCCTGGCGCACTTCATAGTGCAGATGCGTTCCCGTCGAGCGGCCGGTGCTGCCGGCGAGGCCGATGACGTCACTGCGGCCGACCGTGTCGCCGACCTTGACCAGCACCTGGGACATATGGCCGTAGCGTGTCGAGATGCCGTTGCCGTGGTCGACCTCGACCATGTTGCCGTAACCGCCGGTCCAGCCGGCCGCGATGACCTTGCCCGGCGCCGACGGGCGGATCTTCTCACCCGGCGAAAAGCGGAAATCGATGCCGGAATGCAGCGCGAGGCGGCCGAGGAAAGGGTCGCGGCGATTGCCGAAGGGACTGGTCACGTCCTTGCCGATGGCGGGATTGCGGAAGGGAAGGGATTCGGCGGTGCTGCGCACGGCCTCCAGCCGGGTCAGCGCGCCGTCGAGTGCTGCCAGTGAATTGTTGAAATCATCGTTGCTTTCAGGCTCGACATAGGGGCCGCCGACGGCATCGTCGCCCTGCCGCCCCGCAGACTCCTCAGGCACCGGAATTTTGAAGCGGGTCAGCACGTTGCCGATGGCATCGGCGGCGTTGCCGGCGTCGCTCGTCAGCTGTTCGACACGGTTGCGCTGGTCCTGTTCGACACCCTTCAGCGACAGCGTTACATTGGAGAAGATGCGGTCGGCGCGGTCGCCGACCGTTTCGGCGGAGGGCACATAGGCAAGCGTCAAATTGTCGGGCGTCGCATCGGCGGGCGCGCCGCTCGCCAGCTGTTTCTCAATCGCCTCGATGCCGCCGCCGGTCAGCGAAGCGCGCTTGTCCTTGATCTCAGGGGCAAAGGACTGAATCGGCGAAGACGGCTCGGGCAGGGCGCCGGACTTTTCCGTCAGGCCGGAGCTTTCGGCCCGGTCGAGCAGATTATCGAGCTTGCCGTGGCGCGACGTCAGCGCCATCTGCTGTTCCATCAACTTGTCGACCTTGTCCTCGACCACCTGCTGGTCGAGAAGCTGGCGGGAGGTGATGCGGTCGACCTGGGCGCGAAGAGCGGCGATGCGGTCCTCATAGTCATGCTGCATCCGGGCTTGCCGCGCCATGGTGGCGCCGATCAGGTCGTCGCGCAGCACGAGATAGGAGGTGGCCAGCAGATAGCCGATCGAGAAGACGCCGATGAAGCAGAAGGCGAGAGCGGCCATCCACGGCCGGACCGTCATGTGGCGGACCTTGTCGCCGCTTGCGAGGATCAGGATGTGCTCCTGCGCCCGCTTGCCGAATACCCGGTGCTGATGTCCGCTGTTCACGCAGGCTCTCCCGACTGATGCACTACGCCTCTTTCGGAAAATTAGACACGTTTATGGTTAACGAATGCTTTCTTTGTCGCTGTCCGTGTAGAAAATACCAGCGATTTCAGGCATGGCTGATCGATGCCAGCGAGCGGTAGAAGGACGGCGTCAGCCCGGCCTCGGCGCGCGCGAGATCGTTGAAGGGCGGTTTCAGCGGCCCGCGGAAATTGGCGCGCACCAGATCCCGAAAGGCCTTTGCCGGATCGCGCTTCTCCCGGGCGCAGAGGAAGCGGAACCATTTGGCGCCGACCGCGACATGACCTTTCTCGTCGTTGTAGATGACGTCGAGAACCGCGGCACTTTCGAGGTCGCCGGTCTGGCGCATTTTCGCCTGCAGCGACGGCGTGACGTCGAGGCCGCGGGCTTCGAGAATCAGCGGCACGACGGCGAGCCTTGCCGTCAGGTCGTTGCGCGTCGAATGGGCCGCCTGCCAGAGCCCGTCATGGGCGGGGAGATCGCCGTAATCGGCGCCGAGATCGTTGAGACGGGCGCGCACCAAGCGAAAATGCTTGGCCTCCTCGAAGGCAACCTGCATCCAGCCGTCGAAAAAGGAATTCGGCACCTGTTCGGTGGCGAATCGCGCAACGATATCTAGCGCCAGATCGACAGCATTGAGCTCGATATGGGCGATGGCATGGAGCAGAGCGATCCGGCCTTTCAGCGTATGCAGTGAGCGCTTTTCCACCTGGGTCGGCGGCGTCAGCAACGGCCGGTCGGGACGACCGGGCCTCTCCGGCATGGCCGCATCGAGCGGCGAGCGCAGCGACACCCGGCGGGCGAACCAGCGGGTGGCGCTTTCCTGCGCAAGCGCCGTCTTGCGGTCGAGATCAGCGGAGCAGATGGCATCGATGGCGCCGCCGCGCAGCGAGGTCATCGCGAGGTCGCCGGTCACGCAGCCAGATTCCGCACGGCCTCAAGCACGGTTTCGGCGTGGCCCTGCACCTTCACCTTCTGCCAGATCGTGGCGATCGTGCCGTCCTGGCGGATCAGGAAGGTGGTGCGCTCGACGCCCATGAAGTTACGGCCGTACATGCTCTTTTCCTTCCAGACACCGTAGGCCTGCAGCGTCGTCTTCTCCTCGTCCGAGGCGAGCGCTACCGAAAGACGGTGCTTCCTGACGAACTTGTCATGGCAGGCGGCCGAATCGGGCGACATGCCGATTACGGCTGCACCCGCGGCTTCGAACTCGCTTGCCAACGCGGTGAAGGCCAATGACTCGGCGGTGCAGCCTGTTGTATCGTCCTTGGGATAGAAGAACAGGACGAGCGGCCGACCCTGGAATTCGGCCAGCGAGATGCGGCCGCCGCCGTCGCGGGGAAGGTTGAAATCAGGAGCCGTGGCGCCGATGCCGGGAACCGCCATTGGGAAAACCTTTCTTTTGCCGGGTTTGTGGATGACACTTTCTCTCCCCGAATTATATAGTGGACGGAAACCCGTCCAGCATGCCGGGTTCAATTCTTCACTTAAAGGGAGAGCCCGAAGGCGCATGTCAGCCATCCGCGGCGAAAAGGTCACGTTTCGCAAGAAGGATATCGTTGCGCTGGACCGCTTGCCGTCCGCCCAGGCCGAGGATCCGATCATCGTCTCTTGCCCGCCGCCGCGTTCTCCTATGCGGCGCACGGCGAAGCTGACGGCCGGATTTCTGGGGGTGATTCTGCTTATCCTCGCCGGAATTGTCTTCACCGTCGAGAGCGGCATGTTCGACAAGCCGCTGTCGCAGCAGGCGCAGGCGGCGTTGAACGGCGTGGCCGGACCGCGCTACCGCGCCGAGGTCGGCTCCACCGTCATCCGTTTCACCTCGGATTTCCGGCTGGCGCTGGAAGCGCGCAACGTCAACATGATCGACGAGCAGAGCGGCCAGCACCTGTCGACGACGGGCTCGGTGCGGCTGGGGCTCGATCCGCTGCAGCTTTTCCGCGGCCGCATCGCCGTCACCGACATCGAAGCCGACGATATCGCGCTCGATACCGCTCTGTTGCCCTCCGGCAATCCTCTGACGCTCGACGATTTTCGCATCGACGCCATGCCGGCAGCGATGGAGAAGATCTTCTCGCAGTTCGACATGTTCGACAGTGTCGTCACGCGCGGCTCGACCAGCTCCGTGCGCATCTCCGGCATCGACATCAAGCTTGCCGACACCGCCAACGGCCCGCTGTCGCTGGTCGTCGACGATCTTGTCTTTGCCCATGCCGGCCCATCCTCACTGCAGTTGACCGGCGAAGTGGCGCTGAACGGCGAGGTGGCCGAGCTCGAGGTGCTGGCCGAAAAGGAAGCCGGCCACGTGTCGAAGGTGGTGGCGACGCTCAAGCATGCCGACCTCACGCCCTTTGCGCTGAAACGCAACGATCAGGGCGTGATCCGACAGGGGCTCAGTGCCTTTGCCGATTTGACGGTATCGGCCACCAGGGAACGCGATGGCGTGCAGCCGGCACTTGCGGCGACCGTCGACATCGATCCCGGCCAGATCTATGCCGACGGCGATCCGCAGGAACTGTCGGGCGGGCAGATCAACCTCGTTTATGATTTCGCCAAGCAGACGCTCGAAATCGCCCGGTCGAACGCCCGCTTCGGCGCGACCACGGTTCCGATCAACGGCGCGCTGATCGATCTCGACAAGCTCGACCCGCAGGCCGGCAAGGGCTTCGGCATCGATCTTCTGGTCAGCGGCGGCTCGGCAGCACCCGGCGGCTCCGGCGAGCAGCCGCTCTCCTTCGATATCCAGGCGACCGGGCGCTACCTGGTCGCCGGGCGGGAATTTCTATTTCCCAACATGACCGTCTCCAGTCCGCTCGGCGCGCTATACGGGGCACTGCACGTCAAGCTCGGGAGCAAATCGCCGGAGATCAGCTTTGCCGGCCAGTCGGCACAGCTGCAGACGACGGCGATCAAGCAGCTCTGGCCGTTCTGGATGGCGCCCAAGGTGCGCACCTGGGTGCACGGCAACCTCTTCGGCGGCAGCGTAGCCAACGCCTCCATCTCGGTCTTCATTCCCTTCGGCAGGCTGGACGAGGCAGCCGGCGGCAAGGGACTGAAGCTCGACGCCAACCAGATCCGCATCGGCTTCGACATCGCGGATGCGCGGATGAACATCGCCGGCGACATTCCGCCGGTTCGCGATATGGCGGCCCATTTCGACCTGACCGGTCCGGTTGCGACGATCGCGATCAAGAGCGGCACGTCGTTTTTCCCCTCCGGCCGGTCCGTCGGTCTCGGGCAGGGGACGTTCACCCTACCCGCCACGTACGACAAGCCGCTGATGGCCGATATCGATCTTGCGATCTCCGGGACAGCGGATGCCGTCGGCGAGCTTCTGACCTACAGGCCGATCCGGGTGCTGCAGCGCGCCGGCTTTGCGCCCGACGATCTCAAGGGGCGGATCGAGGCGAATGTGAAGGCGCATTTCGGCTTGCTCTCCTCGCAGAATCCGCCGCCGGCCGAATGGACGGCGGCGATGAAGCTCACCGATATCGATCTTGCCAAGCCGTTCTCCGGCCGCACGATCAGCAATCTCGACGGGACGCTGAACGGCAATCCGAAACAGATCACGCTGGATGCCAAGGCCCAGATCGACGGCGTCCCGGCCGATATCGATCTTGCCGAACCGGTCGAGGCCTCCGATGGCGCGAAGCGGACGCGGGTGATCACCGCGACGCTTTCCGAGGAGCAGCGCAACAAGCTGATACCCGGCCTTTCCGGCATCATCGGCGGCAGCGTCAAGATGGTGCTGACGCGGATCGACGACGACCGGCAGGATGTGCAGCTCGACCTGACCAAGTCGCAACTCGACCTGCCATGGATCGGCTGGTCGAAGGGCAGCGGTATTGCCGCGACGGCCGAATTCGAAACATTCGGCCCGGCCGACAATACCCAGATCAAGAATTTCCGGCTGAAAGGCGACGGTTTCGGCGCCAACGGTTCGATGAACATTGGCAAAGGCGGGCTGATCTCGGCCGATTTCGACAGCGTCAAACTCTCCTCGCTTGACGATTTTGCCCTGTCGGTGAAACGCAGCAAGGGCAATTTCGACGTCTCGGTCTCCGGCGACAGCGCCGATGCGCGGCCTGTCATCGCACGATTGAAATCGGGCTCGGGCGATGGCGATGATGACGGGGATGGCGGCGACACCGGCGTATCGGTGCGCGCCAGGCTGAAAAATGTCATCGGGTTCAACGACGAGAAGATCGGCAATTTCCAGGCGCAGGTGTCACTGCGCGGTGACAAGCTGCAGGCGCTGAACTTTTCGGCCGTGACCGACAGCGGCGAAGCCGTGGTCAGCCAGATGAAGGATGGCGGCGTCATCAACATCACCAGCGGCGATGCCGGCGCGGTGTGGCGTTTCGCCGATCTCTACCAGCACATGCAGGGCGGCCTGCTCAATCTGGCGATCCGGCTTTCGGCAGAGGGCGGCTGGGACGGCTCGCTCGACGTGCGCCGTTTCTCGATCGTCAACGAACAACGGCTGCGCTCGATCGTCTCGACGCCGGTTGGAAATGAGCAGCGCAGCCTCAACGAAGCCGTCAAGCGTGACATCGATACCTCTTCGCAACGCTTCCAGCGCGGCTTTGCCCGCGTCGTTTCGCGCAATGGCATGGTCGGCATCGAGAACGGCGTGCTGCGCGGCGACCAGATCGGCGCAACCTTCCAAGGCATTGTGCGCGATCGCAAGGGCAACATGGACATGACCGGCACCTTCATGCCGGCCTACGGCCTCAACCGGCTGTTTGCCGAATTGCCGCTGATCGGCGTCATCCTCGGCAACGGCAGCGATCGCGGCCTGATCGGCATCACCTTCAAACTCACCGGCAAATTCGACCAGCCGAACCTGCAGATCAATCCGCTGTCGATCATTGCGCCGGGTGTATTCCGGCAGATCTTCGAATTCCAATAGGCAGGGCCGAGACCTAAATCTCCTTGCGCCTGAGGAGATAGTCGAGGCCGCCGACGCGATACCAGCGGTAGCCGTAGGCATCGAGCCTGACGGTGTGAAAGCCTTTATCGTCTGCTTCACTGCTCGCGCCATCGGCAATGTCGATCAGCTGTCGTCCGTCTTCACCGACATCGGGATCGAAGGTTACTTCTGCCGGTTGCGCATGCAGATTGTGCAGGATCAACACGGAATTGCCGCGCCAGTCGTAGCGAAGCGCCAGCACGCCGTCGTCACCCGTGTCGACCACGGAGAAATCGCCCCATCCGATCTCCGGGGCTTCCTTGCGCATCCGGATCATCCGTTCGGTCCAGTTCAGCAGCGAATTGGGATCGCGCCGCTGTTCGGCGACGTTGACATGCTGGAACCCGTAGGGGCCGTCCTTGATAACCGGCGAGACAGGCTTTCCACTCTTGGTGAAACCGCCTTCCGGTTCCGTCGACCACTGCATCGGCGTGCGGGCACAATTGCGCTCCGGCAAGGCCAGATCGTCGCCCATGCCGATCTCGTCGCCGTAGCGGATGACAGGCGTTCCGGGCAGCGAAAACAGCAGGCTGTATGCCATCTCGATCCTGCGGCGGTCGCCGCCGAGCATCGGCGCCAGGCGACGACGAATGCCCCTGTCATAAAGCTGCATGTCCTTTTCGGGTCCGAAGGCGGCAAAGACCGCGCCGCGCTGCTTTTCCGACAGCCGACCGAGATCCAGTTCGTCGTGATTGCGCAGAAACAGACCCCATTGGGCGGTGGCCGGGCGCGGTTTCGTCGTCTCCATCGCCTTCTTCAGCGGCCGCGTATCGGCGCTGGCGAGAGCATAAAACAGCGCCTGATTGACCTGGAAATTGAACATCATCTGCATGCGGTCGCCGTCATCGCCGAAATATTCGAAATTGTCTTTCGGCAGGATGTTGGCCTCGGCGAGAATGATGGAATCGCCCAGTCGCCATTGCAGGAATTCGCGAAACTTCCTCAGCATGTCGAACTGCTCGACGGGCTTGGAAACGTCTGCGCCTTTCGTCTCGATTATGAAGGGGGCGGCATCCATCCGGAAGCCGGAGACGCCGAGCTGGATCCAGAAGCCCATGATCTTGAGGATCTCCGTCTGCACCTCGGGATTGGAGGTGTTGAGATCGGGCTGGTGGTCGTAGAAGCGGTGAAAATAATAGGCCCTGGCTTTTTCGTCATGGGTCCAGGTGGTCTTCTGGACGCCGGGGAAGACCATTCCCTGATCGGCATTCGCAGGTTTTTTGTCTGACCAGACGTACCAGTCGCGATAGCGTGAGTGCGGGTCGCTCCTGGCGTCTTGAAACCAGGGATGGTCCTTGGAGGTGTGATTGATCACCAGATCGATCAGCACGCGGATACCGCGCTGCTTGGCGCCATGGGTGAATTCGACGAAATCGCCGAGCGAACCATAGCGCGGGTCGACATTGTAATAGTCGGAAACATCATAGCCGTCGTCGCGGCCGGGCGACGTCTGGAATGGCATCAGCCAGATCGCCGTCACGCCAAGGCCGGAGAGATAGTCGAGGCGCCGCATCAGCCCCTGAAAATCACCGACGCCGTCACCGTTCGCATCCATGAAGGTCTCGACCGAGAGGCAGTAGATGACGGCGTTCTTATACCAGAGGTCGTTGATCATGCCGGAGCTCCAATCCAATCTGGTCGCAAATCCCGGCGGGCGGAAAAGGTTCCGATAAAGCGGTCTTTGTCGCACGGCTTATCCGCTGATTCCGACCTATACTGTCCAGTCGGGCAATGATGCTTTGCCTATTTTAGGTAATTCTGATGTAATGCAGCTTCCGGCTAGCAAATAATGGTCGGCGCGATGTCGGAGGATGCCATGCAGTGCGCTCGGACAGTCTCTTTCGTATCGGTCGCGGTGATCGCCGCCGCAGCTGGAGAGGTTTCGCATTCTGCAGAAAAGAGCGACAGGCTGAGGCCAACCGAGCTCATTCGTTCCGCCCATGTGCTGACGGTTCCTCTCGACGCGACGGTGACGCCGCCGACCTTCTCGATCAGCTGGTGGTCACGCGTGACGCGCGCGCCAGACGCCAATCCGCCTCCCTATGTCTTCCAGGAGGCTGAACGAATGGACGCGATTTCTCGGCCAGGCGCTGAGTGAGGGTTACCCGCCTATTCAGGAGTTGGACAAAGAAAAGCCGGCGCGGACGCCGCCTTAAAGCATGTCTCGCAAAAGTGTGCAGCGGTTTTGCGATAATGACATGCGAAAAAACAAAGACATAAAGCGTGACAAGCGAATCTGAAAGATCGCGGCACGCTTTAGATATCCATTCGAAACTGGATCCGCTTAGGCGGCGCGGCGGATCAAAATGTGCTTCTTTTTACCGAGCGAGAGCTTGATGACGCCGTCGGCGGTGATTTCGTTGCTGCCGATCAGACGGCGTTCGTCGCTGATCGCCTCGTCGTTGATGCGCACCGCGCCGCCCTGGACGTGTCGGCGCGCTTCGCCGTTCGAGCCGGCAAGGCCAGCGCGGACCATCAGGGACAGCAGGCCGATGCCGCCGTCGAGTTCGGTCGCAGGGATATCGACGGACGGCAGGTTTTCCGACAGCCCGCCTTCTTCGAAGGTCTTGCGCGCCGTTTCCGCAGCCTGCTCGGCGGCCGGACGGCCGTGCAGGATGGCGGTAACTTCGGTCGCCAGAATCTTCTTGACCTCGTTCAGCTCCGAACCGCCGATCGCCGAAAGCCTTGCGATTTCATCCATCGGCAGCGTGGTGAAGAGCTTGAGGAAGCGCGGCACGTCGGCATCCTCGGTGTTGCGCCAATATTGCCAGAAGTCATAGACGGGGCGCAGGTCGGCATTCAGCCAGACCGCGCCGGATGCCGACTTGCCCATCTTGGCGCCTGATGACGTCGTCAGCAGCGGCGATGTCAGTGCGTAGAGCTGCTGTGTCCCCATGCGGTGACCGAGATCGATGCCGTTGACGATATTGCCCCACTGATCAGAACCGCCCATCTGCAGACGGCAGTCGTAGCGCTTGGCAAGCTCGACGAAGTCGTAGGCCTGGAGGATCATGTAGTTGAATTCCAGGAAGGACAGCGACTGTTCGCGGTCAAGGCGCGTCTTCACGCTGTCGAAGGACAGCATGCGGTTGACGGAGAAATGACGGCCGACATCGCGCAGGAACTCGAGGTAGTTCAACGAGCGCAGCCATTCGGCATTGTTGATCATCAGCGCGGCATTGCCGGGTTTGTCGTAGTCGAGATAGTTCGAGAAGCAGTTCTTGATCGAGGCGATATTCTGCTCGATCGTTTCGATCGTCATCAGCTGGCGGGCTTCCTCCTTGAAGGAGGGGTCGCCGACCATGCCGGTGCCGCCGCCCATCAGAGAAATCGGGCGGTGGCCGGTTGCCTGCAGCCAGTGCAGCATCATGATCTGGGTGAGATGGCCGACATGGAGGCTGGATGCCGTCGGGTCGTAGCCGATATAGGCCGTCACGGTTTCCTTGGCGAACATATCGTCGAGGCCACGTTCATCGGAAACCTGATGAATGAAGCCGCGCTCTTTCAGCGTGCGGAGGAAATCGGACTTGAACTCGGACATGGCTTTCGTCTCTTGGTGTCTGCGCTTGACCCATATGGCTTCACGCAAGTTCGTTGTTGTTGATCTGTCGCGGCGCGTTTAGCACTGTTTTTATAAAAGTGCATCCGGGAATCGCATGGGAGGCAAGCCTCATGGATGTCATCAGAACCGCGATCGGCCTGATGAGCGGCACGTCGATGGATGGAATCGACGTGGCGCTGATCAGGACCGACGGCCGCGGCTTCATCGACCGCGGGCCGTTCCTGGGCGTGCCCTATGAGGCCGATTTCCGCGGGCAGCTGAAACGGGCGCTCGAACTGGCGCGACCGCTGACCGACAGGAACGGCCGCTCCGCTGAACTTCGCGACATCGAGCTTGAGTTGACCCAACGGCATGCAATTGCCGTTGCGGCATTCCTGGAGCGTTTCGGGCTTGCTGCCGATGCCGTCGATGTCCTCGGCTTCCATGGCCAGACCGTGCTTCACCGGCCCGACGAGGGGCTGACGGTCCAGATCGGCGACGGCCAAGAATTGGCGCGCCAAACCGGCATACCGGTGGTCTATGACATGCGTGCCAACGATATGGTTCATGGTGGCCAGGGCGCGCCGCTGGTGCCGGCCTATCATGCGGCACTGGCCGGAAAATTCCAGCAGGCCGGGCAGGCTGTCTGTTTCGTCAATATCGGCGGTATTTCCAACCTGACCTTCATCGGCACGGACGGGCGGATATCGGCCTTCGACAGCGGCCCGGGCAATACGCTGATCGACCAGTGGGTGGAGATGCAGACCGGCAAAACTTACGATCCCGGCGGCGAGATCGCCGGACGCGGCAAGGTCGTGGCCGCCCTGGCGGAGCGTTACCTTGATAACCCGTTCTTCCGCGGCAATGTCCGCCGCTCGCTCGATCGCGGCGATTTCGCGCCGCTTCGGGATGGCGAAGCGAGTCTCGAAGACGGCGCCCGGACGCTCGCGCATGTCGCTGCCGCCGCGATCGTCAAATCTGCCGGTTTCCTACCGGAGAGCCCGTCGATCTATATCGTCTGCGGCGGCGGGCGGCTAAACGCCACAGTGATGGCGGAGTTTTCGGCCATGGCCGAAGCACTGGGATCGCATGTGTTGACCGCCGAGCAGGCCGGCTTCGATGGCGACGCTATGGAGGCCGAGGCCTGGGGCTATCTCGCCGTCCGCTCGCTGGACGGGCTGCCGCTGACATTTCCTGGCACGACGGGCGTTACCGCCCCCGTCAGCGGCGGGATGCTCGCAAGGCCATGAGCGAGAGGGTGATGCTGAAGACGCGGCCCGGTTTCCTCAGTCCCGACCATGCGGCCGGCAAAGCCCTAACTCTTTACGGCGACTGGCCGGACATTGGATCCGCGCCCAGCCTGATTGCCATCCTCGACGCCTCTGACCTGGGCGATGAATGAGAATTTCTTGCGAAGGCCAAGGATCGGCTTCTCGATGAAATGCCAGGACAGGACCGCGACGGCGAGGGCCGAGGGCAGGCCGACGAGATAGAGCGCCAGTGCACCATATTTCGGATAGAGAAAGACCGTGGGGAAAGAGCTGATCCAGATCTGCAAGAACGGATCGTGGTAGAGATAGACCCCGTAGGAATAGTCGCCTTTCCTGAAGAAGGCGGGAATCGGAACTTCCGACAGGCCGATGAAGACTGTGATGTAAACCAGCGAGGTGATGACGATCGGCCGGTTGATCACCGACTCCACTGCCTGGCTGTCGAGGGTAACAATGGCGACGACGCAAACCAGGCAGGCGGCAGCAAATAGCCAGCGGGAATACGGAATGACGGCTTTGAACTGAAAGGCGACGATGCCCATCATGAATGCCGTTATCAGCTGCGAGCCCCGGCTCATGAACAGAAAGCGCGCGATCGGCTTGATCGAGCCCGGGAACAGATAGGGCATTTTCTGCACGATCAGGCCGAGGACGATATAGGCGGCCGTCACGGCGAGCAGCTTATAGCGGGTCTTCACGATGGCGGTGATCATCAGGAACGACATGATGATGTAGCAGAAGATTTCCCAGGGAACCGTCCAGAGCGCGCCGTTGACACGCTGGCTGGGATTGTCCTGGAAGACACCCGGCAGCTCGTAATGGATCCAGCCGACGATATTCAGGAAGTATTTGAAAAATCGCGGATCGGTAAAATAGTCGGCATGATAGACGACCGTGATGATCGGCCCGATGATCAGCGAACAAACGACGATATCGACGGCCAGTGCGGGGACGATTCGCAAGCCGCGATTGATCAGGAAGTTCCGCAGGCTCAGGCGTTGGGCACTGCCGGCGATCAGAAATCCGCTCAACGCGAAAAACATCGGAACAAGAGCATATTCGGTAAACCAGAGTACCGAGCCCCTGATGAAGGCATCATTCCTTGTCAGCAAAAAGGAATGGGTCAATACGATAGAAAAGGCGAGCCCAATTCGAAGAAAGTCGAACCCCGGACCGATACCCCTATACTTATCCAGGACTTCCCCGAACGACTTGGTCATTGCGGACCTCGCTTTAGTTAGGATCGCGAGGAACCTACCGCACTGCAATATAGATTGCAACACGGTAGGTGATCTGTTCCGGCACAATCGACCCAAGCGACCTGGATCGTGCCGAGCGGGATGGTTTCGGCGCTATGAGGTCAGCGGATCCGCTTGGCGGCCGGCTCTGGCACCAACTCGCCGTTCAGGCGGCGGTCGAGGTAGTCCTCGCATTCGCCCATCAGCGTTTCCACCTGGCCGTTGAAGAAGTGGTTGGCGTTGGAAACGGTGCGGTGGGTAATCAGAATGCCCTTCTGGGTCTTCAGCTTCTCCACAAGGCCATTGACGTCCTTTTCCGGCGCTACCTTGTCGGCCTCGCCGTTGATGATCAGGCCGGAGGAGGGGCAGGGCGCCAGGAAGGAAAAGTCGTAAGTGTTCGGCTGCGGGGCGATCGACATAAAGCCTTCGATCTCCGGCCGGCGCATCAAGAGCTGCATGCCGATCCAGGAACCGAAGGAATAACCGGCGACCCAACAGGTCTTCGAATCAGGGTGCAGGCTCTGGACCCAGTCGAGCGCCGAGGCAGCATCCGAGAGTTCGCCGGCGCCGTGGTCGAATTCGCCCTGGCTGCGGCCGATGCCCCGGAAATTGAAGCGCAACGTCGTGAACCCGCGCTTCTGGAACATGTAGAAGAGCTGGTAGACGATCTGATTATTCATCGTGCCGCCGAACTGCGGATGCGGATGCAGAATCAGGGCGATGGGCGCGCTTTTTTCCTTGGAGGGCTGGTAGCGGCCTTCAAGACGGCCGGCTGGGCCGTTGAAAATAACTTCGGGCATTGGTACTCCGGGTTTTATTTCGCGTTCGCGCTGCGTCGGACGACAACATGACTTGACTAGTGTTGTCAGCTTTTCTAAAACGCAGTTTAGAACAATTCGAAACTTGCATGGCGATCCACGCATCGTGGAATGTGTCATAAGGCAAGCCCGGCGGAAATTTCAAGAAAAATGAACCGCGGATGCTGAAGCAAGCTCGTCAAGCGCAGGACTGAAGATCATGGCGCCGCCACGCCTTTATCTCGACTGGAACGCCACAGCGCCGCTGCACCCCGCAGCACGCGCGGCGATCATGCGCGCCATCGACATTTTCGGCAATCCAAATTCCGTTCACGGCGAGGGCCGGGCCGCTCGCGCCGCCATCGAAGGCGCACGGCGCAAGGTGGCAGCACTTGCCGGCACCGATGCCGGCAATGTGGTCTTTACCAGCGGCGCGACCGAGGCCGCCAATCTGGTGCTGACGTCGGATTTCCGCATGGGCCGCACGCCGCTTCGGCTTGGCCATCTCTATTTTTCGGCGATCGAGCATCCGGCTGTGCGCGAAGGCGGGCGCTTCGCCAGAGAGAGTATGACGGAGATCCCGGTGACGGAAGCCGGCATCGTCGCTCTCGATGCGCTCGGCCACCTGCTCGAAGCGCATGACAAGGCTGCGGGTCTGCCGATGGTCGCTATCATGCTCGTCAACAACGAGACGGGAATCGTGCAGCCTGTCGAGGCAGCGGCAAAGATCGTCCACGCCCACGGCGGGCTCTTCGTGGTCGACGCCGTGCAGGCGGCGGCCCGCATCGCGCTCGATATCGAAAAGATCGGTGCCGATTTCATAATCGTTTCCTCGCATAAGATCGGCGGGCCGAAGGGTGCCGGCGCGCTCATTGCGCGCGGCGAGGCGCTGATGCCCAGGCCGCTGATCCAGGGCGGCGGACAGGAGCGGGGTCACCGCTCAGGGACACAGAATTCGCTGGCGCTGATCGGCTTCGGCGCGGCAGCAGAAGCGGCGGTCGACGAACTCGAGGCGCGCAACGCGGCGATCGGCGCGTTGCGCGAGCGGCTAGAAGCCGGCATGCGTCAGGCCGCAGCCGACGTGATGATCCACGGCGAGGGTGGCGAGCGTGTCGCCAATACGATCTTCTTCACCCTGCCGGGGCTGAAGGCCGAGACCGGACAGATCGCCTTCGATCTCGAAGGCGTTGCACTTTCCGCAGGCTCGGCCTGCTCATCGGGTCGGCTTGGCGAAAGCCATGTGCTGACGGCGATGGGCCGCGACGCCAAGCTCGGAGCGCTGCGCATCTCGCTCGGCTTTTCGACGACGGAAGAAGATATCGACAGGGCGATTGCGGCTTTCGCCAAGATCGCCAACCGGCGCAGGTCGGCGGGCGAGGCGGCTTGCCCCGTGTCAAAACTTGCGGAAACGCAAATTTCTGCTTGCCAATCGGGCTGAAAAGTCCCTTTTGGCCTCTTACATAAAGGGCAAGAGAAATGCCCAAACACTACAAGCTGCCGGACCTTGTATCCGGCGAGATTGGAGAATGAGATGGCTGCGGTGCAGGAAACAATCGACCAGGTGCGCCTGATCGATGTGGACCAGTACAAATACGGTTTCGAGACCGTCATTGAGATGGACAAAGCGCCGAAAGGCCTGTCCGAAGATATCATCCGCTTCATTTCGGCGAAGAAGCAGGAGCCGGAGTGGATGCTGGAATGGCGTCTCGAGGCCTATCGTCGCTGGCTGACGCTGGAAGAGCCGACCTGGGCGCGCGTCGACTATCCGAAGATCGATTTCAACGACATCTATTATTACGCCGCGCCGAAGAGCACGCCGGGCCCGAAATCGCTCGACGAGGTCGATCCGGAGCTGTTGAAGGTCTATGAGAAGCTTGGCATCCCGCTGCGTGAGCAGGAGATCCTTGCCGGCGTCGAGAAGCCGAAGATCGCCGTCGATGCCGTTTTCGACAGCGTCTCGGTCGTCACCACCTTCAAGGCAGAGCTGAAGAAGGCCGGCGTGATCTTCATGTCGATCTCGGAAGCCATCCGCGAGTATCCGGAGCTGGTACAGAAGTACCTCGGCTCCGTCGTTCCAACGAGCGACAACTACTATGCGACGCTCAATTCGGCGGTCTTTACCGACGGCTCCTTCGTCTTCGTGCCGAAGGGCGTTCGCTGCCCGATGGAGCTGTCCACCTATTTCCGCATCAATGAGAAGGGCACCGGCCAGTTCGAGCGCACCCTGATCATTGCGGAAGAAGGCGCCTACGTCTCCTATCTCGAAGGCTGCACGGCGCCGCAGCGCGACGAAAACCAGCTGCATGCGGCTGTCGTCGAACTCGTTGCGCTCGACGATGCCGAGATCAAATATTCCACCGTCCAGAACTGGTATCCGGGCGATAAGGAAGGCAAGGGCGGCATCTACAACTTCGTCACCAAGCGCGGCGACTGCCGCGGCGACCGGTCGAAGATCTCCTGGACGCAGGTCGAAACCGGCTCGGCGATCACCTGGAAATATCCGTCCTGCATCCTGCGCGGCGACGACAGCCGCGGCGAGTTCTATTCGATCGCCGTCTCTAACGGCCATCAGCAGATCGACAGCGGCACCAAGATGATCCATCTCGGCAAGAACACGTCGAGCCGCATCGTCTCCAAGGGCATCGCCGCCGGCGTTTCCAACAATACTTATCGCGGCCAGGTCTCGGCCCACCGCAAGGCTTCGAATGCGCGCAACTTCACCCAGTGCGACTCGCTGTTGATCGGCGACAAGTGCGGCGCCCATACCGTGCCCTACATCGAGGCGAAGAACTCGACGGCGCAGTTCGAGCATGAGGCGACAACCTCGAAGATCTCCGAGGATCAGCTGTTCTACTGCCTGCAGCGCGGCATCCCGACCGAAGCGGCGATCGCCCTGATCGTCAACGGCTTCGTCAAGGAAGTCCTGCAGGAATTGCCGATGGAATTCGCCGTCGAGGCGCAGAAGCTGATCAGCATTTCGCTGGAAGGCTCAGTGGGCTGACATGAGCGAGGCGGACAAGAAGCGTATTCTTGAACGTCTGGAGAATATGCGCGGGGAGATATTGGCGAAAATTCGCCCCCGCGAGCAAAGAAACGAGACGGAAACGCCGCCGGAGCGGCCTTATGTGTTTCTCCGGCAGCGCATGGAAAAACCGGGAGAGATCATTCAGGGGATCCCGGAATTTCTCGAATGGGTTTGGCTCGTAACGGTCGCGGTTTTCCGCGTTTTCCGTTTTTTGGGGCGATAGCGCCGAGCACAACATGTCGATGTCCTTAGAAATTACGCGAGGCTCCGATGAGCTACGCAGAGAAAACGCAGGAACCAAGATGCTTGAAATCAGAAACCTCCATGCTCGCATTGCCGAAGACGGCACCGAGATCATCCGTGGCCTGAACCTGACGGTAAAGGCCGGCGAAGTTGCCGCAATCATGGGGCCGAACGGCTCCGGCAAGTCGACGCTCTCCTATGTGCTGTCTGGCCGCAGCGATTATGAAGTCACCGAGGGCGACATTCTCTATAATGGCGAGAGCATTCTTGAGCTCGATCCGGCCGAACGCGCCGCCAAGGGCGTGTTCCTCGCCTTCCAGTATCCTGTGGAAATTCCGGGTGTCGCCACCATGCAGTTCCTGAAGGTGGCGATGAACGAGCAGCGCAAGGCGCGCGGCGAGGACGAACTGACGACGCCGGATTTCATGCGCCGGGTCAAGGATGCCGCCGGCAAACTGCAGATCAACACCGAGATGCTGAAGCGGCCGCTCAATGTCGGCTTCTCCGGCGGCGAGAAGAAGCGCGCCGAGATCCTGCAGATGGCGCTGCTGGAGCCGAAGCTCTGCGTGCTCGACGAAACCGATTCCGGCCTTGACATCGACGCGCTGAAGATCGTTGCCGACGGCGTCAATGCGTTGCGTTCGCCGGACCGCGCCGTCGTCGTCATCACCCACTACCAGCGCCTGCTCGACTATATCGTGCCGGATACCGTCCACGTGCTCTACAAGGGCCAGGTGATCAAGTCTGGCGACAAGACGCTGGCGCATGAGCTTGAGGCCAACGGCTATGCCGACATCATCGGCGCGGCGGCCTGATCTCGGGTGGAAAGGACGACGTCCATGAACATGCAGACGACGAGCCGCCTGACCGCGGCGGAAACTGCGCTGATCGAGGCCTTCAACCATCAGATCGGCGATCTGCCGGGCAATGGCGCGGTGACGGCGCTGCGCGACCGGCTTCTCGATGATCTGAAGAAGGCCGGCCTGCCGACGCGCCGCATTGAAGCCTGGCACTACACCGATCTGAAAAACCTGCTGCGCACCTTGCCGCCGCAGGTCGGTGACGCCGGCTCCGACGCGCTTGAGCCGCTTGTCGACGGCTCTACGGTGCTGGCGGTGATCCAGGGTCATGCCAACCAGAAGGCTGCCGCCGACGGTCTTGGCGTTTCGGCCTATAGCGAACATCTGCTCGACGGCTCCGCCGCGGACGGCCTCGATGCGCTCGGCAGCGACGACGCGGTCGGCCGCATCAACGGCAGCTTCGTGCGCGACGGCTATGTCATAGACGTGCCTGCCGATACCGAGCTTGACGCTCCGCTCGAAATCCAGTTCGTCCATGCCGGCGGGCAGACACATACGCGTCTTCCTGTTGCCTTCGCCTCTGGCGTCAAAGCGACGGTGATCGAGCGTCATCTTGCGGTGACCGGCGATCCGGCACTCGTGTCCCACGTCAGTGACATCACTGTCGGCGAAGGTGCGGAGCTGACCTGGATCATCCTGCAACAGCACGGAGCCGAGGATACGCATCTCGGCCAGATCCGCATCGATCTCGGCGCCGACGCCAAGCTTCGCCTGTTCGTCATCAATGCCGGCGGCAAGCTGGTGCGCCAGGAGCTGCATATCAAGGTGACGGGCGAGGGCGCTGATCTGACATTGCGCGGCATCAACCTGCTCGGCGCTGACAGCCATACCGACGTGACGATGGTGCTCGGCCACGACGTGCCGCACACCGGCTCGACCGAAGTGATTCGCAACGTCGTCTTCGACCGCGCCAAGGGTGTTTTCCAGGGCATGATCCGGGTGGCACCCGATGCGCAAAAGACCGATGCCAAGATGGCCTGCAATACGCTGCTGATGTCCGACGATGCCGAATTCTCGGTCAAACCCGAGCTCGAAATCTTCGCCGACGACGTGCAGTGCGGCCATGGGGCGACGGTGACCGATATCGACGCCAATCATCTCTATTACATGATGGCGCGCGGCATTCCGGAGAACAAGGCGCGGGCGATGCTCGTCAACGCTTTCGTCGCCGAGATCGTCGAGGAACTGGAAGACGAGACCCTGGTCGAAGCGCTGGAAGGCGTGATTTCGGCGTGGCTCGAAAAGCACGCCTGATCGGATATAGCAATGGACAAGATCGTGCCGGCCACGCCATACGATGTCGAAGCCATCCGCCGGGATTTTCCGATCCTGGCGGAGAAGGTGCACGGCAAGCCGCTGGTCTATCTCGACAACGGCGCTTCGGCGCAGAAGCCGCAGGTGGTGATCGACGCCATCTCGCATGCGTATTCGCATGAATATGCCAATGTGCATCGCGGACTGCACTATCTCTCCAATGCCGCGACCGATGCTTATGAGGCGGCGCGCGAGAAGGTGCGCCGTTTTCTCAATGCGCCTTCGGTCAACGACATCGTCTTCACCAAGAATTCGACAGAGGCGATCAATACCGTCGCCTATGGCTGGGGCATGCCTGAGATCGGCGAAGGCGACGAGATCGTCCTGACGATCATGGAGCACCACTCCAACATCGTGCCCTGGCACTTCATCCGCGAGCGGCAGGGTGCCAAACTGGTCTGGGTGCCGGTGGACGATGAGGGCGCCTTTCATATCGAGGACTTTGAGAAGAGCCTGACGGAGCGCACCAAGCTCGTCGCCATCACCCATATGTCGAATGCGCTCGGCACGATCGTTCCCGTCAAAGAGGTCTGCCGCATTGCGCATGAGCGCGGCATTCCGGTCTTGATCGACGGCAGCCAGGGTGCGGTGCACCTGCCTGTGGATGTGCAGGACATCGATTGCGACTGGTATGTGATGACCGGCCACAAGCTCTACGGCCCATCTGGAATCGGCGTGCTCTACGGCAAGAAGGAGCGGCTTTCGCAGATGCGCCCGTTCCAGGGCGGCGGCGAGATGATTTTCGAAGTCGCCGAGGACGCGGTCACCTACAATGATCCGCCGCATCGCTTCGAGGCCGGCACGCCGCCGATCGTCCAGGCGATCGGGCTCGGTTATGCGCTCGACTATATGGAGAAGGTCGGCCGCGAGGCGATCGCCCGCCATGAGGCCGATCTTGCGGCTTACGCCGTCGAGCGGCTGAAGTCGGTCAATTCGCTGCGCGTCTTCGGAACGGCGCCCGACAAGGGCAGCATCTTTTCCTTCGAGCTTGCCGGCATCCATGCCCATGACGTCTCGATGGTGATCGACCGGCAGGGCATTGCGGTGCGGGCCGGCACGCATTGCGCCATGCCACTCTTGAAACGCTTCGGCGTCACCTCCACATGCCGTGCATCCTTCGGCATGTACAATACCCGCGCCGAGGTCGATGCCCTGGCCGATGCGCTTGAATATGCGCGCAAGTTCTTTGCTTGAGGAGTGTCCGTGATGAGCCTGGACGAAAGCGAACAGAAGATCGACGTGCGCGAAGGCATCGTGCATTCCAGCATTCCGACCGATGAGCTGGCGCGGCTCAGCGACGACGTCATCAGCGCGCTGAAAACCGTCTACGATCCGGAAATCCCGGCCGACATCTTCGAACTCGGTCTGATCTACAAGATCGATATCGAGGACGATAGGATGGTGAAGATCATGATGACCTTGACCGCACCTGGCTGCCCGGTTGCCGGCGAGATGCCCGGCTGGGTCGAAAATGCCGTCGGCGCCGTCGAAGGCGTGTCCGGCGTCGAGGTCGAGATGACCTTCGATCCGCCGTGGACGCCGGATCGCATGTCCGAAGAGGCGCAGGTCGCCGTCGGCTGGTACTGACATTCCGCGGTATTGATCCGTTTACCTCGGACGACTACATTTGAATCATGAAGCACCGGATCTTGACCCCGGTTGTGGAAGGAGAATGGGCCGATGGGCTTTGCAGTGATGAGCATGACGGATGGGGCCGCGGCCCGCGTCAAGGCGATCGTCGAGAATTCCGGCCCGGAGGCCAAGGGCGTTCGCGTCGGCATCAAGAAGGGCGGCTGCGCCGGGATGGAATATACCATCGACCTGGTGACCGAGCCGAATGCCAAGGACGATCTGATCGAGCGCGACGGCGCCAGGGTCTGGGTCGAACCATCGGCGGTGCTCTATCTGCTCGGCACCGAAATGGGCTTCGAGCAGACGACGCTGCGCTCCGGCTTCACCTTCACCAATCCGAACCAGACATCGGCTTGCGGCTGCGGCGAATCCGTCGAGCTGAAACCCGCCGATCTGGCAGCTCTTGCCGCACAGCGGCAGAGCGAGCCGGCGCATTCCTGACCCGGCGGGCTGTCTTTAAATTTTCCGGCCAGAGTTAAATTATCTGCGACGCAGCATCATACGGCAGCGCTCAGTCGCGCTTGATGCTCATCAGCATTTCCCACATGTCGGCACCGGTCTCGAAGACCACGGCGTTCGCCTTGTAACTCTGTTCGGCTTCGAGCAAGTCGGTCAGTTCGGTGGCTGGGTCGACATCCGACGCGGTCGGGCTGACGGTCGCCTGAACGCTGCCTGATACTACTGAAGTGATGCTGGTGTTCAGTCTGGCGTAACCTGATGTGCTGCTGTTTGCGACGTTGCTGGCGATCGCGCCGATCCGCGTCGTCTGCGCCCGCATGCCCGAAAGGGCGGTGCTCGTGATGCCCGATATGCTCATCAGCCGTTTCCCCAGAACTGGATGATCGTCTTTTATCCGCAAGGATTTAGGGAATGCTGAAGGCGTTGCCTTAGCAACGACCTACAGGATGTGCGTCCTGCCGTTCCGCTTGTTCCGGATTGGCACGGAACCAGCTTCGCTATCGCGACGCCACCCAGTCGTGCCAATCGCTTTCGTTGCCGTTGAAGACGTTGAGATCAATCTTGCCTTCGACGCCTTCGGAAAGGCCGGAGCCGGAATATTGCCAGAACAGCCACTTGCGGCCCGGATAGACCTTCGAGGGGTGGGCGGCAACCGAGCGCAGCCAGAAGGGATAGTCGAGCATCTGGCCCTTCAAATTGTCGCGGTAGAAATCCGGCGCGGTGTAGATGATCGGGCGCTGGCCGTAGTAGCGCTCCAGCTTGTCCATGAACACCTGCATCTTTTCCCGGACGCGGGCGGGGGAGATGCGCCGCTTGCAGCTCGACTCGCCGTTCCATTCGACATCGATGACGGGCGGAAGCGCGTTTGCTTCCCTCGGTACATTACGGATGAACCAATCGGCCTGTTCGCCGGCCGTCCGGCACCAGTAGAAGAAGTGATACGCGCCGTGTTTGAGGCCGGCTTCCTTGGCGCGGCGCCAGTTCTTCTTGAACATCGGATCAAGGTGATCGCCGCCGTCCGTCGCCTTGATGTAGACGAAGTTCGCGCCCTGCTTCCTCAATGTCTCCCAGTCGATTTCGCCCTGCCAGCGCGATACGTCGACGCCGTGCACGGCAAGCTTTCTCGGCGAGGTGGAACCAAAATTGATCGGCTTGGCGTCGCGGAATCGGTGGCCGTAGATCTGTCCGCGTGACGGCGATTTCCTGCCGGCATCGAGATCGGCATCCGGGTTGGCGGGCATCAGCATCGCCACCGGTCTTTCCGTCGGCATCGGCATGCCGACCGGCCTGTCGGCGGGCACGAGCGCCTCAGGTTCGGGAACCGGTCCGGTCCAGCTCAACGCTTCCTGCGGCGCGCTTGTTTGTGCCATGTCGCCGACGGCGGCGGCCGGTATCGGGCCGCTCGGCTTGGTGATTGCATTGGTTGTTTCCGCCGACGGGACAGGCGTGAGCACATCTTCGGCCCCGGAACTGGCGGCGCATCCGGACAGGACCAGGGCGGCAAGGAGGATTGCTGGCAAAGCCGATGGACGCATGAGAACCTGCACGCAAAACAAAAGGTAGACGGCAACATCCCCGCTGGAGAAAACCCGTCCATTTTCAATTGCTAACAGAGACTTGCTAAGAAAGGTTAAATTTGAACTCACTGCCTTGAAACGGGCATTGCCGAGTTCGGCCCTTGCCATACAGCGAAAGTCGACGCGCAGGCCGCCCCTCCCTACCCGCGGGAGGGGCTTGCCGATTTGCCGTTATTCTGCTGCTTCCGCGTAGCTTTCGACCGGCGGGCAGGTGCAGATCAGGTTGCGGTCGCCGTAGACGTTGTCGACGCGGTTGACCGGGGACCAGTATTTGTCGACGCGGAAGGCGCCGGGCGGGAAGCAGGCCTGTTCCCGGCTATAGGGACGATCCCATTCGCCGACGAGGTCTTCCACCGTGTGCGGGGCGTTCTTCAGCGGGTTGTTCACCTTGTCCATGCGGCCATCCTCGATGGCGCGGGCTTCCTCGCGGATCGCCAGCATAGCCTCGCAGAAGCGGTCGAGTTCGGCCTTAGTCTCGCTTTCCGTCGGCTCTATCATCAGCGTGCCGGCGACCGGCCAGCTCATGGTCGGCGCATGGAAGCCACAGTCGATCAGCCGCTTGGCGACGTCGTCGACCGTGACGCCCGAGCTGTCGACCAGCGGACGAGTGTCGATGATGCATTCATGCGCGACGCGGCCGGTTTTCGACTTGTAGAGCACGTCGTAAGCGCCCTTCAGCCGGGTGGCGATGTAGTTGGCGTTGAGGATCGCCACCTTGGTTGCCTGGGTCAGGCCTTCGCCGCCCATCATCAGGCAGTAGCTCCAGGAGATGGGCAGGATCGAGGCCGAGCCGAAGGCCGCGGCCGAAACCGCGCCGGGACGGCCGTCGGTCTCGGGATGGCCGGGCAGGTGGGGCGCCAGATGCGCCTTGACGCCGATCGGGCCCATGCCGGGGCCGCCGCCGCCATGCGGGATGCAGAAGGTCTTGTGCAGGTTGAGGTGCGACACGTCGGAGCCGATGTCACCGGGGCGGGACAGGCCGACCATGGCGTTCATGTTGGCGCCGTCGAGATAGACCTGGCCGCCATGGGTATGCACCAGATCGCAGATTTCCTTGACGGTCTCCTCGAAGACGCCGTGGGTCGAGGGGTAGGTGATCATGCAGCAGGAGAGGTTTGCCGCATGCTCCTCAGCTTTGGCGCGGAAATCGTCGAGATCGATGTCGCCGTTCTCGCGCACCTTGACGACCACAACCTTCATGCCGACCATCTGGGCCGAGGCCGGGTTGGTGCCATGCGCCGAGGTCGGGATCAGGCAGACGTCACGATGGCCCTCGCCGTTGGCGATATGGAAGTTGCGGATCGTCAAAAGGCCGGCATATTCGCCTTGCGCGCCGGAATTCGGCTGCATGGAGAAAGCGTCGTAGCCGGTGACGGCGCAGAGCTTTTCGATCAGGTCGTCGATCATTTCGCGATAGCCGAGTGCCTGGTCTGCCGGCACGAAGGGATGGATATCGGAAAATTCAGGCCAGGTGATCGGCAGCATTTCCGCCGTCGCATTGAGCTTCATCGTGCAGGAGCCGAGCGGGATCATCGAGCGGTCGAGCGCCAGATCCCTGTCGGAGAGCCGGCGGATGTAGCGGGTCATTTCGCTTTCGGCACGGTTCATGTGGAAGATCGGATGGGTTAGGTAATCGCTTGTTCTGAGCAGGCCCTTCGGCAACCGGTAGGAAGGATCGAAATCGGCAACCTGGAAATTGCCGCCGAAGGCGCGCCAGACGGCTTCAAGAGTCGCCGGCCGCGTGCGCTCGTCAAGGCTCATGCCGATCTGGGTTTCGCCGACCTTGCGCAGATTGACCCCTTCGGCGACGGCTGCGCGCAGGATGAGGCCCTGCATGTGGCCGACATCGACGGTGATCGTGTCGAAGAAGCTTTCGGGTTCAACCTTATAGCCAAGCTTTTCCAGGCCCTTGGCCATCAGCACGGCCTTCTGGTGCACTTGCTGGGCAATCGCCTTGATGCCCTTGGGGCCATGGAAGACCGCATACATCGAGGCCATGACGGCGAGCAGCACCTGGGCGGTGCAGATGTTCGACGTCGCCTTCTCGCGGCGGATATGCTGTTCGCGGGTCTGCAGCGACAGGCGATAGGCGCGGTTGCCGCGGGCATCGACGGAAACGCCGACGAGACGGCCGGGCATGGAGCGCTTGACGGCGTCTTTGACCGCCATATAGGCCGCATGCGGGCCGCCGTAGCCGACCGGGACGCCGAAGCGCTGCGAGGATCCGACGGCGATATCGGCACCCATTTCGCCGGGTGATTTCAGCAGCGTCAGCGCCAAAATGTCGGCGGCGACGATCGCTATGGCGCCGGCCTGATGCAGGCGGGCGATCAGGCCGGTGAAATCATTGATGTGACCATGGGTGCCGGGATACTGGAAGATCGCCCCGAAAACATCGACCGGATCGAGATCGGTGAAGGGATTGCCGACGATGACGCTCCAGCCGAGCGGTTCGGCGCGCGTGCGGATGAGGGCGATGGTCTGCGGATGGCAGTCGGCATCCACAAAGAAAGCCTTGGCCTTCGACTTGGAGACGCGCTCGGCCATCGCCATGCCTTCGGCAGCAGCGGTCGCCTCGTCGAGCAGCGAGGCGTTGGCGACGTCGAGGCCCGTGAGGTCACAAACCATCGTCTGGTAGTTGAGGAGCGCTTCCAAACGGCCCTGGCTGATCTCCGGCTGGTAAGGCGTATAGGCCGTGTACCAGGCGGGGTTTTCCAGGATATTGCGCTGGATGACCGGCGGCGTGATGGTGCCGTAGTAACCCTGGCCGATCAGCGAGACCAGCACCTTGTTCTTGTTGGCGGTCTCGCGCAGCTTGTCGAGCGCCTCGCGCTCGGTCATCGGCGCGCCCCAGACGAGCGGCGCCTTCTGCCGGATGGCGGGCGGCAGCGTCGCATCGATCAAGCCGTCGAGGCTGTTGTAACCGATCACCTTCAGCATGTCGGTCATCTCGGCCGGCGAGGGGCCGATGTGACGGCGATTGGCAAAATCGTAGGGCTGATAGTCGGTGAACTGGAATTCGGTCGGCGTCGTCATTACGCGGTGAGCTCCTTGTAGGCCGCCTCGTCGAGCAGGCCGTCGGCATCCGCGGGATTGGCAAGCTTCAACTTGAAGAACCAGCCGGCGCCCTGCGGATCGGAATTGACCAGCGACGGATCGGCAACGATGGCCGGATTGACCTCGGTGATCTCGCCGTCAAGCGGACAATAGACGTCTGAGGCCGCCTTGACGGATTCGACGGTCGCGGCATTGCCGTTCTTGGAGAAGGTCGCACCGACTTCCGGCAGTTCGACGAAAACCAGGTCGCCGAGCTGATCGACGGCATAATTGGTGATGCCAACCGTCGCAACGCCGCCTTCGATCTGCAGCCACTCGTGTTCTTCGGTAAATTTCAGCATTGTTCGTCCTCTCTGGAAAAGGTTTAGCGTTTGTAGGTCGGTGTGACGAAGGGCAGGGCGCTGACGGTGATCGGCAGATATTTGCCGCGCACCTCCGCGTAGACGAGCGTGCCGGCCGCAGCATGTGAGACCGGTACGTAGCCCATGGCGACGGGGCCCTCGACGCTAGGACCGAAGCCGCCCGAGGTGACTTCACCGATTTCGAGCTTGCCCTCGGCATCGGCATAGAGCTTGGCATGGCCGCGCACCGGCGCCTTTCCCTCAGGCTTCAGGCCGACGCGGCGGCGGGCGGCGCCATTTTCGAGCTCGTAGAGAATGCGGCCAGAGCCCGGGAATCCGCCGGCGCGGGCGCCGCCCGCGCGCCGCGCCTTCTGCATTGCCCATTCCAGCGCCGCCTCGACCGGCGAGGTGGTGGTGTCGATATCGTTGCCGTAGAGGCAGAGGCCGGCTTCCAGGCGTAGCGAATCGCGGGCGCCGAGGCCGATCGCCTGGACGTCGGGATGCTCGAGCAACCGCATGGTGACATCCTCGGCCTTATCTGCCGGGACAGAGATTTCGAAACCGTCCTCGCCGCTATAGCCGGAGCGCGAGACCAGACAGGAAACGTCGTGCAGCCGGCAGTGACGCACATCCATGAATTTCATCGACGCGACATCGGCCCAGAGTTCGGCGAGAACTTCGACCGCGCGCGGTCCCTGCAGCGCGATCAGCCCGCGGTTGAGAAGGGTGATGTCGCACGTGTCGCCGATATGGGCCTGCAGATGGGCGAGATCGGCCTCCTTGCACGAGGCGTTGACGACGACGAAAAGATGGTCGTCGACATGGGTGATCATTAGATCGTCGAGGATGCAGCCGCTGTCGTCGGTGAAGAAGCCATAGCGCTGGCGGCCTTCGGCAAGACCCAGGATATCGACCGGCACCAGGCTTTCGAGCGCCAGCGCGGCGTCCTCGTAGCTGCCGGATTTCGCCTTCACGATGACCTGGCCCATGTGGGAGACATCAAAGAGACCGGCTTCGGTGCGGGTATGAAGGTGCTCCTTCATTACGCCTGCCGGATATTGCACCGGCATGTCGTAACCCGCAAACGGCACCATGCGGGCGCCGAGCTGGAGATGCAGGGCATGCAGCGGGGTTTTCTTCAGGGCAGCAATATCGTCCAAAAGACGCCTCCGGGGTTTGCGCCTTTTTGCGAAGGCGCGGGCTCAAATCTGAAGGCGCGGTTGCGCACTTCTCTCCTGAGCCCCCTCTGTCCTTGACGCCTGAGATTGTTATCCCTTCGGCGAGCGTTTCGAGAACGCTTCTCTCCAGAGTTCCGTCTGCCCCTTGCTGGTCCTTTGGCCTGAGAGTTTCCGGGGCGGTTGCTCCTTCGGCACCGGTGGTTGACAAGCACCGGATTCTCCCAACAAGGTTGGTGCAATTATCCGGCGGCTGTGGCTCTTGGCAAGCGGCAAATGTCGTCGCCGGGCAAATTTTTGTCGTCTTATTCCAATCGGGCCTTAAACTGCGGCAAATCTGCTTTTGCATTCGGGGGCGAAACCGGCTATCGCGACTTGCTGTCGAAGGGGATCTCATGCGGCCGACCGGACTGAAAGCGACGCTCTTTCTGCGCATGCTTTGCGCATTGAGCCTAGCTTTGCTCGGCCTTGCGCATCAGGCGCCGCAGGCTGTCGCGTCCGAAAGTTATGATGCGAGCGCCTATGTGCTGCCCGACGGTACCTTCGCCTCGCTCTGCATCACGGTAAAGGATGCCGACGGCAAGAGCGTCGCTTTCAAGCCGACTTGCGAAGCCTGCCGGCTGTCGGCCTCCATCGTCCTGCTGACGCCGGATGCAGGCTCCTGGCTCGAACGCAAACTCGCCTCGCTGATCAACGCGCCGACCGAGGCCTCGACCTTTACCGGGGGAAGAGCCGTCAGCCGGCCGAATTCCCGCGCGCCTCCCGTCCTCGCCTGATCTGCCTTCGCAATCCAATATGCAGCATGCCGGTCCGCCCGAGAAAAGTTTACGGCCGGTGAGGAGATATCCGATGAAGATCAGCAAGACATTTGGCAAGACATTCGCGCTTGCCGCCCTTCTTTCCGCGACCGCCATCGCCGGCGCCGAGGCGCATGTGACCTTCCTCAACAAGGAGGCGACCCAGGAAAGTACTATTCTCGCCACGCTGCAGCTGCCGCATGGCTGCGACGGCAAGGCGACCACGGAAGTGCGGATCAAGCTGCCCGAAGGTTTCGTCTTTGCCAAGCCGCAGCCGAAGGCCGGCTGGGAACTCGAGGTGATCAAGGGCGACTACCAGAAAACCTACGACAATCACGGCGACAAGGTGAAGGCGGGCGCGGTCGAGATCCGCTGGAAGAATGGCAATCTTTCCGACGATTTCTACGACAACTTCGTCATCCAGGGTAAGGTATCGGGTGTAGAAGCCGGCACCTCGCTCGCCTTTCCGGTGACGCAGATGTGCGGCGACACGGTCGAGGCCTGGGATCAGGTGGCGAAGGAAGGCGGCGACGCCCACGGGATGAAAAGCCCGGCGCCGATGTTGAAGGTCGTTGCCGGCGAAGACCATGGTCACGGTCATGACGACATGGCAGGGATGGACATGTCCGGTATGAGCGGTATGGGTGCCGCGGCGCCGGCTGGCGAAGTGGTCAAGGCCGGCGATCTCGAAGTCTCCGGCGGTTTCGCCAAGGCAATGCTGCCCGGCCAGCCGGTCGGCGGCGGGTTCTTCACGGTGAAGAACAACGGCCAGACGGATGATCGGCTGCTTTCGGTGACATCGCCCGCAGCCGGCGAGGTTCAGATCCACGAGATGGTGACGAAGGACAATGTCATGCGGATGCGCCAGCTGAAGGACGGTATCGGCATTGCTGCCGGCCAGACGCTCAAGCTCGAGCCCGGCAACCTGCATCTGATGTTCCAGAAGGTTAAGACGCCGTTCAAGCAGGGCGAGACGGTGCCGGTGACGCTGACTTTCGAAAAGGCCGGCAAGGTCGATCTGGTGCTGCAGGTGCTGTCGGCGCAAGGCAAATAAGCGCGACCGATCGAAACGATAAAGCCCGCGGCTCTGCGCAGTCGCGGGCTTTCATCAGGGAGGCGGTTGCCTCAGACCTCTTCGTAGGATTGGAGGGCCTGCTTGAGACCTGCCTGCGGCTGGCGGTTGCCTTTGGCCATCAGGTCGAGCGCCACTTCGGTCGACTGGATGATGCTCGAGGGCTCCTCGGCCTGATCGGGGCTCTCGGCCTTCAATTGCCGGTCGGCAAGGCGCTTTGCGTCGCGCGCGGCGGTGCTCGTCGCCACACGCTGGGGAATCCTCAGCGATTCGAAGGCAACGGCAGCGGTGTTGGCCGATATGGACAGGAGCTGTGTCATGCCGTCACGGTATCGGCATGATCTTGGCGCCATCATAAGAAAATCATTGGCATTTTACCGGATGGTAAGAATTCATTCCGTCGCGATTGGAATCCCAGCGCAGTTGCGATAAATCCGGCTCATGATCCAAGCTCTTCTCGTCGCCGTCGGCGGCGCTATCGGTTCCCTTCTCAGATATTATGTCGGCCAGTGGATGCTGAGGCTCATGGGCCCGGCCTTCCCCTGGGGCACGCTTGCCGTCAATGTCGTCGGCTGCTTCGTCATCGGCGTCTTCGCCGAGCTGATCGCGCGCAGGTTCAATGCCTCGGTGGAACTGCGCCTGTTGCTGATCACCGGCTTCCTTGGCGGCTTCACCACCTTCTCGGCCTTCTCGCTGGACGCGATCTCGCTATTCGAGCGCGGTGAGGCGGTGGCTGGCGGTATCTATATCGTTGCGAGCGTCGGGCTTTCGATGGTGGCGGTCATGTCAGGCCTTGCCGTCATGCGCGCTTTGGCCTGATTTCTTTTCCGGTTTCCGTTTTGCGTGAAAATGCTCTAAAGCCTGCGGCAAGAACGCCGGCTTGGCCCGTGCTGCAATTTCCGAAAGATTTTTTATGGCTGGCATAGAACATATCAAGGTTGAAGCCGACGAAGCGGGCATGCGGCTCGATCGCTGGTTCAAAGTACATTTTCCCGGGCTCGGCTTCGGCCCGCTGCAGAAGCTCCTGCGCTCCGGCCAGGTGCGCGTCGACGGCGGCCGCGTCAAATCGGATGCGCGGGTGCAGCCCGGCCAGACGGTGCGGGTGCCGCCGCTGGATGTCGATGCGAAGAAGTCCGGGCCGATCGCCGGCAAGGATCTCAAGCATTCGTCCGATTTCGAACTCCTGTCGCGCATGGTGCTGCATGAGGACGATAAGGTGATTGTGCTCAACAAACCGCCCGGCATTGCCGTGCAGGGCGGCTCCGGCGTGGCCCGGCATATCGACCAGATGCTCGAAGCCTGGACCAGCCCGAAGGGCGAAAAGCCGCGGCTCGTTCACCGCCTCGACCGCGATACATCAGGTGTTCTCGTCATCGCCCGCACCCGCGGCGCCGCACAGAAGCTGACCGCCGCCTTCCGTGAGCGCGACACCAAGAAGACCTATTGGGCGCTGGTCAAGGGTGTGCCGCGCAAGCACGAAGACAAGATCTCCACCTGGCTCGTCAAGGAACCGACAGCCGACGGCGACCGCATGCGCATCGCCAAACACGGCGAAGACGGCGCCGATCATGCGATTTCCTTCTATCGCGTAATCGAGACGGCGGCCCAGAATCTCGCATGGCTTGAGATGGAGCCCTATACCGGCCGTACCCACCAGTTGCGCGTCCATGCCCTGCATATCGGCCATCCGATCATCGGCGATCCGAAATATTTCGACGACGATCCGAACTGGGATTTTCCGGGCGGCGTCCAGAAGAAGCTGCATCTGCACGCGCGCCATATCGACATCCCGCACCCATCCGGCGGCCGTCTGCGCGTCAGCGCGCCGCTGCCGCCGCATATGGTGCAGACCTGGAACCTGCTCGGCCTCGACCTTGCCGGCGCCGAAAGGGACAGCGAATGAAACTCGCGCTTTTCGATTGCGACGGAACGCTGGTCGACAGCGCCGGTCTGATCCACGAAACCATGCGCCGCACCTTCGAAAAGTTCGGCAAGCCGGAACCGCGATTTGAGGATACGAAAGGGATTATCGGCCTGTCGCTCGATATCGCGATCGCGCGCATGCAGGGCAGGCCGCATGTCGAGCAGCAGGATATCGAGATGACGGCGCACTACAAATCGCTGTTCTCGGTCGTGCGCCAGGATCTCGACTATAAGGAGCCGCTGTTTCCCGGCATTCGCGAGATGATCGACGCGATCAGTGGGCGCGAGGATCTGCTGATCGGTGCGGTGACCGGCAAATCCAGGCGCGGATTGAACCTCGTGATGGAGACGCACGGCTTCGACCGACATTTCACCGTTGCGCGCACCGCCGACGACTGCCCTTCCAAGCCGCATCCGGCCATGGTGACGGAATGCTGCGACGAAACCGGCATGAATGCCGCCGACACCATTGTCATCGGCGATGCGATTTACGATATGCAGATGGCAAAGGCTGCCGGCGCCAAGGCGATCGGCGTTGCCTGGGGTTATGCCAGCGTGGATGAGCTGATCGCCAACGGCGCCGATGCGATCGCTTATCATCCGAACGAGTTATTGCGCCATTTTTCCTGAGGTGAGCCCATGCGCGACCTGCTTAACGACCTTTCCGAAGGTCTGAGCCATCCCGACCCGATCCGCCGGGCGCAGATCCAGATGAAGAAGCCGCTACCGAAGCGTTTCTACGCCGACGTCGCCATTGCCGAGCATGAGGGTGGCTTTGCCATCATGCTCGACGGCAAGATGGTGCGCACGCCGGCACGGCAGGTTCTCGCCGTTCCCACGCAAGCGCTGGCGCGTCTTGTCGCCGCCGAATGGCAGGCGCAGGGTGAAGAGATCGATCCCGTGACGATGCCGGTGACGCGACTTGTCAACACCGCGCTCGATGGTGTCGACGCCAACAGGCAGGCGATCTTTGAAGATATCCTGCGCTTCTCCTCGAGCGACCTCATTTGCTACCGCGCCGATGGACCGGAACTGCTGATCGAGCGTCAGACCGAGCGCTGGGATCCCGTCGTCGACTGGGCGGCAAACGATCTCGGCGCCCGCTTCATCCTCGTCGAAGGGGTGATGCCGCGTGAGCAGCCGCGCGAGGCGACGGCCGCCTTCGCCGTCACGCTCACCAGATACGACAACCCGATGGCGCTTGCAGCCCTCCACACGATCACGACGCTGACCGGTTCGGCGATCCTGGCGCTGGCCTTGGCCGAGGGTCACTTGGCGATGGAGGAAGCCTGGTCGCTTGCCCATCTCGACGAGGACTGGACGATCGAGCACTGGGGCAGCGACGAAGAAGCCGAGGAGCGGCGGGCCAAGCGCTTTGCCGAGTTCAAGGCGGCGACCGACGTTTTTTTCGCCGTAAGCGCCTGAAACATATTGCCTTCCCAGGCATTATGACGAAATCTGCGACTCCAAAGAGGGGTGCGGGATTTGTCATGAATTGGCTGAGGTCGTGTTTTTGCCGGGCCGCACTCGTCTGTGTCGCACTTACGGCCTGCGTCAACCTCTCGGGCCCTAAGCCGGAGGCGCCGGTCTATGATGTGCGCAGCGCCGTCGTCGTCTCCGGCCCGAATATGCCGGCCGATCTGCTTTCCGGCATCAACGACCGCGTCAATGCCGCGATCAACGCCACGGTGCGCGACACCGTGCTGCCGCGGGTGGTGCTGACGATCCGCATCGTCGCCATCGAGAAGGGTCTCGGCTTCCAGAAGGACCGCAACATCGCCAAGGTCAGTATCGACGCAGCCTCCGTCGAGGACGGCTCGGTCATTGCCGTCAGCGCCTTCGACGTGACCAGCATCGCCGCCGATCCCAAGCTTGCCGACGAGATCCTGGCCGAGGACGTCGCGGCAAGGATACGCTCGGTTTTCTCACTCAGCGGGCGTGGGCACTGAAGCAGTCGCGGTCGACATGCTAGAAACAAAGGCGAGGGAGATCGCATGAAGGAAATTCTCGAAGAACTGGAACGGCGCCGCGGCGTCGCCCGCCTCGGCGGCGGCAAGGCGCGCATCGACGCCCAGCACAAACGCGGCAAGCTGACGGCGCGCGAGCGCATCGATCTCTTTCTCGACGAAGGCTCCTTCGAGGAGTTCGACATGTTCGTCGAACACCGTTCGACCGATTTCGGCATGGACAAGAGCCGGGTTGCCGGCGACGGCGTCGTCACCGGCTGGGGCACGGTCAACGGCCGCACCGTGTTCGTCTTCGCCAAGGATTTCACCGTCTTCGGTGGCTCGCTTTCGGAAGCGCATGCCGAGAAGATCATGAAGGTGCAGGACATGGCGCTGAAGAACCGCGCGCCGATCGTCGGCATCTACGATGCGGGCGGCGCCCGCATCCAGGAGGGGGTGGCGGCGCTTGGCGGTTATGCCGAAGTGTTCCAGCGCAATGTGCTCGCCTCCGGCGTCATCCCGCAGATCTCGGTGATCATGGGTCCCTGCGCCGGCGGCGACGTCTATTCGCCTGCGATGACCGATTTCATCTTCATGGTGCGCGATACCTCCTACATGTTCGTCACCGGGCCCGACGTGGTGAAAACGGTGACCAATGAGACGGTAACCGCTGAGGAGCTCGGCGGCGCGAAGGTGCATACCACCCGCTCGTCGATTGCCGACGGCGCCTATGACAATGATGTCGAGACGCTGCTGCAGGTGCGCCGGCTGATCGATTTCCTGCCGCTTTCGAACACCGCGCCGTTGCCCGAGATCGAATGTTACCAGTCGGTGACGGAGACCGACGCCTCGCTCGACACCCTGGTGCCGGCCAGCGCCAACAAGCCATACGATATCAAGGAGTTGATCCGGAAGGTGGCGGACGAGGGGGATTTCTTCGAGATCCAGGCGAGCTTCGCCGGCAATATCGTCTGCGGCTTCGGACGCGTTGAGGGCTCCTCCGTCGGTTTCGTCGCCAACCAGCCGATGGTGCTGGCCGGCGTGCTCGACAGCGATGCCTCGCGCAAGGCGGCCCGCTTCGTGCGCTTCTGCGACTGCTTCAACATTCCGATCGTCACCTTCGTCGACGTGCCGGGTTTCCTGCCGGGTACGGCGCAGGAATATGGTGGCCTCATCAAGCACGGCGCCAAGCTGCTTTTCGCCTATGCCGAGGCGACGGTGCCGAAGCTCACCGTCATCACCCGCAAGGCCTTCGGCGGCGCCTATGATGTCATGGCGTCGAAGCATCTGCGCGGTGATCTGAACTATGCCTGGCCGACGGCGCAGATCGCCGTGATGGGCGCCAAGGGCGCCGTCGAGATCATCTTCCGCAAGGATATCGCCGATCCCGAAAAGATCGCCGCCCATACGAAAATGTATGAGGACCGGTTCCTCTCGCCCTTCGTTGCCGCCGAGCGTGGTTATGTCGACGAAGTGATCATGCCGCATTCCACCCGGCGGCGGTTGGCGCGCGGGTTGAAGATGCTGCGCAACAAGGACCTCGCCAATCCCTGGAAGAAGCACGACAACATTCCACTGTGAAATCTAGCGGGCGAATAAAACTAGTACGTCAAGTGTTTAGCTGCTGTCGAAAATGTGAACGGCCGTCAGCGATCCGTGTGTTCAATCCTTGCCGGCGACAGGCTAACGCTCGGCTGGTACTATTTTAAAGGAGAGGTTTATGTCAAGTTTCGAGCGTCTTTCTGCCTATCGCCCCTATGGGCTGGCCGCTCTCAGAATTATCACCGCGCTGCTGTTCATCGAACACGGCACGATGAAGCTTTTTGGTTTTCCGGCTTCGCAGATGTCCGGCTCGCTGCCGCCGCTGATGCTTTTCGCGGCTCTCCTCGAGCTCGTCGGCGGTATCCTCATTCTCATCGGCCTGCTGACGCGCCCCGTCGCCTTCCTGCTCGCCGGGGAAATGGCGGTTGCCTATTTCATGGCGCATGCCCCAAACAGCTTCTTCCCGGCCGTCAACCAGGGCGACGCCGCGATCTTGTTCTGCTTCGTTTTCCTCTATCTGTTCTTCTCCGGTCCTGGCGCATTTTCCGTCGATAACCGCAAGGCAGCCTGAGCCGACATAGACTGCGGGGCATTTGCGATGCCCCGCAGCATTTTCTTCGTCAGGCGGTGAGCTTGAGACCCGCGATGCCGCCGACGATCAGCATGATGCAGGCAAGGCGGGAGACACTTGCCTGATCGCCAAGCAGCCAGATGCCGAGGAGCACGGTGCCGACTGTGCCGATGCCGGTCCAGACCGCATAGGCGGTCCCGATCGGCAGGTGCTTCACCGCCAGGCCGAGCAGCACGATGCTGACCACCATGGATATGACGGTCAGCGCCGTCGGCAGCGGCCGTGTGAAGCCATCGGTATATTTAAGGCCGATCGCCCAGCCACATTCGAAAAGACCAGCGAGAAAAAGCAGAAACCAGGCCATACGACTCTCCTTGTTCAAGAGCGAGGCCGTCCCCGCGACGGTTGCATCGGTAAGATGCCGCAGTCGTCTGCGATGACGTCTATATGCGAGAGGAGACGGCGGACTTCAAGGTAGGAATCGACATGGCTGCCATACCACCCGTTTCTTGCTGGCCTGAGCGGGATTACTTGCCACCAGCCTCCGTCGAAAGGCTCTTGGCGCGGCGGCAGAGGCGGTCGAATGTTTCCAGGAAACGGGAACGATCTTTCGGGCTGAAGGCGGCGTTGTAGCCCTTGCTCTCGCCGGTTTCGCGCAAATGCGCGCCGAGATCGCGCATTGCGCTTGCCATGCCGATATTGGTCTCGTCGAAGACGCGGCCGGTGGGGCCGCTGACGAAGGCGCCGGTGGCGACACAGCGCACGGCGAGCGGCACGTCGGCGGTGACGACGACATCGCCCGGGCCGGCGCGCTCGGCAATCCAATTGTCGGCGGCGTCGAAGGCGTTGGAGACGATGACGTTATGGATCATCGGATCGCGGGAAGGGCGCAGGCCGGAATTGGCAACGAAGGTGACTTCGAGGCCGAGGCGTTCGGCCACCTTCAGGACTTCCGGCTTCACCGGGCAGGCATCGGCATCGACGTAGATCATGGCGATATCCTCATGCCGGCCGCGCCGCCTGTCTGACCATATCGATATGGGGAATGCCGTCTTCCAGATATTCCGCCGATGTCCCGACAAAGCCGAAGGCTTCGTAGAAGCGCCGCAAATGGGCCTGCGCCGACAGGGCGATGGGATTTGCCGGATAAAGCCGTTCGCAAGCAGAGATCGCTTCGCTCATCAATGCATCGCCCAGGCGCTTGCCGCGATGGGCCGGTGAGACGACGACGCGGCCGATCTTTGACGGATCATGCGGCTCGTGCGGTTTCAGGATTCTCGCCGAAGCCAGGAGTTCGCCGCTCTCCAGCAGCCTTAAATGCAGGGCATCGATATCCTTGCCGTCGAGTTCTGGATAGGCACAGTTCTGCTCGACGACGAAGACATCGACACGCATTTTCAAGAGGTCGTAGAGCTCCCTAGCGAGGAGGTCATCGACGCTCTTGAGGTCGGTCGTGTAGGCCATCGAAAGCATCAGTAGACCACCACGCCACGAATGCTTTCGCCCTTGTGCATCATCTCGAAGCCCTTGTTGATGTCGTCGAGCGGCATGGTGTGGGTGATCATCGGGTCGATCTGGATCTTGCCCTGCATGTACCAGTCGACGATCTTCGGCACGTCGGTGCGCCCGCGCGCGCCGCCGAAGGCGGTGCCCATCCAGTTGCGACCGGTGACCAGCTGGAACGGACGGGTGGAGATCTCCTGGCCGGCCCCGGCAACGCCGATGATGATCGATTTGCCCCAGCCGCGGTGGGAGGCCTCCAGCGCCTGGCGCATCACCTTGGTGTTGCCGGTGCAGTCGAAGGTGTAGTCGGCGCCGCCGATCAGGTCGCCATTGCGTTTGGTCATGTTGACGAGAT
>NZ_JAILYH010000134.1 GCF_019793435.1 Rhizobium redzepovicii | reverse complement strand
CACGTGCCGAGTTCAGATCAACTTCGCCGCTGCAGCAGGTTGATCCATCGATCGAAGGCCGCAGCGGATTGTCGCTCGACCATACCGAATGGTTGGGCGACCAGCATATCCAGACGGATTATGAGCTGCTAATGCAGGACTTGCAGCGAAACGATCCGGATCTCGCCGCCAGGACGCGGCTTATCGATCCCCTGATAGCCCATTATCATCTGCGCCTGGG
>NZ_JAILYH010000133.1 GCF_019793435.1 Rhizobium redzepovicii | reverse complement strand
GCTGCACGTGGCCGCGTAAAAACGGATTCTCCCTCAACGATTTGGTGCTTTTTCAAGAACGACTGGCATCTATTGCTCGATCCATCTCCACCCTATTGCTGGAAAAGGTAAATGTCGTTCTCCCTGCCTGATGGCCCCAGAGTGGCCGTGTAGGGCACACCATGGATAGTGATGCTGGTCTGGGGGTTGTCCGCGCTCGGCAGCAACTCAAGCCAGGACAT
>NZ_JAILYH010000132.1 GCF_019793435.1 Rhizobium redzepovicii | reverse complement strand
GCAGGGAGAACGACATTTACCTTTTCCAGCAATAGGGTGGAGATGGATCGAGCAATAGATGCCAGTCGTTCTTGAAAAAGCACCAAATCGTTGAGGGAGAATCCGTTTTTACGCGGCCACGTGCAGCGCGCCAACCCAGATGAGACGATCCCCAGTGCCGGGGGCGACATCGAATGTGCACGTCGCCAGTCTTCCTTCAAAACGTGACGTTTGGCCAGCATCC
>NZ_JAILYH010000131.1 GCF_019793435.1 Rhizobium redzepovicii | reverse complement strand
ACCGGAGTCCTCCACACAGATCGCCGATCCCGCAGAGTTTTGGCATGGAGTGGCTCAACCCGGCCAGCTTCCCGATAGCTGGAATACAGCGCCCTTCCGGCAGGATTTGCCGTCAGCCGCCTATTCACCGGTGCAAAGCGTCAATCCGCCAGACGCACCATGGGAGCAAAGCTTGGGGGCATCGATCTTCGGCACCCCACAGTACATGCTGCCTGTGGACGACTTGGGAG
>NZ_JAILYH010000130.1 GCF_019793435.1 Rhizobium redzepovicii | reverse complement strand
TATAGGCGCCCGATGCGTTGAGCACCAGACTGCCATAGGTGCCGGCGAGTGCTGAGCCGAGCGTGCCCGACGTCGCGCCGAAGACCACTGCCGTGACGGTCTTGGTGTCACCAGAATCCGGATCGGTGTCGTTGGTCAGCACGTTACCGCTGGCAACCACGCCGCCCGAACCGTTGGCCACGCCGCCCTTCTCGGTCGCATCGCCCGCATCGGCAACCGCCGTCGGCGTCGTGTTCG
>NZ_JAILYH010000013.1 GCF_019793435.1 Rhizobium redzepovicii | reverse complement strand
CCAGAATCCGGATCGGTGTCGTTGGTCAGCACGTTACCGCTGGCAACCACGCCGCCCGAACCGTTGGCCACGCCGCCCTTCTCGGTCGCATCGCCCGCATCGGCAACCGCCGTCGGCGTCGTGTTCGAGCTCGGCGTGGTAAACATCACATCGACCCAATAATTCGTCGACTGAAATGTGGTCGTGGGGAACTGACTGTTGTTGCCATAGCGGTAGACACCATTGCCGCTGGCCGGTGCCGTCAGCGGACCGCTGGTCACATTTGAGGTGAAGTAGTTGGTGGTCGTGGAATAATGACCGGTATTCGTGTGGTAAGACGCCGTGTAGATTTGCCCGGCTGTCAATGACACCGGACTGGTGAAATAGGCAGTCTGCCAGCCGCTGGTCGTCTCGTTCGTGAAGGTGAGGGTCGCAAGCCGTGTACCAGTGCTCGACCATAGTGAACCTGTATGCGTTCCCGTATCGAGGTCGCTCTTGTAGAAACGAATGCCGGTGACGGTGCCCGCCAAGGAGGTCTGGAATTTCACGCCGAGTTCAACGGCCGAGGTATCGTTGGTGTTGATCACCGCCGGTGTCGCTGCACCGAAGAGAGAGGTGTAATTCGGCCCGCTGACGGTGACCGTTCGACCCGTCGAGGGTGTTTCCAGGTTGACGTTGTCGTCCACTGCGCGAGATCGGATGGTGTAGGTGCCCGCGGTCTGCGGCGACCACTTATAAGTCCAGTTCTCATCGCCGGTCGCCGGATGCCAACTCGCCCCGTTGTCGGTCGAGACCTCGACCGCGGCGATAACCCCGCCTCCTGAATCGGTAGCTGTGCCGGTAATCGTCACGGTGGATCCAACGGCCGCCGTGGCGGGCACCGTGATCACCGAAGTCGGTGCAGTATGATCCGCCGAAGCCGTTGCCGCAACGAGCCCGGATTGCAGCGTCCCGGGCTGAATGCCCATATCGGCCAGCAGATTGACCATAGCCTGCTGCACGCGGGGATCGGTCGCAGTCGCCTGATTGTCATGATTGTCGCTCAGGCCCCACGTCCAGTAGACGGTACCGGCGCCGAACACCAGCGCACCGCTGGGCGCCCGATAAAGCGTCAGATTGTGGGTCGCAGTCGCATTGCCGGTCGTGTTTCCGTAGTCGAGCAGGTAGGTGCTGACCGGAAGCGTCGTCGATGAGAGCTTGACGAGACCAGCCGGATCGAAGCCGTTGTCAGTCGCTTCATCCCACTCGTAACCAAGATAGTTCTTGGTGAGCGTTGCCGTCTGGCCAGGCTGAAGATTGGCGACGCTCGTATTGCGCCAGAAGCGCAGGTTGGCGTCGTCGTATCCGACGGTGATCGCGGCGAGATTGCTGCCGACATCGTCGACCTTGAACAACTGCCCGGTCAGCGAGTTTTCCGGGTTTCCGCCGCCGATGGCAGGTGGGCTGAGACGCGGATCACGGAAGGTGCCCGTCCATTCGTTGGAAGGGTCGATGCTGCTGCCAGGCGCCCATGTCTCCTTGTAGGAGATAAGTGTGCGATAGGGCGTGCCGTCGGCGCTGTAGGCGTTGCCCCAACGGGTGCGCCAATAGACTTCGTTGCCGCTCCAGAACATCAGGTTGACGCCCGCGTCGCGCGCGGCTTCGACATTGGTCCGCTGCTGTCCCGACCAGTATTCGTCGTGCCCGGCATCGATATAGGTCTTGTGATTAAGCAGGAGACTGCCATAGCGGTCGACGTCGACACCCGACATATAGGAGACGTCATAACCGTTCTGTTCCAGCCAGTAGATGCCAGCATATTCGGCGCCGAACAGATAGTCCTGCGGGCCGGCATAGGTGCCGACCCCGCCGCGGGTTGCAATCGGCCTGTTGTAGCTGACGGCATAGGCGCGACCAGCGCCCTGGCCCGTCGCGGGGCCGTTGCCGCCATAGAAGTTTGCGCCACCCCAGCCGTTGTAAGCTTGCCAGGTCTCGTCTGCGGTCTGGAAGACAATGTCGCTGTGGCTGGCATCGTCGCGCACGATGAACGGGATTTGATT
This sequence comes from Rhizobium redzepovicii, assembly GCF_019793435.1. Taxonomy (GTDB): domain Bacteria; phylum Pseudomonadota; class Alphaproteobacteria; order Rhizobiales; family Rhizobiaceae; genus Rhizobium; species Rhizobium redzepovicii. The sequence goes on along the minus strand of NZ_JAILYH010000013.1, from coordinate 226,466 downwards.
TTCGCCAGAGGTGCCATCCTGGCGCACAAGCTTGGCGATGTAGACGCCTGAGACAGCATCATCAGGTACGGTCCACGAAGCCGAAACCGCCCAGTTGCCGGCATCGACCGTGCCGGTCGTTGCATTGCGCAACGGACTGGGCTGGGTCTGCAATCCGGTATGCTGCATTGTCGCGACCTTGCGCGCGCCCATGCCGCCATAGTAGCCGAGTCGATAGATATCGATCCGGTAGTTGGTAGAATTCGTGTTGATCTTGAAGTTGATCGTCTTGCCGTTGTCGACGCTGATGTCGGTCGCAAAACCTTCGATGTTGGTGCTGCCGGCACCGTCGATACCCCACTCGCTCTCCGGGTTGCCCTGCTTCTGGTTTTCCAGGACGATCGCGTTGCTGGCCGCCGCCGCAGCGGCCGCCAGATTTTGCGTCGTCAACGATCGCTGCGCAGAAGGTGGAGACGGCGTCGTCACCGAGCCGGAAAGGGTGCCGACACCCTTCGTGGTAGTGCCCTTTCCGGTCTCTCCGCCGCCTGGCAACGATCCGTTCAGGGCCGTTGATTCTGTCCACGTTGCGGTTCCGCGCCAGCCTGAGAGAGGAGACAGGCTACGATCGAGAAGCGGGTCGCTGACCGAGGCTCCGATGGCCTTCTTGATCGCCTCCGCATAGTCCGGTCCGTCGGTCAGCTTTGATCCCGGCAACTGACCATCTTGCTGAAGCAGGGCGCCGCTATGGGCGTAATCGAGAATCCGTGTGGGGGACGTATAGTAGCCGCACCCGCACACACCAAAGGGCATGCCAACCGCCAGCGCATTTGCACCAGCATGCTGCACGGTCGACTGCGCCGACGGCGTCGATTCGAGAATGACGACTTTGCCCGAGTGCGCACGCTCGCTGGCGACGGCGGCAGAATCGTGCCCCGACGAGGTCGGTGAAGGGCTTTGCGGCAGATATGGCGCCAAAGGATCGTCGCCTATGAGGTTCATTCCAGCGTAGGTGCGGTAAAGGGGTGATGCCGACCCGAACGCAAGTCCGTGCGCGTTCCCCTCGAAAGGGGCAAAATCCGGCATATGAACTGACAGTACGGACGCGGCTCTATTAGCGCTTCGCTTTCCGATTTCGCGATTGACTGTGAAAGCGTCGGGCAAGGGCGGCGCTACAACGCCGTCGTCGGCCCGACCGTCAGAGTCACCGTCCACGCCCGCGATCTGCCCAACGTCGTGCTTGTTGAGCGCCGCGTCATTATGGGGATCGCCGACAAGGGGAGCCTGCTTGTTTCCATCCGCCGTTTGCACCCCTGCCGCGAGTTGGGCATCATCCCCTTGCTTTCCGGCCGGCTTACGCGGCCTTTCCTTTCCGCCGACAGTCAACCATCGGGGGACCAGCGAATCCAGCAGGAGTGAGCGCGAAGTCCACCGGCGAGCGTTGCGATACATGGCAGGTACCTCGCGAGATTGTCAGGGTCGAATCTATATCGCTTAAACGCGAAGTTCTGAAGTATAGTCGAAAATTAGCAGAGTATATCCTACTCCTTTCGCTCTACTGGCGGCATCCTTTTGGCAAGCGGCCGTGTTGCGCGCCCGCGCGATGGATCAGATGCGTGATGGCGGAGATTGCGGTTTCCTGTGCAAGGCTCGCAGCCGCGAAGAGAGCGAAGCGGCGGGTCATCGTGCGGTAAGATCGGCGATCCGGAGCATACAGGCGCTGCCGAGGGGTTGCGCTTCACCGAAGCGAGCGCGCCTATTTCTGCGTGCAGAACCTGTTGATTTTGCGCGACAACGCCTGTGTGCGGCACCGACGATACATGTTTCTACTCAATTTAGGCTGAAGCACCCTCCCCACCTCATCAATATTGATGTGGCAAAGCAAACGACCTCCACCTTCCTCAAGGCTTCGCCAGACTGCACACTGGCGATGCAGCTTCGGAATTTGGTTCCGGCGTTCGAGCAGAGTTCAAGGTAATCGTATCAGCGTCCGTGTAAGAATGTTTGCAGGCGAGACATGCATATGAATCTATCGCACCGCGCCCCTCGCGTGTTCTTTCGCGCGACGTTTGTCATCAGCACACTCGCCTTTCTCGCCGGAGCGGTGCCGTCTGCTGTCGCCGACAGCTCCCCCTTGGCGCCACAAACGAGAATCCGCCTGACAATCGTCCAATGGATCCAGTCCAAAGGCCAGTTTGAGCGATGGGACGGGATTGGCGGCGACTATACGGTTTCGGATGCAGGTACGGTCTCCCTACCCTTTCTGGGGTCGCTGTCGGTTGGAAATCTGGATAATGCGGGCCTTACCAGCGAAATTGCCAAGCGCCTTCAAGCGAAGATGGGTTTGGCCCAGGCGCCTGCGGTGACCATCGATATCCTCGACTATCCCTCCATTTACGTCGTCGGAGACGTGGTAGCGCCGGGAGAATACAAGTTTCGCTCTGGCCTCAGCGTCCTGCAATCCCTGGCCATGAGCGGCGGCCCGTTGCGGGCTGCGGCACAGCAGCAATCGCAGACGATCAGGCTTGCCGGCGACTTGCGGGAGATCGACCATTCGCTGCTGCGCGGTTCGGCAAAACTCGCGCGGCTGCAAGCGGAGATGGCCGGGAAGAAAGAGATCGCCTTCGATCCGCCGCCCGCTGCCGATCGGCAATATGCCGAGAGTATCTACGAGGAGGAGCGGGTCATTTTTCAGGCCCGTGCAAACGCACTGGACAAACAGTCGGTGGCGCTCGTCGAATTGCGCAATCTCTTGACGGCGGAAATCGAAACAATGCAAGAAAAGCTGAAAGGCTCGGATGACAATATCCAGTCGGTCGAGGAGCAACTGACGAGCGTGAAGACGCTGGTCCAGAAGGGCCTGACAATCAGCTCACGCCAGATGGATCTGGAACGGTTGCTCACCACCTATCGCTCCGACCGGCTCGACCTCGTCACCGCCATCATGCGGGGCCGCCAGGCAACCAACGAGACGACGCGCAGTCTCGAGGGACTTTCCGACACTCGCCGTAGCGAGATCGCGTCCGAGGTGCAGGCGGAAAGAGCCAATCTCGATCAGCTGAAATTGAAGCGCGACACCACGCAACAACTTCTTCTCGAAGACCTGGCGAACGGCGCCAACGTGAATAACCGCGTTGACGAACTCCCCCTGACGTTCGTCGTGAACCGGCGGGACAATGGACAGGTCACTCAATTCCAGGCCTTGGAAACGACCGAGTTAGCGCCGGGCGACGTGATCAGGGTAACCCGGAGCCGCAGCATCGCCGATGCGCCGTCCGAAGACGCCGCAGCTCTACCTGCTCAGAACGAGGCGCATATCAGTCAGGTAAGCCGGTGATAAGCGAAAAGCATGTGCTGCAATCGAGCCTGCGGCGGGGATTGAACGCCGGCACAGGACACACGGCTGGGGGCTTCCGATGACTTTGCGCATTACCCCACCCGGCAGCCAGACCTACACCGAGATCCTCAAGTCGACGATGCTGATGGGCGGCGCTTCGCTCGTGAATGTCGCACTCAGCATTATCAGAAACAAGGCGATGGCCGTCCTGCTCGGGCCTGAGGGCATCGGGCTTATGGGCCTTTATAGCTCGATTGTCGATATCGCGCAGTCTATCGCGGGTCTGGGCGTCGGCGGCAGTGGCGTGCGCCAAGTCGCTGAGGCAGCCGGCACCGGCGACTCAGCGAGGATTGCCCAGTCGGCAACCGTGCTGAGACGCATATCGGTGGTGCTGGCGCTGCTTGGGGCGGTTCTTCTCGCCGCATTGGCATATCCTGTCTCAAGTTTCACTTTCGGTGATTTCCAGCACGTCGGCGGCATTGTGCTGCTGTCGCTCGCCGTTTTCTTCCGGCTGGTGTCTGCGGGGCAGAGCGCATTGATTCAGGGCCTGCGCGGCATTGCCGATCTTGCCCGCATCAACGTGCTTGCCGGGCTCATCGGTACGGCCGTGAGTATCCCGCTGATCTACCTGTTCGGGGTCCAGGCGATCGCACCGTCGCTCGTGGTCATTGCAGCTGCCTCGATCCTTCCGACCTGGTGGTACAGCCGGCGGATCTTCCCGCATCCATCCCCAATGCCGGCGCGCCAGTTCAGCCGGGAGGTGTCGGCGCTGCTCCGGCTCGGTTTCGTCTTCATGGCAAGCGGACTTCTGACCTTCGGTGCGGCCTATGCCATCCGCCTCATCGTGCTGAAGGAGGGCGGCGTCATGGCGGCCGGACTGTATCAGGCGGCCTGGGGCCTCGGCGGTCTATACGCCGGTTTCATCCTGCAGGCCATGGGAACGGATTTCTATCCGCGCCTGACCGCAACGATCGACAACAGTGCCGAATGCAATCGGCTGGTCAATGAACAGGCGGAAATCAGCATGCTGCTCGCCGGCCCCGGCCTGCTCGGCACGCTGACGCTCGCGCCGCTGATGATGAGCCTGTTCTATTCGGCTGAATTTCATGGGGCAGTCGAGCTTCTGCGCTGGATCTGCCTCGGAATGATGCTGCGGATCATTGCTTGGCCGATGGGTTTCATCGTCGTGGCGAAGCGTACCCAGGCGATCTTCTTCTGGACGGAGGTTGCGGCGGCAGTCGTGCATGTCGGGCTTGCCTGGCTCTTCGTATCGCTGTTCGGTACGCGCGGCGCCGGCATGGCGTTTTTTGGCCTCTATGTCTGGCACAGCATCCTGATCTATGTGATCGTGCGGAGGCTGACCGGTTTTCGCTGGTCCGCCGCCAATCGCAGACATGCGCTGCTGTTCCTGCCTGCATCGGGACTGGTATTCCTGATGTTCTCGATTTTGCCGCTATGGCCGGCGACGGCGATCGGCTTCGTCGCCGTCGTTCTCTGCGGGCTCTATTCGCTGCGCATGCTGATCGACCTGCTTCCGCCGGAATCCGTGCCGGCAATCATCCGCGGATGGATCACGAAATCAGCATAACGAACAATGCGCGCATCCGAAGATGCGCGCATTGTTCGTTATGCCGATTGTTCAGGCGAGAGCAACATCCCTGGCAGGTTGCACGGCAGCCGCTCCGACGGTCGCTTCCGCAACGGCGGCGCGAAGTGCCTCGACAACCCGGTCCATGTCAGACACCGTCATCTGGGCATAAAGCGGCAGGATGATGGTTTGCTGCTGCGCAGATACGCTTCGCATCAGGCTCGAGGCTGCGCGATAGGAGCTCTCACATGAATAGGCTCCCTCCAGGTGAATGTTCATCACACCACGCCGCGTCGAGATACCCTGATCGAGCAGCGTCTGCATGACGGCCCTCTGGTCGACCGTATCGGGCAATCTCACACAGAAGCTCTGCCAGTTGCTGCGAGCCCAGCGCGGCTCGGCCGGCAGGGAAAGCCCGGTAATCGTCTGCAGACGTTCGCAATATTGCTCGGCAAGCAGCCTGCGCTGGGCAACCAACCCCGGCAGCCGCCGCAATTGCTCGCGTCCGACGGCCGCCTGAAGATCGGTCATCCGGTAATTGAAACCCAACTCGTCATAGTCTTCGAAGATGACCTGCTTCGACCCGTGACGAACGGCATCGGTGACGCTCATGCCGTGCTGGCGCCAGAGCCGGAACTTCCGGTCATATTCGGGATTGGCCGTGGTCAGCATGCCGCCATCGCCCGTGGTGACGACCTTCCTGGGGTGGAAGGAGAAGCACGCAATGTCGCCATGCGCTTTGCCGATCTTTTCCCAACGCCCATCCCACAGGATTTCGCTTCCCGTCGCACAGGCGGCATCCTCGATGACCGGTATCTGATGGCGCTTGCCGATCTCGACGACAGCGCGGAGATCGCAAGGCATGCCGAGTTGATGCACGCAGAGAATTGCCTTGGTGCGGGGCGTGATTGCCCTTTCGATCAGACTGGCGTCGATGTTGTAACCATCGTCTTCGATATCAACGAAAACGGGCACCGCATCGCAGTATCGAACCGCATTTGCCGTCGCGATGAAAGAATGGCTGACCGTCACGACTTCATCACCGGCGGATACGCCGACCGCCTTCAGCGCCAGATGCAACGCAGTTGTGCAGTTGGACATGGCGCAAGCATGCGCGGCGCCCACAAAGGCAGCGAATTCACGCTCGAAAGCCGCGACCTCCGGCCCCTGCGTCACCCATCCCGACAGAATAACGCGGCGCGCAGCCTCAGCCTCTTCCTCCCCGAGGACGGGTTTGGCGACCGGGATTGTCGCCAGTATTGTAGATTGAGATGAACTCATGCTGCCTGCCCCCCTGCGTCGGTCTGCATTTGCCACCAGGCAACGAGATCACGAAGTCCTTGCTCCATGGAGATCTCCGCCTTGAAGCCGAGGAGCCGTTCCGCCTTGCTGATATCGGCAAGACGACGAGTCACGCCGTTGACCGTGCGGGCTTCTTTATGCTCCGGCTCAAGTGACGAACCCATAATGTCGCTCAGCATCTTGGCGAGTTGCAGCAGGCTTATTTCCCTGCCGCTCGCGACGTTGAACACTTCGTCCGTGACATCGCTTTTCGCGGCCAAAATGTTAGCGCGGGCGATGTCGCGGGCATCGACGAAGTCCATCGTCTGGCTGCCGTCCCCGTAGACGAGGGGCGGCATTCCCGCCGCCAAACGCTCCATCCAACGGATCAGAACCTCCGTATAGGCGCCGTAGACGTCCATGCGCGGCCCGTAGACGTTGAAATAACGGAGCGCGACATAGCGCAGACCGTACATTTCCGCGAAGCTGCGCATCAGCCCCTCGTTGAATACCTTCGCCGCGCCGTAGATCGTCCGGTTGTTGTAGGGATGATGCTCTTCGGTTGTGGGAAAGCTCTCGGCCAGCCCCAAAACGGAAGCCGAGGAAGCAGCGACCACCTTCGAAACACCGGCCTTGACGGCAGTTTCGAGAACATTGAACGTGCCCTCCGCAAGGACATCAAAAGCCAGTCGTGGCTCTTCCGCGCATTGCGTGATGCGGATGGCGGCCTGATGGAACACGATATCGACGCCTTCGAAGACTTTTGCCAGAAGCGCTCTGTCGCGGATATCTCCCTCGATGATATTAACGCACCCGCTGGCTATTGCCGTACTGAGATTATCCCGGCGTCCGCGCACGAAGTTGTCGAGAATGATGATCTCACGCGGTTTTTCCAATGCAACGAGATCGGCAATATGCGACCCGATCAGGCCGGCTCCGCCGGTAATGAGCACCCGTTGATTTCTCACGATCTTCCTCCATGCGATATATCCAGCACAGGATCAGCCTCCGTGCGCCAGCGTATGAACTTCGCCGGCACGCCGGCGACAACTGAAAACGGCTCGACATCTGAGACGACAACGGCGCCCGCACCGACGATCGCGCCTTTGCCGACGGTCACTCCGGGAAGGATTGTGGCGTTGGTTCCGATGTCGGCCCACGCGCCGATACGGACCGGCTTGATTTCGAGATCCGTGCGGATGATCGGCACATCGACCGGCAGGGCCGTGTGGCTGGAGCCAAGCACCTTGGCGCCAGGTCCCCAGCCGACACAATCCTCGATCACCAGATCGCGCGCGTCGAAATAGGCCATCGGCCCGATCCAGACATTGTCGCCGATCACGCAGGTACCGTCGAAGCGTCCCTGGATATAGGCCTGGGCGCCAATAAACACGCCATTGCCGATTTCGAATGTTTCCGGATGCTTGAAACCGGCACCGCCTGCAACCTGCAATCCTGCGCCGCAACTTCGCGCGATCGCTTGCCAGATGGCTTTTCGCATCAGAGTATCGATGACACCGTCCCCGGCCGCGAATCGACCGTAGAGCTCAATCAGGCCGGCACGCCCATAAGATTGCCTGAGTTCTTCGGCCAACCCAGCCTGGTAGGCCGGGTCCGCCGGCCTTTCATGACGGCCATGGACCGCCTGCACGACCCGGGCCTCGCCGGCACGACTAGCTGACATAGGCGTACTCCAGCGCAGCGGCCACCTGATCGACGTGCCACGCCGGCATCTCGGGATAGATCGGCAGCGAGAGCACCTCCCGTGCGGCGGCTTCCGAGATTGGGAAATCGCCAGCTTGGTACCCAAGGTCGGCATGGGCCTTCTGCAGGTGAACGGGAATCGGATAGTGCAGCCCGGACTGGATGCCCTCCGCGCTCAGCCCGCGCTGAAGCTCGTCGCGATCGCGGCTTCTGATGGCATAGACGTGGTAGACGTGACGCCGGTCGGCGACTTCGACAGGCGTCCTCAAATTCGGCGAACCGCCGAGCAGCAGCGAATAGCGGCGGCCATGGGAGCGCCGCGCTTCGGTCCAGGCTTCGAGGTGCCGGAGCTTGATGCGCAGGATCGCACCTTGAATGGCATCCATGCGGTAGTTGAAGCCCTTCAGCAGATGGTGATAACGCTGTTCCTGACCCCAGTCGCGCAGCATGCGCATCGTCTTGGCCTGATCGTCGCTGTTCGTGACGACGATACCGCCCTCGCCGCAGGCGCCGAGGTTCTTGCCGGGATAGAAGCTGAAGCAGCCGGATGCGCCGATGCTGCCGGCGCGCGCGCCTTTATACTGCGCTCCATGTGCCTGGCAGGCGTCCTCGATGACCGGTATCCGGTGGTGGTCGGCAATCGCTTTGATCGCGTCCATATCGGCCATCTGACCGTAGAGATGGACGGGAATAATGGCCTTGGTTCGGGGAGTGATCTTTGCCTCGAGCTGAGCCGGATCCATCGTCAGCGTCACGGGCTCCACATCGACGAACACCGGTCGTGCACCTGCGTAACAGATCGCCGACACGGTCGCGACGAAGGTAAACGGCACGGTGATGACTTCATCGCCGGGGCCGACACCTGCCGCGAGCAGCGACAGATGCAGGGCGCTCGTCCCGGTGTTGACGGCTATCGCATGTTTGACGTTGCAATAATCCGCGAATTCCTGCTCGAGCCGGGCGACCTCCTCGCCCAGTATGTATTGTCCCGAGCCGAGCACGCCGAGCACGGCGGCGTCGATTTCGCTCTTGATCGATTGATATTGTGCTTTGAGGTCCAGGAACGGGATCATGCAATGCGCCTCGCCTCTTCGAGCTCAATGATGCGACCGCGCTGGGCGAGCGACCGGCTTGCGGATTCAAGGATGCGAACAACGCGCAGCCCGGCTTGGCCATCGGTAATGGGCCGCGAGCTCTGCTCGATGCAATCGACGAACTGATCCAGCTCGCGTTTCAACGCTTCGGTCATATCGAGCTTCGGCGCCCACATGTCGCCGCTGCGGTAGCCGACCATCATCTGATGCACCTTCTCCCCGTAGGCCTGGGAATTCGGGTTCAGCGTGATGCCCTTGTCGTAAACCTTGATCTTTTCGCTGGGCTCCAGATCATCGTAGACGACCATCTTGTTGCTGCCGCCGATCAGCGTGCGGCGCACCTTGACCGGCGCCAGCCAGTTGACGTGGATGTGGGCGATAAGCTTGCTTTCGAAGAAAAGCGTCAGATAGGCGATGTTCTCCGGCTCACCGAGCACGTGGCTCATGCCCGTCGCAGACACAGCCACCGGCCTTTCCTGCACAACATGGTCCAGGATGGACAGGTCGTGCACCGCGAGATCCCAGATAACGCTGACATCGTGCTGGAAGAGCCCCAGATTGACCCGAACCGAGTCGTAGTAATACAAGTCGCCCAAGCCGCTTTCGACCAATTCGCGCATCTTGCGGACGGCGCCGGTGTGAACGAAGGTATGATCCACGGCCAGCACGAGGCGTCTGCGCGCGGCCTCCTCGACCATCCGGGCGGCCTCCTCCGTCGTCGATGCCATCGGCTTTTCGACGAAGACATGCTTTCCGGCCATCATCGCTTGCATTGCGAGCTTGAAATGGGTCGAGACCGGGGTTGCGATGGCGATTGCATCCACTCTCGGATCGCGCAGAACTTCCTCGAAATTGTCGGTGATCGTCACCGCCGGATACCGGCTTTTCACAGCCGCCAGCCGTTCGACGTTGAGATCACAAACTGAAAGGAGCTGCGCGCCGGCCGCTTCAGAGATGTTACGAACCAGGTTCGGGCCCCAATACCCATACCCAACTACAGCAATGCCGATCATCGCATTCCTCCCAACACTTGCATGTCAACTGACCGGTCATGAACGCGACCGGTGATTCTCGCCGGAACGCCGGCAACAATGGCGCCGGCAGGCACATCCTTCGTTACGACAGCGCCGGCGCCGACCTGTGCGGCCTCGCCGATGGTCACGCCGGGCAGAATGGTGGCGTTGCTGCCGATCGATGCGTGGCGCTTGACCAGAGTGGGGATGACGACCCAATCAGCCTCCGTCTGCAGACTGCCGTCCGAATTGACGGCGCGCGGGTAGGTATCATTGGTGAACATGACCCCGTGGCCGATAAAAACGCCGTCCTCCAGCGTCACGCCTTCACAAAGGAAGGAATGGCTGGAGATCTTGCAGTCCTTTCCGACGAGGACGTTTTTCTGGATTTCAACGAAGGTGCCGATGCGCGTTCCCGCGCCTATCGTACAGCCGTAGAGATTCACAAGATCCCGATGGTGGATAACGCAGCCGTCACCCAGGTTGACGTTCGATGCAATCATCCCAACTCGCCCCCTACGCTTCAACAGGCCCTGACGTGGGTGAAACCGGCCATCGCAAGAATGCATCCAAGGTTTCGTTTCGTCAGAGCAAATATTTCCTTCCCTTCAAAAAGAATTGTTTTCTTCATCTGAGTAAAGAAACAAAACGTTGAAGCTCATTCACCTAAAGGCGTATCTGCTTACGAAAATCGGATGACGAGCGCATGCGAACGTCTATGACCATCGACCATCGGCGGCGACAGGTCACGCGCCGAGCGATCCTGATCCTCCACGTCGAGGACGGGCATGGTTTACATGGGTTTAGCGCATTCGACTATATATATATGTAGCAACCTGACGCCCCGCCATACAAATGAATTAGCCGAGATCGATCATTCTCAACTATGTAGCCATTTGTATATTTGCGTGGAACTTATGTGTTGAGATAACCACTATTAATTAGTTTAACATCTTGGAAACTGTGTTAATAGTTTAGCACTTCTGGTTATTAAACTCCCATATTTACAGAGGGGTTTGATATTCGACTTTGAAGTACCGCGTAAAAAAGGCTGGGAGGATAGGGCGTTGGATACAATAAATATAAGCCACAGGCAGGAAAACATATCTCTTCCGTTGGAGATAGACGATGGTTCGACAGCGCTTGCCGGACCGTCAAAGTCAAAGCATTCGCTTGTCATTCTCGATAAAAGGGAACTTGACCGGCACTGCCTTGCGCAATGCATGGCCGCACACACGGCGGATTTCGTAATTCTGGCGTTCGGATCGATTGAGGAGTGGAAGCAAAAGCGTGAAGAATATCCTCCGCTTTCGGCAATCCTCTTGAACGTCGGCGGCAAGACGGTCGACGACCCTGTCGTTTCGGAGCAGATCAAGGCTCTTTCGTCGGAATTCGTATCGACACCGGTCATCATATTGTCCGATAGCGACGACTTCGCCCAGATCGTCAGGGCGATCGATTACGGAGCAAAGGGATACATACCTGCCTCCGTCAGCATTAGCGTCTGCATGGAGCTGATTGCGCTATCGGTCGCAGGAGGACTTTTCGTGCCCGCAAGCGCGTTGTTCGCCATGCGCCACTTGATGCAGTCGAACAATCCGACAGCGCATCCATTGGCCGGAATATTCACGGATCGCCAGGCCGAAGTCGTCGCGGCACTGCGCCGCGGGAAGGCGAATAAGATCATTGCCTACGAACTGAACCTGCGAGAAAGCACAGTCAAGGTTCATGTTCGCAACATCATGAAAAAGGTCAAGGCAACGAACAGGACGGAGGTCGTGTTCAAGCTTAACGACTTGTTCCAAAATACTATTCCGGCATGAACGTGAATACGTGCTGGCCGGAGCATTCCTGGAACCACGTTTCTTTGCTCAAATCACCCGGTGGCGCAAATGCGTCACCGGGTTTTTTGAGGGCGCCCTATTACGCTTCCTGCGATCTTGGCGTGAGCAACGATCGAGCGCTCGACATGGGCGGCTGTTTCGGCACTTGCGGATGAACTAACCCGGCCCGGTCTGCCTGTTCATGCTGCAACTCTTCGCCGCATCGAATTCAAGGCGTACCAGCACTTTGGACCGATCGTTTGCTTGCAGACCAATTTGATCCAGGGCAACGAATTTCGCACATCAGGGGAAACCTCCAATGCAAAACGCTGAATAGCCACGGCCGTCGCAACGTCGAAATTGTTGAATGCGATGCCAGCCTGTCGAAGCGCCTGTTTTCCGAGATCTCTGGCAAGAAAGCGTCGTAATATCTCATCTTTTCTGAGGCTATCGGCCGCTTGGCTAAATAGCATATCAAAGGCCTTTTTTCTTTGCACAAGGTCGGAGAGAATATTTTCTCCATAGTATTGCAGCGACATATTCGAGGAATGTTGGCGATATACTGCTTGATCAGCATTGATGAACCCTACGCCGGCATGTGATGCGAGCCGCAGCCACATTTCCATATCGCCGGCATGCGGCAGTTCCTTCAGGTACCCGCCGACCTGCTTTTGCAGCGCCGTCCTCACGACAGCGGTCGCCGTTGGAACGAGATTGCGTGCTCCACTCAACTGCATGAATTGCCGACCGGACAAGATCTGCATGGCGTGCACGTAATTTTCGCCGAGAGGATCAGCGCGTTTGCTCATGGTCCCGTCTGGCTCCGCTATGATCGCGTTCCCGAACACCAACCCCACATCCGGATAATTGCGCATCAGTTCCGCTGCACGGTGCAGCGCGCCTGGCAGAAGATAGTCATCCGCAGAAAGAAGCAGGAACAAGTCACCGCCTGCCCAATCGATCCCCTCATTGTAGGTGGCGATGTGCCGCATGTTTGCCGCGTGCCGCCGATAAGTGACCCGCGTGTCACGGGCTGCCAGGGCCATTCCGACTTCCGGCGTATTGTCCGGCGAGCAATCATCGAGAATAAGCACGCGCACATCGACGCCCGCCTGCGAAAGGACGCTTTCAACGCATTCCTGTAAGAAATGGGCGTAGTTATAGCAGGGAATTACTACATCAACACGTTGCAAACTTCTTCCTCCGTGCGCACAGCGTCACCGTTGGTTTGACAGATCTTCCGGACGCGGCATCGTTTCGGTGTATGCATTGTCTGTTTTCTGATTCATTCTCGCAGATGTCGAGAGACGCTTTCGCCTGGCTGATTTCGTGCGCGACCAGACAGTCCCCAACAGGGCGGACCGCGCAGGAAGACAAGAGATTGGGCCCCGGCAAGACTTTCAGTACTCATGTTTTGGGCCGAGATAAGAGTAGGGGGAAAGCCTTGACAGCGCATATTGGCCGACCAGCTTTGCTACCGAGCGCCGTCTGAGCGGAAAGCCGAAATCCTGCCAGATGCGCCAGCGGTCCCGAGCCGGGAGAGACTTGAACCAGTAGTACGGCTGGTCGGTGAACGCGAGGGTCTTGCTGCCCGCAGGGGCAGGTTCCCCCATTCGCTTGTAGTCGGTTTCCCAAGTCGTGCGGTAGCATACCGTCGCGGTCGGCTCATGAGAGCACGACAGCCGGGAACTCCGGATCGAACTCCAATAGACGGAATCTCCGACTGGATAGAGTTCCCTCGGCATGTGAGCCCAGCGCGCAATGATTGGCAGGGCCGGTCGCGTGAGAAATAAGCAGTTCGTATCCACATGCGTACGGCCGTCGCTCTTTGAGTCGTCGAACATGTAGCTGCCGTCCGCGCGGTGCATCGAACGTCTCGATGTGCAAACCGCAGCACCAGTCCGGCGGTGAAGTTCGAGCAGGCGCTGAATGTGGTCGGGTCTGTACCAGTTGTCCGCATCGAGAAAGGCCACCGCGTCATAGCCCTGGACAAAGGCGCTAAGGCTGCCGATCACACGACCCATGTTGCCCGCGTCGCCGTGAGCGTTCGGCAGGATGAAATGTTTTGCGTGCCAGCCACCGACGACAGCGTTCGGAAACCCGTCGGCAACAAAAACCTGGTCGCATGCAACGGTTTGGTCGAGAACGCTCGCCCGGCATTGCTCAAGGAGCTCGTTCGGCTCCTTGTAGTATGGCGTAATAACGGCAACGCGCATGCTTCATGTCCTCATTGTTGTTTTTGCAGCGATCGGCACGTCCGGCGATCGCCGCTCTTTTTGCAAACTGCGATTTGGGGCTCGGTTCATTGAAGAAACCGAGCCTTGATTTTGGCTTTGCCGTTCTCACGTTCCGAGAGGCGCAGCTTGCGGAGCGGGAAGTCCGACGGCCGGGGTAGGTAGATAGGTGTTCGCCGTTCGCGAAGACCGGACGCCAGGCACGCTCTTGACTCCGCCTGAAAGCTTCCACTCGAAATACGCGATCGTTTTCTCGAGCCCCTCTCGCAGGTTCACCGTCGGCTGCCAGCCCAGGTCCTGCTTTGCGCGACTGATGTCGGGCTTGCGCTGCGTCGGATCGTCAATCGGCAGAGGATTGTAAACGATGCCTGATTTCGATCCCGTCATCTCGATGACCATTTCGGCCAGTTCCCGGACCTGGAATTCTCCCGGATTACCGAGATTGATCGGACCCGTAACGCCGGCCGGCGCACCCATCAGGCGAATGAAGCCCTCGATCAGATCGTCCACATAGCAGAAGGAGCGCGTCTGTGTGCCGTTGCCGAAGATGGTGATCGGTTGGTTTTGAAGAGCCTGAACGATGAAGTTCGAGACGACGCGGCCGTCATTGGTCTGCATGCGCGGCCCATAGGTATTGAAGATCCGCGCCACCCGGATTTCCACACCGTATTGACGATGATAGTCGAAGAACAATGTTTCGGCGCACCGCTTGCCTTCGTCATAACATGCCCGCGGGCCGATCGGATTGACGCTGCCTCGATACTCCTCGGGTTGAGGGTGGACGGCCGGATCACCATAAACTTCGCTGGTGGAGGCCTGGAAGATCTTCGCCTTGGTGCGTTTTGCCAAGCCGAGCATGTTGATGGCGCCGTGCACATTGGTCTTCACCGTCTGCACGGGGTCGTGCTGATAGTGGACAGGAGAGGCCGGGCAGGCGAGGTTGTAGATCTCGTCGACCTCGACATAAAGCGGGAAGGTAATGTCGTGGCGAAGAATCTCAAAGCGTGGATCGTCGAGAAGGTGCAGCACGTTGTCGCGCGAACCGGTATAGTAATTGTCCACGCAGAGGACGTCGTTACCCTCTCGCAAAAGCCTTTCGCACAGGAATGATCCCAGAAACCCGGTGCCGCCGGTAACCATAATTCTCTTGTGTCCGTGCATTGATGTGCTCCGTTGTTGATGCTTGCCTCGTGGAAGTGGTCAGCAGGCTCCCCTGCGCTTGAAGACAGCGGGGATTGTGCCGAGAAGAATTTGGCAGTCGAACCAGAGGGACCGGTTGTCGATGTAGAACTCGTCGAGTTGCTGCTGCAGCTCGATATCCGCATCGCTTCGTTCGGATATTTGCCAAAGGCCTGTGAGCCCCGGCGTGACGGAACGGCGCTTGTCCCGAAATTCGCCGTCCATCGCCGAAAGATGATACTCCGGGAACGGCCGTGGTCCGACAAAGGCCATCTCGCCCGCAATGATGTTCGCCAATTGCGGGAGCTCGTCGATGCTCGATGAGCGCAGCATATGTCCTATCACCGGAAGGATGCGCGGATCGTCCTTAAGCTTGAAATGGCTCAGCCACTCGGCGCGCATGGCAGGGTTGTCTCGGAATAGTGCTTCAAGGCGCTGTTCTGCATCTTGGTACATGGTCCGTAATTTCAGGACGTGCACCGGCCTGCCGGACCGTCCTTCCCTGGCATGCCGAAAGAAGACAGGACCTGGATCGATGGCGTAGATTGCGGCCGCTGCAATCGCGATGAACGGCGCGACCACGATCGTTGCAGGGATGGCGATTGCGAGATCGAGGATCCGGCGAATTGGATCCGAGTTGATCGAGCTCCCCCCGGTGGTGAGGCGAATGCCGATCTCTCCGCCGATATCGGCAGGTCGCAACCCACTGACCTTGAGGCTCGGTGTGTCGGACAGCAAAAGGACTTCGGCGAACTTCCCACGCAGCGCCGGCAAGCCGGACACAAGCGAGCCCCTGTCGCCCGCGATCAAAGCAATGGATGGCCCACCACCCGGCATTGCGTCCAAAGTATCGGGGAAAAAGGGCTCCGGCCTGATGCCATACTGCCAGTGGTCGGTGAAATGTGCCACGAGCGCGGGAGCGAGGTTGCGCCCCCCTATGACAACCGCACGCTCCCCCCAAATTCCAAGTCTCCAGCAAAGACCTCGTGCAAGCCAATGCAGAAATGGCTGAACAATCAACCCGAGACCGAGGAATACAATAATGGCAAACAGCAGCCGTCCCCCTTCCGGC
Source organism: Rhizobium redzepovicii (assembly GCF_019793435.1). Lineage (GTDB taxonomy): Bacteria > Pseudomonadota > Alphaproteobacteria > Rhizobiales > Rhizobiaceae > Rhizobium > Rhizobium redzepovicii. The sequence continues at coordinate 210,165 of NZ_JAILYH010000013.1, read as the reverse complement.
AGGATAATTGCTCCGAATGCCGCCAGGACAGCCACCTTGACGGCAGCCAAAGTGCGTCGCCGCAGATGTTCGTGGTCATGCAGCCGATATCCGGGATAGAGGCCGGCCGATGCGTAAAGCACAATCGCAGCCAGTGCGGCGACCGTGAACGCGCGTTCCACGAACGTGCCATCCGAACCACTGGGAAGAAAGGACAGGAGAAGGAAATAGGCAAGCAAATAGCTGGCGGTGTCGCCGGCGACCAGCAAGGACGACGTTGCAACCCGTGGAAGCCGGCGCCGTAGCGCGACGGGCATATTCAGCCCTGCCGGTACAAAGGCATCGGCGGTCTTGGCTGCTATGGGCGGCACGGACCCTGCCGGAATCGCCCGCGATGTCATGTCATTTGATGTGGATGCCTTCGACGGACCCGGTGTCATCGCTGACGGCACAAATATGGACATGACGCTTTACCCCCTACTGCATTTGTCCCGACACGCCCGATCCAGAAATGGCGTCTTCAATCGGAAACTGCCGAAGTCCCAGTCTCTGGAATGCTGACAGTGAGATGAAAGTCGGCACGACGAGCGCATAGCGCCGCCACAGCCGCCGCGGCTCGCACAGAAGACGAAACGCCCATTCGAAGCCGCTTCTTTGAATGAACCTCGGAGCCTGCCGCTTGAGGCCAGCATGGAAATCGAACGCAGCTCCGACACCGATAAGCATCGATGCTTCCAGACGGTCGCGCATGTGCGCCATCCAGAGTTCCTGCTTGGGACTGCTCAGCCCGACCCAGATAATATCGGCGCCCGACCGATTGAGCTTGTCAGCAATATCTGCTTCCTCCTGCGTCGACAGTTTGCGAAAAGGCGGCGCATAGGAGCCGACGATCTGCGCTTGCGGAAATTTTGCGAGAAGGCGCGCCTGCAGTTGTTCGAGCGTTTCGGCCGTCGCGCCATAGAGGAAATGGCGCAAGCCCTTGGCGCTGCCGGCATCGAAAACGGATAGCATGAGATCAGGTCCATAGACTCTGCCGCTTTCCGCATGCCCAGCCTTCCTCAGCGCCCAAACAAGCGGCATGCCGTCAGGGGTTACGAGGAACGCCCGGTTATGGATCGACCGGAGCTCGGGATCATCCTGACATCGGACGATGCCGTGTGCGTCACGAACGCAGACATATTCCTTCCTGCCGTCTTCGATCGCTTTTTGAATAAACTCAGTCGCGCTTTTGAGATTGACTGCCGAAACGCGAACGCCAAGGACATTCGTCCATCCTAAAGATCCCTCCGGATGAAGAACTGAAGTTGGGCTGCTGCCTACTGCTTGTTTTCTCATGACCTGCGCTTTCGCGACTGAAACTGTCATCAGAATATCCCGGCAGGCCGATTGCCTCCATACTTGCAGCTCCAGCTATTGGACGTAGAAGAGACTTCATCTTTACGTCTTACGCCGGGATGACGTACGATATTCGAAGTAAGTCCATGTACCCCATGGCTTGCCATGTTGCTCTTTTTGATGACCGCAGGGGGCGCACAGCATAGTCGCCCTCGCGCACACAAAGCCGCGGAGGATCGCGTTCTATCTTTATGAGCAGAATGAAGACCCGCCCGCGAATTGAAGGTTGGACCGAAAGCTCATCGCAGGACCTGGTAAAGAGCATGCCAGAGAAGAACCCGGGCCTACGAGCTGGCAATGCCATAATTTTTGTGGCGCAGATCGAACATGCCGGCAAATGCCGACGCTGGTTCGCAGAAGCCTAGCAGGCTCGCGAGCGGATTTGACTGCGGCTTACCTTGACGCGATCGATTGTTCCACGGATCGGCGGCCTTCTGCCGGCTCTGTTGCCGCAGAACACCGCTCGTCGCGGCGCCCTTTGTCATTCCGCCGGCGCGACCACGCTTCCGATGTCCGCCCCAGCCTTCTGAAGATCCCTGAGGCTGCCAAATTCTCCCGAACGCATGATGCTCGGATCTATTCGGAAGCTCTGGCTGTTCAAGTTGCCGCTGTAGCGGTTGCGCGCGAATTGCACAAATCCAAGCCCAAGATCGGGAGCGTTGACATACGCGACAATGCCGCTGTCGCTATCAACCGATACAACATTCTCCTCGATACGATTAGGGCGTGCCCATGTCGGACGCCAACCCCTGCCGGTACCGTCATCAACCCGAAAAGCCGCTCCCGATCCGTGCGTGATGACGTTTCCCGTTACCAGGTTGCTCCAACCGCCGTTGATACCGATCGCCGCGACATTGCCCGAGAGGGTATTTCCCTCGATGCGCAGCCCGCTCGCCTTCCCATCCGTATAGATCGCCCAGCTGATAGGAGACGGCCATTCCCTGGTGTTCTCATATCCGGGAGGCCAGAACGTCCCATCGGCCCTGTTCATGAGATGACCGGTCCCGGTCACGAGATTGGAGCGGATGGTGCTGTTCAGAGGATCGCCCTGCTCGCCCATCATCTTGATGGCGCCGCCATCTGCCGTCTGCTGATTGGCATTATGGATCACATTGTGCTCGATGACAGCGTTATAGACGGCGTCATTGGAACCCCACAGCGATCCGCCGGCAATTCCGAACTGCGCCGTGTTTTCGATCAGGTTGTCGGCGATCCTGACATTATCAGCCGCCTGGAACCATATTCCCGCGGTTTCAATATATACCGTTCCAATATCATGAATGTGGTTTGAAAGGATCCTGGCGCCGTTCGACTTGCCGAACGTGCCATAATTGGTGCCGACGTAGATCCCGTTGCCAGCCACATCTGCAATCACATTGGCGGCAATCAACGCATCCTTACTTTCCGTCACATGCACCCCGACGCCGACATTCTCGATGCTGTTGCCGAGAATCCTGACGCCGTCAGAGTGTTCGATCCGTATGGCGCCAAATCCTCTGGTTTCCGTATAGAACTTGCCGCTGCCTGCAGGAGCTCCATCTCTAAACTCTAGCCCTGATACGACCATCCCATTGGCCCCATCCAACTTGAAGAACGTCGGCAGAATGCCAGCAACAACCATGGAATTGGGCAATGATTGATCGACGGGGATATAATGAAGCTGGCCCGCGACAAGGTCGTACCACCACTCTCCGGGAGCATCGAGCAATGCCTTTGCTCCGGCAAGGAAATAGCGGCTCCCTTCTGCAGTAAAGAAATAGCCTGTGCCTTCCGTATAGACAGTCCGGCTGGCGCCATTGATGGATACAACTGGAAGCGTATCATTGCCCCACTGGCTTCCGGGGCGATACCCGCCAACGATGTCTGCGACCAGTCCACTTGTATCATCCACTGCCGGAAGATCGCCGGCATGGAAACAGAAGCGCGTGTTTGCTTCCGACACGTCGATGGCAGGCTCGCACTTTGCGGCAAACAACCATCCCTTGCGCGGATCGCCATCGTCGGGGGCGTTGGGGAATCGCGCCTTGGTTTGGCGTATCCCGTCGACGAAAAGGTCACCGACCGCTTCATCCGGTGGCAATTTCAGTGGCGCCGTCCACCCGCCATCCGCCTGCTGCGCAAAGTTGTCAACGCGCAGCCCCCCATGCAAAATCGGCGCTTCATCGCATCTTGCCGTCAGGATCAAGCCCGCATCGCGAGTGTCAAAGACGATCGGCTGCGTAAGATAGTAATCGCCTTTAGCGAGCGCGATGGTGTTGGTGCCGCCCTTCTCACGGGCAGCATCACGAGCTCTTTCGATGCTGGCAAAAGGGCCGTCGCCACCCTGCTGATTTGCGGTCGGAAGGAGACCGCTCCAGCTGTCTTTGCCATCGGGAGAAACGTAAAATAGCGTTCGCCCCCCGGTGCTGCTGCTCAATACATCACTTAAGGAAGTCCCATTCAACTTGGCTGACATCGTCGGGGAAGCTTCCGCACAAGTCGCCTCCCTGACGAGCATCTGCAGGCGCTCTGGCGCATCTATCTCCGTCTCGACTGGAGCCGGATTGCTGGACCGCGGAAAGAGCATGACAGGTAAAATGCTCAGGATCAGTCCAAAACGCCGGTTCATGATGTCTGCAACCCGCTCGTAAGGCCGCGCGCGGGCGCCTGCCAAGGTGGCGAATGGCTGACCGAAACGACGGGCGCGTACAGCGAAAACATGATGATGGCTGTGGTAAACAGGATGAAGATGGCGTCATTCTGAACGAAAAAAATACTTTCTGTCAGGTTCATCACCAAAATCATGATCGTCAGGACATTGAGCCAGAGCCACCCGTACTGCGGATCATGACATTGAAGAAACCCACCCTGGCGGATTGCATAGGGAACCATCAGAACAAACGGAATCATTCCCATGATCCCAAAGCTCATCAAGATATCGCGGTATCCATTATGCGCGTGGGGCGCCGGCCAGCCGATCTTCAACCAGATATGCGTCGCTTCGGGGTTCGCGACTGTCCAGAAAGCCTGGTAGCCGTAGCCAAGCAACCAACGATCGGATATTTCGCGATCAACCAGCTCCCACAGTGGCACCCGACCCGTCAAGGTCGCATCCTTGCCGAGCGCTTCAAGGGCCGGAACCAGGAACTCGTGCAGCGAAATCAGAATGCCGAGAGACAGCTGAACGAAAAACAGGACGATGACGACGCGGCCAATGCTGCTGCTTCTTTGCAGCAGGGAATAAAAGCCGATCAGGCAAAACGCCACTGACGTTGCAATAATCGCTGTCATCGATCCGGAGCTTGCAAGGCAAATCACACCCGCCGCCAACAAGACGAATGCGGTTCGCCGCAGGCGGAACGTCCCGTCGATCAGCATGGCCGTCGCCACCAGGATCATCAACGACGCGTACCAGCCGAGCACGTTCTTGTGAATGAAGACGCCCCGCATGGCACCATCCGGCATACTGGCGAGGCTTGGTGACACCACGGCGACAACCACACTGAGGGTGATACAGGCTCCAAGCGTTACAAATACCAGGAACAGCAACTGCCTTGGCGTGAAACGTATCGCGAGGACATAGGAAAGAAGCACGCAAAACAAAAGGCCGATTGCGCGCCTCAAGGTCGTTGGCGGTGATATGGACCACAGGGTAGACAAAAACGGCAAGGCAAGCATCAGGGGAACAATCAGATTTCGCCTGAGCGCCGTTAGAAACTGCGGAAAATTGCGTAGCAGGATCACGGCTGTAAATGCATATATAGGAAGGCAAGGAAGACGCAGCATGGATTTGGCAGATTCACTGAGCGTTCCGTCCGCATCTGAAAGGACAAGCGGCAGAAAGGCGCCTGCCTGAAGAAATAGAGATATGCCGGCGCCCCAGCATTCTATGACCCGCCAACTGATGGTTGGTCCGCTGGCAGTTCTAAGTCTATCTACTCTCATTATCCGTCCCGACTGAATTGAACAGACAAGCGACTGTCGATCGCGGCAGATCAAAAACAGCTGTCGGCCTTCGTGGCCGCGCTGCTCTCAAGCAATCATCCAGCCACATCCGCGGTCAACCTGTCCTAGTGAAGGGCCGGCTACGCCTAATGCACCCTGCCTCCACCCAAAGGCGATGTTGCGCCTAAGCTTTCAGCCGGTCTTTACCCAAAAGGCGGGTCTTCATGTCCGCGAATTGCCCTTAAGAGCAGATGTTGCGCTTATCCGTTCACCGGTACCGTGGCGATGAATGTCTTATGAAGCGTGGTGGGTAAGCCGCGGTTCCACTGCAATGAGGCAACAATTCTGACAGAGTCTATCTCTGCAGTCGAAGCCTGGAAGGTTAGGATTGCTATGTTTCTGCGTCATGATCCTAGTTCTCTATGCAACACGACGGGCGCTCTACTCGTCGTGGCATTGTCAGCAGCGATCTCATCGGCTCGGCGCGAAATGCCGTTTGGCCGACGAGGTATTTTGGATATCACCATTCCAAACCGCGATGGCTGCGCAAAGGGCTATCTCTTAAGCAAAGTTGCGCTGCACAGCGGTGCATCGCGGCAGCCCGCCTGAGAGCGCGCCATGGAGCGGCCGGCCCTCAGTGTCCTCATCAACAATTACAACTACGCTCGCTTTGTCGGACGGGCCATAGACAGCGTATTGAACCAAGACGCGTGCAACGTCGAGATCATCGTCGTCGATGACGGCTCGACCGACCAGTCGCGGTCTGTTCTGCAAGCGTATGACGGCCGAGTAAAGGTGATCTTTCAGGAGAACGCCGGACAGGCCGCCGCGATCAATACCGCCGTGAGATCAAGCGTGGGCCAGATCCTCTGTTTTCTGGATGCCGACGACTGGTGGGCGCCGAGCAAGCTGTCAGCGATGGCTGCAGCGTTCCGCGCCAACCCTCAGGCATCGCTCGTCTATCATCGACTGCAGCCGACGCTTGTCGATGGCACGCCGACTTCCAAGCCGATCCCTCGAACGCTGTGTTCCGGCGCCTTGTCGCCGCTACTCACACGATCGGCTGGTTGGTGGCCTTTTCCGATGACGTCGGCCGTCGCGGTACGTCGAAGCGCATGGGATGCTGCGGGCAGCATTCCAGAACAGTTCCGCATATCAGCCGACGCCTGGCTCGTGGGCATCTATCCGTTTCTGGGGGACGTGATTGCCATGCCGGATCCGCTTGGATTCTACCGCATCCACAATAACAACTGGCATCGCTCAACCGAGGACGCCACCACGCTACGGCGGCGGATGACGCACTGGCGGCATACCGTTGAGGTAACGAACCTGTTTCTCTCAACCCATGACCTGCCGGCAAGACTACATCTGGCGGATCACTATCCCTATCGCGTTGCCTCGGCGAAGCTGCAGGGCGCCGACGCTCTCAGCCGGTTCAAGCTTGCGGTCGAAGGCCTCTTCTTTGCCGGCGAACCGAACCTGCTCAGGCGGACGCGCGATAGTTTGCGCTCGGCGCGCGGCCTGTCACGGATCGGTCTTGATGTAGGATTGTCGGAGGCAGCGAAATGAAGGCGCTGTTATTGGTTTCCGAACTGGAAGATTATACCATCTCCTTCGCCAGCGGCGTTGCCCAACACCTGGACGTTGTGCTTGCCGTGCCGCGCCGGCGCTATGCGCATCTCGCCTCTTCCTTCGATCCGGCTGTTGATCTGCACCTTCTCGACTGGCCGAGACACCGTTCTCTCTCCAATCCCTGGTTTCTGTACCAGCTCACGCGCCTGATCCGGCGGGAGCAGCCGAACCTTATTCATCTCCTTAGCAATTCGACGCTTTGGCTGAACCTCGCCGTGCCGTTCTGGCGCCCGATCCCGCTTGTGACGACCATCCATGACGTGGAAATCCATCCCGGCGATATGGAGACGCGCACGCTGCCCGGCTGGGCTCCCGAACTGATGGTAAGGCAATCCGGACATCTTGTCGTCCACGGGGAGGGACTGAAGCAACTGGTTCTCGATCGATACGCGAAATCCGCCGATCACGTCCATGTCCTGTCGCATCCCTCCATCCTTCGTTATGCGGAACTCGCCCGGCGACAGAAGATGACGCCGCGCGAAGCCGATGGAACTATACGCGTGCTGCTGTTCGGGCGGATTTTTGCCTACAAGGGTCTGGAACATCTGGTCCGGGCCGAAGCGATACTCAAGGATGTGCTTCCCAACCTGCGCATCACGGTCGCGGGCCGCGGCGACGACCCGCGGATATTCCAGGCGCTTATGGGCGATGCCGGCCGTTACGATATTCGCAATCGTTTCATCGAGGATACGGAGGTCGCCCAGCTATTCCTCGACACCGACATCGTCGTGCTTCCCTACACGGAAGCATCCCAAAGCGGTGTGCTCAACCTTGCGGCCGCATTTGGCAAACCGGTCATCGTTACGGATGTCGGCGAGTTGGGTGGCACCGTTCAGCCCAACGGGTTGGGAATGGTGGTCCCTCCCGGAGATGCCAAAGAGCTCGCGGCAGCGGTGAGGACATTGGCAGACAGCGGCGAGCTTAGAAACAAGTTCGGCACCAATGCGCTTCAATGGGCCAAAGGACCGAATTCGCCGGAACGGGTCGGCGGTCAGGCCGCGGCCGTTTATCGAGAGGTGGTCGGGTCATGCTGATGGAGGCGCTCACGGACAGAAGTCGGCTGGCGGCACGGAGCGCAGCTAGCGTCCGCCACTATGTTCCAGGCGGCTGCGAAAACGGCGGCGGCATTGGCAGGCTGGTCGGCTATATAACCGAGACGGCGAAAGAGACCGGCGCCAAACATTTCGTCACCGATACGAGAGGGGCGCGATGGTCCAAATTGACGTCGCCGGCGCGCCTCATCGGCGCCATCCTGACGATGGCGAAGGACCGGATCGTTGCACCCGACCGCATTCACCATATCCATCTCGCCGGCCGCGGCAGCACCTCGCGAAAACTGATCCTGACGGAGGCTGCCCGTTTATTCGGATGCTGCCACATGTTGCACCTGCACGACTACGACTATGCCGGCGACTTTGCGCAACGCTCGCCGCGCCAACAACGGCTCATCCGTCGGATGTTCCAGAATGCCGATTGCGTTGTGGCGCTGGGCCGGCGCGACCGCATGACGCTGACGACCCTTCTGGGCGTTGACGAGCGCCGCACGGTCGTTGCCCATAATTGCGTCCCCGATCCCGGGGCGCACGATATTCGCGCCGGCCAGACACCGCTGATCATATTCCTTGGCCGGTTGAGCGAACGCAAGGGCGTCACGGAGCTTCTGCTGGCCCTCAGCCACCCCGTCATGAAAGACCTCAAGTGGAGGGCTGTATTGGCAGGCGACGGGCCCGTCGAGGATTATCGCCGTCAGGCCGACGCCATGTCGCTTTCCAATTTGGTAGAGATGCCCGGCTGGCTCGACGCAGCTGAGGCGCGAGCCCTGTGTGCGCGTGCAGATATCCTGGTCCTGCCTTCGCACGCCGAAGGTCTGGCAATGGCCGTGCTCGAAGGGCTGTCCCACGGGCTCGCAGTCGTCACGACGCGTGTCGGAGCGCACGACGAAGTTATTACCGACGGTGAAACCGGGATCTTCGTGCCCATCGGAGATCCGAATGCCTTGGCTGCAGCCTTGGCGAAACTGGTGACCGATCCGGAAACCTGCATCCGCCTCTCGGTCCAGGGGCGCATGCATTACCTCAACCATTTCAGCATGAAGGCCTATATGCGGTCGCTCGAGCAACTATACGAAACCGTTTCCGCGAAACCTCAAGCAGTGGTTGGCGCCCGATGACGATTTCCACTCTTCCGCCGGACCGCAATCTTCCGATCTCGCCGATGCGCTATGACCCGCGCTTTCAGGTAGAGACCAAGGCGGACAACTTCGATCTGGCATCGATTTACCGTCTCGTCCGCCGAAGAATGATCATGATCATCACGATAACCATGCTGCTCATGGCGCCCGCGGCGATTATGATCTTTGGGCTGAAGCCCACCTACCAGGGCTGGGCCCGGTTGATTGTCCACCAGCCCCTTGCAACATCACTTGATGCGGATGATTCCAGCCACAGTGATCTGCTTGACGCGAAATCGGAGACTGAGCGGCTTCTATCCAGAAGCATCGCAGAGCGAGTTGTCCGCGAACTGCAGCTTAACGTGCGGGAGGAATTCAATCCGGCGCTGCGGGAGATTTCCCTCATCGAAAGGATCCGGACGAAGCTGCGCGGCCTGTTCGACACGAAAAAGCCCACCTCGCCTTTACGGGACAACATCAACGCCATCATCCCAGAATATTATAGGGCGCTCGGCGTGTGGCATGAAGATAAGAGTGACGTCATCCAGATCAGCTTCAATTCGACTGATCCTGAACTGGCAGCCGTGGTGCCGAACCGGGTCATCGGCATTTACCTCGATGAGCGGAAGGAGAGCGTGCGTGGCCGCCTGGATGCAGCGGAAGAGTGGATACGACAGCGCATCACGGAACAGCAGGTTCGCGCTGACACGTCTCGCGACGCGGCCCGCAACTATCAAGAATCGATGGACGTCGTCTCGAAAGAGGACGCTCAGGAGGAACGGATCAAGTCATTTCTGGAACTCACTGGCCGAGAAGGGAAAATCGAAGAAAGCCGGGTTGAGGTAGAGGCGGTGATCTCGACGCTGGAATCAGCGGATAACGCTTCGGTCGCTGCGCAGAATATCGTCGTCCCTGACAGCATTGCCATAAAGCAACGCGATCTTCGCGGACAGGAGCAGGATCTCGCCCGTCTTCTCGAGACATATGACGGCAATGCCGAGGCCGTGGTGGAGCTACGTGGAGAGATCCAAGAATCCCGTGCCGGTCTCGAACTGGCGACCAAACAGTATCTCCAGACAATGCGCGCCAAGCTCGTCGCACTTGATCATGAAGCTGAAGCAGTACAATCCAGGTTGGTTGTTGCTAATGAAAAACGCATACGCGATGCGCTGGTGCAGACGGAATTGTTGCGACTGCAGAAAATCGCCGAAAAGGAACAAACGGCACTCGACAAGCTTGAGAACCAGCGCCGTGACCTCGCCGCGAAAGCCATGCTGCCGGGGGCGGAGTTGGAAGTTCTAACACCGGCTACAGTGCCGCTCACGTCAACGGGACGTGGACGGCTCTCCTATCTGGTGGGCGCCCTCCTGGCTGCGATCTCTGCCGCCGTAACGGCTGCTTTCGTGATCGAAATGTGGGACCGGACGGTTCGCAGTTTCGACCAAATAGCTGGAATGGCGCGCACCTTACCGGCTGGACTTATCCCACGTCTGGCGCGGAGTGAAAATTCGAAGACGATGTTCGCACATATGCCGGTCCCGATGTTTGACGAAGCAATCCGGACCGTGGTGCTTTCACTCAAGCAGTCCAATGGCGGCAAATTGCCGAACAGTATTGTCGTTACCTCGGCTCACAGCGGAGATGGCAAGTCGCTTGTCGCGCGATCGCTGGCCATGGAACTTGCCGCTGCCGCGATTCCGGTCCTGCTGGTCGATGGCGACCTCCGACGGGGAAAACTCGATGCGTTTTTCAGGTCGGGGGTCATGTGCGGACTGAACGAATTCCTGAACGGTCAGGCCGATTTCCGCGACATCGTCTACCACCATCCAAGCGGCATCGATTTCATTCCATCTGGAAAATTCAGTCTCCAGCGGCGGGTCCGTCCGAACGGCCTGGCAGAAATCATCGAGATGGCGGTCGCGGCCGGCCAGATTGTCATCTTCGACAGCGCGCCTGTACTCGCCTCGGCAGATACCGTGCTTTTGACCTCCCTGGCGGAAAGAACACTGGCAATCGTTAGATGGGGGAAGACGAGCCGACGCGCAGTCGAGTTCAGCCTGCAGCAAATGAAAAGCTCACGAAATTCGGAAATCATCGTCGCGATCAACAACGTAAACCCCGAAAAGCACGCATTGTATAATTTCAGCGACTCGGAATTGTTTTCGAAATCTCTGATGAAATACTACAAATTCAAAGCATGAATACATCACACGCAGTGTTTAAACGCTCAATTTGCTTCTGGATTGGTATCGAGTTGGAGGAACCATGGATACGGGAATGAGAGAGAACCGAAAAGTTGCGCTGATTACCGGCATAACCGGTCAGGACGGCGCGTATCTGGCCGAAATGCTGTTGGAGAAAGGCTATATCGTTCACGGCCTGAAGCGCCGCTCATCATCCTTCAACACCAGTCGCATCGAGCATCTCTACGAGGATCCCCACATCGAGAATCCTCGCTTTATCCTGCATTTCGGGGACATGACCGATTCAACGAATCTCATCCGTGTCGTTCAGGAAACGCAGCCGGACGAGATCTACAATCTCGCCGCACAGAGCCACGTTCAAGTCTCTTTCGAGACGCCGGAATACACAGCGAACGCGGATGGAACCGGCACCCTTCGGTTACTTGAAGCAATTCGCCTCCTGGGGCTGACCAAGAAGACCCGCTTCTATCAAGCGTCCACCTCCGAGCTCTACGGCAAAGTCCAGGAAGTCCCGCAGAGCGAAACGACGCCTTTCTACCCTCGATCACCCTACGCGGCCGCCAAGCTCTACGCCTATTGGATTGTGGTCAATTATCGCGAGGCATATGGCATGCACGCCTCGAACGGCATCTTGTTCAATCATGAAAGCCCGATCCGCGGCGAAACATTCGTGACCCGCAAGATCACCCGGGCGGCGGCGGCGATCCATCTTGGCCTGCAGGACAGGCTCTATCTCGGCAATCTCGATGCCAAGCGCGACTGGGGACATGCACGAGAATATGTCCGCGGCATGTGGCTGATGCTGCAACAGGACCAACCGGAGGACTATGTCCTTGCAACCGGCGAAACGCACTCGGTTCGTTCCTTTGTCGACAAGGCTTTTGCCAAGGTGGGCATGCAAATTGATTGGCGTGGGAACGGCGTTGAGGAAAAGGGATACGACAAGACATCCGGTCGGTGTGTGGTGGAGATCGATCCCGCTTATTTCCGTCCGACTGAAGTTGATCTTCTGATCGGCGACCCGACGAAGGCGCACACGAAGCTTGGCTGGAAACATGAGACCAGTCTTGATCAGCTGGTTGCGGAGATGGTTCGCGAGGACCTCAAAGTCATGGCACGAAATGTTCCGTCGGCAGGTGTAACCAAGGGTTTTGCCTATGCCTGAGGTGATCTACAGCCTTGCTGGAAAAAGGGTCTATGTCGCGGGCCACCGCGGCATGGTGGGCTCTGCGATCGTGCGGCGTCTTGCTTCGGAGGGCTGCGAGATTTTGACGGCGACCCGTGCCGAGGTCGACCTCAGACGGCAGGAGGAGGTGGAAGCTTGGATGAGCAAGAATCGTCCCCACGCTGTCTTCCTCGCTGCTGCGAGGGTCGGCGGCATTCTCGCAAACGCGACCTATCCGGCCGACTTCCTTTATGACAACCTCGTTCTCCAAGCCAATGTCATCCACGCGGCCCATCGAGTCGACGTCGAAAAACTGATGTTTCTAGGTTCGTCCTGCATCTATCCGAAACTCGCCGACCAACCGATCGTCGAGGAGGCACTTCTCACTGGATCGCTTGAGCCTACGAACGAATGGTATGCGATTGCCAAAATCGCCGGATTAAAGCTTTGCCAAGCCTATCGCAAACAGCATGGCAGAGATTTCATCTCGGCCATGCCCACCAATCTTTACGGCCCAGAGGACAATTTTGACCTCGGATCCAGCCATGTGATGCCGGCGCTAATACGCAAGGCGCATGATGCCAAGATCAACGGGCAGCAAGAGATATGCATCTGGGGTACTGGCACACCGCTGCGCGAATTCCTGCATGTTGACGATTGCGCCAACGCCTGCGTCCATCTCATGAAGACCTATTCCGCCGAAAGTCATGTGAACGTCGGTTCCGGCGAAGACATTGCCATCCTCGAATTGGCGCATCTCGTCTCCAAGGTCGTTGGCTTCAAAGGCAAGATCAGGCGCGACCTCACCAAGCCAGACGGCACGCCACGAAAACTCTTGAATGTCGATAAGCTTCGCACACTCGGCTGGTCACCCAAGATAGGTCTGAAGGAGGGCATCGAAGACGCCTATCGCTCCTTCCTGGATGGTCATTATCTCGAACGCGGCAGCAGCGAAGTTATGGCCGGGGGCGTGATGGGTGGAAGCGACATCGGTTTGGAGAGAGCCGAGACTTCGGCGCTGCACGTTTAGACGCTTGCTACGGTCGCTCACCCTCGCGCATAGCGAATTAGCGCGGGGAATAAAAAGCTTTGTCCGGGGGGACGCATATGCTGGGATGGAGCAGATAATGCAACCAGTAGAAATCAGGATTGCAGCGCTCATTTTCCTCATAGTCGTGTGGGCGGTGATTATCGGTACGGCAATGGATTTTTTCGCGGTCGACATACCGATGTCGCTTGTCGCTCTATTGCATAGATAGTCCGCGTCGGATGTCTCGGCGAGATTACCTTTCACTGAGAGGTAGCCATCCTTCCCGAAGCTACAGCCTATCAAGGAACCCTTGGCGAACATCCCGGTTTAGCTTTTTGAGGCGGCAGCACAGATGCGTTCAATGAGAATGCGTCGAAACCTGCAAGAACAGCTGAACGCTCCGTGGCAATCAATGGCAATCTTAGGTATTCAACATGCACGCCGAGACGATAATTTTCGAGCCGAGCGACTGGGTTCCGAACAATCCGCGTCTTCCGGTGTTGATTTATCGAGGCCTTTTTGGCTACGGTGGACCAGCTGATTTCGAAAATCGCTTCGTAGCCAATGGTTGGACAGGCATCTGGACAAACGGCGTCTTCAATTATCAGCATTACCATTCCGGCGCCCATGAGGTGCTTGGGATTGCAATTGGTGGCGCTACCCTGCTGATCGGCGGTCCCGGCGGTCAGGCACTCAAGGTCGCTGCGGGAGACTGTTTGGTGCTTCCAGCCGGGACGGGGCACCAAAATCTCGGTTGCACAGCGGACTTCCAGGTCGTCGGCGCCTATCCCAAGGGACAGCATGCCGACATCCAGACTTCGGCTGCTTCAAGCGAAATGCTGGCGAAAATCTCGTCCGTTCCCCTACCCCACAGCGATCCCGTTCAAGGCCCGTCGGGATTTCTAACCGAGACATGGCGGTAGTCATTCGCGGAACCCGACCGATGTCGCGGTCGTAGACCCGATCAATGGCCTCGCCGGGGAGCACCGGCCATCCTTGGGTGAATTGAACAAAACTCGTGTCGACGCCTTATCTGCCTTGAAGCTTGCTAAAGGCCAGGACCATGGACGTCAGGCAGACAATCGACGCGGTCGAACAGTGGCTCAGAACGTTCGTGTTGAGCGAATGGACGTTTTACCAATTCGGGATCATCGCCGTCGGTTACCTCGCTGCGTCTTTTCTGGCATCGCGCACCGAGCCTGCATTGGAATCGAAAGCGAGGCGCATCAAAGGTAATCCGGACCTGTTGCGCGTCATAATCGCTTTCATGCGCCGCTTGAAGTGGCTCTTTCTGGCCGTATGGCTATGGCTTGCAAACGTCGCTCTCACACAAACGACCTGGCCGTCGCGACGGTGGCTGGTCTCGACCGCCCTGACGCTGACGGCGGCGTGGTTCATCATCTCCGTCCTGACCAAGATCATCCGCAATCCCACATTGTCGCGTATCGTCGCAATCTTCAGCTGGAGCTACGTCGCGTTGTACGCACTTCGGCTTGACGATCCCGTGCTCTCCGCGCTCGATGGGCTGGCTGTCAATCTGGGCGCGGTGCGCCTTTCACTGCTTCTTGTGCTCAAAGCCGTCGTCCTGGCCGTCACGCTCATCTGGGTCGCGGTTCTCGTCGGCAATGTCCTTTCCCATTGGGTGCAGAGGTCGGGCGACCTTTCGCCATCGATCAAGGTTCTAATCAGCAAATTCATAAAAATCGGCTTGATCATAATCGCCGGCGCAATCGCCTTATCAGCCACCGGCATCGACCTCACCGCATTGACCGTTTTTTCCGGTGCCCTTGGCGTAGGCATAGGCTTCGGCCTTCAGAAGGTCGTATCGAACTTCATCTCCGGCATCATCATCCTCCTCGACAAATCCATCAAGCCGGGCGACACGATCACGCTCGGCGATACCTTCGGTTCGATCCGCGATCTGCGTTCGCGGTTCGTCTCGGTCATCACGCGTGACGGTAAAGAATACCTCATCCCCAACGAGGACTTTATCTCCCAACAGGTGGTCAACTGGTCGTTCTCCAGCGACTACGTCAGGATCGACGTCGACTTCGGCACGGCTTATGACAGCGACCCGCATGAGGTCGTCAGCATCGCAATCGCAACCGCCTCGACGCTGGACCGCGTCGCCAATCAATACAAGCCGCCGGTATGCTGGCTCATCTGCTTTGGTGCTTCGTCGCTGGACTTCCGGCTCCGCTTCTGGATCTCCGATCCCGCAAATGGCCTGACGAATGTCAGGGGTCAGGTGCTGATGGCGCTTTGGGACGCGTTCAAGCAAGCCGGCATCTCCATCCCGTTCCCGCATCGGGAGATCATCATGAAGACGCCTGTCGAGATCAAGCAATCGCGCGAGGACTAAGCAGATCAGGCTCTCGTTCAAACACAAAACGGGCGGCCGTTACCAACCCTCTCCATTTTCGATCGCCATGATGAACTCCTCGAAGCCGCCCCCGAGCACTCTCACCTCATCCTCCCATGGGCCGGCGAACACAAACGGGATCGAGATGTAGTTTCCATCTATGATGCCATAGGCAGCTGGCCCGCCGTTCGAACCGATCAGAAAGCGACGCTCCTGGAGCTCAAACATGTCGTACCCGGCAGCCAATGCAAGCTCCTGGATGCTCCAAACAACCAGGTAGCCCCGACCTATCTCGTCATTGAACCCATTTGAGACACGCAGGAATGCCTTATAGTCGTCAGGCAATATGATCCCGAGTTCGGTTTCGCATTCTTCTATTTCAGCCAAGCTGGCTCCGGGCGGTTGAAATCCATGCCGCAATTTTTCGAACAAGGAGCCTACTCCATCGAACCCGCACATCCATCGCTATCAGGTAAGCGATCCAAGGCGCTTGGCAACCCGCCTCGACTATCGCACTGGGATAGCGTGAAGTGATGGGCAAGTCGCCGAAGCGTCTTGACGGCACGCTGACGTCGGCCACATGTCGCCGGATTCTGTCGGCACTTTCCGGGTGCCAGCGAGATCTTAGGAACGGCGCCGATGCGAAATCCTATTTTACCGGCCATTGTGGCCTTGTTGTCGGCCGGCACCGTTGCGGGTGCCATTCTGCTTCGCCGGACTGGTTTCGATCGATGCCTGAAAACCGTTTCGACGGACATCTATCGCCAGGGCGGTACGGCGACCTTGGATCCGAAAGACGTCGAAGCGCAAGCAGCGCGCATCTGCTCGGATCATGGGGCAAGGTAAGCCGAAGAGTTGTCTTACGCGAAGCGGATCGCCGTTCTCGCCCGCGCCTTTGCGGCAACTTCCTCTCGATCACGAGGAGGTTGGGAGGTCTCAAGCGAACTCAGCAGCTCGTGAGCGCACTTGGCGATCGACATGACCGCCTGCTCGAACGCCGCCTCATTGCGTTTCGACGGCTTGGTGGTTCCGCTCAACTTTCGCACGAACTGAAGCGCGGCGTCATGGATCTCATCGTCCGTCGCTGGCGGATCGAAATTGAACAGTGGTTTGATATTTCGGCACATGAGCTGCTCCCGTTCTTCTCCTCTCTTCCACCGAGAGGAGGGATGACCGCACATAAAGTAGTCGCGGGAGCGTGATTTACCAACGTACCGTGTAGCCGCGACTACTGATTTGATGCCTCCAGGTTCGCATATGCCTGTCGAACTTTGCTCTTCACACTAAGTTCCCCAAATGGACCGAGCAACGCATCGCAATCACGGGCTCTCCCGTTGTTTCCATCCTGCCCGGCCCGGAAGCCAAGGTGCTAACGGCGACGGTAGACTGATCCATGGATATGACGCGCATCCGAGATCACATGGTGGAGCACCAACTGACGCGACGTGGCATTGATGATCGAAGCGTCATCGAGGCGATGCGCACGGTGCCCCGCGAAAAATTTGTCGCTCCAGGCTTCGAGGATTTTGCCTATGAGGATGCGCCGCTGTCGATCGGCGACGGCCAGACGATTTCGCAGCCGTTCATTGTGGCTCTGATGCTCGAAAAGGCCGGTCTGAAAGCCGGCGACAAGGCGCTCGAGGTCGGCACGGGCTCGGGTTACGCTTCAGCCCTGATGAGCCGGATCGTAAGGCAGGTCTATTCCATCGAGCGCCATGAAAGGCTGGCGCTTCAGGCCAGGGACCGGTTCGAGACGCTCGGATACCACAATATTGAGGTCCGCGTGGGTGACGGCAGCAAGGGCTGGCCGGACGCCGCCCCATTCGACGCCATTGTCGTTTCTGCGGCAGCACCCGAGGTGCCGTCCGCCTTGAAGGAACAGTTGAACCTCGGAGGGCGGCTCATCATCCCGGTCGGCCGCGGTCAAGAGCAGCGCCTGAAACGCGTCACGCGCACCGGGCCCGCGGCGTTCGAGGAAGACGATCTCGGCGGGGTGGTCTTCGTTCCCCTGATCGGTGAAGACGCCTGGACTGCGGCACATCCGATGTACACGGCGACGGTGCCATCGCCGGGAACTTTTGCGGCCGGCCCAGGTTCTCAGCCAAGAGTACAGGGAGCGGGCATGGAAACAACATACAGGTTGCCGGCGCTGCCTGAAGGCGTGCTCGATCATACCGAATTCCAGCAACGGTTCTGGGCCCTTCAACGTCTTTCCTGGATCATGTTCACGCTTCTTCTGGCGATCTGCTTGCTCGGTTTACTTGGAAGAGGCGGCCCGTTTTCGCGGCAAACATTGATGTTATCAGATGGGTCCGTGGACTTTCCCGTCATCTCCCGGTGGAATGCTCCCGAGGATATGACGGTGAATTTCCTAGCCTCATCCGAAGACAGGGTCTTCACGATCGATGCCGCCTTTCTTCGAACCTTCTCGGTTCAGGGCATCGACCCGCCCCAGAAGGCGACCTTCGCGCGTGATGGCCGGATAGGTTACGTGTTCGCCGCCGACCCGGCAGAGCCGACACAGATCGTGTTCCGTCTGCAAACACAACAACCCGGCGCTCGCCGCGCCACCATCGGCCTGGGCGAAGAGGTCCGGACCCAATCCACTTTCATCTTTCCTTGAGGGCGGCACGGTGGATGCAGTATTCCGCGGACTGGCAATTTATTTCACGCTGCTCGTGATCATCCGCTTGTCGGGACGGCGGACATTGGCCCAGATGACGCCGTTCGACCTGGTCATCGTTCTCGTTATCTCCGAAACCACGCAGCAGGCAATGCTGGGCGACGACTTCTCCATCACCAACGCCGTTATCTTGATCCTGACGCTGTTTACCACAGACATCGGCCTCTCCTACGTGAAGAGGTGGTGGCCGCGCGCAGCTCATATCATCGATGGGGTTCCGACCGTTCTGGTAACGGATGGCGTCTACGACGAACGCGCGCTCAAAGGAGCCCGCCTGCAGAAGGAAGATGTCATGCAAGCGGCTCGAAGCCAGGAGGGCATCGAAAGCGTGGCGGAGATAAAATTTGCCATCCTCGAGGTGAGCGGCAACATCAGCATCATCAAGAAACAGAAATCCGGCTGACAAGAAGAGGAAATCTCGGCCTATCCTAGATGTCCCCCACTATCAGTACCTTGATTGTCATTCACCTCGCTTGATCCATCCAAATCGTTCCGAACAACTTGAGCGAAGCTTGCTCTGCGGCGTTATATCAAGCTATCTTTTTGGGGCCGTTGGTTTATGTTATGTTCATGGACATCATCGACAGAAACAACGTAATCGTCAGCGGCACGGGCGACGAAGCAATGGTCTTCGCGCACGGGTTTGGCTGCGACAGCAACATGTGGCGGCTCGTGGCTCCGGCCTTCGAGGACAAATACCGCGTCGTCCTGTTCGACAATGTCGGTGCCGGCAAGTCCGACCTGAAGGCCTATTCCTTCGAGAAGTACGCCACCCTCGATGGCTATGCGGACGACGCGGTGGAGATCATTGATGCCCTATCGCTGAAGAAGGTTGTCTTTGTCGGCCATTCGGTCAGTGCGATGGTCGGACTGATTGCGGCCAGGAAGCGTCCTGATCTCTTCAAGTCGCTGGTCATGGTCGGCCCTTCCCCGTGCTATATCGACAGCGACGGCTATGTCGGCGGCTTCTCACAGGGTCAGATCGAGGAGCTGATGGAGTTCCTGGATTCCAACCACTTGGGATGGTCCGGCGCGATGGCGCCGGCCATCATGGGCAATCCGGACAGGCCAGCGCTCGCCGAGGAACTGACGGAGAGCTTCTGCAGGACGGATCCAGAGATCGCGCGCCATTTCGCCCGGACGACCTTTCTGTCAGACTGCAGGGATCTCTTGCAGGGCTTCGACATCCCGACACTGATCCTTCAATGTTCGAGCGACGTGATTGCCCCTGTCGAGGTCGGCGAGTACGTGCACAGGCATCTTGCAAACAGCAGCCTGGTAATCATGAAGGCGACCGGACACTGCCCCAATCTGAGCGCACCCAAGGAGACTATCTCCGCCATCGAAAACTTCCTCGGCAAGGCCGCATAAGATGGATCAAGCCGCGCCGAAAAACCTTCAGGACGACTTCGAGAACCTCTTCGAAAATACAATGGCGGGCAATCTCGTCGTCTCGCCTGGCGGCGTCGTCCTTCGAGCGAACAGTCGGCTTGCCAGCTGGCTCGGCCGCTCGGCGCAGGATTTGGCAGGCAAACGCCTGTCCGACCTGCTGAGCGTCGGCGGCAGCATCTATCTCGAGACCCATCTCGCGCCCATGCTCAGGATGCAGGGCGAGTTCGAAGAAATCATGCTTGAGATGCGACACTCCGACGGGGGCAAGATTCCGGTTCTGATGAATGGCTTCGAGCAACGCGATGCTGCAGGGCAACCCCTGTTCCTCAGGCTGACCATCATACGGGCATCGAACCGGCTGACCTACGAGCAGAACCTGCGAAAGGCGGGCAAACAGGCACGCGAAGCCCTTGCAACGGTCGAGGGGACGCTTCTCGACGAACGGGAGACGGCGGCGCTTCGCGAGCAGTTCATCGCCGTCCTCGGTCACGACCTCAGAAACCCGCTCGCCGCGATCGACGGCGGCATGCGCGCGATCGCCAGATCACCCCTCAATGAACAGCAGGAAAGGATCGTGTCGCTCGTGGCGGCGACGGTCAAAAGGATGAGCGGTCTCATTGACGACATCATGGATTTTGCCCGCGGGCGACTTGGCGGCGGGATTCCGGTAAGGCTGAGCGAGACCGATTTGTCTGCTGTCCTGCATCAGGTCGTCAACGAGATTTCCGGAGCCCGTCCCGGCAGAAGGATCGAAGCGGACGTCGAACTCTCACTGCCGATCATGTGCGACGGTCCGAAACTCGCACAGCTCACGTCGAACCTCCTTGCCAACGCCGTCGCACACGGATCCCCGGACGGCCCGATAACAATCACCGCCCGTTCGACGGCGGCGGGGTTCGAGCTCTCGGTCGCTAACACCGGAGAACCGATACAGGCCGATGCCGTTGAGCGGTTATTCCTGCCATTCACCAGGGTCGCGGATGGCGGCAAGCAAGGGCTCGGGCTTGGCCTCTATATCGCCAGCGAAATTGCCAAGGCGCATGGCGGTCGGCTGCGGGTGGTATCCGACGACACGCGGACGGTGTTCACCCTTGAAGTCCCTACGTGAGCTTCAAGGCAGGAGCGGAAAGCATCGTCGCGAAGTGACTGTCATCGGTATCATACTCCGATCCGACCACGATAAGCGCTTCGCTCTCCGGGCGCGTTCAGAAGGACAGGTCGAGCGCCCTGCCTTCGAACAGACGGTCGCGGGAGCCTTCGAGATGGGCCTTCATCAGCCTTTGCGCGTCGTCGGCCCGCCCATCGGCGATCGCCTTGTAGATGGCGTTATGCTCTTCATAGACCTGTTCCAGCCCCTGGCGGGGGCCAAGGAGGGAAAGGCCGTGGAGATGCATGCCGACGGCGATATGGGCCTTCAGCGCATCGATCGAAGCGGTGTAATAGTGATTGTTGGCTGCCTCCGTCACCGCGCGGTGGAAGATGAAATCGGCATCGGTGCGGTGGAGCTGGTGGCTGGTCGCCTCGCGCAGATCGGCAAGGGCGCTGGCGATCTTCTGGATCGCCTGCTCATTGCGGCGCTTGGCGGCGAAATAGGCGGCGGCCGGCTCGATGGTCAGGCGGAATTCGTAGCAGCGCTGAATGTCGGCGATGGTCTTGACCGGCGAATAGGCGAGCTGCGTTGTCGGCGAGCCATGGGCGCTGACGAAGGTGCCGGCGCCCTGCCGGGCATAGACCATGCCCTGATCGCGCAAGCGGGCCAGCGCATCGCGCACGATCGGCCTGGAAACACCCAGGATCGAGGCAAGTTCATGCTCACCCGGCAAGCGTGAATCCGGCGGATAGTTCCCGCCGCGGATACGCTCGAGCAGTTGGTCGAAGACGCGGTCGACCAGCTTGACGGCCTTGCCGCGTTCGGGCTTGCCCGGCGGGCCGGCTTCCGCGTTCAACGATTCGCCATTCACTTCAACCACGTCATTCTCCCCGGCGGTATCTTATGCCGCCTGATTCCGAAGAACCAGTTTTAACAAACTATCCGGCTTACCGAAGCCCCCCGACTTGACGGCGCACCGAAAAGACCGGCCGTCGGCGGCCGTGACATCGAACCAGGGAATGCCGGCCTCGATCTCGCCCTTCGGCGTAAGCACCCGCACCCCCAATGCACGGAAAACCGCCAGCGCCGTATCACCGCCGCCGACCATCAGCATATCGGGTCTGGTATCGTCGATCACCCTTTTGACGCCTGCGGCAAAGTCACCGGCGACAAGCGTCGCATCGGCCGCCATCTCGCCGCTGCAGCGCAGCAGCACCGGCAGCGCCAGGCCCTCCCCGCATTCGATCTGCCCCTTCGGCGCATCCACCACCATGCATAAGGCGCCCGAGGCTTCGAGCCGGTTCATCTGGGCTGAGGTGATCGGATCGCGCGAGCCGAAGGCAAACAGCGTGCGCGGGCTCGCCGTAAATTCCGTCGCCGGCCGCCGCCCCATTTCGCCGAGCCGGCGGGCGAACGCCGCACCGAGGCCGCGCGCACCGACGCCAAGCGTCGTCAGCCAGACATGACCCTCGACGATCTGATCGAGATCGGTATCGTCTTCGGCATCGGCAACGACAATATTGTCAGCCCCCGCGAACAGATCGGCAATCGGCAGCGGCCTGTCGACACCGCGGCCAACGACGCAGCCGCGGTAGGTCAGGCGCTCCTGATCGGGAATGGCAGGCGCCACAAGAATGTTCTTCAGGCCGAGCGCAGCTGCCAGCGTCAGGCTTTCCGCCGCGACATTGCCCTTCAGCCGGGAATCGATCTTCTTCATGACGATGCCGGGCTTCGCGCCGCCAAGCATCTCCACAGCCAGTCGGATCCTTTCGGCCGCCTCGCGCTCGTCAAGGGCGCGAGAGGCGGTGTTGATGACCACGACGTCGCAGCCGGTGGCAATCGCATCCCGGGCCGCCGCGACATCGACGGCGACCGCCACCGAAAGGCCGGCGGCGATAAAGGGCGTGCCGGTATCGAGCGCGCCCGTCAGATCGTCGGCAATGATCGCGGCCTTGAGCGTCATGCAATCTGCTCCGTATTGACGGCGTGACAGGCGACGAGATGGCCGGGCTTGGCTTCCTTCCAGACAGGGATGACCTTGCTGCAGACCTCCATCGCGATCGGGCAGCGCGTGTGGAAACGGCAGCCTGACGGCGGGTTGAGCGGGCTCGGCACGTCGCCCTGCAGAATCTGGCGCTGGCGGGTACGTTCATGCTCGGGATCGGTCTCCGGCACGGCCGATAGCAGCGCCCTGGTATAGGGGTGCAGTGGATTGTCGAAGAGCTCCTCGCGGGTCGCAAGTTCGGCAAGCCGGCCGAGATACATGACGCCGACGCGGGTGCTGATATGGCGCACCACCGCAAGGTCATGGGCGATGAACAGATAGGTCAGCCCGTACTTCTCCTGCAGATCGAGCAGCAGGTTGATAATCTGCGCCTGGATCGATACGTCGAGCGCCGAGATCGCCTCGTCGCAGACGATGAATTTCGGCTGGCAGGCCAGCGCCCGGGCAATGACGACGCGCTGGCGCTGGCCGCCGGAAAGCTCGTGCGGATAACGCTGGGCAAAGCGCGTGGGCAGGCCGACATCGGTCAGCAGCGTCGCCACCTTCTCCTTCAGCTCGGCCTTGGTGCAAAGCTTATGGAAGAGGATCGGCTCGCCGATCGCCTCGCCCACCGTCATGCGCGGATTGAGCGTCGAATAGGGATCCTGGAAGACGATCTGCAGGTCGCGGCGGAACGGCCGCATCTGCTTCTCGTCGAGCGTCGCGAGATCCTGGCCCTTGTAGACGACCCTGCCGCTGGTCGCCTTGTAAAGATTGAGGATGGTGAAGCCGGTCGTCGATTTACCGCAGCCGGATTCGCCGACGAGGCTCAGCGTCTCGCCCTCCATGATGTCGAGGTTGACATTGTCGAGCGCATAGACGGTTGCCGAGCGTTCGCCGAAGGCGCCGAGCCTGACGTGGAAATGCTTGACCAGGTTTTCAACCTTAAGCAGCGGTTGCGCAGCCATTACGCGGCCTCCTGCATTCTCTGGACGACGAAACAGGCGGCGCGATGGTTACTACTGCCGCTCAAGGGTTCGAGCCGCGGCACCTTCTCATGACAGATCGCCTCGACGAGTGGGCAGCGCGGCGCAAACGGGCAGCCCTTCGGCCGGCGGCCAGGCTCCGGCGGCGTGCCGCCGATCGAGCTCAGCCGGCTTGCCGGCGGGTCCGACAGTTTTGGGATCGAGGAGAGCAGGCCGCGCGTATAGGGATGGCTTGGCCGGGCATAGAGCTCGTCGACGGGGGCGTCCTCGACGACCGTGCCAGCGTAAAGCACGGCAACGCGATCGACGAGGCCGGCAATCAATGCCAGATCGTGGGTGATCCAGACGACCGACATGCCGAGCTTGGCGCGCAGATCCTTCACCAGATCGACGATCTGGGCTTGGATGGTGACGTCGAGCGCCGTCGTCGGCTCATCGGCGATCAGCAGTTTGGGATTGCAGGCAAGGCCGATGGCGATCATCACGCGCTGGCGCATGCCGCCTGAGAGTTCGTGCGGAAAGGCCTGCAGCCGTTCTTCTGGGCCAGGAATGCCGACGAGGCGTAGAAGCTCGACAGCGCGGGCACGGGCCTCAGCCTTTTTCATTTTGCAGTGATAGATCAGCGGCTCGCAGATCTGGTCGCCGACGCGCATGACGGGATTGAGCGAGGTCATCGGATCTTGGAAGACGAAGCCGATATCGCCGCCGCGCACCTTGCGCAACTCGCCATTCGACATCGTCTGCAGATCGCGGCCGTCGAAGGTCGCGGTTCCATTGGTGACCTTGATCTTGTTCGGCAGGAGCCGCATCAGGCTCAGCATGGTGAGGCTCTTGCCGCAGCCGGATTCGCCGACGACACCCAGCGTCTCTCCCTTGTCGACATGGAGATCGATGCCGTCGACGACGACGGCCGGACCATTGCGGCCGTCGATCTCGACGGTGAGGTTCCTGACATCGAGCAGGCGTTCTCTGTTTTGCGTGTCCATCATTTGCTGCCCCGCGGATTGAGCGCGTCGTTGAGGCCGTCGCCGAGGAAGCTGAAGGCAACCGAGGCAAGGCCGAGCACGGCCGCCGGAGCGGCGAGAAGATGCGGATAGTGCTGCCAGACGCGAAGGCCGTCCGAGATCATATTGCCCCAGCTGGGCGTCGGCGGGTTGACGCCGACACCGAGGAAGCTGAAGGCGCTTTCCAGCACCATCGCCGTGCCGAGACCGGCGCTGACCGAAACGATCAGCGGCCCGAGCGCATTCGGCACGACATAACGCTTGATGATGACCCAATTCGACAGGCCGAGCGCCTGGGCCGCGGTGATATAGGGCCGGCTGCGGATCGACAGCACCTGGGCGCGCACCAGGCGCGCGTAAGGCGGCCAGGAGATCAGCGCCATCGACCCGAAGACGAGGATGAAATCCACCCAGATCGTCTGGCGGTAGAAGGGATTGAGGGTCTCGAGGTAACGCGCCTCCATCCAACGGGTGATCGGCGATTTCAGCGAGGCGTTGATGACAACGACGAGCAGCAGGTTGGGAACCGACATCGTCACGTCAGTCAGCCACATGATGACGCGGTCGAAGGGATTGCCGAAGAAACCCGCTACGGCACCCAGCGTGAGACCGATCAGCACCGCGAAGAAGGTGACGATGACCGCGACGAGGAAAGCGGTCCGCGTGCCAAAGACCACGCGGCTGAAGACGTCGCGGCCGAGATCGTCGGTTCCGAAGAGATGGCTCATCGACGGCAGGGCGTTGCGAGCGTTGAGGTCCTGGCCGAGATAGTCATAGGGCGTCAGGTAAGGCCCGAAGATCGCCGTGAAAGCGAGGATCAACACGATGACGAGACCGAAGACGGCGAGCTTGTTGCGCTTCAGCCGATACCAGGCGTCGCGCCACAGGCTGACCGGCTGTTCCTCGACGGTTTCAGGGGTGGAAAGAGGGATTGCGGACATGGTCAGCGGCTCCTTCTTGCATCATTGGCGCGTGGATCGAGCAGCGGATAGAGCACGTCGACCAAAAGGTTCGACACCATCACCAGGAACGACCCGATCAGCGTGATCGCCAGAATGACGGGATAATCGGAATTGATCAGCGCCTGCACCGTCAGGCGCCCGAGGCCCGGCAGGCCGAAGACCAGCTCGACGAAGATCGCGCCGTTGACGATGGTGATCATGATCAGGCCGAGCTGCGTCACGACAGGCGTCAGCACCGGCCGGAGGATGTGGCGGACCGCCACGACGATCTCGGGCACGCCCTTGGCGCGGGCGGTGCGGACGAAATCCTCCGACAGCACCTCGATGACGGCGGCGCGCGTCTGGCGCACGATCAGCGCGATCGGCTGGAAGGACAGCACCAGCAGGGGCAGCAGGATGCGCACATCGAAAATGCCGCCCCAGCCATAGGGCACGCTCGCACCCGGCAGCAGCACGATGAGGCCGACCATCAGCAAGGGGCCTGCGACATAGGCCGGGATCGCCCAGAGGAAAAGCGCCGAGCCCAGAATGGCGTAATCGAGGCGCGAATTCTGGTTCAGCGCCGCGATCATGCCGAGAGGAATGGCGACCACGGTCGTCAGGATGACGGAACAGAGGGCAAGCTGGAACGAAACTGGCGCTGCGGCCGAGACCATTGCCCAGACGGAGCGGCCCGAAGTCAGCGAATTGCCGAACTGACCATGCAGCAGATTCCAGATGTAGAGGCCGAACTGCTCGATGAAGGGCCGGTTGAGGCCCGCACTTTCGCGGATGGCTTCGATGCGCTGCGGATTGTAGGCGACGTCGCCCGGCGCGCGGAGGAAGATCAGCTTGATCGGGTCGCCGGCGCCGTAGAAGGCCAACGCGTAGACGGCCAGCATCACCACCAGAACGGATGGAATCCAGATGGCAAAACGGGTTAGCACGTAGCGCAGCAAGGCCACCTCCCACCTGTTGTTCAATGCGTTCCCGTCTTTGGCCGACGCCCGACAGATCGCATCTCTTCTTGAAATTTGCGCG
The DNA here is from genome assembly GCF_019793435.1 of Rhizobium redzepovicii. Taxonomy (GTDB): domain Bacteria; phylum Pseudomonadota; class Alphaproteobacteria; order Rhizobiales; family Rhizobiaceae; genus Rhizobium; species Rhizobium redzepovicii. The sequence continues at coordinate 183,183 of NZ_JAILYH010000013.1, read as the reverse complement.
AAGACCTTGCGGCCTTCGCGCGTTTATCGCCAGGAACGATAGTTCCGATTCAGCCGATCGAAATGTTCCACGGCTCGACGATCTGCCAGTCGAGGTTCTTGTCCAGACCCTTGACCTCCTTGGTAGCCCAGCGCGACATCGCCTGAGAATACCACGGGATGAAGGCCCAATCGTCGCGGAACGCCTTCTGGGCTTGCTGGGCGAGAGCGATGCGCTGCGGATCGTCCGCGGCCTTGGTCGTCGCCTCGGCAAGGGCGCTGTCGACCTTGTCGTTCTTGTATCCGCCGAGCTTGTTCTGCGCGTTCGACGAGGTCGAGGCAATGCAGCCCGCCAGGTAGGAGACGGCATCGGGAACGCGGGTGCCGACGTCATCGCGGAAGATCTGGACCGAGTTCTGGTCGGGGCCGGCATAGGCGTCCTGCTGCGGCTTCATGTCGACCGCAGTGATACCGAGGTTCTGGCGCCACTGCTCGGCGATGAACTGGGCGGCGGCCTGAATGGCCGGCGCCGAGACGCCGACGAACATGATCTTCGGCAGGCGCTCAGGCCCGCCATAGCTCGATTCGGCAAGCAGTTTCTTGGCGGCTGCCGGATCGTATGGAAAGGGCTCGAAGCCGGAATTTTCGGCGCCCGGGACCGAGTTGAGGATCTGGTCGGCCTTCTTGTGCGGTCCATCCGGATAGGACGCCTTGAACAGGCCGTCGCGGTCGACGGCCATGATCAGTGCCTGGCGGACCTTCGGATCGTCCATCGGTGCGCGCGAGATATTAAACCAGAAGTGCTGGCTGGTCGGGATCAGCGGACCGGCCGAGAATTCCGGGCCAAGATCCTGGATGATCGTCGAGGTGACGAGTTCGGTATGGGCGTTGAACTCGCCGGATTTGATCAGCGATGTCGCCGTCACATTGTCTTCGATCGAGGTGACCTCGATACGGGCAAGCTTCGGCTTCGGCCCGAAGAAATTCTCGTTCGGCTCGAAGGTCAATTTGCCGGCGTCGATATCGATGCTCGTCAGCTTGAAGGGGCCGGAGAAGACCGGCTTGCTGTCGGGCTTGTACCAGTCGATGATCTCCTCGCCGTCACTGCCGCGCGACTGCGAGGCCTTGGTGATCGGCGCGATATGGTTTGCCAGACGCATGAAGAAGATCGGGTCGGCCGCAGCCAGCGTCACGACGACCGTTCCCTCGTCAGGTGTTGCGACACCGGTCAGCTCCTTGCCGGAGCCGGCGGCGATTTCAGCGTAGCCCTTGACCTTGCTCAGCACCTGGTCGGCGCGCTGGCTCTTGGTGTTCGGCATCGAGGCAACTTCCCACGATCCCTTGACATCGGCCGCGGTGATCTTGCTGCCGTCGGAGAAGACGGCCTTGGGGTCGATTTTGAAGGTCCAGACCGTATTGTCGGCCGATTCCCAGCTGGTGAAGACGTAAGGCTTTATATTGCCCTGGCTGTCGAAATACATCGGCGCCGCCCACCAGATCGAATTCCAGCGGAAGGTTCTGCCGCCGCCGCGCAGCGGCGACCAGTCCTGATCGAAGGCCGGATGTGCGACCTTCAGGACCTGGCCTTCATCGGCCATCACGATGCGCGCATTCATCCCGAATACGGTGAGGCCGACGCCGGCCGCCAGACCGAGCTTCAGTGCGTTGCGACGCGATAGATTGGTATTATCAGATGGATCAAAAGACATGGCATTCCCTCCCAGGTGAATTCGGCAGCGCTCTCCCTGCACCTGCCAGGCGCAGCACAATCCGTCTCATATCGTTCTCTCGTTATTGTAAATATGTCAACAAAAAATCGCATTTTTTGCTGCAATAAAATTTAACTCGAAAAATATCACTGCAATATCAGCGAGATAATTTTTGCATTCGGCATGAATGCATTTTGTCTTCTTGACAAAAGTGCTGCAATGGAAAAGTTCTTAGCACTCCATCGCAGATGCATGACAATCGGATGCGCAGCCGGACGGGTTGAACACGGATCGGCGAGATAGAACACGCCGAAGGAGGGGAAAATGAGCCATCACAGGATCACAGGCGTATTCAGCGCGGCCGCAACGCCGCTGACGGCTGACAATACGCCGGATCTCGCGCTTTTCATCGACCATTGCAGGCAACTGCTGGCCGAGGGATGTCACGGCGTGGCCCTGCTCGGCACGACGGGCGAGGCCAATTCCTTTTCCGGAGCGGAGCGCCGCGCCATATTGGAGGCGGCTGTGAAGGCGGGCATTCCAGCAGACAGGCTTTTGCCCGGCACCGGCGTCGTCGCCATTCCGGAAACCGTGGAACTGACCCGGCACGCGTTGTCGCTCGGTGTCACCAAAGTGGTGATGCTGCCGCCCTTTTATTACAAGGGCATCTCCGACGACGGCCTCTTCGCTGCCTACTCACAGGTTCTGGAAAAAGTCGCCGACACGCGTCTGCAGGTCATTCTCTATCATATCCCGCAGGTTTCGGGTGTTCCGCTCACCATTCCGCTGATCGGCCGGCTGATTGCGGCCTTTCCGGAAACGGTCGTCGGCATCAAGGAATCTGCCGGCGATTTCAATAACATGCAGGCCATTATCGCCGCCTATCCCAGCTTTTCGGTGCTGGCGGGCGCCGATCCGCTGCTGCTGCCGCTGATGAAGGCCGGCGGCGCCGGCTGCATCACCGCCACCTCCAATCTGGTGGCGGATTCGCTGCGCACCGTCTATGACCATGTCCGTGACGAGGCGCGCGCCGCCGATGTCGAGGCGGCGCAGGCGCGCATCAACGCCTATCGCACGCTTTCTAATTCCTACGTCCAGATCCCGACCATCAAGGCAATGGTGGGGCTGAAGACCGGCAATCCCGCCTGGAAGCGCACCCGCGCGCCGCTGATGCCGCTGAGCGAGGCGGATTACGCCGCACTCGCCGAAAGCTATGCCAAGCTGCCTTGGGGAGATCCGCGATGAATTTTACCGGCCTGCCTTCCGAAGCCGTGCCCGATTTGATGACCGGGGTCATCACCGCTCATCCCTCTGTCGCGGGCCGTGCCGATGCCTATCTGCCCTCGCCCTGCATCCAGAACCACGCGGCAAATCTCGCCTTTCTGCGCGACGGCACGCTGAGCTGCGTCTGGTTCGGCGGGACGATGGAGGGCATGGGCGATATTTCGATTTACATGTCGCGGCTGGCCCCGGGCTCCGAGCGCTGGTCGGAGCCTGAGAAGATGAGCGACGATCCGGAGAAATCCGAGCAGAACCCATTGATTTTCAATGCTCCGGACGGCAAGACTTGGCTGCTCTATACCTCGCAAACCTCGGGCAATCAGGACGGTTCCGTTGTCAAATGCCGCCTATCGGATGACGGCGGCAAAAGCTTCGGCCCGGTCAAGATCCTCTGCGACAGCCCCGGCACATTCGTTCGCCAGCAGATCGTCGTCAATGGCAAGGGCGACTGGCTGCTTCCGGTCTTTCGCTGCGTCGGCCTTAGCGGCCAGCGCTGGAGCGGCGATGCCGACACCGCAGCGGTGCTGATCTCGCGGGACGGCGGCGCGAGTTGGCAGATGCGCGATATTGCAGACAGCATTGGCGCCGTGCACATGAACATTCTGCCGCTCGACGGCGACGACATGATCGCCTTCTACCGCAATCGTTTCGCCGAGAGCATTCTTTCCAGCCGATCGTCCGATGGCGGCGAAACGTGGAGCGCGCCCGAGCCGACCGAACTGCCGAACAACAACTCCTCGATTCAGGCCACGGTCCTAAATGATGGAGCGATTGCAATGGTTTATAACCATTCGAATGCAAGCACATCGGATGCTCGGCGCCAGTCTCTCTATGACGAAATCGAGGGCGGCGAGACAGGAGAGGCCACTGTTGTCGCCGATATAGGCCGCAAAGCGGTCTGGGGCGTTCCGCGGGCGCCGCTCAGCCTTGCGATCTCCAGGGATGGCGGCAAGAGTTTTCCGCATCGCGTCGATCTCGATACCGGCGACGGTTTCTGCCTCAGCAACAATTCGAAGGATTCGCTGAACCGCGAATTCTCCTATCCCTCGGTCATCCAAGGCAGCGACGGCGCGCTGCATATCGCCTACACCTACTACCGGCGCGCCATCAAATATGTGCGTCTCGCTCCGCAATCGCTGCCCTGAACCACGTGGCAGCGGGAAGATTGTAAACCTGCATCCGATCGCGTGCGAAAGGATGCGGGGCCGCCGGCGTGAGACTGGCTCAGCGCCAGGAAATTGACAAGAGAGGTGCGCCCGCGAATGGCCGTCCGGCCCTTCGTGCTCAAAAAGGTATTTCCATCGCCTGACATACTTAACAAACTGATATTACTGTATATTATGACGCAGTAACGCCGCTTGAAAACGTTTGCCGACCATATGCCTAACGATAAAAATTTCCGCGTCTTGGAATGCCAGCTTGACATTGATCTTACAACTTTACAATAAAGAGGGCGACGACATTGTTGCCGCTAGATCTTGCAGGGAGGACTGGTTCATGGCCAGCTTGGATTCGCCGATCACGATCGTTCGGCCGCATCTGATCGAATTCGGCATCGGCACGGCGGGCAAGCTCGGCAAATGGGCTGCCGAAAAAGGCTATAGGCGCACGCTTGTCATCTCCGACGCTTTCAACGCCTCACGCATCGACGTGCTGGAACTCACGGGCCAAGTCGCCGTCTTCTCTGAAGTGACACCCGAGCCGGATACGGCCAATCTCGAAAAGGTGCTCGCGGCGGCGAACGGCGCCGATGCCGAGCTGATCGTCGGCTTCGGCGGCGGCAGCGCCATGGACCTGGCAAAACTTGCCGCCGTTCTTGCCGGCTCCGCGCAGACGCTGCATGATGTCGTCGGCCCGAACAAGGTGCATGGGCCGCGAAAGGTAGCGCTCGCCCAGGTGCCGACGACTTCGGGCACCGGCAGCGAGGCCGGCATCCGCGCGCTGGTCACCGATCCCAGGACGATGGCGAAGCTTGCCGTCGAAAGCCTGCACATGCTGGCCGACATCGCCGTCATCGATCCCGCCTTGACCTTTACCGTGCCGGCGCGCACCACGGCTGCCACCGGCGTCGATGCCATGGCTCACTGCGTCGAGGCCTTCACCAACCGCAAGGCCCACCCGATGGTCGATATCTATGCGATCGAGGGAACGCGACTGGTCGGCAAATATCTCGCCCGCGCCGTCAAGGATGGCAACGACGCCGAAGCGCGCGCCGGCTTGTCGCTTGCCTCGCTTTACGGCGGCTTCTGTCTCGGCCCGGTCAACACCGCCGGCGGCCATGCGCTCGCCTATCCACTCGGCACGCGTTGGCATGTGGCGCATGGCGCGGCGAATGCGCTGATCTTCCCGCATGTGCTTGCCTTCAACACGCCGTCTGCGCCTGAGAAGACGAAAGCGGTGATGGAGGCGCTTGGGTGCCAGACCTCTGACAACATCGCATCCGTCTTCGATGCGGCCTACGCTTTCTGCGCCGAGCTCGGCATCGAGATGAAACTTTCCGCCCTCGGCGTTCCGGAAAGCGACCTCGACGCCATGGCCGACGATGCCTTTGCCATCCGCCGCCTGCTCGACAACAATCCGCGCGATCTCACGCGCGCCGACATTCGCTCGATTTACACAGCCGCGTTCTAGAAGGGGTTTTGACGATGGACAGGAATGCGAAAGTCGCAGTGACGCTCGGCGATCCCGCCGGCGTCGGTCCCGAGGTGATCGTCAAGGCCTTGGCGGCCCTTCCGAGCCAAGAGCGCCGCGATTTCGTCATCGTCGGCAATGTCGAAGCGCTGGAGCGCGCCAACCGCGTCAGCGGCACCGGGCTGACATTCCGGCCTGCAGATGCCGGCGGCAATGACAGGATTGCCGTCGATGAAGTTGCGCTCGGCGCGGCCCTGCCGGAGATCGGCAAGGTGAGCCCCGTCGCCGGCGACGCCTCGGTGCGCTATATCACCCGCGCCGTCGATCTCGCCATGTCAGGTCAGGCCGATGTCATCGTCACCGCCCCGATCAACAAGGAGGCGATGAATCTGGCCGGCCACCACCATGACGGCCACACCGGGCTTCTCGCCCATCTCACCGGTTCGAAGAGCTCCTTCATGCTGCTTGCCTCCGAACGGCTGAACACCATCCATGTGTCGACCCATATCTCGCTGAAAGGCGCAATTGAACGCGCCAAGACCGAACGGGTTCTCGCCACCATCGAAGCCGGCCACGGGCATTTCCTTCGTCTCGGCAGGAAGGCGCGCATCGCCGTTGCCGGCCTTAATCCGCATTGCGGCGAAAACGGCCTCTTCGGCACCGAAGACATGGAATTCCTGGCACCCGCCGTCGAGCAGGCGCAGGCTAAAGGCATTGACGTCGTCGGCCCGATCTCCGCCGATACGGTGTTCGCCCGCGCCTATAACGGCGCCTTCGATCTCGTCATTGCCCAATATCACGATCAGGGCCACATCCCGATCAAGCTCGTGGCCTTCGAGACGGCGGTCAACGTCTCGCTCGGCCTGCCAATCGATCGCGTCTCGGTCGATCACGGCACCGCCTTCGACATCGCCGGCACGGGAAAAGCCAACCACGTCAACATGCTCTCGGCCATCGCCTATGCCCGACTAATGGCGCGCGCTCCGCGGCAGACGGTGTGATCCCAACATTGTAAAGGGTGACGGCGCGGAAGGGCGCGATTGCGACCGACACCCCATCACATGCCGAACAGACGGCGATCCCAGAAAACGGGTTGGTGGAGGCTGACCGTGATCGATCGGAATTCCGGGTGGGCCGGATTGATCAGCACGTTCCGGTCGACGCGGGCGACGACGCTTGGCACCAGCAGGATGGCGCTGCGCTTCTCCTGGCACCACTTTTCGCCGAAAGCCTTGCTGACAGAAGCCGGCATACTGTCCCAGCCAGGCAGCGCCGGCTCTGACAAGACCTCGTAGCTGAGCCCGCGCGGCATGGTGATCGTGACATAGTGCTGGTTGGGCGGCAGCCTACCGCTGCCATGGACGAGCTTTTCGAGCAGCGCCGTCGAATAGTGCTCGCTCGTATAGATGATCGGGCTGCCCGAGGTGTTCCACCGTCCCGGCGCGATAGTCGAGCCGGTGGCATCGAAGATAGGGTAGGTTCCGTTGGGATCGCCGATGCGGACGGATGTCAGCGTTCGGTCAAGAAGCTGTGCGCTCACGCAGCGCTGCCGTATTTCAGGCTTCCAAGGATATCGAGCACGAGCTCGCCGCCGATCTCGCTCTGGATGACGACATCGATCGGCCGCCTGTCCTCCAGCATCGCATGCGGGCGAAACAGGAAATCCCGCGCCTCCGCCTCGGTCTGCCAGACATCGAGCGCCAGCCCCCAGACCCGCGCGAGACGGGCGAGCCTTATGCCCTCGTCGGAGGAGAGCCGATGCTTGGACTTGCGCCGCTCATAAGTGGCCTTGGGAACGAGCTTGTATTTGAACTGGGTGTCATCAGGCGCCAGAAGCAGCGCCATGCGGTCTAGCGCCTTGACCGGCAATCCCGCCTCGATGCTGGAGAGCAGGCCGAAGGCCGAGCGCGACGCCGGCTCCCTGGAGGGTAGCCCGAGAACATCGGCAACGGCAGCAAATCCCATCATGACAATGGCTCCTTTTCACTTGAGGTTATATTTAGTCTCAAGTGGCCCAATGATCAAGACCGTGATTTGCCGAGTTGCCGATGGAGACGGATTGCCGCGCGTGCGGGAGATCGCTATCTTCCCGGAAGGCACACGAAAGACGAAGGAGGCTGCCTATGTCACCGCGGGACGCCTGATCCAGCACTATGGAGACTTCTGCCTTTTCAAGGGCATCGATTTCACACGCATCGCATCCGTACGGCCGCATGGTAACACCACGCTCTTCTGCAGCGCCGGCATGCAGCAATATAAACCCCTCTTCTCCGATCCTTCCTACATTGGAACTGTCGCAAACAGCCAGGCCTGCCTGCGCATGGGCGACCTCGACGAGATCGGCGATGGAACGCATCTTCTGCACTTCACCATGCTCGGCCTTTTTCTCCTTCAGGGAAATGACCGTCGGCAACGCCATCGATTTCTGGCTCGAATTTCTGGGAACGCTGGGGCTCGTGCCGGATCATGTCACGATCCATCCCGATCGCCTGATGGAATGGACGCCGCTCTATCGCGGAGGTGTGGCCATAGTTGCAGATCCGGAATGCACCTGGAGCGATGGCAGCATCAGCGGATACTGCACCGAGTTCTACAAGCATGGCGTCGAGACCGGACATCGTCAATCCGCTCGGAACCTGCATCGACGTCGGCTTTGGCGCCGAACGTCTCAACTTGATCGTCAACGGGACGCAGCAAGACGATGCACGATCGTGCAACGCGGCTACCGGCCGGGCAACAAGGAGCAGGGATACGTCCTGCGAAAGCTGCTCCGCCGCATCCACAAGATCGGCGGCACGCTCACCGAAGAGGTCGAACGCCAGAAGCGGCTACGCGCAAAATATCTGCGCCTGCGTGACCGTCACGCCGAGATGAGTCCCGACTGGTGGTTCGACACCCACGGCATCGACTTTTCCGAACTCGGCGAGACGCTTGACGAATAGCTTGAACAAGGCCGTCCGGGCACGGGAGGCCTTCCCTCACGCGAAAGCGTCCATTTTCCGGCGACGTTCGTCGCCGCCATTATCCCATGTCCCGCACCATCAATCGTTGCGGCAAACCCGGCCAGGAAAAGTATGCCGTCCGCTCACTCTTTTTCTTAGAGAGCGACTTTTTGGAAATTCCTTTCTCCTCATTTCCATTAGTCTACTTAATTTATAGAAATTATTTAATCGGAGAGAGTGGTCATGAGCATTGAAAAGTCCGGAAGCCGATTCGGAAGACGAGACCTGTTGAAACTGTCCGCGGCGGCCGGGGTCGCCGTCGCCGGCGCTTCGCTGGTCGGGCAGAAGGCGGTTTTGGCAGCAGACGAAGAGCTGTCGCTGAAAGGCAAGCGCATCGCCATCAGCGCGACCGGCACCGATCATTTCTTCGACCTGCAGGCCTATAATGCCCAGATCGAAGAGGTAAAACGCCTCGGCGGCGAGCCGATCGCCGTCGATGCCGGGCGCAATGACGGCAAGCTGGTGTCGCAGTTGCAGACGCTGATCGCCCAGAAGCCGGATGCGATCGTTCAAATCCTCGGCACGCTCAGCGTTATCGACCCCTGGCTGAAGAAGGCGCGTGACGCCGGTATCCCGGTTCTGACCGTCGACGTCGGCTCGACCAACTCGATCAACAATACCACCTCCGACAACTGGGGCATCGGCAAGGACCTGGCGCTGCAGCTCGTCTCCGATATCGGCGGCGAAGGCAATATCGTCGTCTTCAACGGTTTCTACGGCGTCACTCCCTGCGCGATCCGCTATGACCAGCTGGTCAATGTCGTCAAATATTTCCCGAAGGTGAAAATCCTCCAGCCGGAACTGCGCGACGTCATCCCGAACACCGTGCAGGACGCCTTCACCCAGATCACCGCAATCCTTAACAAATATCCGGAAAAAGGTTCGATCAAGGCGATTTGGTCGGCCTGGGATATTCCGCAGCTTGGCGCAACCCAGGCTTTGGCGGCGGCCGGGCGGACCGAGATTCGTACCTACGGCGTCGATGGCAGCCCCGAGGTTCTGCAGCTTGTCGCCGATCCGAATTCGCCGGCCGGCGCCGATGTCGCCCAGCAGCCGGCGGAAATCGGCCGCACCGCCATCCGCAACATCGCCAAGCTGCTCGCCGGCCAGACCCTGCCGCGCGAGACCTATGTTCCGGCGCTCATCGCCAACAAGGCCAATGTCGGCGAAGTCACCAAGAAACTCGGCATCGGCTGAGCTTGTCTGATGGGCGATCCAGCCTCGCTGGATCGCCCCGGCAGGATGACCGGAGAAATCGTATGACGGCCATTTCCTTGAAGCAGCCGGTGACGGCGAGCGACGACATCATCCGCTTCGAAGGCATCGTCAAACGATTCGGGGGCGCGCAGGCGCTGGCCGGTGCGTCGCTGATCGTCAGGCGCGGCACCATTCACGGTCTCGTCGGCCAGAACGGCGCCGGCAAATCGACGCTGATCAAGCTGCTGGCCGGCCTTCACCAGCCCGATGACGGCCGGATCGAAATCGAAGGACAGATATTCGACAGGCTGACGCCGCATCTTGCCGAAGAACTCGGCATCCACTTCATTCACCAGGACCGGCTGCTGGTGCCGACATTCACCGTCGGCGAAACCCTCTTCCTCGGCCGGGAACCGCGGATATCAGGCACGCCCTTCCTCGACCGGCGTCTGATGCAACGACGCGCATCCGATATTCTCAACGAATATTTCGGTCTCCGTCTGCCGAACGGCACCCTGATCGGCGAATTGTCGACCGCCGAAAAGCAGATCGTGCAAATCACCCGCGCTCTCCTCAATCAGCCGAAGGTGCTGATCTTCGACGAGCCGACGGCCGCCTTGGTGGCCCGCGAGGCCGATATCCTCTTCCGGCTGATCCGCCGGCTGCGCGACGAAGGCGTCACCATCATCTATATCTCGCACTATCTGAACGAAATCGAAGAACTCTGCGACCAGGTCACCGTGCTGCGCAACGGGCTTGATGTCGCCTCCTTGCCGATCAGGGACACGTCGGCCGCAGCGATTGCCCGGCTTATGGTCGAGCGCGACATCGAGGAGATGTTTCCGAAGCCTGAGGTGACGCCGGGTGAGGAGATCCTCAAGGTCGAGCAGCTGTCGGCGCGGGGAAAATACAGCGACATAAGCTTCACGCTTCGCCGCGGCGAGGTGCTCGGCCTCACCGGCCTGCTCGGCTCCGGCGCAAAGGAGCTGGTTCGCACCCTCTTCGGGCTGGAGACACCCGTTTCCGGCCGCATCGAAATCAACGGCAAGCCTGCCCGTTTCGCCAATCCAACGCAGGCAGCCGGTCGCGAAATCGCGCTGGTACCGGAAGATCGCCGCCGCCACGGCGTCGCGCTCGACCTCAGCGTCGCGGAAAATATCAGCCTCTCCAGCCTTGCCCGCTTCACGCGTTTCGGCTTTCTCGATCGCAGACGCGAGCAAAGCGAGGTCGAGGCGCTGATTGGGCGGCTCCAGGTGAAAACCAATGGCCGCGATGCTTTGCTGCGAACGCTCTCGGGCGGCAACCAGCAGAAGATCGCCATCGCCAAATGGCTGAGCCGCCGCTCCGAGGTCTATCTCCTCGACGAGCCGACTGTTGGAGTCGATATCGGCTCCAAGGTCGAGATCTACAGGCTGATTGGCGAACTCGCGGCGCGCGGCGCCGGCGTTATCGTGCTGTCTTCGGATCTGCCGGAACTCGTCGGCATCACCGATCGCATCCTCGTGCTCTTCCGCGGCCGCGTGGCGCGCGAATTCATCTCGTCGGAAACCAGCGCGGATGCCGTGTTGGCGCAATCGACCGGATCATCTAAGGGACAGCGCCATGTCGGCTGAAATTGAATTCGCGCCTTCCGGTTTTGCCGCTGCTGAGCCGCCGGCCCGGCCGGCCGGCAATCTTGCGGCTGCGACTTTGCGCTTCGGATCGCTCATCGCTTTTGCCGCCATCCTGGCGATCTTCTCGTTGACCGCGCCCTATTTCCTCAGCATCGGCAATATCGGCAACGTGCTTGGCCAGTCGGCCATCTCGGGCGTGCTTGCCATCGGACTGACGGTCGTGCTGATCGCCGGCGGCTCCAATGTCGTCACCGGCGGCATCGACCTGTCGCTGGCGGCCAATATGGGCCTCAGCGCCGCCGTTTATGCCAGCCTGACGCAACTTGGCTATGGCGATGCGACAGCGATCGCGGCATCGCTCCTTACCGGCGCGCTGATCGGCTCGGTCAATGCCATTGCCGTCGTCTATGCTGGCATTGTGCCGCTCCTCGCAACGCTTGCCGTCATGAATATCGTCGCCGGCCTGGAACTGGTGCTGACCGGCAATACCGTCCTGCCGGCCTCGACGCCCTTCCTATCGGCGCTTTCGGCTTCGGATCCTTTCGGCATACCGGTTCTTGCCTATGTGCTCCTCGGCTTCACGGCCATTGCGGCGGCGATCGTGCAATATACGCCGCTTGGCCTGCATCTTTATGCCGTCGGTGAATTTCCTGATGCGGCGCGTGCCGCCGGCCTGCCGCTTCGCCGCCTGCTCGCCGGCGCCTTCGTCGCCAGCGGCCTTTGCGGCGGCATCGCCGGCATCCTGTCCGCTGCCTATCTGAGCGGCAGCACGACCGGTGCCGGCGAGATGCTGCTGCCTGTCGTCGTGACGGCCCTGCTCGGCGCGGTTTTTTCGCGCCGACTGGTTCCGACGGTCACAGGAACGCTGCTTTCGGCGTTGCTTGTCGGCTTCCTCACCAACGGCTTCCAGCTGCTGAACATATCGAGCACGCTCGTCAGCGGCGTCCAGGGCGTACTCATTCTCATCGTCGTTTCCGCGACCACGCTGCTGCGCCGGCAGGAGACCTGACCATGTCGCTCCAGACCCCTACCCCCGCCACAACGACAGGCCTGCGGCGCCTTATCACCGGCGGCCTGTTGCGCTATGGGCTGATCCTCGCGCTGATTGCGGTCTTTGCCGCCTTTTCCGCGGCAACGCCGACATTCCTGACGCTTGCGAACCTGCAAAGCATCCTGGTCAATAACTTTACGCTGCTTGTCATCGTCTCGATTGCCATGACCTTCGCGGTCGCGTCGGGCGGCATCGATCTTTCGGTGGGCACGGCGATGGATTTTGCGAGCTTCGCCTTCGTCTCACTCGTGCTTGCCGGACAGCCGGTGGCGATCGCCGCGATCGCGGGGCTGGCGGCCGGAGCGTTCGTCGGCGCCTTCAACGCATTTCTGATCTCCGGGATCGGCGTGTCGCCGTTCCTGGCAACGCTCGGCACATTGTTCATCGGCCGCAGCGTCCAGCAATTGCTGACCAATGGCGGCAATCCGGTCTATCTGCCGCCGAACGGCGTGCCGGAAGCCTTCCGCTTCCTCGGCCACGGTGCGATCGGCGGCTTTCCCACGCCGCTTGCCATTGCCATTGTCGTCATCGCGGCCGTCGCGGTCGTTTTTGCCCGTACACGGTTTGGCCGCGTCATTCTGTCGATCGGCATCCAGCCGGGCGTCGTGCGTTATTCCGGCATCGCAGCACCGGCCCATGTCGCGGTGACCTTCATCCTGGTCGGGCTGATCGCGGCGATCGCCGGCCTGATCCTGACCGCGACCGTCACCACCTACATCCCCTCCTCGGGCAATGCCTTCCTGCTGAACGCCATCGGCGCGACATTCATCGGCACGACGCTCAGCCCGCTCGGACGGCCGAATGTCGCCGGCACCGTTCTCGGTGCGCTGCTGCTCGGGATCGTCGCCAACGGGCTGCTGCTGACCGATCTGAATTTTTACTGGCAGCAGGTCGGCACGGGAACGCTGATCTTCGCGGTGCTGGCTCTCAGCTTCATCAACAGGAAAGCCGCCGGCAGCGTATAAGAGAAAGCCATACGGGACAGGTGTCAGCCCGCCGAGGCGTCCGAAATCATCCGGGAGACGGCATTCTTCCAGCCGATGATCTTGGCCTGCCGTTCGCCCTCTTCCATCGCGGGGCTGAAGCGGCGGTCGCAGGCCCAGGCCTGCGCAAAATCCCGTCTGCCGGGCCAGATGCCGGCTTTCGAGCCGGCAAGCCAGGCGGCACCCAGCGCTGTCGTCTCGCGGATCGCCGAGCGGTCGACGGGATTTCCGGTCATGTCAGCCAGGCACTGCATCGTCCAATCCGAAGCCGCCATGCCGCCATCGACGCGCAGCACGGTTTCCAGCTGGTTGACGCCCCAGTCCTTCTTCATCGCCACCAGCAGGTCGAGTGTCTGGTAGGCGACAGATTCGAGCACGGCGCGGGCAAATTCCGCCGGTCCGCTATTTCGCGTCAGACCGAAGATCGCGCCGCGCGCTCCCGGATCCCAGTAGGGCGCGCCGAGGCCGGTAAAGGCGGGGACGATATAGACCTGCTGCCCCGGATCGGCTTTGGCCGCAAGCACGCCCGCCTCCGACGCCTGGCCGATGATGCCGAGCCCGTCGCGCAGCCATTGCACGGCGGCGCCGGCGATGAAGATCGAGCCTTCGAGTGCATAGGTCGTCTCGCCGTCGAGCCGGTAGGCAATCGTCGTCAGCATCCGGTTGGATGAGGAAACACGATCCCTGCCGGTGTTCAGCAGGGCAAAGCAGCCGGTGCCATAGGTGGATTTCATCATGCCGGGCTCGAAGCAGGCATTGCCCACGGCCGCCGCCTGCTGGTCGCCGGCGACGCCGAGGATCGGAAGCTCCGCGCCGAACAGCGCCTTGTCGACACGGCCGAAATTATCGGCGCATTCCCGGACTTCGGGAAGCATCACGGCCGGGATGCCGAGAATGCCAAGCAGCTCCTCGTCCCAAACGCCGTCGTCGATATTGTAAAGGAGGGTTCGCGACGCGTTGGTCGCATCGGTGGCGTGCACACGACCATCAGTCAGATTGTAGATCAGCCAGCTGTCGATCGTGCCGAAGCAGACCTCGCCCGCCTCCGCCTTCTCCCGCAGGCCGTCGACATTGTCGAGCAGCCAGCGCAGTTTGGTTCCGGAGAAATAGGGGTCGAGCAGCAGGCCGGTCTTGGCGCTGAACAGCTTCTCATATCCGTCGGCCTTCAGGCTCTCGCACATTTCGGCCGTGCGCCTGTCCTGCCAGACGATCGCCCGGTGAAGCGGCGCGCCCGACCGTCGGTCCCAGACGACCGCCGTCTCGCGCTGGTTGGTGATGCCGATCGCGGCAATGGCAGCGGCATTCGTGCCGGCATCGGCAATCGCCTTGCGCACCGTATCGACGACGGACTGCCAGATCTCAGTGGCGTCATGCTCCACCCAACCGGGCTGCGGGTAATATTGGGTGATCTCCGCCTGGGCCGAGGCGGCCATTTTCATGCCGCCATCGAAGATGATCGCGCGCGACGACGTCGTGCCCTGGTCAATTGAAAGAATATAGCCGCTCATATCCGTCTCCGGCTCGCACGAAACCGCTCCGCCCGGCAAGGAGGGCGGATGCGGAGATTTCATGAGAGAAAGATTGTGGGTGCCACCGGCCGTGGCCGGTGGCAGGAAGTGACGGCCGGAAGCCTCGTTGCCTCCGGCCGAGGTCCGCCTTACTTCGACTGCCAGCTCTTGACGAGTTCGTCGTAGTTGACGGTGACCGGCTTTTCCTTCTCGTTCTCGATCTTCAGCTGCGGCGCAAGGTTGCCCTTCTTCACCGCATCCGCGTTCCAATAAGCGAGATCATGCTCTTCGGCCAGTTTCGGGCCGATATCGCCCTGGACGCCCGATTTCTCGATACGGCCCATGACCTTCTCCTGCTCGCCGCAAAGAGAATCCATGGCTTCCTGCGGTGTCTTCGCACCGGAAGACGCATCGCCGATTGCCTGCCACCAAAGCTGAGCCAGCTTCGGATAATCGGGAACGTTGGTGCCGGTTGGCGACCACTGAACACGCGCAGGCGAACGATAGAACTCGATCAGACCGCCGAGCTTCGGAGCACGCTCCGTAAAGCTCTTATCGCGAATGGTGGATTCGCGAATGAAGGTGAGACCGAGCTGGCTCTTCTTCACGTCAATCGTCTTCGAGGTCACGAACTGTGCATAGAGCCAGGCGGCCTTCGCACGGTCCGTCGGGGTCGATTTCATCAGCGTCCACGAGCCGACGTCCTGATAGCCGAGCTTCATGCCGTCTTTCCAGTAAACGCCATGCGGGCTCGGTGCCATGCGCCATTTCGGCGTACCGTCTTCGTTCATGACAGGCAGGCCAGGCTTGACCATGTCTGCAGTAAAGGCCGTGTACCAGAAGATCTGCTGCGCGACGTTACCCTGTGCCGGCACCGGACCGGATTCCGAGAAGGTCATGCCCTGAGCTTCCGGCGGTGCATAGCCCTTCAACCAATCGAGATATTTCTGGATCGAGTAGACGGAAGCCGGGCCGTTGGTGTCACCGCCGCGAGCGACGCACGAGCCGACGGGACGCGACTTCTCGTCGACCTTGATACCCCATTCGTCGACCGGAAGACCGTTCGGCAGGCCCTTGTCGCCGTTGCCGGCCATCGAAAGCCAGGCGTCGGTGAAGCGCCAGCCGAGCGACGGGTCCTTCTTGCCGTAGTCCATGTGGCCGAAGACCTTCTTGCCGTTCTCGTCACGGCCGGTAAAGAATTCGGCAATGTCCTCATAGGCCGACCAGTTGACCGGAACGCCGAGGTCGTAGCCGTACTTCGCCTTGAAGTCGGCCTTGTTCTTCTCGTCGTTGAACCAGTCGTAGCGGAACCAATAGAGGTTGGCGAACTGCTGGTCGGGAAGCTGGTAGAGCTTCTTGTCCGGTGCCGTCGTGAACTTGGTGCCGATGAAGTCGTCGATATCGAGGCCGGGGTTGGTAACGTCCTTGCCTTCGCCGGCCATCCAGTCGGTCAGGTTGCGCACCTGCTGATAGCGCCAATGCGTACCGATCAAGTCGGAGTCGTTGACCCAGCCGTCATAAAGATTCTGACCGGTCTGCATCTGAGTCTGGATCTTCTCGACAACGTCACCCTCTTGAATGACGTCGTGAGTGACCTTGATCCCGGTGATCGCAGTAAAGGCCGGAGCCAGAACCTGGGACTCATACTGGTGGGTGGTCAACGTTTCCGAAACGACCTTGATCTCCATGCCGGCGAAGGGCTTCGCAGCATCGACGAACCACTGCATTTCCTTTTCCTGGTCGGCGCGAGAGAGCGTCGACATGTCGCCGACCTCTTTATCCAGGAAAGTCTTTGCCTCGTCCATGCCGGCATAGGCCGACCCGGTCATGGCCAGCAGTACCGCTGCTGTCGTCGTCAATAAATGCCTTCGCATAATATCCTCCCAGGGTTTGCGATTGCAGTCTTCACGTCTCAGGCGACCAGAAAAATCCCCGGCCGTCTGCATCAGTTTGCCTCACACGTAACGGAATACGCCGATGGCGTAGACCACGGAGAGAGCGAGAGCCCACCAGAGGCTTGATCCCGCGAGACCAAGCCAGGCAAGATGGATAAAGGCGCTGCCGAGCAGCGAAAGGAAAAGTCGGTCACCGCGCGTCGTCTCGAAGCGCAGGATTCCGATCCGCGGATTGCCGCCCGGCACGGCATACTCCCAGACACCCATGCCGATCAGCAGCAATACGATGACGATGAAGAAAGCGGCCGTCGGCCAGGTCCATGCCATCCATGAAAAATCGGGAAGCGAAAAGCTCATCAAACCCTCCCCAGGGCGAAGCCCTTGGCGATGTAATTGCGCACAAACCAGATCACCAGCGCCCCTGGGATCAAGGTCAGAACACCCGCGGCGGCGAGCAGGCCCCAATCCATGCCGGATGCAGAGACGGTGCGGGTCATGGTGGCGGCGATCGGCTTCGCGTCGGTCGTCGTCAGCGTGCGTGCAATCAGCAACTCGACCCAAGAGAACATGAAGCAGAAGAAGCAGGCGACACCGATGCCGCTCGCAATCAGCGGCGTGAAGATTTTCAGGAAGAACCGCGGGAACGAATAGCCATCGATATAGGCCGTCTCGTCGATTTCCTTCGGCACGCCGGACATGAAGCCTTCAAGGATCCAGACCGCCAGCGGGACGTTGAAGAGGCAATGCGCCAATGCCACGGCGATATGCGTATCGATCAGTCCAAAGGCCGAGTAAAGCTGGAAGAACGGCAGGGCAAAGACTGCCGGCGGCGCCATCCGGTTGGTCAGCAACCAGAAGAACAGGTGCTTGTCGCCGAGGAACCGATATCGGGAGAAGGCATAGGCCGCCGGCAGCGCGGCTGCCACCGAAATCACCATGTTCATGACGACATAGCTGATCGAATTGATATAGCCGGAATACCACGCCTTTTCCGTGAAGATCGTCACGTAATTGGCGATCGTCGGGTTATGAGGATAAAGCGTCAGAGAATTGACGATTTCCGCATTGGTCTTGAAGCTCATGTTGACGAGCCAATAGATCGGCAGCAGCAGCACGATGATATAGATGGTCGGAACCAGCCACCACCAGCGCGATTCTTCGCCGCGCCGGCGCATCAGACGGCTGACCTCATCGGCGGAGAGACCGCTCGCGACACTGGTAACGCCCGGGACGTTTCGGCTCGCTGTCGTTTCGTTGGAGGCGCTCATTTCAATTCTCCGCGTCGTGGCTGGTCATGACGGTGTAGAACACCCACGAAAGCAGCAGGATGATCAGGAAATAGATCAGCGACATGGCAGCGGCCGGACCGAGGTCAAACTGTCCCAGGGCGGTCTTGACCAGATCGATCGACAGGAAAGTGGTCGAGTTGCCCGGACCGCCGCCCGTGACGACAAAAGGCTCGGTGTAGATCATGAAACTATCCATGAAACGCAGCAGCACGGCGATCAGAAGAACGCGCTTCATCTTCGGCAGCTGGATATAGCGGAACACCGCCCAACGGGACGCACCGTCGATTTTGGCTGCCTGATAGAAAGCATCCGGAATGGAAACGAGGCCGGCATAGCAGAGCAAGACGACGAGGCTCGTCCAATGCCAGACATCCATGATGATGATCGTCACCCAGGCGTCGAGCGGATCCTGCACATAGTTGTAATCGATGCCGAGGGCGTTGACGTAATAGCCGAACAAACCAATGTCGTTGCGGCCGAACACCTGCCAGATCGTGCCGACCACATTCCACGGGATCAACAGCGGCAGTGCCATCAGAACCAGGCATACCGGCACGCCGATACCTGATTTCGGCATGTTTAGAGCAATGAAGATGCCAAGCGGAATCTCCAGGGCGAGGATGATCAACGAAAAAATCAGGTTTCGCTGCAGGGCGGCCCAGAAACGGTCGGAATGCAGGATTTCGACAAACCAGTCTGTTCCGTTCCAGAAGAACTGGTTGTTTCCGAAAGTGTCCTGAACGGAATAGTTCACAACCGTCATCAAGGGAATGACAGCCGAGAAAGCCACCAGCACGAGGACTGGCAGAACCAGAAACCAGGCTTTGTTGTTCCAGGTTTTTTCCATGATCAAGCCTCCCGTCCGGCGCGCCAAGAGTCGGCATAGATACTGATGCCCGATGGCTCGAAGGTCACTCGGGGATCAGCCGGAATTTCCTCGTCCTCAGGAACGACGATCGCGATCGGCTGGCCGGCAAACTGTGCGCGGACGATCTTCTGCCGGCCGATATCTTCCACCTTGCTGACCGTCACAGGCATACCCTCGCGGCCGACCCGGATAAATTCGGGCCGGATTCCAAGCTCTACCTTGGCCGCTGTCGACGTCTTTGGCGCATAGTCGAGCGTCAGCGCGTGCTCGCCGACCCGAACCGTACTGCCCTCCACCTTGGCCGGCATGAAATTCATGCCCGGCGAACCGATGAAGTAGCCGACGAAGGTATGGCTCGGACGCTCGAAGAGTTCGGCCGGAGTGCCGATCTGCACGATCTCGCCGTCATACATCACCACGACTTTGTCGGCGAAGGTCAGCGCTTCCGTCTGGTCATGCGTGACATAGACCATGGTAAAACCGAACTGCTTATGCAGGCGCTTCAGCTGCGATCGCAGCACCCATTTCATATGCGGATCGATAACAGTGAGCGGCTCGTCAAAGAGAATGGCGTTCACATCCGAGCGAACGAGGCCGCGGCCGAGTGAAATCTTCTGCTTTTGGTCCGCCGTCAAGCCTCGCGCGCGCCGCTTGGCCCAGCCGGCAAGATCGATCATTTCGAGGATTTCGCGGACGCGCCGGTCGACATCCGCCTCGGCCACGCCGCGGTTTCGCAGGGGAAAGGCGAGGTTGTCGTAAACCGTCATCGTGTCGTAGATGACCGGAAACTGGAAGACCTGCGCGATATTTCGCTGTTGCGTCGGCAGGTTCGTAACGTCCTGCCCGTCGAAGAGAATCCGCCCTTCGGACGGCTGAATGAGGCCGGAAATGATATTGAGCAGCGAGGTTTTTCCGCAGCCCGAAGGTCCGAGCAGCGCATAGGCGCCGCCGTCGTTCCACTCGTGATGCACTTCCTTGAGAGCGTAGTCCTTCTCGCTCTTCGGGTTCGGCCCATAGGCATGGCGAATATGATCGAGGGTGATACGTGCCATGATTTTCTCCTAGCCCCCTTGCCTGGCGGTGGTGATCGCCCGGCCGTCCGCGCCGAAAGCCATCAGGTGGCGTGTATCGATGAAAACGGAGATGTCCGTGTCCGGCTCGATATTGTGGATGCCGTGCGCAAGCATCACCCAGCGGGTGTCGGCAAATTGCAGGTGGACAAAACTTTCCGACCCGGTGATCTCCGAAACCTGTGTTCGCGCCGTCATTCGCGCCGAAGCAGCCGTCTGAGCTGTTGGTGCAAGATGATGCGGGTGAAACGCTATGGTTGCCGGCCCGTCCGGCACATTCTGAAGATGCGGCGGCACCGCAAAAATCAGAGCGCCGTCGCGCAGGAAATTGCCTTCCGATTTGACCAGATCAATGAAATTCAGCGGCGGATCGGCAAAGGTTTTCGCCGTCGTCAGATCGAGCGGATGGCGATAGACCTCGACCGTCGGGCCGAACTGCGTGATCCGGCCCTCGCTAAGCGTTGCCGTATTGCCGCCGAGCAGCAGGGCTTCGGAGGGTTCCGTCGTGGCATAGACGAAGATCGCGCCGGACAGCGCGAAGATCCGCGGCAATTCCTGCCGCAGTTCCTCACGCAGCTTGTAGTCGAGGTTGGCAAGCGGCTCGTCCATCAAAACAAGGCTCGCATTCTTCACGAGTGCACGGGCAAGCGCGGTGCGCTGCTGCTGGCCACCGGAGAGGTTGAGCGGCGTGCGATCGAGATAGGGACCGAGTTTCAGAAGTTCGGCAGCCTTGCGCACCTCCAGATCAATGACCTTGGCGTCCTTGCCGGCAATCCGCAGGGGCGAGGCAATATTCTCGTAGACCGTCAATGCCGGATAGTTGATGAACTGCTGGTAGACCATAGCGATGTTGCGCTTCTGGACAGGCATACCTGTCACGTCAGCACCATCAAAATGGATCGTACCGGTTGTCGGTCGATCAAGACCGGCCATCAGACGCATCAACGAGGTCTTGCCCGACAAGGTCGGCCCAAGCAGAACGTTCAGCGTTCCTCTTTCAAAAACAAGATCGGTCGGGTGGATATGATAGTCTCCTCCCACCATCTTTGCGGCCTTCCGCAGTTCCAGCATTCCTGTTCCCGTGCCTCCACGCAGCGGGGACCACACGCCGCCTATCCGACCATCGCCGGTATGGCAGCCATGTACTCCTCCAGTGACTGAGCCTGCTCCTTCGAAAGGCGCAGACCATCCTTTGTCCTTCTCCACAGCACGTCTTCGGCGTGCCGGGCCCATTCATGTTCGACGAGATAGGTGACCTCGGCCTCGTAGAGATCGCCGCCGAAGAGCCGTCCGAGATCGTCGAGGCTACGGGCTTCCCCGAGCAGTGCCTTTGTCCTCGTGCCGTAGCGGCGCACCAGCCGGCGGGCATGCCGATCGGCGAGGAACGGATAGCGCCGTTTCAGATCGGCGACCTCGGCATCGTATCCTCGGACCGGGAAGTCACCGCCGGGCAGATGGCTTTTGGCCGTCCACGGGGCGCCCTTGACGCCGATCGCAGCGCCGATCTTCTCCAGCGCATGTTCGGAAAGCCGGCGATAGGTGGTGAGCTTGCCGCCGAACACGTTGAGCAGCGGCGCGGCATTTCCTTCGCCCTCCAGCTTCAGCACGTAGTCGCGCGTAGCCTCCTGCGCCTTCGAGGCGCCGTCGTCATAAAGCGGCCGGACCGCCGAATAGGTCCAGACGATATCCTCCGGCCTGACCGGCTCCTTGAAATATTCCGAGGCGGCATTGCAGAGATAGACGGTCTCCTCCTCGGAGATCCTGACATCCCTGGGATCAGCGGTGTAATCGCGATCGGTGGTGCCGATCAGGGTAAACTCGCCCTCATAGGGAATGGCGAAGATGATGCGATTGTCGGGATTCTGGAAGAAATAGGCGCGAGGGTCGTCGAACTTCTTCTTCACGACGATATGGCTGCCCTGGACGAGGCGGACATGGTGAGCTTCGTTCTGACCAAAGGCGGAGCGGATGACATGATCGACCCAGGGGCCGGCGGCATTGACCAGCATGCGGGCCTGGTGGCTGTCATTGCGGCCGGTCACCGTATCGGTGGTCTCGATGTGCCAGAGGCCGTTCTCGCGCCTTGCCGACATCACCTTGGTGCGCGGCATGATGGTCGCCCCTTTGTCGGCGGCATCGCGGGCGTTCAGCACCACCATGCGGGCATCATCGACCCAGCCGTCGGAATATTCGAAAGCCTTGGCGAATAGCGCCTTCAGCGGCTTGCCGGCCGGGTCGCGGCGCATGTCGAGCACCGCAGTCGCCGGCAGCAGCTTGCGGCCGCCGAGATGATCGTAGAGGAAGAGGCCGAGCCGGATCAGCCAAGCCGGCCGGATGCCGCCCTTGTGGTAAGGCAGCACGAAGCGCAGCGGCCAGATGATGTGCGGCGCCATCGCCCAGAGGATTTCGCGCTCCATCAGCGATTCGCGCACCAGGCGAAATTCGTAGTGCTCGAGATACCGCAACCCGCCATGGATCAGCTTCGTAGCGCCGGATGAGGTGCCGGAGGCGAAATCGTTCATCTCGGCCAGCGCCACGGAATAACCGCGCCCGACGGCATCGCGCGCAATGCCGCAGCCGTTGATGCCGCCACCGATGACGAATATGTCGTAGATCTCTCGGCCCAATATCCCCTCCGAGCCCGCTGCGGATTTCGCATCGCACAAAAATTGCGCGATTGCGAAAGTGAGGGCAGTTAAAACGAAAGGAATACGAATGTCAAACGAATGTTTCGCGGATCTTCGTTTCGGAACGCCTCGCTGGCTCGCCCTCAGCGAAACCTGCCATTCGTTTCGATCAGCTTCACATTGTTTTCGAGGCAGAGATTGCGGATGGACTGCACCGGACAGTGGTCGGTGATGAAGGTGTGAACCTGGGAAAGCTGGCCGATCCTGACCGGCGCGGTGCGTTCGAACTTGGTGGAGTCAGCAACGAGAATGACGTGTCGGGCATTGGCAATGATCGCCTGAGCAACCTTGACCTCGCGAAAATCATAGTCGAGAAGCGCGCCGTCCATATCGATCGCCGATGCGCCGATGACGGCGTAATCGACCTTGAACTGGCGGATGAAATCGACAGCCGCTTCGCCGACGATGCCGCCGTCTGAACCGCGCACGACGCCACCGGCTATCACCACCTCGATCGCCGGAAGCAAGCGCAACCTATTGGCAACATTGATGTTATTTGTGATGACCATCAGCTCGTGATGGTTGGCGAGCGCCTCGCCCACCGCTTCGGTCGTCGTCCCGATATTGATGAAAAGCGAGGCCCCGCTCGGAATCAGCTCGACCGCAGCCATGCCGATCGCCTGTTTCTCGGAGGCGGCGATCTGGCGGCGCGCCTCGTATTTGACGTTCTCGGTTCCGCTCGGGAATGTGGCGCCGCCATGGATGCGCGTGAGCACTTGCGCATCGCAGAGATCGTTCAGATCCTTGCGGATCGTCTGCGGCGTTACGGAAAAGCGGGAAGCGAGCTCTTCGACCAGAACCCTACCGCTCGACCTCGCTATCGCCACGATTTCAGTTTGCCGGTCGGTCAAGAACATGGGCGCGCACCTTTCGATCAGCTTTCGTTTTAAAGAAAGCGAACGCCTGCGCAATGGCTATCTGTCACCTGCTCTCAACCTGAGAGTAAGATAACCATTTTTGCGGTGCGAAGCTCTTGCCGGATGGACATCGTCTTTAAACGACATCTGCACCTTAAACCTTCTTCCTCGGACCCGTGCTATAGGGTAATTCAGCCGATCTGATTCACGATTTTGAGATTTACGTACGGATCGACCCGCCGGACGCACATCCGCTCCGAAAGCGTCCAAGTAAAGTCGCCGCCGCCTCATGACCAAAAACGAAGGCTTGAGCCGCGAGAGCCGGGCTGCTTGGAACCGCCACCTCAAGATGACGACGGGATTATGACCAGGCGGGATGAAGGACGCCGCTGTCGTGCGGCGTCCTACCCCTTACGCAGCTTTCGCAATATTAATCCCGCGGGCGGATTCGACCACAACCCGCAGGCGGTCTGGCTCTTTCACTCCTTGGCGATAGAGCTGCACGACGATGGCCGCGATGCGCTCGCCCTCCTCAGACCTCGGCTCCACTCCTGCTTCCGAAGTGACAATGTCGAAGACGCCCTGGCAAATACGCAGATCGGCAGCTCCGAAGTAGTCTGGCTTATCGAAACCGGATGTATTCATCGTTTTGCAGCAGGCGACGCCTTAAGCGTCGCCCGCCTCCCTCGATCGACACTTACGCGACCTGCTTCTCACCTTCGATCTGCAGCGGCACCTGTGCGCCGTCGCCAATCGCGATCTTGCGTGGCTTCATCGCCTCTGGAATCTCGCGTTTCAGATCGATGTGCAAAAGACCGTTTTTCAGCGAAGCGTTTTCCACGCTCACATGGTCGGCAAGCTCGAAGCGGCGCTCGAAGCCCCGCGTGGCGATACCGCGGTGCAGGTATTCAGCTTTGGTGTCATCGGCCTTGCCGCCCTTGACGAGAAGCACGTTGCGCTCCTGCGTGATATCGAGATCGCCATCCTCGAAGCCCGCGACTGCCATGACAATGCGGTACTCATTGTCACCGACCTTAAGGATGTCGTAGGGCGGCCAGGCGTCGACGGCCTGCAGGCGCTGCGGATTGTTCAGCAGCGAAAAAACCCGGTCGAAGCCGATGCTGGAGCGGTAGAGCGGTGCGAAGTCAAACTCAGTTCTCATGACCAAAACCTCCTAGAAGCGAGATGGAAAGGAACGCGGCGGAAACCTGCGTCCCCGGCTGTCGGCCCCCTTCTGGGCTGCCGACGATATCGATTTGGTTTTCGGTATTTTCGGTTTCAAGATGCCCTTTTGAAAAAATTTGGACCTCGCATATTGGACCACAGGACAGCTCGTGAAGACTGAAAATGTGGAATAATCTCACGGGCACCGCCTCGAAGGTTTTTATGATCCAGGAAGCTCGGGCAGTTGTCGCAGACCCCTGGCAGGACACGAGCGCGTGCATGCCAAGGAGATGGCTTCTGGGCATTCGCAGGATCCTAGATCCTGCGGTCGCAACAACGCCGGCCGACCGAAGCGGCCCTTACGGTTTGGTGAATTTTCTAACTGGAAGCGCGGCAATGCCTTGCTCCGGGCGTGGCCGAGGAGCGCTACGCAAACATATTGGGACCGATCTCCTCGCTGACTTCTATGATCACATCCGCGGGGACATTGTTCCTCCGGGCCGCAGCGAGAATGGCTTCCGTACTAGGCGCCTCGTAGAGGCAGTAAGTCTTTTTCCTGTCGGCGCTGAGGAAGGAAAAGATCCACTTCACTCCTTCCTGGTCATTGATCAGGTTGATTTGCTCTACCCCCTCTTTCGACAGATCGAGTTGTTCCGCGAAGTTTCTTTCAATGATGTAGCGTGGCATGACGAGACCTTCTTCCCACCAAAAGCAACGAACTGTTGGTTCTAATGAATCGTTGGCTTCAGTCGCTGTTGCAGCCGGACCATTCCCAGGTCGGCCGCGGTTGAACGGGCATTCTCGGATAGCAACATTGCTCTCTTTATCGCGGCCCGGCTACCTATTTTCATTAGCAAGTCCGCATAATCTGCCTGAGTGTGTGCGAGCCACGGCCGCGAGCCGATCGCCGCGTTCATCTCAAGTGCGTGCTCAAAGTGCTCCGACGCTCTGTCGAATTCACCCAGCGCCGCTGCCAGCACGCCCAGATAGCGGCTTGCCGCGCCGAAGCAAACGGTCGCCATACCGATGGTGACGGTCATCTCCTTGTAGTCGAGCATAAGCTTATAGAGGGTCTGGGCAGCATCTGCGTCGCCGAGACCGGCGGCGACTTCCGTCAGGAACGAGAGGGACGCACTTCGCTTTCCGTCAAGCGGAAGGGCAAAGCCGGTGCGGGCAAGCTCGCTCAACCTCCGCTGGGCCGCATCGCGATAGCCGAGGTCAAAGGCAACCAACGTAAAACCCGGCAACCAGGTGGTTCCCTCCGGGCTTTCCTCAATCAACAGCTTGATGACGGGTGCAACCTCCGAGAGGCGGCTTTGCTCCCGTCGGATCGCGAACATCTGCATGCCGTAAACGCCCTCCGGCGCAGCGCCAAGGATCCGCATACCCAGCTTTAGCGCTTCCTCTGCAAATTCCTCGGCGACGGTGAACCTTCCATCGAGGATGGCCATCATCGCTTTTGCGGTGCGAGCGTAGAACTGGACGTTGAGATGCTGCCGCGCGGTACCAAGTTCGTCGAGCGCGTCAACAGCCCGATCGGCTCGCGCGCGATCGCCGAGTTCCGTGGAGACATAGGCGTCAACGGAAAGCGCTCGGCTCCGCACATCGTCGTCATCGATCTCATCCGCGAGGCGCCTTATTTCATCGATACGAGCGATTCGGTCGTTTCTTTCCGTGGCGGACCTGACCGGTGCCGGCGTCAGGAATGGCAGAGCGGAAAGCTCCACAAGCGCAGTCTTATCTCCAACGCGTCGAGCCAGCTTTATTCCTTCATCATGGCATTTTGCAGCCTTCTGGCCGTCGCTGAGATAGGTGTATGCCCGCGCAAGGCGGCTGAGAATCTGGCACCGTGAACTCATATCCGCTGGTTCAACCATCTCGAGGGCTTCCTCGAGAAGCGGCATCGTTTCGGCAAGCGAATTCGAGGAGAGGAATTTGGTACCGTCTAGACCAATCACTGCACGAATAAAGGCTTGTGTGTCGGCCGCTTTGCGGGCCAATGGCGCGGCCAGCCTATATTTCGCCAGCGAATCCGTCATGCGACCCGCAGCGAACAGGGCGTCGCCGAGTTTGAGGATCGCGGTGAGCAGGTCTCTTTGCCGCTCAGGCCCTTCAGGCAACTGCTCTGCAATTGCCAAGGCGTTCTGGAAATTGTCGACCGCCTCGTAGTTGGCGGATCGTGCGAGGGCGCGCTCTCCAGCCTTCATCCAGTAGGGAAGCGCGAGCTCAATCCGTTGGGCTTTCTCGTAGTGCTGAGCGATGAGTTCGGGCTGCGTGGCAGCGACATCGTCATAATGTTCGACGAGAACCCTTGCGATCCTCTCGTGGAAATGCCGCCGGCGCCGGTTGAGGAGCGATTGGTAAGCCGCATCCTGAATGAGCGCATGTCGAAAAACGAGCGCATCATGCAAGACGCCGCCTTCGACGACGATCTGGCTGGACTCGAGCTGGTTCAGTGCTGTCTCGAGCGCTCGGTCGTCGACGCCTGCGATCTTCGAAAGAAGGCCGCGATCGAATTCCCTGCCTATTACGGCGGCAATCTGCGCGATCTCCTTGGCCGTCGGCGCTAAATGATCGAGACGTGTCATCAGGGAGCCCTGCAGACTGTCCGGGATTTCTGCGTTGAGCGACGACGGCTTTCCGCTCTCCACGACCGAGCGGGTCAACTCCTCGACGAACAGCGGCACCCCGTCCGTCCGCTCCGCAATCTTTTCGGCGAGCTGTTCGGGAATGTCGGACACCATGGATTCGATCAGTTCACGCATCTGCTGCCTGGTCAGGCGGCTAACGGAGAGCGTCGTCACCTGCGCCAGTCCGCCTGCCCAGTTCGCGCTCCATTCCGGTCGGTGGGTCACAACGACGAGGGCGGCGGCGCCGTGCAGCCGGCTGACGAGTTCTCTCAGCACTTCGCTGGTGGATGGATCCATCCAGTGCGCGTCTTCGAAAACCATGAGCACTGGTGCGATCCTGGCTGCAAGCAGCAAGCGGTTCACCAATGTGCGAACGAGAAGCTCCTTGCGCTGGTGGGCGGAGAGATCCGGCGGCTTGAACTCGTCGCCGACGTCGAGCGAAAGCAGCTCGGCATAGATGGCGCCAACGTCGGAAGGATTTTCGCCGTAGCGGCGCACAAGCGTGCGAAACTTTTCGATGCGCGTGTTCCGGTCATCTGCCGGCGTAAACGATGCAACCCGGCTCAGTCGCTCAACGATCGGGTAAAAGGCCGAGGTAGCGTGATAGGGTGAGCACTGCAATCGGATGAGTTCATGCTGTGTCTCTCGCAGGTGTTCTTCGAAAGCCTCGACAAGCCGGGATTTCCCGATGCCAGCCTCCCCCAACAGGAAGACCGCCTGGCCTTGCCCGGCCTTCGCCAACTCCCACCGTTCGAGCAGCAGGCCGATCTCGCTAACGCGGCCGACAAATTTCGAAAGCCCGCTGGCATGCGCGGCTTCGAAACGGCTATCCACCTCTCGCTGACCGCGGACTTCGAACAGCGCAATGGGAGAGGCGAAGCCTTTGAGCTCCTGCGCGCCGAGGCTCTCGATTTCAAACGACTGCCCGGCGAGGCGGCGGGTGCTGTCGGAGATCACGATCTGGCCTGGGGCGGCCGCGGCCTGCAGGCGTGCTGCCAGGTTGGGAGTGTCTCCTGCGATCGATGCCCGCTCCTTCGCGCTGCCGTCAGTGTTGCCAACGACCACGCGCCCAGATGCGATGCCGATGCGGGCCTTCAATCGCTCTGCGTTCGGCGGCTGCAGGGCGTCGACGGCGGCCATCGCCGCGAGGCCGGCCCGGATTGAGCGCTCGGCATGGTCCTCGTAAGCCATTGGCCACCCGAAATAGGCTAGCACGCCATCGCCGAGATATTTCGCGACGTAGCCCCCGAAGCGGGTGACGGCGCCGGCGACGCTATCCTGATAACGGCGGGTCAACTCGTGCATGTCTTCCGGGTCGAGCTCTGCTGACAGCGCTGTCGACCCGACCAGGTCGCAAAAGAGCACGCTGAGCAGTCGCCGGTCGGCCGCAGCTTCGGATACGGCCTCGGTAGCGACCGACGCAGGAGGCTGTTCGTCCGACCGTTGATCCGCAAGTTGGTTTATGGCAGCTAGAATAATCTTCCGATGCCCCAGCGAGACACCGAGCTCCTGGAGGTCGGATTCGGCAAGATGAGGGAGCGCTCGCAGATCCACGTCATTCTCGATGAAGGTGTCGGCGTACTTGCCGAGACCGAGTTGACCTAGCCAATCCTCAATCGTCTGCATCGACGTTGATCCTGCTCCACCGTTTTTAAAAATACCACGAACGCCGGTGTCGTGCCACGCCGTGGCGCAGGAACTGTTCGTCTTGGCGGGAAGCGAGGACTCACTGTATCAATTGTGGTGATCGTTGACGGGGCCGCGCCTTGATCCCATCTGTGTGCGCATGGCGAAAAACAAGAAGAATGACATACCTTCTCTGCTCGAAACGTGGACGACGCTATCGCCCGCGGCCACTCTAGGGTCTTCCGTGCGCGCCAAGGGCATCCTCTTGGAAATCCGTGCGCGCCTCCCGTCGTCCATGCGAAAATCGCTGGATATCAGCGGGAGGTTTTTGACGCTGGCAATGCCTGAAAACGCAAGGAGCGAGTTTCGGCATGCCTCGGCGATCATTGCGAAGTCGCTCGAAGGCATCGAAAGCCTGCCGGTCATCCCGCGCGAAATCGAGGACATCCTCACAATCTGAACGACCGAGAGACGTCGCTGGCTAGAGGACGGCCGTCTGCCCAGCGGGGGAACGCGAACCGTGAAGCTTCGGGGCCGCGCCAGGCAGATCACCTTCCACGTCTTCGAACCACAGATGGTCGAGGATCTGCTCGACCGGGGCGCTGTCGAAGAGGGGCGCGAAGAGGATGCCGCGGCTGCCATGGAAAACAGGCGGAATGCTGCCTACAAGGCGAAGCTGACGCGTTCCCTGAAGGAGGACAGCAAGGCGACTGCGGCATCGCAGGACGTCACCGACGAAGCGTCCGCAAAGCTGCGGGGCTGGAAAGAGTTTGGGCGGGACGGGCTGCTCCGCTAGGTCTGGATGAGACCCCGATCACCTTCCGGGGCAAATTGCGCCTATCGCTTCCGCATCACATTGACGACGAGCACACCGAGGATCGCCATGACGCCGCCGGCTGCACCGAGCGCCGTCGGCGTCTCGCCCAGCCAGACGAACCCGATCAGCGTTGCGACGGGCGGGACGCCATAGAGGAAATTCGAAGCGCGGGCGGCCGTAAGTCGCTTCAGCGCGATCGCCCAGGTGAGGTAGCCGATCGCCGTCGGGAAGATGACGAGATAGGCAACACCCCAATTCACCTCCGCCGGGGCGGCGGCCAACGCCTGGACCGTTGCCGGGACAGCCGGAAACAGCGGCACGGAACCGATCAGCAGGATCCAGGCGGTGACTGCTAGCGCCGGCAGCCGACCGAGCAGCGGCTTCTGCAATACGCTGGCGATCGCCGAGCAGAGCGCTGCGCCAAGGATGAGGACGGCATTCGGATCGAGCCTGAAGCCGCTGTCTGAGGCGACCGCGATCAGCGCCACGCCGCCGAAGGAAATGGCGGTGCCCGCCCAGCCCCAGCGGCCGAAGCGCTCGCCGAGCGCGAATGTGGCGATAAGGGCGGTGAAGACCGGCATGGTGTTGATGATGAAGCTCGCCGGCCCTGCTGCAACAGTCTGCTCGCCGGTGTTCAACAGAACCGCATAAGCGGCGATGAATAGCACGGCGGCAACGGAAAGACGGACGAAATCGCGTTTTTCCGGCATCGGCCGATAGATGGCGAGATAGACCAGAGCGATGACTCCGGCGGCAACGTAACGCGCCGTCGCCAGCTCGATCGGCGTCAGCGGTCCGAGGCAGATACGGATCACCACGAAGGAAGACGCCCAGAAGAGGATGGTGACGACGATCGCGGCAAAGGCCACCAGATCCAACCCACCTTGCTGTTTCGTCGAAATCGGTGCGCTTGCCGCCATGCTCATTTTCGCCTCCATATGTTCCTGTGACAGTGAGTAGCCCTTCGACGCGTGCTTGAAAAGCATCGCAATCGATGATCAAATGTGTCTATGGTTCACAGCTCCCCGGTTCTTCCGCCGCTCGATACACTTGAGACCTTTGCCCGCGCTGCCCGGCTCGGATCGTTTTCCGCCGCGGCCGAGGAAAGCGGCATCACTCATGGCGCGGTGTCGCGGCAGGTCTCGCGCCTCGAGCGCTGGATGGGGGTGCGGCTTTTCGCACGCGAAGCCAGAGGTGTGCGCCTGACGCCGGAGGGCATGCGGTTTTTCGCGCGGGCGGAGGAAGCGCTTGCGCTGCTCGGCAATAGCGGCGAGCGCTGGCTGCCTCGCCGCAACAAGGCGGTGGTGCGTCTTTCGGTGACGCCCTCCGTCGCCTCGTTGTGGCTGTTTCAACGTCTGCCGAAGCTCGAAGGAAACGAGCTGCATGTCGAACTGACGCTGGAACACCGGCTGGCGGATTTCGGCGAAGGCACGGACCTTGCCATCCGCTGCGGCAAAGGCCCTTGGGCCGGCGTGCGCGCCTTGCCGCTGTGGCAGGAAAAGTCGTTTCCGATCGCCGCCCCGGCGTTGGCAGACCGGCTTGGCCAGCGATCCGACGCTCTTTCGCTGCTGGAGCTGCCAATCCTGCACGATTCCAATATCGAAGGCTGGCGCCGCTGGCTCGCCCGCGAGGGCGTCGACTATACGCCACGCGGCCATGACCGCCGCTTCGAGGATTACAATCTGGTGATCGATGCCTGTGCGCAAGGGCTCGGCATCGCGCTCGCCCGGCCGCCGCTATCGGATGCCGCGCTGGCATCCGGGCGCGTCGTCGCCGTGTCGCCGCGGACGCTCGATTATCATGTGGCCTTTCATCTGATCCGACCGGACGATGCGCTCAGAAGCCCAGCCATCGAATTCGCCAGCCGCTTCCTGCGCGAGGCCGGCCATGATGAAGCGACGATCGCCGCTTTTGTCGCACCCGGCCGGGCGAAAACTTAAGCGGAGAATTCTTCGTTACTCCGCCGGAAACTGCAGGCGCATTTCCTTGGCCAGTTCGAAACCGGCGGCCCGATAGACCGGCTCGCCGGCATCCGAGGCATGGATGACGGCTGTAGTGCAGCCGATCGATTTCAGATACTCAGCGGCCTTGTTGGTCAGCGCCGATGCGATACCGCGCCGGCGAAAGGCGTCGGCAACATAGACGGACCAGATGTAGCCGTGCAGCCGCTGTTCTTCCCGGATGACCTCCGGAAATGGCGATTGGTGCAGTTGACAGGATGCGGAACCGGCGATTTCACCGTCGACGATGGCAAGGAACGACGTCAGACGCCGCTCCTCGCGGCCGCTTCTGATGAAAGACAAGATCCGCGCCGCCGCATCGGGCCTGTAATGTTCCGGTGGCGTACCGTAGCTGTCCCAGATCTTCAGATAGTGCCCCACAAGGACCTCGTCCTCATCGGGCGTTGCCATTCGAATATCGATCATGTCGTAATCCGGCTGGGCTGCGAACACGAAATCGGCCTCAATGACGTGACGCTCCCTGCCGTCCGCGGCAGGGAGCGTCAAAAAGGCATATCAATTGTCGGCCGTCAACGTCATCGAGGCGCTGCCGGCGGCAACATTGAGGCCGAGCTGGCCGGTCAGGCTGACCGTCTGCAGATGGATCGAGCCGGAAGTGCCGCCGACTAGCAGATTGGCGCCGACACCGGCGCCGAGCGTCGCCTCGGCGGTGGCGCCGACATAAAGGCCGGCGAGCGATCCGCGGTGATAACCGGCCGTCGGCGCGAACACCGCCCAGATCAGGCGGCTGCGCGTGGTGAAGCCAAGGTCGATGCCGAGCTTTCTCACTTCGCCGGTATAACGATCCGAAAGCTCATTGCCGACGGTCGACTGGAAGATGCAATCGGCCTCCTTGGAGGAACCGAGCACATAACCCGTCCCGCCGCCGATATCGCAGGTGAGGTAACCGATCTTGACGCCATTGCGCAGGTCCGGCTCTTCATATGTCCTGGTGACGAGGTCGGCGGCATTGACCGCCCCTGCGCCGACAACCGTCAACGATACCGCGGCAAACGCCGTCGCAAGAATTTTATTCATAAGTCTCTCCTTCTCAAATCGTGACGGGAGCATACCCGGCTACTCGCCACCAGATTCGGCAACAGATAACGGACGGGACCGCAAAACGATCCGATCCCGCACCATTTTCGCATCGCAAGTCAAAGCGCCTGGGAGGCGCAAGCGACAAACAGGTTTACGGTTCAGCCCCCAATGGGACATTTCGAAGGCACTAATTCACGCCATCCGGTTATTTCATGATGTTGTCAGGAATGGTTGCCGGAAAGGCACGGTCCTGCTCGCCGTCGACACTTCGCGGACGGCATTCATGCAGCGGCTCATGCGGATTTTGCAGGGGCCGACCGCAACCGGGAACCATCAGTGGTGGGGACGTCAAAGGCGCAACAAAGAAAAACCCGGCGATGTGTTCGCCGGGTTTTTATACTTGTTCGATCCGCTTTATACTCTTCGCATAAAGCGCATGACGAGAGATACGACGAACAGCACCAGGAAAATAAAGAACAGAACCTGGGCAATAGAAGCTGAAGCACCTGCTATACCGCCAAATCCGAGGACGCCGGCAATCAAGGCCACAACGAGAAACACCAGAGCGTAATAAAGCATCGCAATCTCCTTTTACGTTGCTGCTCACATAACGGAAGCCGCCCCCATTTGGTTCCCTGTCCCTCTCACGGCCGGCGCATGCAACGTCGCATCGGCCCGGTTCAGCCGAAATGGAGGGCGCCGCTGAACATCCGGTCGCCTTCATTCGGCTCGGGAGGTTCGGCTGCATCGAGATAGGCCTTGAGCGGCCCAGTCAGGACGAACCAGATGCTCGCCCCCAGCATGAAACAGGCTCCCGCCGGATCGTCGATGCGGGCGATGAAGGGAAGGCAGGCGGAGGAAAACAGGACGATGATCCGCACCGACCACTCCGCCTCACGTTTGGCGATGGCGCGCGCTCTCAGTGACTTGTATTCCCGGGCGCCGTAGCCGCCTCCCCTCGCCTTCATCGCCGAAAGCAGTTTTCGTGCTGACGGCAGCGCCAGCATGATCAGCGCGGTAACACCGAGCGCGAAAGGTTTGCCGGCCAGGACTTGCCCGCTGGCGATCAGGAGAAAGGCGAGCACGACGAGATTCCATGTCGGCTCCAGCAGCTCCGGCGGTTGCCGTGTGCGAAGATGCCAGCTCCGCAGCAAGCCCGCCGCGCCGTGCAGTAGCGGCTGATCGATGTAGCGATTGATCCAGTCCATGCCGATGCGCCCGTCCCCGATTGCATGAAGAGGGCTCCGAACACCACGGAATTTGGTCATCATCGTGGCAATAAGCACCGAAACCGTCCTCCGCGTGAAGGAAGCGGCCCGCCAAGGCATTGGATGCAATGTTTAGCGCAGTTCCTGCGCAACCTCCCAGACATGGCCGGACGGATCCGCAAAAGCGGCCGTGCGGCGGCCCCATGGACGATCGATCGGACCGTTGAGCAGTGTTACACCAAGCTTGCGCAGCTCCGTGCAGACCGCATCGACATTGTCGACCTTCATCGTCAGCAGGACGCGACTGCCCGAGCCGGATGCCGCCACCGTCGAGGGCTCGACCAGCTGCGGCGCTTCGGTCACCTGGAGCAGATTGACCATCGTTTCCGAAAACTTCAGCACCGAGCAGACGTCGTCCTGATAGACGACATCGGCGGCAAAGACCTTTTGGTAAAATGCCCTCGCCGCGTCGATCTCGTCGACGAACAGGGTGATGACCTCGATCCTATCCAGCAGCATGGGCAGTTCTCCTCCGTTGCTCCGACCATCCGACCGATATCGCCGGCCGGCTCGTTGCTGGTCGCTTCGGCGCCGACGGTTTCGACATGCCGCACAAAATAATCTCAGCTCCTGAGACCCGGCGCCTCGTGGCCGGTGCGCGCCACATATTCGGTGTAGCCGCCGCCATATTGATGGATGCCCTCAGGCGTCAGCTCCAGCACCCGGTTGGAGAGTGCGGCGAGGAAATGCCGGTCATGCGAGACGAACAGCATGGTGCCCTCATATTGCGAGAGCGCCTTGATCAGCATCTCCTTGGTGTCGAGGTCGAGATGGTTCGTCGGCTCGTCGAGCACCAGCAGGTTCGGCGGGTCGAACAGCATCATCGCCATGACCAGCCGCGCCTTCTCGCCGCCCGACAGCACGCGGCACCGCTTCTCGACATCGTCCCCGGAAAAACCGAAACATCCGGCAAGCGCCCGCAAAGGCCCCTGCCCCGCTTGCGGAAACCGGTCTTCCAGCGCTTGGAAGACGGTATGCTCGCCGTCGAGAATATCCATGGCGTGCTGGGCGAAATAGCCCATCTTGACGCTGGCGCCGAGAGCGACGCTGCCTTGATCAGGCTCGGCGGTGCCCGTCACCAGCTTCAGCAGTGTCGACTTGCCGGCGCCGTTGATGCCCATGATGCACCAGCGCTCCCGCCGCCGCACCATGAAATCCAGCCCTTCATAGATGCTTCGGCTGCCGTATTTCTTGTAGACGTTCTTGAGGCTGACCACGTCCTCGCCGGATCGCGGCGCTGGCTGGAATTCGAAGGAAACAACCTGGCGGCGCTTGGGCGGCTCCACCCGGTCGATCTTCTCCAGCTTCTTGACGCGGCTCTGCACCTGCGAGGCATGTGACGCCCGCGCCTTGAACCGCTCGATGAACTTGATTTCCTTGGCCAGCATCGCCTGCTGGCGTTCGAACTGGGCCAGCTGCTGCTTCTCGTTCTGTGCCCGCTGCTGCTCGTAGAATTCGTAATCGCCCGAATAGGTCGTCAATGCGCCGCCATCGATCTCGATGATCTTGGTGATGATGCGGTTCATGAACTCGCGGTCGTGGGAGGTCATCAGCAGCGCACCTTCGTAGCCTTTCAGGAACTCCTCCAGCCAGATCAGGCTTTCGAGATCCAGATGGTTGCTCGGCTCGTCGAGCAGCATGACATCGGGGCGCATGAGCAGGATGCGGGCGAGCGCCACGCGCATCTTCCAGCCACCCGACAGGGCTCCGACATCGCCGTCCATCATTTCCTGGCTGAAGCTCAGGCCGGCGAGCACTTCTCGGGCGCGTCCTTCGAGCGCATAACCGTCCAGCTCCTCGTAACGCGCCTGCACCTCGCCATAACGCTCGATGATCTTGTCCATGTCGTTGGCCTGCTCGGGATCGGCCATGGCCGCCTCGAGCTCACGCAATTGCTCGGCAACGACACTGACAGGGCCGGCGCCGTTCATCACCTCGGCGACGGCACTGTGGCCCGCCATTTCGCCGACGTCCTGGTTGAAATAACCGATGGTGACGCCCTTTTCACAGGAGACCTGCCCTTCGTCGGGCTGTTCCTCACCGTTGATCATCCGGAAGATCGTCGTCTTGCCGGCGCCGTTCGGGCCGACGAGACCGATCTTCTCGCCTCTATTGAGCGCTGCTGATGCCTCGATGAAGAGGATGCGGTGGCTGAGCTGCTTGCTGATATTCTCGATACGAATCATGATGTGCGTGGGAGCCTGGGAAAGAGATTTTGCCGCGCTTATGCCATGCTGGGAAATCGGGGGATAGTCCCGTTTCCGACCCTCTCGATCTGCACGTTTGATTTGGATATTATTGCCGCTCGCGCCAACGGAGACCTGTGCCAATGAGCGTTCGTCCGCCGCAGTCCTTCAGACAATCCGAGCAGGACAGAAACGGTTTCAACGTCCTCGAATACGAGTTGATGTCGGAACGCGCCGATGCGCTCGGGCGTCACGGGCTGAAGGTTGAGTCAACACTTGCCGCGCTGAAGGCTTGGACCGCCGACCGCCAGAGTGCCGAAGAACGCGAGACACTTCTCGATGCAGCGTCCGACGCGGTATGGGCCTTCTTCATCCAGCGTGAGATCTGCGGGCTCAGAAACAACCGCGACGCCATTCAGCGCTACGGCATTCCGAACGAGGTAATCGCGAGATTGGGCGCGGTGCGGAAATAACGCGTTGCGAGGGCGGAGGCCGCTCCCTTCCCTATTGAGTGGAAATCAACGGCGCAGAAAGATATGGCTTGGTGCCGAACCAGCGAAAGGGAATTGCGATGCCAAGCTCAATCCGGATTGGAAACCAGCATCTCACTGTCGACGTCTCCTCCCTCGGGGCCGAGATGCAGGCGCTCTCCACCAGCGACGGGCGCTCATGGCTGTGGACGGGCGATGCGGCCTTCTGGAGCGGACGGTCGCCGATCCTTTTCCCGATCGTCGGCAAGGCGCCGGACGACAAGATAACAATCGACGGCACGATCTATCCGATGGCTCAGCATGGTTTTGCCCGCCGCAGCGAATTTGCGCTTGCGGAAACCACCGCGACAATGTGCCGATACGAACTGGTCACCTCGGCGGCCACCCAGGCTGTTTATCCCTTCGACTTTCAGCTAGCTGTGACCCATGCGATCGAGGGACGCGCCTTGACGGTGACGGCAGAAGTTACCAACCGCGACCAAAAGGCGATGCCGTTCGGCCTCGGGTTCCATTCGGCCTTTGCCTGGCCGCTGCCGGGTGCTGCCGGGCACGCCCATGTCGTTACGCTCGACAATAAGGGCGAGCCGCCGCTTGTGCGGCTGCAGGGTGGCCTTATCAATCCTGTGCCGCTGCCCTCGCCGTTCAAGGATGGCCGGCTGGTGCTCGATCACGCAATGTTTGATGCGGATGCGATGATCTTTCCGCAAGGAGCGGGCGAACGCTTAAGTTATAGCGCCGAAGACGGGCCGACCATGCGGTTCCGGTTCGAAAATCTGCCCAATCTTGCCCTGTGGACCAAACCGGGTGCACCCTTCCTTTGCATCGAGCCCTGGCATGGAACCGCCGCGGAGGCTGGGAGCTCGGGCGAGCTTTCGAAGCGGCCCTCGACGACGATCCTGGCACCGGGCGCGATCGCTCGCTTCGCCTTTACCGTCGAGATTTTATGATAGAAGGTCGCGCGCCCGACAGAGCGCGCGACGCAGGCTTTTCTCCGGCGGCAGTATTTGCGGCTATAGCTGGAGGCAGTTGTCAGTGCGCGCCGGCGCCAGCGCCAGCCCGCGGCTTCTGGGTGAGCAGCAGGGCGACGGCAGCAATGGCAAGAACCACGCCGATGACGGCGAAGGTATCGGCGAAGCCCAGGATGAGCGCCTGGCGCCTGACGATCTGACCGAGAGCGACAACGGCCTTCTGCCCGGCGAGAGCGGGGTCGGAAATGCCGTGCTGCATGAAATAGGCGGTCGTTTGTGCAAGCCGGTCGCGGACCTCATCGCGGCCGAGCGTTACCGACTGGCCGATGATGTTGGAGTGGAACTGCTCGCGCTTGGTCAGCACCGTGCCGAGCGTTGCCGTGCCGACGGCGCCGCCGAGATTGCGCAGCATGTTGGTCAGGCCCGAGGCGGCGGCTGCATCTGTTGCCGCGATACCGGCGGTGGTGATGGCGGTGATCGGCGTCAGCACCAGCGCCTGGCCGATGGCGCGAACGATGTTCGGGATCCAGAACTGGTCGCCTGCGGTATCGGCCGAAAGCGTGACGTTCATGAAGCAGCTGATCGCGAAGATCGAGATGCCGAGAAAGCCGATGTAACGCGCATCGAAGCGCTTCATCATCAGCGGAACGAGCGGGATTAGCAGCAGCTGCGGCAGACCGGTCCAGGCCAGCACCATGCCGATCTGCTCGGCATTGTAGCGCTGCACCTGGCCGAGATATTGCGGCAGGATATAGACGGTGCCGAAGAGGGCGACGCCCACCAGCACGTTGACGGCAACGCCGATGCCGAAATTGCGCTGCGTCAGCAGGCTGAGCTTGACCAGCGGCTTCTTGACGGTCAGCTCGATCCAGATGAAGGCGGCAAGGAAGACGAAGGCAAGGATGCTGAGCTTGACGATGAAGGGCGAGGAGAACCAGTCCTCCTTGTTGCCTTCTTCGAGAACCGTCTGCAGCACCGAGAGACCAATCGCCATGGTGATAATTCCCGCCCAGTCGCCTTGCCTCAGCAGGTGGAGCTGCATCGGCTGCTTGTCGAGCGTCAGCGCAAGAGCCACGGCCATGATCGCGCTCGGGATGGCGTTGATGAAGAAGATCGTCTGCCAACCGTAGTTTTCGGTGAGATAACCGCCGATGGTCGGGCCGATTGCCGGCGCGAAGGTGACCGAGAGCGCAAAGATCGCCAGGCCGAGCGGCTGCTGCGGTTTCGGCAGCTTGGTTAGCACCATGGTGAAGGCCATTGGGATCAGCACGCCGCCGGCAAAACCCTGCAGGCCGCGCAGCACTATCATCGTGCCGAGATCATGGGCGAAGGCGCAGGCGATCGAAAACAGTGGAAACAGGATCGAGTTGACGAGGATATAGCGGCGGAACGAAAACACGCTGCTAAAATAGGCCGTCAGCGGAATGACGACGATCTCGCCGATCAGGTAGGAGGTGGAGATCCACGCACCGTTGTCGACCCCTGTTCCGATGCCGCCCTCGATATCGAGGAGGGAGGCATTGGTGATCTGGATGTTGAGGATCGCCATGAAAGCGCCGATCATGCCGGCGAGGACGGCGATCCATTCCCTGGTGCTGGCGCGCGGTTGCGGAATGGCCCCAGCGGTGGCTGCAATGCTGGACATGACACGATCTCCTGGTCCCTGCGCTTAGTTGCGGCTAGCATCGGCCTTGGTGTCGATGCTCGGTTGGACGGACATGCCGGGACGCAGGTCGGCATTGGCAGTTTGCCCATCCAGGACGATCTTGACGGGGATGCGCTGCACGACCTTGGTGAAATTGCCGGTCGCATTGTCGGGAGGCAGCAGCGCGAATTCCTGGCCGCTTGCCGGAGCAAGGCTGTCGACATGGCCGCGATAGATGCGGCCCGGGAAGGTATCGACCTCGATATCGACCGGCTGGCCGGCCCGAACATCGGTAAGCTGCGTCTCCTTGTAGTTGGCGATCACATAGACGGCGCTCGTCGGCACGACCGACATCAGCTGGGTGCCGGCCTGCACATACTGGCCGGCACGTAGTGTCCGGTTGCCGATAGTGCCGTCGACAGGTGCGGCAATGGTTGCGTAGGAGAGGTTCAGCTCAGCCTGATGCAGGACGGCCTGGTTGCGCGCAAGGGCCGCCTTAGCCTGGGCGAGTTCGGCATTCAGGAGATCGACCTGCTTAACGGCGGCATCGAGAGCGGCGCTGTCGCGAACAATGGTCGCCTGAGCCGCGGCGATGGCGGAAGCCGCCTGCTGCGCCGTCTGCACCGGCGCATAGCCGTTGGTCGCGAGGTTGGCATAACGCTTGTTGTTTTGTTCGGCAAAGGTCTCATTGGCCTTGTCGACTTCGACCGTGGCGCGCGCGGCGGCAATCGTCGACTGCTGTATATCGAGCGAGGCCTGCTTGGCGTTGAAGGTCGCTTCGGCCGCAGCGACATCGGCCTTGGCCTGGTCGAGGGCAGCGCGGAAATCGCGATCGTCGATGCGGGCAAGCGGCTGGCCAGCCTTGACGACCTGGTTATCGCTGACCAGCACGTCGGCGATATAGCCCGATACCTTCGGTGCGACGGTGCTATTGTCAGCCTTTACATAGGCATCGTCGGTCGCGATCTCGAAGCGGCCGACGGTCCAGTAGTTATGGCCGTAGTGAGCTGTGGCGGCGATCAGGACGATGGCGGTTGCGCCGAGCAGCAATCCGCGGCCGGCGCGCTTGCGGGCGGGAGGCTCTGACACGACGGCAGGTTCGACGATGTGCGGTGTGCCGCCGGCATCAAGGGTTGCGGGGGCGGCTTCCGCCGTGGTCTCCGGGACAGGTGCGTTGTTGTTCAAGGCCTGCAGCGTTTTGACGGACATTGTCTCTCTCCTGGGAGTGGTCGCTGTCGCTATCGGCCGCGGCCATTGAATTCAGGTGGAATGCACTTTGGAAACTTGCTGTTTTCCAAAATATGTATTAGAAAATGGATGTCAACGAGAATTTGGAAAATTGTCATGGTCCAAAATCACGAAATCGAGAAGAGGCCACGAGGCCGACCGCAAGTCCGTTGCGACGACGATACGAGAAGCGTGATCATCGAGGCGGCCAACCGGCAGTTCCATGAGAGCGGTTATGCCGCCGCAAGCATCGCTGCAATCGCACAGGACGCCGGGGTTTCGACCAAGACGCTCTACCGCCTGTTCCCGACGAAGGCGGATCTCTTTTCCGAAATGATCACGGAGCGCACGGGACGCTTCGTCACGGCGCTCGACCCCGGCACACTCGCCGTGGCGGACCTGAGGCAGGGATTGGAGCGCATGCTGACGGCCTATGGCATGCTGACGCTCTCGCTGGATACGATCACCGTGACCCGGCTCGTCATCAGCGAGTCGGACCGTTTTCCCGAAATCGCCACCAGCTTCTATGAGAAAGCCATTGTCAGAACCAACACGCTGATGGAGAACTGGCTTCGCAAGCAGATCGACCGCGGGCTGATAACCCTTGAGGATCCGCATGCCGCCTGCGGCATGCTGCGCGGCATGATGATTTTGGAGCCGCAGCGCGCCGCGATGCTGCGTCAGCAACAGCCGCCTGGGATTGAAGAGATCGCCGCAAGGGCGAGGATGTGCACAGATCTGTTCTTGAAGGGCTGCGCGCTCTGAAGCATCGATTGGGCTTCAGAGCGCGACGATTTCCGCTAAAGGCGCGACGCGGCGTCCGGGTCGCCTCAGTTCGGCGGAGCGCCCAGCGCATGCAGGATGCCGCGCAGTTCGGCGAGGCCGCGCATGCGGCCGATCGCCGGGTAACCGGGGGTGACGGTCTTATCGAGATCGTCGAGCATGCGGTGGCCATGGTCCGAGCGGAAGACGATGGTGTCCTCTGCACTGCGGCGCTTATCTTCCGCGACCAGTTCCCTGAGCACCGCGACCATGTCGACATCGCCTTCGAGATGCGCGCTTTCATGGAAGGTCCGGCCGTCGCCCTCGCGGGTCGTGGCACGCAGGTGGGCAAAGTGGATGCGCGAGGCGAAGCGCCGGGCGATCGCCGGCAGGTCGTTCTCGGCGCGTACGCCGAGGCTGCCGGTGCAGTAACACATGCCGTTTGCTGGCGATGGCACGGCATCGAAGAGAGCGGCATAATCGTCGCCCGTCGAGGCGATGCGGGGAAGACCGAACAGCGAACGCGGCGGATCATCGGGATGCAGCGTCAGTTTGACGCCGCGGGCCTCGGCAGCCGGGGTTACCGCCTCCAGGAATTCAATCAGATGCCGGCGCAGCCGTGCGGCGTCGATGCCGCTATAGGCGACCAGCTTTTCCCGGAAGGCTGGAATGGTCAGAGGCTCGGTGGTCGAACCAGGCAAAGCCGAGGTGATGATACGGGTGATCTCGGCGATTTCCTCTTCCGACATCGCCTCAAAGACGACACGGGCCCGTTCGCGGTCTTCCGCGGAATATTGCTTTTCCGCATCCGGCCGTTCCAGAACGAAGAGGTCGAAGGCCGCGAAGCGCTCATGATCGAAGCGCATGGCGGTGGCGCCCGTCGGCGTCACGAAGTCGAGATCGGTGCGGGTCCAGTCGACCACCGGCATGAAATTGTAGCAGACGATCGGAATATCGCAGGCGGCGACTGCTTCAAGGCTGGCGATCCACGCCTCGATTTCAGCCTTCGCCTCCCCGCCCTTGCGCTTGACGGCATCGGGGATCGGAATGCTTTCGACCACCGACCAGACCAGCGGCGAACGGTTGCCAGGCGTCGTCTCGATCAGAGACTGGCGCTCGCGCACCTCCTTTTCCGTCCAGGCCCTGCCGATCGGCACCTGGTGCAGCGAAGAGACGATGTTGGTCGCGCCCGTCTGGCGGACATCATCGAGCGTCACCGGCGCTTCCGGCCCAAACCATCTCCAACCTTGCCGCATCCTTCTTCCTTCCTTGGCTTTTCGTTTCGTGTCTGGATCTGCCGTCAGCAGAAATAATCGGGGTAGCGCGAGCGCAGCTCGTCGACATCGGGAATGACGGCGCTCAGGTGATGGATCATTGCA
The DNA here is from genome assembly GCF_019793435.1 of Rhizobium redzepovicii. Taxonomy (GTDB): domain Bacteria; phylum Pseudomonadota; class Alphaproteobacteria; order Rhizobiales; family Rhizobiaceae; genus Rhizobium; species Rhizobium redzepovicii. The sequence continues at coordinate 140,360 of NZ_JAILYH010000013.1, read as the reverse complement.
GCACGTGCCGCCGCCGCATCATGGGCGGCGAGCGCATCGCGGATGATGATATGTTCGTGCACCACATTGTCCATTCGCCCGAGCACCGGCAGCGTCAGCCGCCGCGCCCGATCGATCTGCACCTTTACCGTCTTCAGGATTGCCCATATGCCGGGATAACCTGATATCTGCGCGATCGCTTCGTGAAAGGCCTCGTCCTCTTCATGGAAGCCCGAGGCATTGCCGGTTGCGGCATGCGACCGCTGCCGGGCGATGATGGCGTCGAGACGGTCAATATCGGCAGCGGTGGCAGTCAGAGCAGCAGTCTCGACGGTCGTGCCTTCGAGCGCCTTGCGCACGACGACCGCTTCAGGGATCGCCGAGACCGGCACCCGCGACACGACGGTACCCGACTGCGGATAGATATCGACCAGCCCGCTTTCAGAAAGCCTCAGAAGCGCCTCGCGGACCGGTGTGCGGCTGACGCCGAAATCCTCGGCGATGCGCTTTTCCTGCAGTGACATGCCAGGCGGCATCCGAAGGGAAACGATATTGGCATGCAGGCGCTCATAAATGGCGCCCGCGGTGGTGACCCGGCGCAGCCTGCCGCCGATCTCTTGCGACGGGACGACCAAAACCTTGGTTTCTGACGCCTGCGGCATAACATACCCGGACTTTGAAGTTTGCTTGGCATACTAGTATACCAGTTATCACAGCCCTGCCAAGCTATTCCCTGAGCTAATGAGTAGACACTCTTTTTGGAACTTAGATCGACCGAGTTGGTTGAAATCCGCAAGGAGACGCTCATGAAAAACCCAGCACGACGCAAGGCAAGCGAAACCAAGGCACTCGGCGCCCAGCCGGAATTGCCATCTGCCGCGGACACACGCGGACGGAAGAAGGTTCGGCAAGCCGCAAGCGAAATCGACAGGCAGAGTGGCGGATCGCCGTCAGCGACCCGCGAGGAGGAAATTCGAAAAAGGGCATATTCCCTCTGGGAGAAAGAAGGCAGGCCGGAAGGCCAGCACCGGCATCATTGGGCCCTGGCCGAGCATGAACTCGATGCACGGGGCGAAATCGGCAATACTCCCAATCTCGCAGCACTGCGGGAGGCCGGGCGCGAACATACCGATGCCTTCCTCGTCAAAACGGATCTCGAAGATGCCGATCAACGCGAAGCCTCCCCCGGCACGCGCGAGCAGAGTTGAACGTCTCCCTCCAGCTCATTTCAGGAAAGGTCCCGACATGGCCGACAAACAAAACTTGAACGCCGGATTTACCGGAACACCCGCCGAGCAGCCAGAGGGGTTGACCAAAGCTGCGATATCGGCCGCCGATGGGGTGAAGCGGGAGGCCTACGCCGTCGTCTCCGGCGCAAGGGCTCACCCGCAAACCGCAACCGCCTTGGTGCTCGGCACCGGCATTCTTGCATTCGGCCTCGGCTATCTCCTCGGTCGATCATCGACCGATAATATGACACGCCGCTATTGGCGATAGCCGTTACTGCCGCGAGGTCCAAGCCGACCGTACGACCGCGACCTTCGCATCATCTCCGGCGATGCATCGCGCCCGCACTGCGTCCTCGGGCGTGACGTCGAGTTCGGCGATCTCATGCGAAAATAAATGCCGCCAAACCTCCGGCCAACCTGCACCTCAAACGTGTCTACTGCTGAAGCTGGCGATATGTCGGATTGCGACATTCCATGGAAGCACCTTCGCCCATAGATCCTGTTGCTGGAATACCACGAGGCTTAAAGCCATAGATTGCGCGCAATCCCCTGCTTGACAGGCGTGATCACGATCCTTAGCGAAGCGGCATGAGCGTGGTCAGGATCGGCAAGTGAAATACCTCAGACAACTGAAGATAGCAGTGCTCTATCCCGAAAATGGGGCGGGAAGCGCACTAGATCGGAACAACCGCATTGCGGTGTTTCTGTTCGCAATCCTTCCCGGACTTTCGCCGAACTTTAACTCGTTCATTCTTCTCGGATCGATGGTGTGGGGTCTCTGCTGTCTGGCTACGGGCGGCCTGGCCTTGAACCTGTCCAAATCCGACCGGCTGGTTGCCATCGGCATCTCGATCTACCCATTGGTGATGATCGCGAGCATATTCGTCAATCCACCCTACTCCGAAGAACTGGACTGGATATTCCGGCTGCTGCCTTTCTTTTCGGTCTGGCTGTTATTGCCGCGAATGCGCCACTCCCCCGATGGCCGCCTTGTGCCGCTTTTCATCCTCGGCGCAGGTATCGGCATGATCGTTACCTTTCTTTTCAGTCTGCTGCAGATCATGTTCCTGATGGAAAGAGCGGAGGCCGGGACATCGAACGCCGCGCTGCTGGGCGTCATAGGCGTTCTCTTCGGTGGAATCGCGCTTCTCAACGTTCAATCACCCAAGAGTGTCGAGCAACGAATTGCCATACTGGGATATGCCGCCGGTCTGGGCTGCGTCCTACTATCGGGAACGCGCTCGGCCTGGCTGGTCATTCCCGTTCATATCGTCATCTTTCTCTGGTATTTTCGCAAACACAGTTTCCATCTGAGCTTGCGCAGCCTCGCCATTACCGGCTCTTTGCTGTTTGCCGGACTTATTGCCCTGGGCAGCGGCCAAATCCTTCATCGCATCGAAGCGCTGCAGCAAAACATGGCATCGCTCGAACGCAGCGACGGCGAGGTCACATCGCTGAGTGCACGGTTTGCTCTTTACAAAGGCGCAGTATCGGCAATCAGCAAGGACCCGTTGACGGGATATGGTCCGCAAAACCGGATGGCTTCGGTGTTGGCAGAGCTGCCCGACAGCCTAAGGCCGCAACTGACCTATTCCCATGTTCACAACGGTTTTTTGACCGCGGGGATCGACGCCGGCATTTTCGGCATTGCAGCGCTTTCGCTGATGCTCGCGACACCCGTAATCGGCGCCTGGAGAAAGGAAGCCGGGCCGGGCCGGGATCTGGCCATCGCGCTCGCTTTGCTGCTCGTCAGCAGCTACGTTATAACCGGCAGCTTCGGCATCATGTTCAATCAGAAGGCCCTGGATCCGATCTTCGCCTATCTCGTCGCTCTCATTTGCGTCGATCGCGGCAGCACGGGCTTTGCGCCCGTCGTTCGAAGCTAATTGCCTGTCGCCCGCGGAAGTGGGCGGCTATGGATGACGGCATGTATAAAAACTAAAGCGCATTGCATAAATCAGGTTTGACGCAGACGCGCTTCGTCGTCTGCGACGGCTCAGGCGGCCGTATTGGTTTCGGCGCCGGTGAAAGCTAGATCCGAGACCTCACCCGTCGACGAATAGCCCGAAACAAGCTCGGCCAATATCGCACGTGCAGCGACCATATCGTTTCGATCCAATGCCGCGTTCAGCGAGTTGAGCCTTTTCAAAAGCTCCGGCCAGAACAGGAAATCCTCACGCGCCTTCATGATCCGAGGATGTTCGGTTGTTTCCGGATTATCCCCGATCAGAAGTTCTTCATAGAGCTTCTCGCCGGGCCTGAGACCGGTCACGGAAAGCTCGATATCCCCCTCGGGGCTGTTCTCGTCGCGGACGCTCAGCCCGGACAGCTCCACCATCTTGCGGGCAAGATCGGCGATGCGAACGGGTTCTCCCATATCGAGCAGGAACACATCGCCGCCCTCGCCCATCGCGCCGGCCTGGATGACGAGCTGCGAGGCTTCCGAAATGGTCATGAAATAGCGGGTTATTTCACGATGCGTCAGCGTGACGGGGCCGCCCTCCTTGATCTGCTGCCTGAAAAGCGGCACGACGGATCCGGAGGAGCCGAGGACGTTTCCGAAGCGGACCATGGAAAAATTCGTTCGCAGTCTGTCGGTTGCCGATTCTGCGGCGAGCGCCTGCAGAACCATCTCCGCCAGTCTCTTGCTGGCGCCCATCACATTTGTCGGACGCACGGCCTTATCCGTACTGATCAGCACGAAATTCGAGACGCCGTATTTACGCGCCGCGCGCGCCGCAACAAGCGTACCCATGACGTTGTTCTTGATGCCTTCCACGGCATTGTGCTCGACAAGCGGCACATGCTTGTAGGCCGCGGCATGATAGAGCGTCTGCGGTCGCCAGCTCTGGATGATATGCTCGATGCGATCCTGATCGCGGACGGAACAGAGGATCGGAACGATCTGCAGATTTTCATGCTCGTAGAGTTCGGCGAGCTTCCGCAACTCGGCATCGATATTATAAAGCGCAAACTCGTTCTGATCGAGGAGGATCAGGCTGGAAGGCGCATTGCGCAGAATCTGGCGGCATAACTCGCCGCCGATCGAGCCGCCGGCGCCGGTGACCATCACCACCTTGTTGCGCATCGCCTTGTCGAGCAACTCCTGACGCGGCGCGACCGCTTCTCTCCCCAGCAGATCTTCGATCTCCAGCTCACGAATGTCGGAGACGGCGACACGTCCCTGAGCGAGCGCCGTGAGATCAGGCAATGTGCGAACATTCACCCTGGCTTTGCGGATATGCTCCAGGATTTCGTTGCGTCGCTGCCGGGAGGCAGATGGCAAAGCAAGAAGCACATTGTGCACGCCAAGGGTTTCGGCAAGCACCGGTAGATCCGAGGGGTCATAGATCGGCAAACCACCCATGACGCCGCCCTTGAGGCGCGGATCATCATCCAGATAACCGACGACGTTGAGTTCGGCGCTGTTCGTCAAAGCGGCAGCCAGCTGCCGCCCTGCCTTGCCCGCCCCATAGATCAGGACCTTGGCGAGCATATTCTTGTGTAGGATACGCTGGTAGGCATCGCCGAGCCAATAACGGATTCCCAGCCTCGACAGCCCGATCCCGATCAGCAGCAGGAAAGGCTGGAGAATGCCGACGGTTCTCGGGACACCAGGCACGCTGAGAGCCGTAAATATCGTCATGAAGGCGAAGCCGTAGATCGCAATCGCCTTTAAAACGGTAATGAAAGCGGCCAGATTGGCATAACGGAAGATCGCCCGATACATGCCCATGACGATGAAGATGGGAAGCGCCATGCACAGCGAAACGAAAACCGGCAACCACTGCACGCCGGTCAGCACCGTCCATTCATTCAGCCGGAAGCAATAGGCCAGCCAGATCGTCAACACACAAAAGCTGGAATCCACCAGCAATGCCAGAGCGCGTTTGGCAACCCGCGGCATCGCCAGCAAAGGGGCGACGAGCGCTTGCATCGGCACTAACAACCATCGTGAGCGCGAGGTCTCAGAGGGAGAATTTTCAGGCATCGCTCACCAGCGTCTCGCAGATCAACAGACAACCACCTTCTTGTCGCTTTCTGCAACGAGCGCAACTGAAATAATCGGAAACCAAGGTCTTCCGCACCGCTTATCTATCAGAAGTAGGTAGCCTAATGCCGTATTCCCTTGCGGCGGATTACCTTGCCCGCGGTCAGAAACAGGATGCGCATGTCGAAGCCGAATGAACGCCGCTTAAGATATTCGACGTCGAATTTCACCTTCTCCGGAACAGGCAACTCGTCGCGGCCGTTGATCTGCGCCCACCCGGTCAATCCGGGCAGAAGCTGGTCGACACCATGGGCCGTCCGCAGCTCGATCAGATCATCCTGATTGTAAAGCGCCGGCCGTGGGCCGACGAAACTCATCCTGCCCCCCAGAATGCACCAGAGTTGCGGCAGTTCGTCGAGGCTCGATTTGCGCAGAAACGAGCCGATGGGTGTCAAGAACCGATCCGGATTTTCGAGCAGATGCGTGGCGACGGTTGGCGTGTCTACCCGCATGCTGCGGAATTTCGGCATCAGGAAGACCCGATTGAAACGGCCGACACGTTTTGACCAATAGAGGATTGGTCCCGGCGAAGTGAGGCGAACACAAAGAGCGACGATAAGGATCGGAACGAACAGGATCATCGAAGCAATCACAGCCAGGAAAAAATCCACCGCCCGTTTCAAGTCCATGTTCCGCAGCTCTTCCTTGCTCACCGGCGCTTACCGCTCTTTGCGCTATCGCCTTGCCGTATCGTCAAAAAGCGTTTCGCGTCAACTGCGAGACATCGTGAATCACCCGACATATTGGCGGCCCGCTCTCGCCTGGAAGAATTAGCCATCAGACGATGCCGTCGTGCCATTGCCTGATAGCTGGACGTAGGGATGACGGGAACGGTATCGGCAATACAGGCCTGGGCCATTCACTTCCACTCGTAGGACTTAAGCGAGCGGTACGGCCGCTCCGCCACCAAGGCAGACGGATCGTCGATCGTCGACAGACGCTGCAAAGCATCCGCCTCATCATTAAACCCGATGAATACCATCAGCATCGACCGGGCTGCCGGCTGACCCTTCTTGCGATAGGAAAAATTGACTGCGCAGTGGGGGTATTGGGCGTCCACTGCGCGCGCAGATGCACTGCCGCTTCCGGCGCGCTTATCAATCCCGCCGGCCATTGCGACGAACTGACCAAGAGCGAAAAACCGGTCGATTGCGGAAAAAGCCGTGGACTGCGATATCTGATGGTTGGACGCGGTTTCAGCCGAGTGGCCGTAATAGATGCTGTCCGTCAGGCCTTTGCGCCGTTTCGTCTCATAGACGATGAGGCCGCCCGCCGCCACCAACTCCAGACGAACGTTAAAAGTCTGAAATCGTTCAGGATGCGTATCCAGTTCGGCAAACAAGGTCCTCAGGTCCGCAATGTAGTCCGCGTATAGAGCAACGTTCATGGGCCTCACCCGTGGATCTCTCGTCTTGAATTCGGGTTTCCTAACACACGCGCGTTAAACGCAACACGTGTTTCCAGGTTGGAAGCAGAGTGGTCATTGGCATATTCAGAGACAAAACCACCCGTCGCCCTCGCTCGGAGATCACCGGGCTGGACCGCGGCCGCGGCTGACAAAGGCCTGCTCGTCACGCTGCGTGGTACGACCGGTTGGATCGAGGTTGAGACCTGGATCAAGTTTGCCCGGATTGCAGAGGGTCCCCTCTCCCGCCGCGTCCGTGGCCAAGGCAAGGATGTTGGACCGGACCGCCTCAACGACCAAGAAGTGACGCGCCTCGTCGAGAAGGTGCCGGACGCGGTATCCGCGGGCGACCTGTTCGCGCCATGTGCAACCATCTAACTGCATGATCCAAAAGCAAGAAGCCCCCAATCAGAAGTTATCTCCGCTTTCATTTCCGTCACATTTCGTTAACCATAAAAGTTGTGCTGGATCGGTCTTGAAAAGCGAACCTTCATCCTGTCTTCCCTCTGATCGGCGAATTGGCGCGGGCAAGGGCCATCAGCATCGGACCGATGGCAAATTCTCCTTTCTCGGCGCGGCGTGTCAGATCGCGCAGATAGCCGCCGGCCGAGTTGATATGGCCTGCCCTTTCGAGGACGCAGGCCATGACGGTTGCGGCATTTTCAGGCCCCATGATCTCGCAGGCCTCTTCATAGGCAGAGGGGCTGACGCCGAGCATCGAACGAACGACCACGGCCGCCCCCATCAGATCGCGCCACGTGTCGACCGACCCTTGTGGTCCATAGGCTGCAATCTCAGGGCAGGCCTGCAGCACCAGCCCCAGCGGGAAGGATTTGAGCCCACCATTGGCAGCGGAGGCAGCGTGTGCCCTGGACACATGCTCGTTCTTCCGTTCATCTTTGTGTATTTGGGCTATCGGTTCGGCCCGACCTGCCGATCGATCATCCGACCTCGCGCCCTGCTTCGTTTCGAAGCTTGGTTCAAGTTCAGAAGTGCATTGTGAGTTTGAATTCTGTATGTGCCGCTCAGTGTGTTGGGCATTGCCGCCTTGATTGCGGGTTTTAACCTGCATTTCCAACTGATTGACGATCTCTTCGCGCAACAGTTCCAATTCGTCGAGCGTGGCGGCGACCTGTTCCGCGGATGCCGACCGTGGCAGGCGCTCGACGGCATTGCGGAAATGCAAATGGATCGCACTCCAATCGCCGGCAGCCCCCTCCTCTAACGCCATCTCGATAAGTTTGGCGACGTCGCGCCGGCAAAGCGTCAGACGTTCTCTGAGCCGCTGCAGGTGCAACCGTTCCGCAACCACCTCCGCCGCCAGCCGCTCGATCTCCTCTGCGCGCGCGAGCAGCGGCGCCAGCGAGAAGCCGAATGCCTCGCGCAGCTCTCCGCCCTGCTCCTTGCGGGCGTAACGCTTGCCGTTCGGGCTATCCTTGCGGATCAGCAAGCCGGCCTCGATCAAGCTCGCCAGATGCCGGCGGATCGTCTGCTCCGCCATTCCATGCGCGCGCAGGGAGAGTTGTGCATTGGAAGGAAACACGACAAGCCCGTTGTCTTCAGAGATCTCTCCCTTGGGGTAGAAGCTCAGCAAGGCGTTCAGAATAGCGAGCGCCCGGTCGGTGACGCCGAGCAGCGGCCTCGCCTCGCACAGCGCACGATAGAGTTTCCACTTATCAATTGATTGGCCGGGCTCGATGTTTCGAGCAGCCGCTTGGCTTGCCAGCATGCCAAACGTCATCGGCCGCCGCCCGAAGGGCGTCGTCACACTTCCGCTTTCCATTGTCTTCGCCTTCTTCAAGGCAAAAGAACGCAGCTCACCAAATTCGGTGCCAAAGACTCTTGACTATGATTCGCGGAAATGTGATTCTCTGGGTGTCTAGATCAGAGAGGGCTTCCGCGACGGCAACGTTCGGGGGCCTTTTCTTTTGCTTATTGATCTCCGTTTTTCGTCGAATCCTGTGTCTTCTCGAACGCCTCGTAAAGACGATCCAGATTGCTGGCGATATAGGCTCCAAAGGCAGATGCCTTTTCCGCCTTCAGCGCAATGGTGAATTGTTTCCCGTCATCCTTGATCTTCGCCTTGACCGCGCCGTCCTTGCGCTGCCAGGCGTGAGCCGCGGGCTGAAGCGTCGCTGTCGATGATGCCGGTTGTTGCTTCCTACTGATGAAGGCAACCAGCATATCGAAGCGGGCATCGGGCTCCGCTGTCTCGAATTCCGGCGACCTGCTGAACGCGATCGCCCCCGCAGAGATGTTTTCGGTCTCGAATTTTACCGACAGATCGTGCCAGCGGTCACGGCCGGTGGTCTTTGCCGCGCCGATCGCGGTCAGGACTTCGGCCGGGATCCGCTTGGTGACGGACAACATCTTGGAAACCGTCGTCTTGTCGGCGCTGAGTGCCGACATGATCGTTTCCCTATCGAAACCCAACGAGTCGAGCTTGTCGGCGAACATTGTCCTCTCGATGAACGAGAGATCGGCGCGCGCCGAATTCTCCTGGCCCTGTGCGATCACATGGTCGCGATCGTCAAGTTTCTTGACGACGGCGCGGACAGGTCTGCCGAGTTCTTTGGCGGCCCGGGCGCGACGGTGGCCGAAAGCGATCTGATACCGTCCGTCCTTGTCAGGATGCGGGCGGACGAGGATCGGCGAATCCTGACCACGCAGGCGGATCGCCTCGACCAGTTCGCGAAACTGTTCGTCGGCATGCGCCAGCCGGTCGGTCACGAACGAATCTTCGATCAGGGCGGGGTCGAGATCGATCACGGTCTCGCCGGTTGCCAGCTTCTCCTCGATCGCTTTGGCCGCGTCCGCCTTGGCAGCGAGCGCATCGATACTGCGCGTGACGGCACCGAGCGCGCCGATTCCCTTGTAGGTGATCTGCTGTTTCTCGTCCCTCTGAAGTGGCTCGTCCGCGTTGTTTACCGCAGTAAACTTCTTGGAATCGTCCATCAGGCCCGAGAGGAGGTTCTTACGCGCCATCAGCCGGCTCCTTGTCCCTGTTTACCGTAGTAAACTTTCCGGTCATTTCCGCCCCCAGGCCTTGTGAATAAGGTCGACGATCTCATTGTTGACCGCATCCATCGCCTCCATGGCGCGGTCATAGGTCGCGCGGGTGAATTGGCTCCGCTCGACCTCGTAAAGCGTTTGGTTGGTCATCGCCGCATCCGAGATCGCGACGCTGCGCAACATCGGATTGGTCAGTACATGGTTCTTGAACATCGAACGCATGAAGGCGACCATCTGCGTCTGCGGCCCGTCCTGCGGGTCGTAGCGGGTCACGAGATAACGCAGCCAGTCGAGGTTCATATCGCCGCCAGCACCTTTCAGCGTGTTCAACACTTCGCCGAGCATCTGCAGGAACTGGCACATCGACATGACATCGAGCATCTGAGGATGGACGGTGATCAGAACCGCCGTGGCGCCGCAGATGGCGCTCATCGTCAAAAAGCCGAGCTGGGGAGGGCAGTCGATGATGACGACATCGTAGTCATCGGCGACCGAAGACAGCGCCTCGTCCAGCCGCGCGAAGAAGACACGGCCATAGTCGCCAGCCTTGCCCTGAGCAAGCACGCGCGGCGTATCATGCTCGAACTCCATCAGCTCGAGATTGCCCGGCACCAGATGCAGGTTCGGGAAATTCGTCGGCCGGATGATCTCCCTCAGCGGCCGCCGCTGATCGTCATAGCGAATGGCGGCGTAGAGCGTCTCATTCTCGTTGACGTCGAATTCAGGCTGAAAGCCGTGGATGGCGGAGAGAGATGCCTGTGGGTCGAGGTCGACAGCAAGAACACGATGGCCGGTCAGGGCAAGGTGCTGGGCAAGATGCGCGGCACTGGTGGTCTTGCCGCTGCCGCCCTTGAAATTGACAACGGCTACGACCTGGAGATGTTCGCTGCCTTTACGGTGACGCATATAATGCGTTCCGGCGCGGGCATTGTGCTCCAGGAAGCTGCGCATCTCTTCCATCTGCTCGGCCGTATAAGATCGGCGGCCTGATGGCGTGACCTGGGGAAGGGCGCCTTTGCCTTCCAGCGACAGATTGCGAAGATAGCCGCTGGTCACGCCGAGAAAACGCGCCGCTTCGGCCAGCTGAAATTCCCTAAGCCCCTTCAGCGCACGCGGCGGAAACATTTCGAGCCGATGCTGCTTCAGCTTGTCGGATAGTTCCTGCGCCTGACCAATAATCAGTTGATCGACATCGGAAATTGCTTTTTCTATCTGCGGTGCCATATTCATGGAAATCTCGAAAATGCGATTTAAAAGCCCTGCGAGCTTTGAAACCGCATTTAGCGCCGATTCTGGAGGGGTGGCAAGGCAAATAGGGTTAACAAGACCCTACCGCGAGGTTGTCCAATCCTTTTCAAAGGCTTGAACATGGCGCCCGCTGGCGCTGCCGGCGCAGCCGCGGGGTGTTATAGACCGAATCGCCAGAGCAAACGCCGTATCGCTATGATAGCCGATTGGCACAAGCAGGAATCGAAATATGAATGCGTGGAGTTTTCCAGGCAAGCCTGCAACGGCTGTCAGCTGGACTGCGACCGCCGCTCAGTGCCGCGTGCCGAGCAGACTACCGTCCTGACCGCTTTCGTGGGACAGGGATACGCCGCTTCTATCGAGGTCTTGCATCAGGGCGCCAAACGCAAGGTCGAGGCAATAGGCGGAGAATTCGGCGTTCAAATCTCTGGCGTTCTCTCGGGCATAGGCAACGAGCCGGGCGAGCGATACCAGCTCCTTGAGCTCGTCGTCACTTTTCGGCGTCGTGGTTGCTTCGTTTGCATCGTGCATCTGAGAATTCTCCAGCTTCCCTTGCCGGCGCATTCCGACAGAGCAAAGACAGCTTAATCCTCTTGAACGAAAGACGCGCGTGACACAGGCGTGACAGGAATTGCCGGCTTACACTTTTCGGCGCCAGACTTCAGAAGCCGGCCCTGCGTAATGCCTCGCGATACTGTTCCTTCTGCCATTGCTCCTTGAAGGGAACGACCGAAAGCCATTTGTCGACATCGAAATCCGGATAGATCTCGCGCACCTTGCGCATATAGATACGCGCGTTTTTCAAATCGCCGAGCATCGCCCAGCAGGCAGCCGAAAGCCGGTCGGCCGGTGTACGATCGTCCATGATAGAAATTTGCTCGAGCGCCTCGGCATAATGGCCAAGGGCGAAATTCGCGCCGGCCGCCGTCCATAGATAGTCGGTCGGACTCAACGGATTGAGGGAGATGGCCCGCTCGATCTTGGCCAATGCATCGGCAGGGCGCGACGCATGGACGAGCGTATCGGCATAACTTGCAATGCCGTCAGCATAATGTGGGCTGAGTTCTTCCGCGAGCCTCAGCGCCACGACGCTTTCATCGATGTCCTTGAGATAAAGTTTGGCAACGCCCAGCTCGCGAAAGCCGGCCGCAAACGACGGATCGGCAACGATCGCCCGGTTCGCGTACTCCTCCGCAAGGCCGAGCAGCTCGCTGTCGCCGCGTGCCGTCAACAGCCATTCGACAAGAAAAGTGCGCGACAATCCGCTGAGCGCAGGGGCAAAATGTGCGCTGTGCTGAAGCGCCTCGCGAAAAGCCTTCCGGGAGCGGCGTACATCGGGGAGGGCGAGCCGCTTGATGTCCCGCAGACCGAGAAGATAGCTGTGATAGGCGGCCGAATTGCCCTCGAAGGAATCGCGCATGGTCTCATGCCGGCGGACCTGCCCGGCAAGCTCTTTGGCAATCTGCCGCGCAATGTCGCGCCGGTGGCTTATCAATTCGTATTTCTCGAGGCTGAAACGCTCGGCCCAGATGACTTCATCGCTGCCGGCATAAATCAGCTGGACAAAGAGCGCAGGGCTGCCCGCACGATTGGTCAGCCTCGTGTCGAGAACATAGGAAATCGAATGGCGCAAGATCAGCTGGGCCTTGTCGGCATTATGTGCGATGCGAGCGGCCGTATGGGGTGCTACCACCGAAACAGTATTCAGCGCACAAAGGCCGATGGTCACGTCCTCGATCAGCGCCTCGGAGAGAATCGGCAAGGCACCGATGGCATCCGTCCCGCTCGGCGGCAACAGCACCAGACGGGGGAGGGGACCGGGAACTCGAACGCCGCCATCAATGAGCGGCACCGCAACGCTCTGTGGTGGTCGACTACCGGCGAAGATCTTGCGGACCTCTCCCAGCGCCTGCACGTCAAGGCCGATATCGACTGCGCTTTCCAACTGATGCCTGCTCGTCTCGAAAAGGCGGCGCGCTTTCTCCAGCTGACCTTCGGACTCATAGGCATCGAGAAGGATGCGACGAATATTCTCGTCATCCGGTGCCTCGCGGAAAATCCTGAGCGCCGCCTCCTTGATCAGGCTGACATCCTCTCGCGACCGGGCAGCGGGCAGCGCCGTCTTCAGCGCATCCACCAGAACTGCCATGTGCCGGTCACGCTGGCCGGCGATCCACTGCCGCGTCCTCACGCTTTGGTCGGCGAGCCCAGCCAGGAAATCCTGGCGAAGGATGGCAACCAGCCGCCGCAGCCTGCCAAGTGCGTCGTCGCCGTCGGGGTCGGCAAGTTCGAAGAGATCACCTGAAAATGCATCCGACCTGACCCGCACGCCGGTCGCCGTGAAGGCCAAAAGCTCGGCACCGAGCTCGGTCTGACGCTTCTGAATGCGCGATATGGTTTTGCGCAGGTTGGCCATGATGTCAGAGTTGTCGTGGCTGTCCCACAAGAACCGCGCCAGCGCCGAGCGCGGATATTCGCTCCCGGCTCCGTCCCGCAGATCACGGTCCCGCAGATAACAAATCGCCAGCAGGCCTTTTTCCGGGAACGCCGCCGGTCGCCCGGCGGGGTCGATCAGCCGCAACTCACCAAATGATTCGAGCCTGAGCTTCATGCGGATAATGCCTGCCGATATGCCTGACTATTCTCCGAGCGGAAGGGTGATATCCGCGACCGGGGCACCCAATGTTACGCCGCTGCTTTCCGCCTGTGCCATCGCCTTCACCAATGCGATGATCGTTTCCCGGATATTCCGGTCGGCGATCTTCAGAAAGGCGCGGTTGAGCACCAATCCCTCTTTCGTTTGCAGGAATTCGGCAACCGGGTCGCTATTTGCCGGCAGATCGAGCCCTTGCAACGTCAACGGCTCGGAATTTTCCTGTTCAAAGAAAAAGCTTGGCGACGTGTGAAGCACATCGGCGATTCGCTGCAGACGGCTCGCGCCGATGCGGTTGATGCCCTTCTCGTATTTCTGAACCTGCTGAAAGGTCACGCCGATTTGCTCGGCAAGCCGTTCCTGGCTCATTCCGAGCAACTGCCGGCGCATTCTTATGCGCCCTCCGACATAGCCGTCTATTGCATTCGGTGTCTTGACATTCATCGCGTGTTTTCAGCCTCGATCGCATTTCAATCGACGCAGCTGTAGTATCCCCCGTCGCCGTTTTCCATGGTTGTTTTCACATCGCATACGATACATGCCATGATCGCAACCCAGTGTGGTAGGAAAACCCCCGTCCGGCAAGGGGTAAAGCAGCGCAGGATAGGCTGCAAAACGGCAAATCGAACAAAAGCCGTACCGATCCTGATGAAACTGGGCTGTTGCTGCCCCCCGCCTTACGCTAAATGCACTTCAGCGACCGCCGCTCAATCGTCTTCCCAGCCCCGATCGCCCGAAATCCATCGAATAAAGCGACGCGGCACGGCAACCAACCGGGCCGTCCAGGAGGAATTCCATGGCAACTGTTGCCGAGCGCGCGCCCCGTTTCGAAAAAACAACGATGTCTATCCTGATGGCGGTCAGCTTCTGTCACATGCTGAACGACATCATGCAGTCGCTGCTCGCCTCGCTCTATCCGCTGTTCAAGGCGAATTACGATCTTGATTTCGTCCAGATCGGCCTGCTGACCATGACCTTCCAGGTCACAGCGTCGCTGCTGCAGCCGCTGGTCGGCATCGTCACCGACCGCTGGCCGATGCCCTATTCGCTGCCATTCGGCATGGCGAGCACCTTTTGCGGCCTCATCCTGCTCGGCAATGCCGGCAGCTTCGCCCTGCTGCTCGTCGCCGCCAGCCTGATCGGCTTCGGCTCGGCGGTCTTCCACCCGGAATCCTCGCGCGTTGCCCGTCTTGCCTCGGGCGGCCGCCACGGTTTCGCGCAGTCCTTCTTCCAGGTCGGCGGCAATGCCGGTCAGGCGATCGGTCCGCTGCTCGCCGCCTTCATCGTGCTGCCGCTCGGCCAGCACAGCGTCTCCTGGTTTGCCGCCATCGCCATGGTCGGCATGGTCGTGCTGAGCTGGGTCGGCAACTGGTATATTGGCCATCGTCGCCAGAACGCCAGTAAGCCTGCGGTGAGCCGGACCCTGCCGCTGCCGCAGAACAGGGTGGTCTGGGCGCTGCTGATCCTCGTGCTGCTGACGGCGACGAAAAACGTCTACATGGCCAGCGTGTCGAGCTACTTCACCTTCTATGTCATCGACAGGTTTGCGCTCAGCGTCCAGCAGGCACAGCTGATGCTCTTCCTCTTCCTCGGCTCGGTCGCCGTCGGCACGTTTCTCGGCGGGCCGATCGGCGATCGCTTCGGCGCTCGTTTCGTCATCTGGTTCTCGATCCTCGGCGTCATTCCCTTCGCGCTGATCCTACCCTATGCAAACCTGTTCTGGACGGGCGTGCTCAGCGTCGCCATCGGCCTGATTTTCGCGTCGGCCTTCTCGGCAATCGTCGTCTTCGCGCAGGAACTTGTGCCCGGACGCGTCGGGCTGATTGCCGGCGTCTTCTTCGGTTTCGCATTCGGGGCAGGGGGGCTCGGTGCAGCACTGCTCGGCAGTTTCGCCGATACCCACGGCATCGACTTCGTCTACCGCATCTGCTCCTATCTGCCGCTTCTCGGTCTGCTGACGATCTTCCTGCCGCGCATCCCGAAGCCAAAGCCAGTCTGAGGCGATATCGCGCCTCGACAACGCATCGACCCGAAATATCCGCCATATTCGGGGCTCGGTGACTGATGCGCTGTCGCAAGCAGGCGACCACCCGCAGATGAGAATGTATTTTTCTCCTCATCATGATGAAGAGGGATAGGCTTCCTTTAATCCACTATTTTTATAGATAATATCTATCCAATAATCGGTCCCGGCACGATATCGGAAGGAAAATGGCATGTCTGCTTACAAACTGGTCGGCCTGGCGGGTAGCTTCAACCGTCCCTCGAAGACCTTCACGCTGGTCGAAAACATCGCCGGCCTTGCCGGTGACAAATACGGCTTCGACAACACCCTCTACGATCTGACCGATGTCGGTCCGTCGCTCGGCCAGGCGCTACGCCGCGACGATCTCGACAGCCGCGCCAGGGAAGTCATCGACGATATCGTCAATGCCGATCTGCTGGTCATTGGCGCGCCGACCTACAAGGGCAGCTATCCCGGCCTGTTCAAGCACCTGATCGACCTGATCGACCCGCATGAGCTGCGCGCCAAGCCGGTCATCATCACCGCGACAGGCGGCGGCGACCGGCATGCGCTGATGGTCGAGCATCAGCTGCGCCCGCTCTTCGGCTTCTTCATGTCTCATACGCTGCCGACAGCCGTCTACGCCTCCGATCGTGACTTCACCGATTACCGCGTCTCATCCGAACCGCTTTCCAAGCGGATCGGCGAGGTCATCGGCGAGCTCGCAGCCTTCTTTCCTGCCCAAAAGCAGGCTCTTATCGCTGCCGAGTGAAAAGTACCCGCACAGACTTGAAACGGCGCCTTCGAGGCGCCGTTTCTCGTTCGGGCCATTCTTGCAAGCCATGATAATCCATAAATTTGGTGGAAATTTATCCTGCTGATATCGATGGCGGGGCAAGAGTTTTTCCAAGCCTTCCTCGACATCGGACATTCGTGCTTCGCTCCCGATGGGCGCATTTGCCATGATCTGTCTGCTCGGGGCGCTTGGCCTCATTCAGTCAGACGGGATATAACAATGATCAAGAACAACAATCTTCACGGCTTCCCCCTTTCGCGCCGCGCGGCTCTTGCCGCCGTCGCCGTTTCCGCTGCCACGCTCTTTGCTTTTGCAGCACCCGCTCCTTCCTTTGCCGCGGACAAGTCGATCAAGGTCGGCATCATGGCCGGCGAGGAGGAGGACATCTGGCGCGTGGTCACCACCGAGGCGGCCAAGAAGGGCCTCAAGATCGAAACGATCACTTTCAACGATTATACACAGCCGAACGAAGCGCTGGAGCGCGGCGAACTTGACGCCAACGCCTTCCAGCATCAGCCCTATCTCGACAACCAGATCAAGCAGCACGGCTACCACATCACGCGCGTCGGTTATACCGGCGTCTGGCCGATCGGCCTTTACACCAAGAAGTACAAGTCCGTCGCCGAGATCCCGGAAGGTGCCGTCATCGGCGTGCCGAACGATCCCTCGAACGAAGGCCGGGCGCTGCGCGTTCTCCAGAACGAAGGCCTGATCAAGCTGAAGGACGGCACCGGCATTCTCGCAACGATCGCCGACGTCACCGACAATCCGAAGAAGATCGACATCAAGGAGCTCGACGCAGGCATCGTCGGCAGGTCCATCGACGATTTGGATGCCGGTGTCGTCAACACCGACTGGGCGCTGAAGAGCGGTCTTTCTCCGGCAGAACGCATCGCGCAGGAGCCGATTGTCGACAATCCGTATCGCAATTTCATCGCCGTCAAGGACGACAACAAGGATTCAGAATGGGTCAAGACGCTCGTGTCTTCCTATCAGAACGACACCGTCAAGGCCGAGTTCGACAAGGTCTACAAGGGAACCGGTCTCAGCGCCTATTGATCCGAAACAGGGCTGGGGTTAAGGCCTGCCGAGAGGCGGTCCGGGCGTTCTTTGCCCGGGCCGCCTTCAGCATTTGTAAGGAAAAACACATGAATTCCTTTGTTTCCACCACGGCGATCGAGGCAGAGCCGCAAACGGCGACCGAAGAGGTGGTGAGGCTGACCGAGGTGAAGCGGCGGTTCGGAACCACGGCCGCCCTCGACGGCATTTCGCTGACGGTGAAGAGAGGCGAAATCCTCGGCATCATCGGCCGCAGCGGCGCCGGCAAATCGACGCTGATCCGCTGCTTGAACGGCCTGGAGCGCGCCGATAGCGGCGAGATCCTCATCGAAGGCCGAGATATCACCGGACTTTCAGAACAGGACCTGCAGCCGCTGCGCCGCCGCATCGGCATGATCTTCCAGCATTTCAATCTGCTTTCCGCCAAGACCGTCGAGGAAAACGTCGCGCTGCCGCTGAAGATCGAGGGTCTTGCAAAGAGTGAGCGCCTGAAACGGGCGCATGAGCTGCTCGAGCTCGTCGCTCTTGCCGACAGGGCGAAGGCCTATCCGGCATCGCTGTCCGGTGGCCAGAAACAACGCGTCGGCATCGCCCGGGCGCTCGCGGCACGCCCGGCCCTGCTGTTGTCCGACGAGGCGACATCGGCGCTCGATCCGGAAACGACCCGGTCGATCCTGACGCTGCTCAAGGACATCAACCGTAAGCTCGGGCTGACCATTCTGCTGATCACCCATGAGATGGAAGTGGTCCGCGGCATTGCCGATCGCGTCGCGGTCATCGATGCCGGGCGGATCGTCGAGGAGGGACAGGTCTGGTCGATCTTCGCCAACCCGCAGGCTGATATCACCGGCAGCCTGCTCGGCGGCATCCGGCCGCAGCTTCCCGAGCATATCGCCGGCCGGCTGTCGGCGACGGCGGGCAGCGAAGCGATCCTCAGCGTCGATCTCGCCGGGCCGCAGGCGCAGGGCGCGCTGTTTGCCGAACTCTCGGCGGCGCTGCCGCATTCCTTCCGCCTCGTCCATGGCGGCATCGACCACATCCAGAACCAGCCGGTGGCGCGGTTCTTCATCGCCGTTCCCGCGCGCGACCCCGCGCTTGCCGGAAAGGTCCAAAAATTCCTGACGGCCCGGTCCGCCCGGGTGGAGGTACTTGGTTATGACACCGATCATGCTTGAACTGCTTGTTCGCTCCCTTAGGGAGACGATCCTGATGACCATCGCCTCGGGAGTGATCTCGCTCGTCGCCGGCCTGCCGCTTGGCCTTGCACTGGTCGCGACGGCGCGCGGCGGCATTGCCGAAAACCTCTGGATCAACCGCGTGCTCGGCGGCGTCATCAACGGCTTCCGTTCGGTGCCCTTCATCATCCTGCTGGTGGCGCTGATCCCGCTGACGCGGCTGATCGTCGGCACCGCGCTCGGCACCTGGGCGGCCATCGTGCCGCTCGCCATCGCCGCAACGCCCTATTACGCCCGCATCGCCGAAGTATCGCTGCGCGAGGTGGACCGAGGGCTGATCGATGCCGTGCGCGCCATGGGCGGCAGCCGCTGGACGATCATCCGCGAGGTGCTGGTGCCCGAAGCGCTGCCAGGCATCGTCGCCGGTTTCACCGTCACGCTGGTGACGCTGATCGGCGCCTCGGCCATGGCGGGCGCGATCGGCGCCGGCGGCCTCGGCGATCTCGCCATCCGCTATGGCTATCAGCGTTTCGAAACCAGTGTGATGATCGCGGTGGTGGCCGTCCTCATCGTGCTCGTCTGCGGCATCCAGTGGCTTGGCGACCGGCTGGTCGCCAGACTGGACCACCGATAAATCAGCGCCGGAATTGGGCGGCGGGATGAGCGGCGGGCAACCTGCCGTTCCCGCCGCCGAAAAGCTTCTGCCGCAACGGTCCTGCAGCATAGTCCGCCTTGAAGACGCCGCGCTCCTGCAGCACCGGCACCACCAGTTCGACGAAATCGCGCAGGCTTTCCGGCGCCACTGTCCGCGCCAGATTGAAGCCGTCGATGCCACTCTCTTCGATCCATGCCGTGAGATGATCGGCGATCTGGTCGGGCGAGCCCACCATCGGTTTCATCCGGCTGCCGAGGACCATCTGGTCGATGATGTCACGCAGCGTCACCGGCTTCGCTGCCTGTTTCGTAATGGCCGCAAGTGCGGACTGATTGGCGTTGGTCGAGTTCCGGTCGATGACGTCGTCCAATCCATACTTCGAAAAATCGATGCCCACAGAAGCGGAGTAATGCGCAAGCGAGGCCTCGACGCTCGCATGGCGGCGATAGTCCTCGAGCTTGTCCTGCGCTTCCTTCTCCGTCCGCCCGACGACAACAGTGATCAGGCTCAGGATCTTCAATGCGTCGGCGCCGCGGCCGAATTCCTCCGCCTTCGCCCGCAGCGCATCGACGGTCGGCCTGGCCGCCTTGGGATTGGGCCCGGCGATGAAGACGCATTCGGCGTGGCGTGCGGCGAAATCCTGCCCGCGTGCCGAGGCGCCGGCCTGAAAGAGCAGGGGCGTGCGCTGCGGCGAGGGCTCGGAAAGATGGATGCCTTCCATCCGGTAATATTTGCCGTCGTGACGAACAGTGCGCACTTTGGAGGGATCGGCATAGATGCCGCCCGCCTTGTCGCGCAGCACCGCATCGTCGTCCCAGCTCCCTTCCCAGAGCTTGTAGAGTATTTCGAGATATTCCTCGGCCGCATCGTAGCGCGCATCATGTTCCGGCAGCTTGTCGAAACCCATGCTGCGGGCCGCACTGTCGAGATAGCCGGTGACGATGTTCCAGCCGATCCGTCCCTTGGTCAGGTGGTCGAGCGTCGACATGCGCCGCGCCAGCAGGAAGGGTGGCTCATAGGTGGTGTTGACGGTCACGCCGAAACCCAGATGTTTGGTGACATAGGCCATCGCCGAAATCGGAATCAGCGGATCATTGACCGGGATCTGCGCGCCCGTCTCGATCACCGGCGCCGGACTACCCTTGTAGACATCATAGACACCGACGATATCGGCCAGGAAGATGCCGTCCAGCTTGCCGCGTTCGGCGGTCTTGGCAAACTCTGTCCAGTAGTCGAGATCGGTATAATGTGCTGAGCAGTCGCGCGGATGCGTCCACAGGCCGTGGTTGATGTGCCCGACGCAGTTCATATCGAAGGCATAGATCTGCATGGTCTTCATGAGGCGGGTCCCAATGCCGGCAATAGAAATCAAGGATTTGCCGCATTAATTATCCTGGAGCATGAAGCCGAAAAGTGCGAGCGGTTTTCGGACGACATCATGCTCTAACTATATAATATAGAACAGGATTCAGATTTTGGGCCGGCTCGGCCTAAAATCATCCTGTTCGGGCTCTATCGCACGAGGAGCCTATAAAATGGTAGGGTGGGGATGAAAAAAGCCGGAGGAACCGCATGACGAAGAAGACACTGTCGGATTGGGCGGAGCTTGCGCAAAAGGAACTGCGCCGCTCGCCCGAAACGCTGACCTGGCAGACGCCGGAAGGCATTGCCGTCAAGCCGCTCTATACGGCTGAGGATCTCGACGGCGCCGGGCACCTTGGTTCGCTTCCCGGTTTTGCTCCCTTCACCCGCGGCCCGCGAGCGACGATGTATGCCGGCCGGCCTTGGACGATCCGCCAATATGCCGGCTTCTCGACGGCAGAGGAATCGAACGCCTTTTATCGCCGCAATCTGGCCGCCGGCCAGAAGGGCCTGTCGGTCGCCTTCGATCTTGCCACCCACCGCGGTTATGACAGCGATCATCCGCGCGTCGAGGGTGACGTCGGCAAGGCGGGTGTGGCAATCGACAGCGTCGAGGACATGAAGATCCTTTTTGACGGCATTCCGCTCGGCGACATGTCGGTGTCGATGACCATGAACGGCGCCGTCATTCCGATCCTCGCCTCTTTCATCGTCGCCGGCGAAGAGCAGGGCGTTCCCCAGGCCGAGCTCTCGGGGACCATTCAGAACGACATCCTCAAGGAGTTCATGGTACGCAACACCTATATCTATCCCCCCGAACCCTCGATGCGGATCGTCGCCGATATCATCGACTATACCGCCCGCGAGATGCCGAAGTTCAACTCCATCTCGATCTCCGGCTACCACATGCAGGAAGCCGGCGCGACGCTGGTGCAGGAACTGGCCTTCACGCTGGCCGACGGCCGCGAATATGTGCGCGCCGCCATCGCCAAAGGCCTGAGCGTCGACGAATTCGCCGGCCGCCTGTCCTTCTTCTTCGCCATCGGCATGAACTTCTTCATGGAAGCCGCCAAGCTGCGCGCCGCCCGCCTGCTCTGGACGCGGATCATGGAAGGGTTTCATCCGGAGAAACAGTCCTCGCTGATGCTGCGCACCCATTGCCAGACCTCCGGCGTCTCGCTGCAGGAGCAGGACCCTTATAACAACATCATCCGCACCGCTTTCGAGGCGATGTCGGCCGTGCTCGGCGGCACGCAGTCGCTGCACACCAACTCCTTCGACGAGGCGATCGCGCTGCCGACGGAATTCTCCTCGCGCATTGCCCGCAATACGCAGCTGATCCTGAGCCACGAAACCGGCGTGACAAAAGTGGTCGATCCCCTGGCGGGCTCCTACTATGTCGAAAGCCTGACGGCCGAGCTTGCCGACAAGGCCTGGGCCTTGATGGAGGAAGTCGAGGCACTGGGCGGCATGACCAAGGCCGTAGCGGAAGGCCTGCCGAAACGGCTGATCGAGGAAGCGGCCGCACGCCGTCAGGCGGCCGTCGACAAGGGCGAAGAGGTCATTGTCGGCGTCAACCGCTACCGGCTCGACAACGAGCAGCCGATCGACATTCTGGAGATCGACAATAGCGCGGTGCGCAAAGCGCAGATCAGACGTATCGAAGAAACGAAGCGGCGCCGCGATGGCGGAGCCGTGCGCGAGGCGCTGGCGGCCCTGGTAGAGATCGCACAGAGCGGCAAGGGCAACCTGCTGGAAGCAGCGATCGCAGCGGCCCGAACCCGCGCCACGGTCGGCGAAATATCGGACGCGATGCGTGCTGCCTTCGGCGATCATGCCGCCACCCCTGTGGTGATCAAGGGCGTCTATGGCGAGGCCTATGAAAATGAGCCGGAACTCGCCGTGCTCAAGACTCGCATGACGGAGGTGACGGAAGCCATGGGGCACCGGCCGAAGATCATGGTTGCCAAGCTCGGTCAGGACGGACACGACCGAGGCGCAAAGGTGATCGCCTCGGCCTTCGGCGACATCGGCTTCGATGTGCTCGCCGGTCCCCTCTTCCAGACACCGGAGGAAGCTGCCGGCGTCGCACTCAGCGAAAAGGTCAATGTCGTCGGCGTCTCGTCGCTGGCGGCCGGTCACAGGACGCTGCTACCACAGCTTATCGACAGGCTGAGGGAACAGGGCGGTGGCGATATCATCGTCGTCTGCGGCGGCGTTATCCCGCGTCAGGACTATGAATTCCTGCACGAACACGGCGTTGCAGCCGTGTTCGGCCCGGGGACAAATGTTCTCGAGGCGGCAAACTCCGTCCTCGATCTGCTGGAGGGCAGGCGAAGAAACCAGTAGCTGAAGCATTTCCAGGAAAAGTGCGACGCGATTTTCCGCCCGGAAATGCGCAAAATCAAAGAATTAGAGCAGCCCGCGCTTTGCGAGGTTGCTCATCAGCGCCGAAATGCCGAAGGTCCAGGGCGAGCATTCGGTGGAAAGGCGCACGGTGTTGACGAGCGCACCGAGGCCTGCCGAGGAAATCTCGACGACATCGCCGATCTTGTGGGTGAAGCCTTGCTTCGGCGCGTCGCGGTCCTGCGTCGGCGCAAACAGCGTGCCGAGGAAAAGCATGAAACCATCGGGATACTGATGATGGGCGCCGACCGTCTGCTTGACGAGGTCGGTCGGGTCGCGGCTGATCTTTGACATCGAACTCTTGCCGTGCAACACGAAACCGTCCTGGCCTGACACCTTCAGGTCGAGTTCGGCCTTGCGTACATCATCGAGGCTGTAGCCGGCATCGAACAGGCGGATGAAAGGACCGATCGAGCAGGAGGCGTTGTTATCCTTGGCCTTGCCGAGCAGCAGCGCCGAGCGGCCCTCGACGTCGCGCAGGTTGACGTCGTTGCCGAGCGTCGCCCCCTTGATTTCGCCGCGGCTGTTGACCGCGAGCACGATTTCCGGCTCGGGATTGTTCCAGGTTGAGATCGGATGCAGGCCGACATCCGCACCCCAGCCGACCGAGGAAAGCACCGGCGCCTTGGTGAAAACCTCGGCATCCGGCCCAATGCCGACCTCGAGATATTGCGACCACATGCCCTCGTCGATCAGCGCCTGCTTGACCTTGGCAGCCTCCGGCGAACCGGCCTTGAGATTGGCGAGGCTGCCGCCGATTAGCGTGCTGACTCGCTCGCGGATCGAGGCGGCACGCTCCGGATTACCGGCGGCCTTCTCCTCGATGACGCGCTCGATCATCGACTGCGCAAAGGTAACGCCGCAGGCCTTGACTGCCTGCAGGTCGACGGGCGCAAGGAGATACGGGCGCGTTTGATCCGGAGCTCCGGTACTGTTGGCGGCGATGTCCGCCAGCGAGCCAACCGCCTTGCCATTTGCTGCACGGACGAAGGCGACGGCATCCTGCCGCTCGAGCAGGGCGCTCAGCGTCGGCGTCTCGCGCGACGTGATGTCGACCAGCATGCCCTGGCGTAACGTCACAATGCTCGGTCCCTCCGCTTCGGGATTCCAGATGCGACCGACAAAAAGACCATCCGAAGCGGCGACATCGAGAAGAGCTTGAGACATGGTGATCTTCCATCAAGGCGAGCGAGAAGAGCTCTTTTAAAAATTGCGGGGTGTTGCCGCCCTCCGACCCGGCGACGACCAAAATCGATCACATTCATGAAGGCGGGGCAAGATGCGTGGGGGAAAAAGACCTTTGTCTGATCGGCTCAAGCGGCGGGCTTCCTCGGGGAATCCAATTGCAAAAGGCCACAAAATAACTATTTAGATACAAAATTACCGTTAAATTTCAAATATTTAAATACAGGCCGCGACGATTTTGCCCTCCATCTCGCCTTGACAGGAGCCGGCTTTCGTTATCTGTTTTGCGCGACATGGAGGAGGCTGGCGTCAGCCGGCCGCACGAGAACCCCGGGAGGATATTGCAGCGATGCTAAGATTTGCCGTCGTCGGAATCGACCATGGGCATACGTTCGATCACGTGAAGGGATTGCTTGCTTCAGGCGGCGAATTCGTCGGCTATTGCCCGCAGACCTCGGTGCCGGCACTGCGCGAGGCCTTTGAGAAGACCTATCCTGACGCGCCGCAGATCGACCGGGAAAAGCTGTTCGACGATCCGTCGATCGACGTCATCTGCATTTCCGCGATCCCGCGTGACCGCGCCGGGCTTGCGATCCGCGCGATGAGATCGGGCAAGGATGTGATGACCGACAAGCCTGGCGTGACGACCTTCGCCCAGCTCGAGGACGTCAGGCGCACCGTTGCCGAGACCGGCAAGATCTTCTCGATCTGCTTTTCCGAGCGCCACTGCGTGCGCTCCGCCGTCAAGGCCGGCAAGCTCGTCGCCGAAGGCGCGATCGGCCAAGTGATCCAAACGCTCGGCGTCGGTCCACACCGGCTGCAACTGCCGACCCGGCCGGACTGGTTCTTCGATCCCGAGGCCTTCGGCGGCATCATCGTCGATATTGCTTCACACCAGGTCGACCAGTTCCTGTTCTATACCGGCTCGACCACAGGCGAGGTCATCGCAAGCTCGATCGGCAATTTCGGGATGCCTGACAAGCCCGCCTTCGAGGATTTCGGCGAGGTGCTTCTGCGCTCCGACAAGGCGGCGGGTTATGTGCGTGTCGACTGGTTCACGCCGGAGGCGCTGCCGACCTGGGGTGACGGGCGCCTGACCATCCTCGGCACCGAAGGTTACATCGAGCTGCGCAAATATATCGACATTGCCGGCCGGCCGGGCAAGGATCATCTCTTCCTGGTCAACGGCAAGGAAATGACCCATATCGATTGCAGCGGCGAAAAGCTCGATTATTTCGACGCGTTCACCGCCTACGTCGGCAACCGCACGCAGACGGCGATGACCCAGGATCACGTTTTTGAAGTCTGCCGTCTTTCGCTCGAAGCCCAGGCGAAAGCCGCTCGCATCGGCGCTCGCTGAGGAGGAAATCATGACCAGGAAATTGCGCGTCGGCGTCATCGGCGCAGGCATCGCTGCGCGGCATCTGGCCGGCTTCGGCTGGAACAAGGAGCTTTTCGAAGTCCCCGTGCTCTGCTCGCTCGACGAGGAACGCGGCAAGGGGCTGTGCGAGGAATACGGCATTGGCGAATACACGCAGGATGCGGATGCGCTGTTTGCCCGTGACGATCTCGACATCATCGACATTTCGACGCCGCCGAGCTCGCATTTCGAACTTTGCCGCAAGGGCATCGAATCCGGCAAGCACGTGATCTGCGAGAAGCCGCTCTTCGGCTCGATCGCCGAGGTCGACGAGATGGGGCGCATCCTCGATCGTTACCCCGGCAGGAAGCTGATGCCGATCTTCCAGTATCGCTACGGCTCCGGCCTGCAGAAGCTGAAGCTACTGATCGAAAGCGGCCTTGCCGGCAAGCCGTTCCTGACGACGATCGAAACCCATTGGTGGCGCGGGCCGGATTATTACGCCGTGCCGTGGCGCGGCAAATGGGCGAGCGAACTCGGCGGCGGCCTTCTCGGCCACGCCATCCACGCTCATGACATGCTGAACTATGTACATGGCCCCTGCGCCGAGGTGTTTTCCTATGGGGCGACGCTGGTCAATCCGATCGAGGTCGAGGATACGGCAGCCCTTTCGGTGAAGATGCAGAATGGCTCGCTGGCGACGCTCTCGATGACGCTGGGTTCGCGCAAGGAGATCTCGCGGTTGCGCTTCTGCTTCAACGACCTCGTCGCCGAAAGCATCATCGAACCCTATACGATGGGCCGTGACCCGTGGACTTTCGTCGCCGGGACAGAGGAACATCAGGCGCGGATCGACGAAGTGCTCGCCGCCTATGTGCCTGGCGAGGATGGCTACACCCGTCAGTTCGAGCTCTTCCACAAGGCGATCGTCGAGGACACCGACCCACCGGTGACATTGCAGGATGCCCGCAATTCGCTGGAACTGGTAACGGCCGCCTATTTCTCGCAGCGAACCGGACAACCGACGCCGATGCCGATCGCCGCCGATCATCCGCTCTATCGCTCCTGGCTGCCGGCAGGGGAATGGCGTGCTGCGGCTACCGTCTGAACTGGGAAGGGCATTCCCATGCTGAAATCCTTCGAGCATGTCGGCATGACGGTCAGCGACATGGACCGCACCGTCGATTTCTACTGTGGCCTGCTCGGACTCAGCCTGGTGCTGCGCAAGACGATGGCGAATGGCATGCAAGTAGCATTCCTCGATGCCGGCGGCGGCATGCTGGAGGTCTTTGCGCCGCCCGGCGGCGCGTCGAGAGCGGTCGACGTGCCTGAAGATACGGCCGGCGTCCGCCACCTCACCTTTCATTTCGACAGTGTCGACGAGGCCTTCGCCCGCCTTGAACAGGCGGGCGTCGAGATCAAGGAGCGGCCGCGCTTCGCCGTCCACTCCGAGATGCTGAACAAGATCGCCTTCGTTCGCGATCCCGATGGCATCATCGTCGAGCTTGCCGAACGCTCTCAGAACCGCCAGGGCTGACACAGGCGCTGCCGATCGCTTCGCTGCGGGCGGTCAGACCGTACCGCAGCAGATCGATCAGGCGCCTGACAAGTTTTGCCGCCATGCAAAGCTCTCCTCAGCTCGCCAGCTTGGCGCTGATGTAGTTGCGCCAGCCGCCAAGCGCGGTGATTTCCTCCGCACCTTTCACCGCATGGGCCTCGCAGACGAAGCCGGAGACGCTGGAACCGTCTTCGAGCGTCAGCTTACCGATGCCGAGGGGTGCCGGAATCTTCTGGACGAACCTGCCGAAAGCATCGGCCGGCAGTGCCCAGACCTCGACCTCCAGCCCCTGACCCTTGTGGCCGGGTTCGCGCAGCAGCCCTGGTTTCGCTGGCGTGGTATTGGGCAAGACGAAGAGGCGATAATCGCCGGCCGTGCGGCAGGTCTTGACCAGACGCCCGCCGGCGCCTGCCAGTTCGTGATTGAGCGGCATGCCGGTCAGATGCGCACCGACGACCGCGATTTCGATGAAACCGTCATCGCCAGGCACAACACGGCTTGCTTCGGGGATCGCCGCCTGCCGGTCGATGCCCATGCCGGAACCCGCTGCGCGGTGCAGCGCATCGGCAAGCGGCGCCAGCGCATCGTCGGTGAAAGCGGGTGCGATGACGGTGACGCCACCCGGCAAGCCGCCTTTCCCGAAGCCGGCCGGAACGGCGATTGCCGCGCAATCGAGCAGGTTGACGAAATTGGTGTAGCGGCCGAGGCGGCCGTTGAGCACGACGGGATTGGCCAGCATGTCGGCGACCGTATAGGTGGTTGGCGCGGTCGGCAGCAGCAGAACATCAGCCTTTTCCCATTCGGCCTCGGTCTTGCGGCGCAGCTCCTCCAGCCGGTAACGGCCGTTGAAGGCCTCGACCGCGGTCTTGCCCTTGGCGCCTTCGATGATCCCTCTGACCGTCGGATCGAAATCGGCGGCGTTGGTGGCGAGGAAATCCTCGACCGCCGCCAGACGTTCGGCAACCCACGGCCCGTCATAGAGAAGGGCGGCAGCCTCGCGGAACGGCGTGTAATCGAAGGGCACGATGGTCGCTCCGAGCGCTTTTGCCCGCTCGATCGCCTGATCGTAGAGCGCCTCCACCTCCTTGTCCCCGAAGAATTCCCGTTCGGCGCCGGCCAGGACGCCGATGCGCAGGCCCGATACCGGCAGCTTCGCCGGCTTGGCGGGGCGCGAGAAGGGATCTGCGGCATCAAAGCCTTCGGCGACTTTGCGGATCGCAACGCCATCGCCGACGGTTGCGGCAAAGATCGTGATGCAGTCGACGCTCTTGCAGGCCGGAACGGCGCCGGTATTCGGCAAGAGGCCCGGCGTCGGCTTGATGCCGACCAGATTGTTGAAAGCAGCCGGCACGCGGCCGGAGCCTGCCGTATCCGTGCCGAGCGCGAAGGCCGCCAGGCCCGAAGCGACCGTAACTGATGATCCGGAGCTCGAACCGCCTGAAATATAGGCCGCATCGAAGACCGAACGCGGCGCTCCATAGGGCGAGCGCGTGCCGTTGAGACCGGTGGCGAACTGGTCGAGATTGGTCTTGCCGATGATGATGGCGCCGGCTGCCTTCAACCGAGCAACGACCGTGGAGTCCGCCTCCGGCCGATACTCATAGGCCGGGCAGGCGGCCGTCGTCGGCAGGCCAGCGGCGTCGATATTGTCTTTCACGGCGAAGGGCACGCCCCAGAGCGGCAGGCTGTTTGCCTCAGGCGCGCGTGCCATCAAGGCTTTGGCGGCAGCGCGCAGCTCCTCATCCGGCACCGGAGTGATGAAGATTGCCGCATCTCTAGAGGCGGCGCGGCGGGAGATCACCTCTTCGATGGCATCGAGCGGCGTCAGGCCGGATTGATAGGCGGCGCGAAGGGTTGAGAGATCGAGAATGGTCGGCAGCATGTCAGCATTCCTCCAGGACGACGATAATATCGCCGGCTTTGACGTTTCTTCCCGGCCCGGCGCGCAGGTCGCGAACGCGGCCTGCCGCATGGGCGGTGACGTTGATTTCCATTTTCATCGATTCGATGATGGCGAGTGTATCGCCGGCCGCAACCGGGGAGCCCGGCTCGACCAGCAATTTCCAGATATTGCCGGGCACGGCGCTGGCAACACCGAAGCAGCCGTCGGGAATATCCCCATCGGGACTTTCGCCCGTGCCTTCGTCGGTGACGAAACTGTCGAGCCCGGCGTCCTTCCAGCGCTGGCGTTCGGCATCGAAGGCAGCCTGCTGCGTTGCCTTGAAGCGGCTGATCGACGCCGAATTCGCCTGCAATTCCCTCTCATAGGCGGCATAGGAGAATTCCGTCTCCTCGATCCTGATGGGATAACCTCCATGCGGAAAGGCGGCCCGCGCCTCCGTCAACTCCTGGTTACTGACTGGGAAGAAACGGATCTGGTCGAAGAAGTTCAGCAGCCAGGGTTTGCCCCTGGTAAAGGCCGGCGTCTCCCGCCATGTGTTCCACACCTGGATGGTGCGGCCGAAGAGCTGGTAGCCGCCCGGTCCCTCCATGCCGTAAATGCACATATAGGCGCCGCCGATGCCGACGGCATTCTCCGGCGTCCAGGTGCGGGCGGGATTATACTTCGTCGTCACGAGGCGATGGCGTGGGTCGGTCGGGGTCGCAACCGGCGCGCCGAGATAGACGTCACCGAGACCCAGCACGAGGTAGCTTGCGTCGAAGACGATATCGCGGACGGCCTGTTCATCGGGAAGACCGTTGATGCGGCGGATGAACTCGATATTCGAGGGGCACCAGGGCGCATTCGGTCGCACGAGCTCCTGATATTTGCGCATCGCAAGCTCGGCATCCGGATCGTTCCAGGAAAGCGGCAGGTGCACGATGCGGCTCGGCACCTTGACCTCCTGCGCTGCCGGAAGCGTCGCCTCGATCTCGGAGAGCAGCCCAAGCAGGCGCCGGCGCGTCAACTGCGTGCCGTCGTAATGGATCTGCAGCGAGCGGATACCGGGGGTGAGGTCGACGACGCCAGGGAGGCGGGCCTTCACGACCGCCTGCATCAGCAGGTGCACCCGCAGCCGCAGCGCGATATCGAGCGTCATCGGCCCATATTCGACGAGCAGATTGTCGTCGCCTTGGCGGCGATAAACGACAGAAACCGGGCCATCCTCGCTGATACCGAGGATCGGCGAACCTGTTTCTTCCGAGGGCCGCCGCACCGCCGGGCCGGCGATCGGGTCTTCCGGCCGAGCCAGCGCATGAAAACGGATTCTGTCGCCGGGCTTGAACTGGCCCATCTTCCACTGCTCTTCGCGGGCGATCACCGCCGGGCAAGCGAAGCCGCCAAGGCTTGGACCATCGGGCCCCAGAATGATCGGCATATCGCCGGTGAAATCGATCGCCCCGATCGCATAGGCGTTGTCGTGCAGGTTGGAGGGATGCAGCCCCGCCTCACCGCCGTCGCTTCGTGCCCATTGCGGGGCTGGGCCGATCAGGCGCACCCCGGTGCGGGCACTGTTGAAATGCACCTCATAAGCCGTCGAAAACAGCGTCTCGATATCGCTGTCCTGAAAGAAATCGGGAGCCCCGTGCGGGCCATAGACGACGCCGACATCCCATTCGCGCGTCAAGGCGGCTGGCTCCGTCGCCGGTCTCACCGGTTCGGCCGGTACCTGTCGGGCAAAATGCAGCACGTGCCCTGTCTTCAGTGTGCCGGTGGCGTTACCGCCGAATTGGCCA
Source organism: Rhizobium redzepovicii (assembly GCF_019793435.1). GTDB lineage: Bacteria > Pseudomonadota > Alphaproteobacteria > Rhizobiales > Rhizobiaceae > Rhizobium > Rhizobium redzepovicii. The sequence goes on along the minus strand of NZ_JAILYH010000013.1, from coordinate 109,544 downwards.
AGGCCGAAGGTCGCGCGCGAGCCGAGCACAACGGGAGCGGCTAAACCACCGGCGACGGCGAGATAGGCGCGCTGTCCCGGTCCTTCGATGGTACCGATCGACAGAACCTGACCGGCGCGGATTGTCACCGGGGCGTCATGCGGCAATTTTACGCCGTCGCATGTCATTGGCATCCGCGCGCCAGCAAGCGCGATCGTCTGGTCGGCATAAAATCGCAATGTCGGACCGGAAACGGTCAACTCCAGCGCAGCCGTCACATCGGCATTGCCGACCAGCCGATTGGCATGGCGGAAGGAGCGCTCGTCCATCGGCCCACTCGGCGGCACGCCGACATGCCAGAGGCCGAGCCGGCCCGGAAGTTCCTGGATGCTTGACTGCGCCCCGGGCGCGAGAACCTCGACGACATCGGGAACGAAGGCGAAGTCGCGTAGAGCCGTCGTTGCCACCTTGGCGCTGGCCAGCAATTCGGAAGCGGCGATCGCCCTCAGGTAAGCGAGATTGGTCTCGATGCCCGATATCGATGTTTCGGCGAGTGCCGCCTTAAGCTTCTCGATCGCCGCCGGCCGGTCTGCCGCCGCCACGATCAGCTTGGCAAGCATCGGGTCGTAGAAGGGCGTGACCTCGGTTCCCGTCTCGATCCAGCCGTCGACGCGGGTGCTTTCCGGAAAAATGACTTCGGTCAAAAGGCCGGCACTCGGGCGGAAATCGGCATGCGGCATCTCGGCATAGATCCGCATCTCGATCGCCGCACCCTTCGGCGTCAGACCCCCAGCACCCGAGAGCACATCCTCGCCGGCCGCCTGACGGATCATCCATTCGACGAGGTCGATGCCGAAGACAGCTTCCGTGACGGGATGTTCGACCTGCAGGCGGGTATTGACCTCGAGGAAATAGAATTCCTGGCGCTGGGGATCATAAATGAACTCGACAGTGCCGGCCGATTCATAGGAGACCGAGCTTCCCAAGTCGACCGCCGCCTTGTGCAGCCGCGCCCTTGTCTCCGCAGAAAGGCCAGGCGCAGGCGTCTCCTCGACGACCTTCTGGTTCCGCCGCTGCAGCGAGCAGTCGCGTTCGCCGAGCGCGATCACGCCGCCCTTGCCGTCGCCGAAGATCTGCACCTCGACATGGCGCGCTTCGGCAACGAAACGCTCGATGTAGACGCGCGCATCGCCGAAGCTGGCGCGCGCGGTCCGCTGCACGCTTTCGAAGGAAGCCTTGAGGCCGGCCGCATCGGCGCAGAGCTGCATGCCGATACCGCCGCCGCCGGCCGTGCTCTTCAGCATGACGGGATAACCGACGGTCTCGGCAGCCGAAAGCGCCTCGTCGACGCTCTGCAAGAGATCGGTGCCGGGCAGTAGCGGCACGCCGCTCGCTTTCGCCAATTCGCGCGCCGTATGCTTCAAGCCGAAGGCCGACAGATGCTCTGGGCGCGGGCCGATGAAGGCGATGCCTTCAGCGGCGAGCCGCTCGGCAAAGCCGATATTCTCCGAGAGGAAGCCGTAGCCTGGGTGCACTGCCTCAGCGCCCGTCGCCTTGCAGGCGGCAATGACGGCGTCGACATCAAGATAGCTTTCGGCAGCGGGCGCCGTGCCGAGGCGCATGGCCTCATCGGCGGTCAGTGCCGGCTTCGAGAATCGATCGACATCGGAATAGACGGCAACGGAGGCAATGCCCATCCTCTTCAATGTGCGGATGACGCGGACGGCGATTTCGCCGCGATTGGCGATAAGGACTTTGGTGAACATCGATCAGTCCTCGCCGTCCCAGATCAGCACCCGGATCGGCGTGGGATCGAAGCCGTTGCAGGGATTGTTGATCTGCGGGCAATTGGAGATGACGCAGAGCACGTCCATCTCCGCCACCAGTTCGACATAATCGCCAGGCGCGGAAATGCCGTCGACGATAGTCATCTCGCCGTTCGGCTTGATCGGCACGTTCATGAAGAAATTGATGTTCGGCACGATGTCGCGCTTGCTCATGCCGTGTTTTGTCACCTCGATCACGAAATTGTCGCGGCAGGCATGCAGGTATTTGGTTCCGTGGCCGAAACGCACCGTGTTGCTCTCGCAGGAGCAGGCGCCGGCTGATGTATCGTGGCGGCCGCAGCTATCGGCCGTCATGACCAGCATGACGTTGCCCTCGTTCGAAATGATCTTCGTGCCGGTGCCGATATAGGCGCCGCCTTGTGCCCGCATCGTATCCTGGTTGGAATAACGCTCGGCAAAGTCATCGGCGCGATAAAACAGCGTATCGATTGCCTGTTGGCCGTAGCTGTCCTCGATGCGGATGGTCTGACCCTTGCGCACGATGCCGGACCACGGCGCTTCGGCCGGGATGAAATGTTCCTGCACGGCGTTTTCGAGGCTGCGCGAAGCTGAAGTCTTGATGAAATCGGTCATCGTCATTCTCCCTCAGGCCAGCATCGAGGCGTTGTTCTCGAAGCCGCGAAGGGCTTCGGCGGTTGCTGTGCGCGAGAGATCGTCCACTGCGGGTGCGGGCGCGCGAAAGCGCGTGACGATCACCGGCTTCGGCGCATAGACCGGGTCGGGATCGAGCGGATGCGGGCAATTCGAGAAGCCGACGATCATGTCCATCTCGGCGCGCAGTTCGGCATAATCGCCGCTGTTGGAGAGTTTGCCGCGCCAGTGGAAGCCACCGTTGTCGTCGACGCGAACCGGGGCGAAGAGATTGAGAATCGCAGGAATATCGCGTCTGGTGAGACCAAGCTTGCCGGCGACGAGCACGAGATTGTCGCGAGTGTTGCGGGTCTTCACGCCAGGATATTTTGCGGCGTTCGAAGCTGCCGTCGAACCACCCATCAGGCAGTCATGGGCGCCGGAACTGTCCTCAATCAGCGAAAACATCACCCGGCCCATATCTGAGAAGATGACGCGGCCCTTGCCGAGGGCGGTCGTCCACTGAACCTTGACCGTATCGACCAGATTGAGCCGTTCGCTTGTATCAGTGGCGTTCCAGGCAACGAGCACCACAGTCGATCCGCCTTCGCCCTGATCGATGCGGAGCGCCTCGCCGCGCTTCAGCGCGGTCGACCAGTACCAGCCGCCGGGGATGGTTTCCTGATGGATGATCGCAGCCGCATCGATGCCGGGGGCGGGCAGGGGGCTCGGCGCCGGTAGGGCCTTCGGCGCGAATTCCAGCCCCTTTTTCTGATGTTCCTCGTAACGCTGCCGGTTGGCGGCGATCTCTTCGGGCGAACGTCTGACATGCATCATGGCTTTTCTCCTGACGGACTGGAAGCCGGGTCGTCCCGGCGAAGGCCCAGAGAAATGACCGGGCCGTCCCGGTCGGGGCTGAAGATGGTGGGCGCGCCGGCAAGCCTCGGCGGCCAGATCGAAATGTCCTTGGTGATCGTCGCGCCGTAGCGCTCCTTTTCCTCCGGGCGGTCACGCTTGCGCTCGAAGGCGACGACCCGCGTCGCCAGCGTGAATGCCTCGCGCATGTCGTGCGTCACCATGACGACGGTCATCTGCGTCTCGTGCCAGAGCCGCTTCATCAATGTGTGGATTTCGGCGCGGATGCCGGGGTCGAGTGCGCCGAATGGCTCATCGAGCAGCAGCACCTTCGGTTTCATGATCAGCGCCTGCGCCAGCGCAAGGCGCTGCTGCATGCCGCCTGATAGTTGCGCCGGATATTTGTCCTCGGCGCCGGAAAGGCCGACTTCGCCGATCAGCCGCCGAGCTTCGTCGACGGCATCGCGGCGGGCAGCGCCAAAAAGCTTGGCCTTGTAGCGGGACGCCGAGAGTTCGCGCCCGAGCAGCACGTTTCCGAGGACCGTCAGATGCGGGAAGACGGAGTAGCGCTGGAAGACGACGCCGCGATCCGGGCCTGGCTCCTGCGGCAGCGCTTCGCCGTCGAGCAGGATCGTGCCCCGCGTCGGCCGCTCCTGGCCGAGCAGCATGCGCAGGAACGTCGACTTGCCACAGCCGGACGGTCCGACAAGGGCCACGAAGGCGCGCGCGGCGACAATCAGCGACACATCTTCGAGGACGATCTGGTCGCCATACTCTTTCCAGACCTTTTCGATCACCAACTCGCTCATGCCTGCTTCTCCAGCTCCGACCAGGGGAAGACGGCGATGCGGATGCGATCGAGGATATAGTTCATGATCACGGCGAGCAGCGTGATCCAGACGACATAGGGAAAGATGACGTCCATCGAGAGATAGCGGCGGACGAGGAAGATGCGGTAGCCGAGACCGGAATCCGACGAGATCGCTTCTGCCGCGATCAGGAATAGCCAGGCAGGACCGAGTTGAAGCCTGAGGCAGGTGATCAGCCGCGGCAAGATCTGCGGCAGCACGACACGAAGGCCGATCTGCCAGGAGGAGCCGCCGAGCGTTTCAGCCTTGACGATCTGCTCACGCGGCAGCTCCAGCGCCTTCAGCGCAAGGTCGCGGATCATCGTTGGCGCAACGCCGATGACGATGAGCGCGATCTTCGAGGCTTCGCCGAGCCCCATGGCGATGAACAGGATCGGCAGCAGCGCCAGCGGCGGCACCATTGAGATAACGGCGACGAAAGGGGAGAGCAGCGCCCTCATATAAGGCAGCATGCCGATCAGCATGCCGATGACGAGCGCGGTGATAGTGGAGATGCCAAGGCCGGCAAACAGGCGCACCAGGCTCGCTCCGGTATCGGACCAGAGCAGGTATTCGCCGGTGCGCGGATCGGCGATGAAGGCCAGGCGATCGATCGCATCGGCAAAACCGGCAAGACCGGGCAGCAGTTTGTCGTTGGCATTTTCCGCCAGCCGCGCCGCCGAGCCGAACGTGTAGGCAACGACCAGCAGCACGAAGGGCAGCAGCGTCAAGGCAAGCTGCGCGCCCCGGCTCGGCTTCGTGTTGATCCAGCGCATAGGGAAAGCTCCGCTGATGAAGGATGGGCGGCGCAGGGAAGGCCGCGTCGCTGCTTAAAAATCGCTCAGAGCGAACCGTCAGCGGCCGCCTTCATGTAGGTCTCGGTGAACCGCAGCTTGACGTTGCCGCTATCGCCGAGGATCTTGCCGTCCGGCATTTCGATGCCGATGACGTCGGCGGACGGCGCGCCATTGCCGAGCAGGCCTTTTTCGAACAGGAAGTTGCGGACGAGATCCATTGTCTTCGGCAGGCTGCCCGAGGCAGTGAAGGCAACGGCATCGGCCGGCTTGGCAAACAGCTTGGTGGCTGCGAGTTGGGATTCGAAACCCTTGAGATCGGTGCCCGATGCCTGGCCCATCGCCTCGCGGGCGGCCTTGCCGTCGGCACTGTCTGATGTCAGCAGTGCTGCGGTTTCATACCAGATGCCGGCGAGCGCCTTGCCGAAATTCGGGTTGTCCTTCAGCACGCCTGAATTGGCGACCATCAGGTCGATGATTTCGCCCGGCACCTGCGAACTGTCGAAAACCTTCTTGGCCGTGGGATCTTCGAGGATGGTCGAGACCAGCGGATTCCACGTGACGACAGCCGTTACGTCAGCCGTCTTGTAGGCAGCGACCATGTCGGCATCGGAAGTGTTGACCACTTTGACGTCGCGCTCGGTCATCTTGATGCTTTCGAGCGCCCGGGCCAGCAGATAGTGCGAGACGGAGAATTCGACGAGATTGACGTTCTGGCCCTTGATGTCGGCAAGGCTCGCCTTGTCTTTCAGGATGACCGCATCATTGCCGTTCGAAAAGTCGCCGACGATCACGGCTGTGGTATCGACGCCGCCGGCGGCCGGGATCGACAGTCCGTCCATATTGGTCAGCGTCACGGCATCGAAGGCACCGGCCGTGTACTGGTTCATCGATTCGACGTAGTCGTTGAACTGGGTGACCTCGATTTTGATGCCGTATTTGTCAGCCCATTTCTTGACGATGCCGTGATCGGCCGCGTATCCCCACGGCATCCAGCCGACATAGATCGACCAGGCGACCTTGAAATCGGTCTTCTGTTCGGCTTTCGCGATGGAGCCGACGCCCAGCGCCAAGGATGCCGTCAGTGCGGTGATTGAAAGAAGCTTCGAAAAAGTCTGCATTGAAATTCCCCTTTTGCTTTTCGTCAAAAGGGATCGGCAATGACCATCGTGCCGCCAATCCCTTGGCTTACGAGGTCTCCCGGGCTTTTGTCCCGCCGTGCACCCGGCGGGATGTCTCCCCCGCCGGTGGCAGCTCTCGGACCAGCCGCGCCCTGCGACGCCGGAACCCTAGCCACCAACTCTGCAGCTATCGAAGCAAAGGGCGTGCCAAACTATAAATTGTTGAATTCATTGACGGTGAACAGGCTGTCTTTCGCCCGCAGCCTGAATAGTGCATGCACTTGCACAGTAAATGCGCACTTTCTGCCACCATCTTAAGCGCCGACGTCTTTCTGCTCAGAGGAAAGGCAAGCGGCAGAACAGGTAAAACGCCGAAGTGCGACACGTCCCCGATCTAGTTCCGGAAGGCGCCGGCGGGGACCGTCGTCACCAGCCGGATATCGCGGCGGAAGTCCGATGGGGACATGCCGGCGATATGGCGAAAGGATTTGTTGAACGCGCTGATCGAGCCGAAGCCGCTGTCCATCGCCACCTGCAGCACGTTGGCGCCTTCGCTCATCAGCATCGCCTGGGCGCGCGACAGCCTGAGCAGCGTCACATATTTGCTCAGCGTCATGCCGGTCGATCGCTTGAAGAGGTTCATCGCATATTTCGGATGCAGGTCGGCGGCGCGGGCAATGTCGACCGAATCGATGTCCTGCAGGAAATTGGCGGCGATGAAATCGCACATGCGTGCAACGTTGCGCGAGGAATTCGGATGCGGCTGATCGCCTTCAAGGCTGGCGACCGTCTTCGATGTCGTCATCGAATAGGGTTCGAGCGCGATACGCTCGATGCGCAGCAGCAATTCGTCGACCGCGTGCTGAGCCTTGGCGGAATCACCGGACTTGGAATAGCGGAACCAACGGGCGAAATTCTCGTTGTCGGCAGCATCGGTCGCCGAGGTCAGCAGCGTCTCGCCCTTCATCAGCCGGCTGGAAATGCTGATCGGCAGGCGCAACCGGAAGAAATAAATGAGCGGCAGATGGGCGCCGGCATAGAGCGAATCATCCGAGGATTCATCCATCTGATGCGGCTGGCCACCCCAGAAGAGGCACATTTCGCCGGCGTTCAGCCGAAATTCGTGGTCGCTCATCCGATAATGGACAGTGCCGCGCATGACGAAGTTGACCTCAACCTGCGCATGCCAGTGCGGCATAGCCATGACCAGCGGATGGTCATGAAACATCTGCAGCGCCGTCGGCGAACCCTCTATGCTGCTTGCGCCGGGCTGATAGATTGCACTCGTGCCGACCTTACTTTCCGCCAAATCCATGTTCCCTTTTTAGGAGACAGCCGCTCCCTTGCGGATAGTCTAACCGCGTTCGTGAAAAATCGGCAATTGAAAAGGGAGGATTTTCAATGCGCTTCAAACTTCTCGCTGCGACCGCAGCTGTCGCACTGCTTGCTTCCGGCTCCGCATTCGCTGAGTCGGCCAATCTGACCATCTGGAGCTGGAATGTCGCCGCATCGGCATTGAAGTCCACGCTTCCAGGCTTCAACAAACAGTTTCCCGATATCAAGATCACCGTCGAGGACCTCGGCAACAGCCAGGTCTTCGACAAGACGCTGGCTGCCTGCGCCGCCGGCGGCGACGGCCTGCCTGACATTGTCAGTATCGAAAATTTCGAGGCTGAAATCTTCTGGAGCCGTTTCCCGGATTGCTTCGCCAATCTGAAGGAGCTCGGCTACACGCCCGAGATCCAGGCGAAATTCCCTGATTTCAAGCGCACCGAGCTTGAAGTCGGCGATGTCGCCTATGCCATGCCGTGGGATTCCGGTCCTGTCGCCGTCTTCTACCGCCGCGATCTGTACGAAAAGGCCGGCGTCGATCCGAGCACGATCAGCACCTGGGACGATTTCATCGCTGCCGGCAAGAAGATTTCCGCCGCCAACCCCGGCGTCGTCATGGCGCAGGCCGACTTCAACGGCGACAGCGAATGGTTTCGCATGATCGCCAACGAACAGGGCTGCGGCTATTACTCGACCGACGGTCAGAACATCACCATCAACCAGCCGGCCTGCGTCGCCTCGCTGCAAAAGGTGAAGGAGATGAAGGATGCCGGGACGCTGACGTCGGCCAACTGGGACGAAAAGATCCAGGCCAATACCGCCGGCAAGGCCGCAAGCCAGCTGTATGGCGGCTGGTATGAGGGCACCGTGCGCTCGACCTCTCCCGATCTCAAGGGCAAGTGGGGCGTCTACAGAATGCCGAGCCTGACCGCCGATGGCCCGCATGCGGCCAATCTCGGCGGTTCGTCGCTCGCCATTTCGGCGACATCCGCGAATAAGGAAGCCGCCTGGAAATTTGTCAATTACGCCCTCGGCACGGATGAGGGTCAGATCACCATGCTGAAGGAGTTCGGTCTGGTTCCGTCGCTGCTTTCGGCTGAGAAGGATCCCTTCGTCAATGAGCCGCAGCCCTATTGGGGCGGCCAGAAGGTCTGGGCGGATATTCTGGCGACACTGCCGAAGATCGTACCGAGCCGCGGCACCGCCTTCCAGAGTGATGCGGAAGCCATTTTCAAGGCGACGCAGACGAAGTTCTTCGCTGGCGGCTATCCCGATGCGAAGGCGGCTCTCGACGACGCCGCCAAGCAGATCGCTTCGGCGACCGGCCTCCCTATCGCGCAATGAATGACGATGCCGGGCGCTTCAGGCGCCCGGCTTTCCCCCGGTTTGCAAAGCGGCCGGTCATTCATTCGTGAGGAGGAGGCTTGATGCCGTTCAGAACCCGGAGCGCCTACGCGTTCCTCGCCCCCTATCTGCTGGTCTTTGCCACCTTCTGGGTCTGGCCAATCATCAATTCGTTCCTGATTTCGTTTCAGAACACGCGAATCAATCCGTGGAAATTCAGTTTCCAGGCCAATTGGGGCCGGCTCTTCTATGACCCGGCCTTCTACAATGCTCTTTACAATACGCTGATCATCCTGCTGATTCAGGTGCCGGTGATGATCGCACTCGCGACGGTCATGGCGGTAATGCTCAATTCGCCGCTGCTGAAAGCGCGGCCGCTCTTCCGCTTCGCCTTCTTTGCGCCCGTCGTCGTCGGCGAGGTCGCCTATGCTGCCGTCTTCCGGCTGATGTTCAGCCTCGATTTCGGCATCATCAACAAGCTGATCTCGGCCGTCGGTCTCAGCCCGGTCTCCTGGTTCGACAATGCAAATGCCGCCATGGCGCTGATCATCCTTGCCGTCACATGGCGCTGGGCGGGCTACAACGCCATCATCATCCTCGCCGGCCTACAGTCGATTCCTGACGATGTCTATGAGGCGGCGACACTCGACCGGGTGAGCAAGATCCAGCAATTCTTTCATATCACCCTGCCGCTTCTGAAACCGATCATCCTCTTCTGCGTGGTTCTTTCAGTGATCGGCACCATGCAGCTCTTCACCGAGCCCTTCCTGATCACCAATCGTGGCGGTCCCGGCGGCGGCACCGAGACGCTCGGCCTGCTACTTTATCGCCAAGGCTTCACCTCGCTGAACTTCGGCTATGCCTCGGCGATCGCCTATACGATGGCTGCCCTTGCCGTGGCGATCTCGCTTCTCAATCTCTGGGTCGGGAGGGATCCGAAATGAGATCCAAATCGCAATCCCTTCTGCTGCGTCAGATCGCGCTGCATGCCGCACTGGCACCGCTTGCTCTGATCTGGCTGTTTCCGCTGTGGATGATGTTCGTCTTCTCGACGATGCCCGACAACGGCATCTTCAGCCCTGACATCGTGCTCTGGCCATCGACCAACTTCATCGAGAATTTCAAGAACCTGCAGGCCGATACCGATTTCATCGGCGCCATGGTGATCTCCGTCGGCGTCGCGCTCATCTATACGGTCCTGTCGGTACTGCTGACCTCGATGGCGGGCTGGGCGCTGGCGCGGTACCGTTTCGTCGGCCGCTCCATCGTCATCGCCATCATCCTCGGCACAATCACGCTGCCGTTTTCGGTGGTCGTCATCCCGCAGTTCATCATGGTGGCACGCGAATTCAAGCTGGCAAACACCTGGGTGGCGCTGATCGTGCCGCCGCTGTTCAATTCGCTCGGCGTTCTGTTCATGCGGCAATCCTTCTCGATGATGCCAGGCGAGCTCTTTGATGCCGCTCGGGTCGAAGGCGTCAAGGAATGGCAGATCTTCCTGCGCATCGCCCTTCCGCTGGCGCGTCCGACCATGGCGGCACTGTCGATCATCCTCTTCCTCGCCTCGTGGAACAACTACCTCTGGCCGCTGCTGATCAATTCCAAACCGGGAATGATGACGGCGCCGGTGGCATTGGGAACGCTGATCGGCCTCACCAAGGTCTCCTGGGGCGGCATCATGGCCGGCGCGGTGCTGCTGACAGCGCCGATCCTTGTCGTCTTCGTGGCTCTCCAGCGCCATTTCATCGCCGGCATCGCGGCCGGCGCAATCAAATAATCGAACAATAGGGAGGCTGCATGGCAAAGCTTTCACTCAGCAATATCGTCAAGCGCTTCGGCGGCTTCGAGATCATCCATGGCGCCGATCTGGAGGTGAAGGACGGCGAATTCGTCGTCTTCGTCGGCCCCTCCGGCTGCGGCAAGTCCACGCTGCTCAGGATGATCGCAGGTCTCGAGGACATCACCTCAGGCGAGCTTCGGATCGGCGGCAGGGTCGTCAACGACGTCGAACCGGCCGATCGCGGCATCGCCATGGTCTTCCAGTCCTATGCGCTCTATCCGCACCTCACCGTCGAGGAGAATTTGAGCTTCGGCCTGCGGATGAACGGCAACCCGAAGGCCGATACCGAGCGGCGTGTGCGCCACGTCGCCGAGATCCTGCAGATCACCGAGCTGATGAAGCGGCGGCCGAAGCAGCTTTCCGGCGGCCAGCGCCAGCGCGTCGCAATCGGCCGCGCCATCGTGCGCGAACCGGAGGTTTTCCTGTTCGACGAGCCTCTGTCGAACCTCGACGCCGAACTGCGCGTCCAGATGCGCGTCGAAATCTCCAGGCTGCACAAGCAGCTCGGCACGACGATGATCTACGTCACCCACGACCAGACCGAGGCGATGACGCTTGCCGACAGGATCGTCGTGCTGCGCGCCGGCAATATCGAACAGATCGGCGCCCCGCTCGACCTCTATGACGATCCCGCCAACCAGTTCGTCGCCGGCTTCGTCGGCTCGCCGAAGATGAATTTCCTCAAAGCCGTGGTGGTCGAAACGCAGCCGGGCGGGGCGGTGATCGCGCTGGAAAGCGATGCCAATATGCGCCTGCCGCTGCCCGTCACCGAACCCATCGAAGCCGGCACGAAGGTGACGCTCGGCATCCGTCCCGAACATTTCGTCGATGCAGGCATGGGTGACGCCGATCTCACCGTCGCCATCGACGTCGCCGAACATCTCGGCAACACCAGCTACATCTATGCCGCCATCGGCAGCGAGCAGCTGATCATCGAGCGGCCGGAATCGCGCACCGCCGGCAATCGCGAGACGCTGACCGTCGGCCTTCCTGCACGCCACACATTCCTTTTCGACGGCGTCGGCAAACGGCTTCGCTAAACCACAAATCCCAAGGCAGAAAGACGAGAGAGGTTTCCATGACTTCCGATCAACCGATCCGCTGGGGCATCATCGGCCCCGGCACCATCGCCCGCACCTTTGCAGACGGCGTCGCTCATTCGCGCACCGGCAAACTGGTGGCGATCGCCACCCGCGACCCTTCAAAGCCGGGACTGGCAGAAAACTTCCCCGGCGCCCGCATCGTCAACGGTTATGAGGCGCTGCTTTCCGACCCCGAGATTGATGCGGTCTATATCTCCGTGCCTCATACCGGTCATGCCCAATGGGCGATCAAGGCCGCGCGCGCCGGCAAGCATATCCTTGTGGAAAAGCCGATCGCGCTTTCGGCCTATGATGCCGAAGCCGTTTATTACGAGGCCAAGAAGGCCGGCGTCTTTGCCGGCGAGGCCTTCATGTACCGCGTGCATCCGCAGACGGAGAAGCTGGTCGAACTGATCAAGAGCGGTGTCATCGGCACGCTGCGCATCATTCGCTCGAGCTTCGGCTTCAATATGGGCAGCTACAGGCCGGAGCACCGGCTGTTCGCCAACGATACCGCCGGCGGCGGCATTCTCGATGTCGGCGGCTACCCGGTCTCGATGGCAAGGCTGATCGCCGGCGCCGCGGACGGCAAGGCCTTCCTCGACCCGGAGAAGGTTTCGGGCGTCGCCCATCTCGGCCAGAGCGGCGTCGATGAATGGGCCTCCGCCGTGCTCAAATTCCCGAACGAGATCATTGCCGAGGTCTCCTGCTCGATCATGGCGCAGCAGGACAATGTGCTGCGTATCATCGGCTCCGAGGGCCGGATCGAAGTCGCCGACTTCTGGTTCGCCTCCGGCCATAAGGGCGGCGTGGGCAAGATCGAGATCTTCAAGGGCGGCAGCCGAGAAACCGTCGAACTCAGGGAGGATCGCTGGCTCTATTCCTTTGAGGCAGATGCGGCGGGCGATGCCATCCGCGCCGGCAGAACCGAGTTCAGCTCTCCCGGCATGAGCTGGGCGGATTCGATCGGAAACCTGCGCGTGCTCGACCAGTGGCGCGCCTCGGTCGGCCTCGAATACGGCGTCGAGAAAGCGGCAAAGCGAACGGCCAACATTGCCGGCGGTGCTGTCACGCGCGGCAACAGCATTCCGCAGCGTGAGATACCCGGCATTTCCAAGCCGGCCTCGGTCGTGACACTCGGCTTCGAATTCTTCCCGAACTTCGCCGCCGCCTCGCTGACGCTCGACGCCTTCTACGAGGCCGGCGGCAATGCCTTCGATACGGCCTTTGTCTATGGAGCCGGCAAGACGGAAGCCATCTTCGGCGACTGGCACATGAGCCGAAAGGTCCCGCGCGAGGAGATCGTGCTGATCGGCAAGGGCGCGCATTCGCCCCTCTGCTATCCCGACATGATCGCCAAGCAGCTCGACCAGTCTCTCGACCGGCTGAAGACCGACTATGTCGACATCTACTTCATGCATCGCGACAATACCGACGTGCCCGTCGGCGAGTTCGTCGATGCCATGGATGCCGAGGTCAAGCGCGGGCGCATCCGTGGCATCTTCGGCGGATCGAACTGGACGCGGGCGCGCTTCGACGAGGCGATCGCCTATGCCGAAAAATCAGGCAAGGCGGCGCCGGCGGCTCTCTCCAACAACTTCTCGCTTGCCGAGATGCTCGATCCGATCTGGGCCGGCTGCGTCGCCGCTTCCGATGACGACTGGAAAAAGTGGCTCAACGAGAAGCAGATTCCGAACTTCGCCTGGTCGAGCCAGGGTCGCGGCTTCTTTACCGACCGCGCCGGCCGCGACAAGAGAGATGACGAGGAGATCGTCCGGGTCTGGTATTCCGAGCGCAATTTCGGACGCCGCGACCGCGCCATCGAGCTTGCCAACAAGCTTGGCCGCAATCCGATCCACATCGCGCTCGCCTATGTGATCGCCCAGCCTTTCCCGGTCATTCCGCTGATCGGGCCGCGCACCGTCGCCGAGCTGGAAGACAGCCTCTCGGCGCTCGACATCAAGCTGACACCTGATCAGGTGAAGTGGCTGGAAGGCTGAAGCAATAGAGAGGGCGCGGTTCAAACCGCGCCCTTTGCTTTTCTACTTGCGCGGCTCGGAAGCTTTCTTCCTGGCCGCATCGTCCATCAACTCGTACCACATGGCGTTGAGGACAGCGAAGGCCGCGGCCAGCGGCAGGCCGAGGATCCATGCAAAATACCACATCGTTTGGTCTCCCTCAGAGCAATTCCAGGAAAAGTGCGAAGCGGTTTTCCGTCCGGAATTGCGTAGAAACAAAAGGTTAGAGCGGTTCTCCTGAATCGCTCTAGTAAGCGTGACTGTTCTTGTCGGTGATCGACTTCTCATCGACCTTGCCCCACAGAACCTTGTAGACCCAGGCTGTGTAGGCGAAGATGATCGGCAGGAAGATCACCGTCACCACAAGCATGATGAACAGCGTCATGTGGCTGGAGGATGCATCCCAGACCGTCAGGCTCGATCGCGGATCGAGCGAGGAGGGCAGGATGAACGGGAACATCGACAGGCCGACCGTCGAGATGATGCCAAAGATCGCCACCTTGCTGAAGAGCAGCGTCATGACCTCGCGCCTTGCCCGCATGGCAATGAAGGCCAGTGCCGCGCCGACGAAGCCGAGGACGGGCGCGATGATCATCCACGAGTGGGTGGTGTAGTTGGTGAGCCACGCGCCTTTCTCCAGCGCCACGGTCTTCAGCAGCGGATTGGAGGGACCGATCGGGCTGATATCGCTGGTGATGCGATAGCCACCGACGCCGATCCACAGGAAGAGGCCGCCGAGTGCGAAAAGCACGATAACGGCAAGGGCGGCGATGCTGCCATAGCTTCTGGCACGCACCGCGACCGGGCCACTCGACTTCAACACCAGCCAGGCCGCACCATGCATCGTCAGCATGGCTAGCGAAAGCAGGCCGCAGAGCAGCGCATAGGGGTTGAGCAGGGCGAAGAACGAGCCCTCGTAGAAGATCCGCATATCGTCGGCAAAGCGGAAGGGCACGCCCTGCAGCACATTGCCGACGGCGACGCCGAAGATCAGCGACGGCACGAAACCGCCGACGAAGAGCGCCCAGTCCCAGCCGTTCCGCCAACTGGCGCTTTCCCGCTTCGAACGATATTTGAAGCCGACCGGGCGCAGGATGAGCGCGAAGAGGATCGCGAACATCGCTAGATAGAAGCCCGAGAAGGACACCGCATAAAGCGGCGGCCAGGCGGCGAAGATGGCGCCGCCGCCGAGGATCAGCCACACTTGGTTGCCCTCCCAGGTGGCGCCGATGGTGTTGATCGCCACGCGCCGTTCCGTGTCGGTCCGGGCGACGAAAGGCAGAAGGGTGCCGACGCCGAGATCGAAACCGCCTGTTGTCGCAAAGGCGATCAGCAGCACGCCGAGCAGCAGCCACCAGATGAGACGCAGGGTTTCATAGTCGATGAGTTCGTGAAGGATCATGGCAGGTCACTCCGCGGCCGAGACGAGGGTTTCGGAAATCAGAACCGCTTCCGGCTCGTCGTCCGGCTCCGGTCCTTGCTTGATTGCCTTGATCATCAGGCCCATCTCGATGACGATCAGCGTCGTGTAGAGTGCCGCAAATCCGATGATGGTCAGAAGCACGGTGCCGGCGCCAAGGCTGGAGACGGCGGCGGCCGTCGGCAACACGCCTTCGATCACCCAGGGCTGGCGGCCGAACTCGGCGACGACCCAGCCGAGTTCAATGGCAACCCAGGGCAGGGGGATCGCCAGCACGGCAATCTTCAGAAGCAACGGATATTTGTCGAGATGGCGGCGCGCCGACAGCCAGAAGAAGGTGGCGGTCAGCAGGATGAAGAAGATACCGAGGCCGACCATGATGCGGAAGGACCAGAAGAGCGTCGGCACGTGCGGGATGGTATCGCGCGCGGCCTGAACGATCTGCTCGTCGGTCGCCTGGCGAGGATCGTCGACGTAGCGTTTCAGAAGAAGAGCATAACCAAGATCATGGCCGAGATCCTCGAAGGAGCTGCGCACTTCCAGCGCAACCTGATCCTGCGCCGGTGCCGAACGGATCTGCATCAACGCGTCGTAAGCCTTGATGCCATCGCGGATGCGGGTTTCGGCCTGCTGTTCGAGCTTGTCGATGCCGGGGATTTCGGTGGTCAGCGACCGCGTGCCGATCAGGCCCATGACCCAGGGAATGTGCACGGCAAAATGCGTTTCGCGGGCTACCTGGTCGGGGAAGCCGAAGGCGGTGAAGGCGGCCGGCGCCGGTTCCGTCTTCCACATGCCCTCGATTGCCGCGAGCTTCATCTTCTGGTTCTCGGTCGCGAGATAACCGCTCTCATCGCCAAGGACGACGACCGAAAGCGCCGAAGCGAGGCCGAAGGAGGCGGCGACCGTCATCGAACGCTTGGCAAGCTCGATATGCCGGCCCTTGATTATATACCAGGCCGAGACGCCGAGCACGAAGATCGAAGCGCAGACGTAACCTGCCGATACCGTATGGACGAATTTCGCCTGGGCCACCGGGTTGAAGACCACATCGAAGAAGCTTGTGATCTCCATGCGCATCGTTTGCGGATTGAGCGCCGATCCCACCGGGTTCTGCATCCAGCCATTGGCAATCAGGATCCACAGCGCCGAGAAGTTCGAGCCCAGCGCCACCGCCCAGGTGGCGACGAGATGGCCGACCTTCGACAGCTTGTCCCAGCCGAAGAAGAACAGGCCGACAAAGGTCGCCTCGAGGAAGAATGCCATCAAGCCCTCGATCGCCAGCGGCGCACCGAAGATGTCGCCGACATAATAGCTGTAATAGCTCCAGTTCATGCCGAACTGGAATTCCATGACGATGCCGGTGGCGACGCCGATCACGAAATTGATGCCGAAGAGCGTGCCCCAGAATTTCGTCATCTGCCGCCAGATCTGGCGGCCGGTCATCACATAAACCGTTTCCATGATCGCCAGGAGCACGGACAGGCCGAGCGTCAGCGGTACGAACAGAAAGTGGTAAAGCGCCGTCAGCGCGAATTGGAAGCGCGAAAGTGCTACGATATCTAGTTCCATTGTCTTTCTCCCACGGTCCCACGGGGCCGGAGCGTTCCTCAAGCGCCGGATGGCGTGAGGGCATGCGGTTTCGCTCAATCCGGCCGAAGCCGGTCGAGTGCCTTTTCGAACGCCGCCTCTCCACGGCGCGAAACCTCTGTGATGCGGCCGCCTTCGATGACGGCGATGCGGTCTGCGATGGCAGCCTCGCGGCGGATATGGGTGGCGATGACCAATGAGCGGCCGGCCGCCATTGCCGACAGGCGGCCAAGCACATCGCGGGCGGTGGCGCCATCGAGGCCCTCTGTGGGTTCATCTAGCAGCCAGAGCGGCGTGTCCCGCAGGAAGAGCCGGGCAAGCGCCACCCGGCGCGACTGGCCGCCGGAAAGACCGAGCCCGCCTTCACCGAGCGGCGTATCGATCCCACGCGGCATGGCCTCGATATCGGCAAGCAGACCGGCAGCGGCGAGCGCGTCTCGAAGGCGGGCCTCGCTCGCATCCGGGTTGGCCAGAGCGAGATTGCCGCGCAGGCTGTCCTCGAAGAGTTCCGTCCGCTGTGTCAGCAAGGTCGCTCTTGTCGCCGCAACACGCCCCGCGCTCGCCGGCAATTCGCCGGAAAGCAGGGCGAGCAGGCTCGACTTGCCGGCGCCGCTGCCGCCGACCACGGCCAGCCGCTCGCCTGGCCGGAGCATCAGGTCGATGGTTTGGAGTGCCGGCACGGCGGAATTTTCATGGAAGGCGGAGACATCCTTCAGCGATAAAGCATATCCCGGCAACGCCGCCGCCAATGGCTCGGGTGCCCGCGCGACGGCAAGCCGCGGCGCGACCCGCTTTGCCGCAAGCAGCGTCCGCCCAAGTTCCAGGGCGCCGCGGCGCAGTGCCGCGAACGGTTCGGTCGCCGCGAAGGCAACCAGCAGGCCAAGCGCTGCCACGGGAGCGGTAATCGCCTTCGTCTCCGCAAGAGCGGCGACGGCAAGCAGCGATGCCGTCAACAGCAGGGTGGAGACCAGGCCGAAGCCAAAGGTCAGGCCGGTCTCGACGCGGTTCAACCGATCGTCGGCGCCGGCGGTGTAGTGGTCTGCCGCAGCGATGGCCTGCCTTTGCGCCGCAAGCCGTCCGGCCATCAGCAGGTCGGTCTGGCCGGCGACGAGATCGATCGTCCGCGACCGCAGCGCCTCGATGCCATGGGTGCGCCGGCGTGCATATTTGCGCGCCGCCCGGGCGGCGATCAAGGGCAGACCGAGGCCGGCACCAATGAGAAAGAGACCGGAGAACAGGCCGAACAGGGGATGCATAAACCCCAGCACCAGGCTTGCCGCGAAGGTAGCGCCGAGCGCTACCGCCCCCGGCACGAGGATCCTGAGATAGAGGCTGTCGAGCGCATCGATGTCGGCCGTCAGACGGAAGAGCAGCCGTGCCGGACGATGCAGAAGCATGCGCGCCGCGCCCGGTTCGGCGAAGCCGCGAAACAGTCTTTCGCGCAAGGCTGCGAGCACGCCGAGCGTCGCATCATGGGTCGCAAGCCTTTCCCCGTAACGCGCCGCGGTTCGGACGATGGCGAGCAGGCGGATGCCGGCCGAGGGCGCAAAGACATCGAAGGTGATGGCTGCGGCGGAAAGGGCGGCAAGCGAGGTGGCGGTGATGAACCAGCCGGACAGGCCCAGCAGGGCGATGCCCGCCGTCACCGTCGCCGCCGAAAGTGCGGCGCCGAGCAGCAGAGCGCGCCGGCGCTCAGCCAAAAACAGACGCAGGATCGGCTTGAGGTCTGCAGCAAATGTGCTCATTCGGCGGCCTCCCTGATCATGATGTCGGCGTCGATGCGGATGCTGCGCTGCATGCGCGCGGCCAGCCGCGGATCGTGGGTGGCAACGATCAACGTCCGCCCCCTCGCGAGCGAAAGCAGGCTCTCGGTCACTTCGGCGGCGGTGGCGGCATCGAGATGCGCGGTCGGCTCGTCGGCGAGGATGATCCTCAGATGCGGATTACAGGCCGCTCGCGCGATCGCCAGCCGCAACGCCTCGCCGCCGGAAAGCCCGATACCGCCTTCGCCGAGGGACCGGCCGCCATAGGCCTCGGCCGCCTTTCCGAGTCTCGCGGCATCCAGTGCGTCGGTCACATCGCCGCGCAGCACGCCGGGTCTGCCAAGCGCGATATTCCCCGTTATGGTGCCGGCAAAAATATGCGGCTTCTGACCGATCCACGCCATACCGTCCCGCAGGTTGGCGGCAGTCTCATCCGCGAGCTCGACGCCGCCGATGACGATGCGGCCGCCGGTGCAGGGTGCCAGCCCCGCCATCAGCGACAGAAGCGTCGATTTGCCGGAGCCGCTGGCACCGAGAAACGCCAGATGTTCCCCGGCAGCGATATCGAGGTTGAAACCGTCATAGATCAGCGGTTCGTCGGAGCCATAGCGAAAAGCGAGATTTTCAAGGCGGATGGCCGGCGCCTCCGTACCGGCAGCTGTCGCGGCTTCGGCCGACCCTCGGATGGGCAGGCCACCGGCGGCAAGGGCATCCAGCGCTTTCAGCGCCGCTTCGCCGGCCGCCCGGTCGTGCCAGACGGCCGAAAGCTCGCGCAATGGCTCGAAGAAGGCCGGCGCCAGCAGCAGGATGAACAATCCCTCAGTCAGGTCGAGTCGGCCTGCCCAGGTGCCGAAGCGGATTTCGCCAAGCAGGCTGAAACCGACATAGACGGCAATCATAGCCACGCCGAGTGCGGCGAAAAGCTCGAGCACGGCCGAGGAGAGAAAGGCGATCTTCAGCACCGCCATGGTTCGCAGCCGCAGCGATTCCGCCTCGCGGCGCAGTCTGAGCGCGGTGGCATCCACCGCGCCGAGCGCCCGGATCGTCGCCAGTCCGCGCAGCCGATCGAGCAGGAAGCCATTGAGGCCACCGGTCGCAACAAGTTGTTTTTCGCTGGCTGCCTGGGCGCGCCAGCCGATCAGGGCCATGAAGATCGGGATCAGCGGCGCAGCGAACAGCAAAACCAGCGCGGCGATCCAGGAAACCGGAAGGACGAAGGCAAGGATGACGAGCAGCACGAGGCTCGCCTTCATCCGCGCCGGCTGGAAACGGGCGAGATAGGGCACGATCAGTTCGGCCTGCTCGCCGATGACGCTTGCGGCTTTGCCGGACGCCGGCCGGCCGCGATCGATCGGCGACGACAGGGAAAGGGCGGCGACGGCGGCCTGCCGCCTGCGGCTGAGCTCGGCGCGCGCCACATGAAAGGCCAGGCGGCCGCCAGCCGCGTCGAGACAGCTTCTTGCCAATCCGAGGAGGAGGATGCCGAAGGCCGGCCAAAGCACGTCGTGCAATCCGCCGCCATCGGCAATGCGGCCGACCGAGATGGCGAGCAAGCCGGCCTGTGGGATCCAGATGGCGGCGGCTAGCGCCTGCAGTATCGCCGCCCTGCGCAGTCCAACAATCGCCGCGTCACTGCGAGGCGAAACGGCATCGCCGTCCAGCGACCGCGTTTCTTGTTTGTCTGTCGCGTCGAAGAAAGCATTGCCCATGGCGCTAACTCTTGCTCGCAGGATTCGGCCGGCGGCTGCGGCCGAGCGAAACGACCCGGTCCTTGGCCTCCAGAAGCTTTGTCACTTTCGCGCCCAACGAGAGTAGCGTTGCGAGCCTTTCGGTTTCAAGTTGTTTTACGTCTTCATACCAATGGGTCAGTTGCTCGATCAACGTGTGCATTTCGCTCATGCGCTGCTGCGCATGGCGTTCGGCCTCGCTGGCGGGGCGCTGCATCAGGATTTCGCGCAGAACCGACAGCGTCGGATCGACTTCACGCTTCTTTCGTTCCTCGGCAAGCGTCCGCAAGATCAGCCAGACATCATCCGGCGTCGTGAAGAAATCGCGGCGATCGTCCGGCTTGTGTTTGAGAAGGACAAGGTTCCAGGCCTGCAATTCTCGCAGGCTCATCGACACGTTGGAGCGGGAGATGCCGAGCGACTCGGCGATCTCCTCGGCGCAGAGCGGCGCCGGCGAGACGAAGAGCAGAGCGTAGATCTGGCCAACCGTGCGGTTGATTCCCCAGCGCGATCCCATTTCGCCGAAATGGAGGACGAAGGACTGGACGAGAGGCGGAAGGTTCATCGTTGTTTCCGTTGTGTCTGTGATTTCATAAATTTCTGAAATCACTATACTGACTTTCGCGCCTCGCCGACAATCGGCAAGGCGGCCCTGCGTCAATTTGGATGTCCGTTCGTTGATCGTGGGTCGGATATAGCCCGCCGCAGCATGGCTGGATTTGATTTGGATCAAGTCCGCCGCACTTTGCCGCGATGACGCAGAAAGGCCCGGTTATGGGTTACCGGGCGTTCTGATCGGAATGCGATGATAGATAGGATACCGCTTTCGCAGGCGGCTCAGATATTGTCGGCTCAAATCAAGTCGGCCAGGATACCGACGCCTGCAATGGCGGCAACACTGCCAGCCGCGCGCGTTACGAAGGCGCCCTGACGTTCACCGGCGCGGCCGATGATATAGCCGAGGGCGAGGCCGGCGGCATGCAGCAGCGCGGTCGCGACCATGAAACCAGCGGCATAGGCGGCGCCGCTCGCATCTTCCGGCATTTCGGCGCCGTGCGCATGACCATGAAAGACGGCGAAGAGGCCGATGACGCCGAGCGCTGCGGCAAGCGGCGCCTTGACATCAAGGGCAATGACGGCGCCGAGAACGACGACGGAAAGCGCAATGCCGGTCTCAACGAAGGGAAGATCAGTCCCGGCAACGCCGAGAGCGCCGCCGAGCGCCATGACCAGAACGAAGGTCGCCGGCACGAGCCAGGTGGCGCGACCGCCGAGCTGAAATGCGAAAACGCCGACCATCACCATCGCGAGGATATGATCGACGCCGGACATCGGATGGGCAAAACCATGGCTGAAGCCCGCAGCCTCGCCGGTCGCGGGATGGGCGTAGGCTACGGCTGGAAGCGCGGTGGCAGCCAAAGCAAGCAGGCCGCTCTTGAGTGCTGATTTCATGCTCATCCCTCGTAAGTTTTCGAATATCCTGCGGCCGTCGAAGACCGCCGCGATTTCAAGCTGCGCGGATCACGCTAATTCAAGGAGCCCGTTCCGTCAACGTAAATGCCATAAAATAGCAAGGCAATTCAATTGCTTATCTGATAGGCAAATGCCGTTTTCGATAGCTTCTTCCATTGCTCCAAGATCCGCCTGGAAACCTCCCGGCACAGGGGCTATCAATCATCCGGCGGAGCCAGCGCAAATCGCCCGCAATGGAGGAGACGCCCATGACGAACAACGAGCGGCCGCTGGCGATCAGCGCGCCCGAACCGCGCACGCTCGATCTGATCTTCAGCGATCAGGCGCGCGCCGAGCTGCATGCGAAATACGATATCGTCGAGGCCGACCCCGACAATATCGCCGGCCTCGGCGACCAAATCCTCGGCAAGACCCGTTACATTATCGGCCAGCCACCGCTTTCGAGGGAAACGCTCGCGAGAATGCCGGCCCTGCGCTCGATCCTTAACGTCGAGAGCAATCTTCTCAATAATATGCCTTATGAGGTGCTTTTTGAGCGCGGCATTCATGTCGTGACGACAGGCCAGGTCTTTGCCGAGCCGGTCGCCGAAATCGGTCTCGGCTTCGCACTGGCCTTGGCGCGCGGCATCGTCGATGCGGATGTCGCGTTCTGCCAGGGAGACGAACTCTGGGGCGGGGAGGGCAATGCGGATGCGCGGCTGATCGCCGGCTCCGAGATCGGCATTGTCGGCTTCGGCGATCTCGGCAAGGCGCTGCGCCGGCTGCTCTCCGGCTTCAGGGCCCGCATTAGGGTGTTCGATCCCTGGCTGCCCCGCTCGATCCTCGAGGAAAACGGCGTCGAACCCGCAAGCCTGGAGGAGGTGCTGACGAAGAGCGATTTTGTCTTCGTCGTCGCGGCCGTCACCAGTGAAAACAAGGGATTCCTCGGCGCCGATGCCTTCGCCGGCATGCGCAGGGGCGCCGCCTTCATCCTGCTCAGCCGCGCCGACGTCGTCGATTTCGAAGCGCTGATGGCAGCCGTCTCGTCCGGTCATATTGTCGCGGCAAGCGACGTCTACCCGGAAGAGCCGCTGCCGCCCGACCACCCGGTGCGGAGCCTGAAAGGCTTCATCCGCTCGGCGCATCGGGCCGGCGCGCTCGACAGCGCCTTCAAGAAGATGGGCGACATGGTGCTCGAGGACATGGACCTGATGGATCGCGGCCTGCCGCCGATGCGCTGCAAGCGGGCGGAACGCGAAACGGTTTCGCGCATGCGTTCCAAGCCTGTCGCAGTGAATTAAGCCGGCAGACGCGCGCCGCCTCAGGCGGCGCGCTGCTCGCTTCCCTGGATCGCGGCGAGCTTCCAGTCGGCGCCGGGCTTGCGCACGAAGGTCCAGACCTCGATGCTTTCGCTCGGGCGGCGATCGTCGCCGGAAACGACGCGACCGCTGTCGCGTTCGACCATGGCATCGATCGAGGAGTAGCGCATGGCAAGCGTCGCATACTCCTGGCCGTCTTCGCGCCAGGCCTCGGCAATGTCGCCCTGCAGCAGCTTGACGTCGGAGACTCGGTTGCGCACGCCGTTGGTGGCGTTTTCGCCGAGTTCCTCGGCAAGATAAGACATCGCCTCAGGCGTCGTCAGCCGGCGCAACGCGGCGTAATCTTCGGCACCGTAAGCGGTCTGAATGCTGGTCAGCAATTCCTCGAACTGATCGAGATCGGCCTGCGCCAGCCCAATCTCGTCGCTCGGCCGGTGGCCGCGTGAGGACGCCCCTGAACCGGCACCCGAACCGATCGCCGGGATATGGAAGGACGAATTGTTGGCGGGCGACATGTTGTAGGACCGGCTGAAGGAGCCGCTCTGGCCGCCGGCGCCGTAGGAGGGCTGGCGGCGATTGGCGAAATAACGCATGGCGAGCATGACGGCGCCGCCGATCAGCGCGATCTGCAGCAGCATGCCGAGAAAGCCGAAGCCGCCGCCGAAACCGTGACCGAGCAGCATGCCGAGGAGGCCGCCGGCAATCAGGCCGCCGATCATCGAACGGCCGAAGCCGCCGAAGAGACCGGGGCGCTGGGCGCCGAAGGACTGCTGCGCGGTCGCTGGTGCCGTGGTCTGCGGGCGCGGCGTCATCGACCGTTCGATCGGCGCGGCGGGGCCGGGCGCCGTGCTGGTGACAGGCGGAGCCTGGAAGGTGCGGGTACCGCGGCTTCCGAAACCGCTGCTGCCGGCCCGGCGCGCTTCTGCATCGTCAAGGGAAGCAAAAACGGTAGCGCCCGTCAGAGCGGCAATTGCCGCGAACTTGGCAAAACGCGAAATGGCACTCGGCATTCCTGATCTCCTGTCATGCGCAGTCACGGCATGTCGGGAAAGAATATAGGTACTCTTTCCGCCGTTTGAAGTTCTTTTGCCGCTTACTGGCAGACATCGACCCAACTGGCGCCGGTCAGCTCGGCCAGCCGTCCGGTTTCGATGCGCACGGCCGAATTCGTCGAGCCGGCCGCCGGCACGACTTCATCGAAGCGTTTCAGCGAGATATCGCAATAGATGGGTAGCGGCGAGGGCAGGCCGAACGGGCAGACGCCGCCGACCGGATGGCTGGTGACCGCCACGACCTCCTCGGCGTCGAGCATGCGCCCCTTGGCGCCGAACGTGTCCTTGAACTTGCGATTGTCAAGCCTTGCCGTGCCGCCGGCAACGACCAGCATCATCTGCTCGCCGACACGCAGACAGATCGTCTTGGCGATCTGGGCCGGCTCGACGCCATGGGCCTCGGCAGCAAGCGCCACCGTCGAGGAGCTCTCGGCGGTTTCGATGATGTCGATATCGGGTGCGTGCGCACGCAGGAAAGCGCGGACAGATTCAAGGCTCATGGCGACATGCTAGCGCATCGGCCCAAAAATCGGAACCGCTTTTCGGAAGGGACGCGAGGATCGAAAGCGTGGAAGCCTGCTTTGCGCGTCTCGAAAGACATGCAGGTCCGCAGGAGGGCAAGCACGATTTGAAGCGTAAAATGCACTCCCGAAAACCGCCGCTTGCAAGTCTTAAAGACATCGTCATAATAATTTTGCACACGTGCTCAATTTTGTCATTCGGCCGTTACAACAAACCCCTAGAGCGGACATCGTCACGTTTTCGTGGGGTTTCGGAGCGGCCATCATCAGCAGTGCTGACCCGCCAAGAGGCTTCACACTGCTCTTCTAGGGAGACGAAGAAGATGACCATTTTGCCGACACTGAAATCCCTCACCATTGCTGCCACCATCCTGGCCTCGAGCTCTGCAATTGCGCTTGCCAAGGACGTTCACATCAGCGTCTGGGCCGGCGGCACCGGCCCGAACGACGTCTATCGTCTCGACGCCATCGAAATCGCAGCCCAGCAGCTGCAGCGCGAAGCCGCCCTCAAGGGCGAAGACCTGAAAATTACCGTCGAGAAGAAGCCCTATTCCGCCTGGGAAGACTTCAAGCAGGCGCTGACCCTTGCCGCCGAAGCCAAGACCGCCCCGAATATCGTCGTCAGCGGCCATGAAGACATCGCACCCTGGTCGCAGGCCGGACTGATCGTCCCGATCGAGGATTACGTCGATCTCGACTCATGGCCGCTCAGCGACATCTATGAAAACCTGTTGAAGATCGCATCCTACAACGGCACCGTCTACGGCATTCCGCAGGATGCCGAATCCCGCCCGATGTTCTTCTGGAAGCCTTACATGAAGGCGATCGGTTACAGCGATGCCGATCTGGACGCGCTGCCGCAGAGCGTCCAGGACGGCAAGTACACCATGAAGAACCTGCTCGAAGACGCCAAGAAGATGCAGGACAAGGGCCTCGTCCAGCCCGGATACGGTTTCTATCCGCGCACCAGCAACGGCCCCGACTACTGGCAGTTCTACACCTCGTTCGGCGGCACGATGGAAGAAGACGGCAAGCTCGTTTTCGACAAGGCGGCGATGACCCGCACCTATCAGTTCTTCGCAGACGCCGTTAAATCAGGTGTCACCAAGAAGAACCATATCGGTATGCCAGGCGACCAGTGGTGGAAGGAAGTCGCCACCGGCAAGGCCGGCATCTGGGACGGCGGCACCTGGCACTATGCCCGTCTTGTCAACCAGGAAGGCCTGAAGGACTTCTTCGGCAACGTGATCTTCACGCTGATCCCCGCCGGCGAAGGCGGCAAGGCCAACACGCTGACCCATCCGCTTGTCTACCTCTTGACCGCAGGTCACGACCAGGAAGACACCGAGATCGCCGCCCAACTGGTCAAGATCGCCTCCGAGCCGCGCACCAATGCGCTGCATGCGGTCAAATCAGCCCATCTCGGCATCTCCAAATCGGAATCCACCGTCGAATTCTACTCGGCCGACCGCTGGACCCGCGAAGCCACCGAGCGCCTGCTGCCGCATGCCAATGCGATGCCGAACAACTCCGATTTCGGCAAATATTGGAACATCATGTGGAAGAACCTCGAAGCATCGTGGACCGGCGCCAAGACCGTAGACGCTGCGGTCGGTGACGCAGAGAGCGAGCTGAAGAGCACGCTCGGCGACAAGATCGTCATTCGCTGAAACACGCCTCCGGGTGGCGGCAAACCCGCCGCCCGGTCGGTTCCGCGAGGAGGCCTCCCATGAAATCGTCCAGAACGCTCGGACTGATCATGATCACCCCTGCGGCGATCATGATCGTGCTGTTCTTCCTGATGCCGGTGGTTCTGACGGCGGTCTTTTCGATGACCAACATGACGACGGCGACCGGCATTTCCGGCGGCGTCTACCAGATCGCGCCGAACTCCCTGATCGCGCTGAAATCGGCGATGCCCGAGATCGCCACCGAGATGGCCGAACCGCGCTACACCATCGACGAGGCGGGCCTCACGGCCGTCGAGGGTCTCGGGCTTGCGCCGGGGATTGCCGCGGAATTGCGCGCCAAACATGCAGGCGAGGTCTTCCCGGCACGCCGCGATGTCGAGCGGATGATCAAGGATCTTGCCGAGCGGCCTTCGACACGTGAGGTCAAGCAGATCTCCGAACAGTTCAACCGCTCCGTCCTCAACACCCGCTTCGACAGCAAGGAGCAGCTGTTTTCGGCGCTGGACAGTCTGGGGTTCAGGCTGACGCCGGAACAGAAGGAAACCGTCGCCAAGACCACCTATACCGGCTGGACCTGGACGACAGACAATTTCGCACGCATGGCCAGGTCGCCCGATATGGCGCGTGTGCTTTTCAACACCGTGCTCTATGTCGCGCTGGTGCTGACGCTCTTCAACGTCGGTTATGCCCTGCTGCTCGCGATCTGGACGCATTACATGCCGCCGACGCCCGCCTCGATCTTTCGCGGCATCTGGCTCCTGCCGCGCATCACGCCCGTGGTCATCTACGTACTGCTGTGGAAGTGGCTTGCCTGGGACAGCGGCTTCATCTCTGTCCTGATGGGCAAGTTCGGCTACCCCCCGAAGAACTACCTGCTCGATACCGCCTATAATGCCTGGTTCTTCGTCGTGCTGATCAACGGCTTCATCGGCGCTTCGATGGGCATGCTGGTGTTCTCCTCGGCGATGAAGGCCATTCCGAAGAGCCAGTTCTACGCAAGCGAGGTGGACGGCGCTTCGCGCTGGCAGCAGATCCGCTATATCATCCTGCCGCAAATGCGCTGGCCGATCCTCTTCGTCACCTGCTACCAGACGCTGTCGCTGCTCGCCTCCTTCAATGAAATCCTGCTCGCCACCAATGGCGGCCCGGGCAACGCCACCGAGGTCTGGGCGCTCTCCGCCTATCACACCGCGCTCAGGAATTATGCCGGCAACCTCGAATACGGGTTGGGCGCGGCCATGGCGCTGGTGCTCGTCGTCATCGGCGTGATGCTGTCGCTCCTTTATCTGCGCGTCTTCAACTACGGCACGCTCGTCGCCAAGCCCCTGATCGAGGACTGACCATGGCCGAACGCTCGCAGCCCTCGGCAAATTATCGCAGCTGGCCCGTCATCACGGCGCTGACGATCGTCAGCCTGCCGCTGCTCCTGATGTATGTTTATCTCTTCCTCGACACCGTGACGGTGAAACAACCGGATGCGTTGCTGCCCTCCGGTTTGACGATCAATCACTGGCGCTTCCTGTGGCAGACGACGGCAGGCAAGGCAAATATCTGGCACGTGACGCTGAATACGCTGCTGTTTTCGGCCTGCACCACCAGCCTGGTGCTCATCGTCTCGTCGATGGCCGGTTACGTGCTGTCGCGGCTGAACGTGCCGGCGCGCGGCTTCTTCCTCGCCGGCGTCATGGTGCTGCACGCCTTCCCGTCGGTGACGCTGATCATCGCCATCTTCATCGTCCTGCAGATGATCGGCCTCTATAATTCGCTGATCGGCGTCATTCTGGTGAAGGCGGCGATCGACCTGCCGCTCGGCATCTGGCTGATGAAGGGTTTTTACGATACGGTGCCCTGGGAAATCGAAATGGCCGGCGTCGTCGACGGCGCCTCGCGTTTCCGCGTCTGGCGCAGCCTCGTGCTGCCGCAGGTCAAGCCCGGCATCATGGCGCTCGGCCTGTTCTCTTTCCTCGCCGGCTGGGGCGAGTTCATCCTGCCGCAGGTGCTGGCGCCGGGCAATCAGGTGCAGGTGCTGTCGGTCTATCTCGCGGGCTTCCTCGCCGACGACAACAATTACGATTTCAATATGTTCAAGGCGGTCGGCCTCTTCTACCTCATCCCGGTGCTGATTGCTTACGCACTCTTCAACAAATATCTCATGAACATCTACGGCGGCGGGAGCAAAGGCTGATGCGCATCCTCCTCGACAATTTCTCGAAGAGCTTCGGCTCCACCAAGGTCATCGAAAACATGCAGCTCGAAGTCGGCGACGGCGAGATGCTGGCGCTGCTCGGCCCTTCCGGCTGCGGCAAATCGACGACGCTTTTTGCGGTCTGCGGCATTCACCGGCCGACCAGCGGGCGCATCCTCTTCGGCGACCGCGACGTCACCGACCTGCCGAGCCAGGCCCGCAATGTCGGCGTCGTCTTCCAGTCCTATGCGCTCTACCCGCACATGACGGTTGCCGAAAACATCGGTTTTCCCCTGAAGGTGAAGGGCGTGCCTGCCGCCGACATCCGCAAGGAGGTCGAGCGCATTTCCGAGCTTGTTCATATCAGCAACCTCATGGAGCGCCGTCCGGCGCAGCTTTCTGGCGGCCAGCAGCAGCGCGTGGCACTGGCGCGCGCGCTGATCCGCAAGCCCGACGTGCTGCTGCTCGACGAACCGCTCGCCAATCTCGACGCCAAGCTGCGCCTCGAAATGCGCTCGGAAATCCGCCGGCTGCAGCGTGAGACCGGAATCACCGCCATCCTCGTCACCCATGACCAGGTGGAAGCGATGAGCATGTGCGACCGCATCGCCATCATGAAGGAAGGCGAGATCGTCCAGATCGCCACGCCGGCCGAAATGTACAATGATCCGAAGACCGCCTTCGTCGCCGGCTTCCTCGGCAACCCTCCCATCACCTTCCTGCGCGGCATCGTCGACAAAGGCGTCTTCGTCATCCCGGAAAGCGAAATCCGCGTGCCGCTGCCGGGATCCATCGGCGCCGCCGAGGGCACCAAGCTGATGCTTGGCGTCCGGCCGGAGCATTTCACGCCTTCAGGCGATACACCGGTGTGCGGCAAGGTCACCTTCGCCGAAACGCAAGGGCGCGAAAACCTTTACGATGTACGTCTTGCCGGCGGTCCGCTGCTGCGCTCGATCCAGCCGGTGCGCAACGATATTCACGTCGGCGACGATGTCCGTTGGGCGATCGACAGCCGTGGCGTCTTCGTCTTCGACGAAAATGGCAGGAGGCTCTGATGAGGCGCGATTTCCAGGCATTTTTCGAGCGTAACGGCTGGCCGTCGGCCAAGGGCCGGCTGCCCTTCTGCATTGGCCATCGCGGCGCAAGCGGCCATGAGCGCGAGAACACGATCGCCGCTTTCCGCCGCGCTGCCGAACTCGGCGCCGAGATGTGGGAACTCGATACGCAGCTGACCCGCGACGGCGTGGTCGTCGTCTCGCATGACGACTATCTCGAGCGCGTCTTCGGCATCGACCGCCGCATTTCGGAAATGACGGCCGCCGAGCTCGCCGCCCTCGACGGCGTCGATGTCCCGAGTTTTTCGGAGGTCGCCGCCCTCGGCCGCGAGACCGGCACCGGTCTCTATGTCGAGCTCAAGGCGCCCGGAACCGGCCTGCTCTGCTGGCGCCATCTTGCCGAGATGAACCAGCGATTTGCCTGCCTCGGCTCCTTCGACACGGCGCAGGTGCGGGAACTCCGCAACGCCGGCTGCGACTTCCCGCTTTCGGTGCTGATCCGCGTCGGCCATGATCCGCATGCACTAGGTGACGAGGCCGGCGCCGATATCCTCCATCTCTGCTGGGAAAGGGCAGGCGAGCGGCCGCAGGATCTGGTGACCGAGGCACTGATGCACCGCGCCTTCGAGGCCGGCCGCGAGATCGTGCTCTGGCACGAGGAACGGCGGAGTATTCTCGACGACATCATGAAGCTTCCGGTTCTCGGCATCTGCACGGATTTGCCCGATCTGATGCGGCCGTCGGCAGAGAGGGAAAAAGCAGTTGGCAGACAGGGATAAGGGACCGCGCAAGGTAACCTCCTTCGACGTGGCGCGTGTGGCCGGTGTTTCGCGCGCCGCCGTGTCGCGCGCCTTCACGCCGGATGCCAGCGTCTCGCCGAAAACGCGTGAGAAGGTCTTCCAAGCCGCCAAGGATCTCGGCTATCGGGTAAACTATCTTGCCAGAAGCCTCACCAACAAACGTTCCGATCTCGTCGGCGTCGTTGCCGCCGGCCTCGACAACCCGTTCCGGACGCTGCAGATCGAGAACCTGGCGAGAGTGCTGATCGCCCGCAATTTCCGCCCCATCCTGCTGCCGACCTCTCAGGAGGCGGATACCTCGACAGTCATCGGCCAGCTGCTGCATTACGCCGTCTCCGGCGTCATCGTCACCTCCGACGCACCGCCGACCGAAATCTGCGAACAATGTGCTGCCGAAGGCGTGCCGATCGTGCTGATCAACAAAGGCAACGATATCCCCTTCGTCGACCGCATCATCTCCGACGATCGCATGGCCGGCTATCTCGCCGCCGCCCATCTGATCGACAGCGGCGCGCGAAAGCTCGCCGTCATGGCCGCACCCGCAATATCCTATACGGCGCGGCGGCGGAGCGAAGCCTTCATCGCGCGGTGCAAGCAGCTTGGCGTCGATGCGCAGCTGCTGCAGGTCAGGATCAACGACTACAAGAGCGGCTATGATGCGGCCGGCGAGCTTGCCGCATCCGGCATCGACGGCTTGTTCTGTGCCAACGACTACATGGCCTGCGGCGTTGTCGACCGGGTCATGCAGGGCCGCAGCCGCGACGATGCGCCGCCGCTCGCCATCATCGGCCATGACGACATCCCCCAGGCGAGCTGGACCGCCTACGACCTCACGACCATCCGCCAACCCTGCGATCTCCAGGCCGAACAAACGGTCGATCTGCTGATGAGCCGGATGGCTGAACCGGACCTGACGGCGCGCGTCGAATTCACGCCGATAACGCTGATAAGAAGAAGGACTGCCTGATGAATCCCGCATTCGATGCCGCCGCCATCCGTGAACGGGCGGAGGTCGCCGTCACAGCCGCCCTCGAGGCCGGACGGGAAGCGGCCCGGTTTCGGCGCGACTCCAATCCCGGCACGCTGACCGTCGAGAACAAGGGATTGCAGGATTTCGTCACCATCGCCGACAGGAACGCCGAACAGGCGCTCCGTGACGGGCTGCTTTCACGCTTTCCGGGCGATATGTTCATGGGCGAGGAAAGCGGCGGGCGATCGGGCGAGGGCGGCACATGGGTCGTCGATCCGATCGACGGCACGACCAACTATATCAGGGGCTTCCGGCATTGGGCCGTCTCGATCGCCTTCGTCGCCGCCGGCAAGGTCGAGATCGGCGTCGTCTACGACGCCACCGAGGACAAGGTCTTTCACGCCGTCCGCGGCGGCGGCGCCTTCAAGGACGGGGTTCCGGTCCATGCGGCGGCGACCGCCGATCCAGCCAATGCGCTTGTCATTCTCGGCCATTCCCGGAAGACGAGCTTCGACGACCATCTCGCGCTCTCGCGGCGGCTCCACGAACGCGGCATGGATTATCGCCGCATGGGCGCGGCCGCGATCGACCTCGTTCGTGTCGCCGAGGGTGCTGCCGATCTCTATTACGAACGCCACCTCAATGCCTGGGACATGCTCGCCGGCGCGCTGATCGCCGAAGAGGCCGGCGCTGTGGTGGCGATGCCGCCGGTCGATAGGCTGCTTGCGCAGGGCGGACCCGTCATCGCCTACTCGCCGGGGCTTGCCGGCGAATTCGCGTTCATTCTCGACATCGAGGGGCTATAGATACACCTCTCCCCAGACGCGATCCGCCCGATTTGTGAGACTGCAAACTTCGCCCGAAAGTTACGGAACGCCCGTTACGCAACAACGCGATTGCGGCCGCTCTTTTTCGCCGCATAAAGATTCTGATCTGCGATCGCCAAAATCTCGTTCGGAGAATTGGTGGATAGAGTACTACCGGCGACACCGATGCTGATCGTCACATGCAGCCCGTTGCAGACCTCGGACCAGTCCCACCGCTCAATGGTCGAACGCAACTTCTCGCAGATATCGGTAGCGCCTCGGGGAGTGCCGGCGAGCAAGACGACGAATTCCTCGCCGCCAAAGCGAATTGCCTGATCGGTAATGCGCAGCTGGCCGCGCAGTATAGTTCCAATGGCACTCAGGACCCGGTCGCCGATCATGTGAGAGAAGTTATCGTTGATCGACTTGAAGTGATCGACATCCAGCATCGCGATCGAATATGGACGTTTCTCAGATGTCAGCGCTTTAAAGCGGCTGTCGAGATATTTGCGATTATAGAGCCCGGTCAGTGCGTCCAGATAGACGGCATTGGCAAGGATATCGGTTTGCTCCTGCAATTTCTGATAGGAGGCCTCCAGCGTTTCTGCGCGCTTCGACTCCGTTTCGGCAACTTCCTTGAACCGTTTGGTTTCATAGTAGATTTCGGCGAGACGTGCGCGCCGCTGGGTACTCTCGGCGCTATTGCGCAAATAGGCCTGGTGGTATTTCTTATGGGCCTCCAGCGCCTGATCGAACTGCCCCAGCCCCTCATAGGCCTGCGACAGATAAAGATAGATCTGCACATAGGAATCGAAACTGCCGCCGGCGTCGATCAGCTCCACCGCCTCGAGAAGCGGCGACAGGGCTTCGGTGAATTTTCCGGAATTGTTGTAGATCTGGCCCAAAGTGTAGAGATATTGCTGCCTGTCCCTGACATAGCTGTTCTCTTGAAACAGCCTATAGCGGCCCATGCATCGGAGCGCCTTGTCATGCTCGCCCAGGTGGCTGTAGAACTCGGCTTGGTTGCCGAGACAGAGGCGAGCGGCCCAGCTGTCGCCGATCTCGATTGCGATGTCGAGCGCTTGTTCGGTCAGTTCCAGCGCTCTGACCAGCATCTGGTGTTCTTCCTCCGGCTGGCCGAGCGCCCGCGCGATATACCCGCCTTCCGAATGAGCGCCGCCGAGATTGATGAGCCACCAGCATTCATAGTTCTTATTTCCGATCGATCTGGCGAGCTCGACGGACCTCTCGCTCATTAAGATGGCCCGATCGGGCTGTTTGTTGCACCAGAAGATAATTCCGATGACGTTAGTGGCCAGGCTTTGTGCTTGCGGGTCCGCGGCTTTGTCGGCCAGATCCAAGGCGCGGGTCGCTTCTTCGATTGCTTCCTCCGGCAAGCCCAGTTCCAAGAGCAGCCATCCGAAATAAGCGCGGGCACAGGATTCCTGTTTGCGCTCCCCGGTCGATTTCCAGAAGTCTACCGCCCGGCGGACATGCGTCAGTCCAAGTTCGGCCTTGCCGATCTGAAAACAATACCAAGCAATGTCGGTGTCGCATTGCGCGGCGAGCCGATCGTCGCCCCGCGCTTTGGCATCCGCAAGAATTTCGCCGGCCAGTGTGAGTGCCTCAACCGATCGGCCCGTACACCCAAAATGCCACGCTTCCTGCAAGCTGGAATTTGCTTGTTGCGCAATTGCTTTAGTATCAACAACTTGCATATCGGGCACCAACAGTTGTCTGCTGGTTATGGATAGCATCAGAAGTTTAAAATGATGCAAATTACGCAAAACATGCGACTAAGTGCATGATGCTGAAAAGTGTGATCAGTTTTTGGACGACATCATGCTCCAACGCTCGCCGGTTAAACCGCCATGCGGCGGCGCCAGGCGCGTTCGGTCGCCGGCGCCTCGTCGGTGGTGATCTGATCCGGCTTCAGGGCCGTCAGCGCCGAAAAGCTTTGCCATTCCTCTTCGCTGAAGCCGGCCTCCCGATCCTTCAGGGTGAAAGTCCAGGCATCGACACGTTTGCCTTCGTCCTGGCAAAGCGCGATCATATCCAGCCCCGCATTGGCGGCATCAAGGATCAGCGGCCAGTGCAGATAGATCGTGTCCGGTTCGGACGGGCCGCGCAGGTCAGCGCGCAGTTCCGTCTCGACCGCCTTCCAGCCGTCGGCCATCCTGATATCGTAGAGTTTGTTGGTCGGATCGATGCCGCGCAGGAGATGGGGAAGCTTCTCCTTGACCGCGACGATGAGGTCGAGACTGTCGCCACTGACGATCACCGAGGCGGCGATATCGCGGAAATGCGTGGCCAGATGCGCGACGCCCCTGGCGCCGATCGCTTCGTAGTCGTCCTTCATGTCGAATTGCAGCAATGCGGCTGGATGCGTCGATTGCATCATGGCAGCCAGATCCTCGCTGAGGATCAGCGGCCGGTCGCCCTCTTGCATCTTGATATCGCTGAGGTCACTGACGCTCTTTTCGGCGACCGGTCCATGTCCTGTCGTCTCGCCTTCGAGTTCCCTGTCGTGCAGCACGACGAACCCACCGTCGGCGCGGACGCGCAGATCGAGCTCCATCGAGGCGCCCGCCGCAAAGCCCTCCGCCATTACTTCGGCGGAAAACAGCGGGTCGGAAAACCGCTTGCGCAATCGGTGCCATTTCAGGCGGGTGCGATGCCCCTCATGTGAAATCTCCAGGCCCTGCGCATCCAGCAATTTCGTCATTTGCACCAAGTCTCCGCGATACCACTCTCCTGCCTTGATGAGCCATGATTATCAAGGGCCGAATACCGCTTTCATCGGCTGTAGGCTGCGGATATTGCCTCCGCAGCGGCTGATATATCCGAGGGATGGCCGGTCTGCCTGAGGGCCGCGCCATACGCCACGACGTTCGAGAGCACCGTCTGGAATGCGGCGCGCGGACCAGTGTGGTTCAGCCGCAAGAGACGGGCCGGCCCAGTTCCGACGCCTTCGGTCAGCTCGACTCCCAACTGCCCGGCGGCTGCGATCAGCGCGGCAGGCGCCAGTGCCTCCGGCACCGGTACCGCCGTCACCAGGTTCGACGCCCTTGCTGCCGGCACCCAGGCCGGGGCTCCGAGTGCGGCAAGTCCCGCCCGTGTCGCCGCTGCCGCAAGCACATGACGGGCGACGATATTCCCCATGCCCTCAGCCTCGACGCGGTCGAGCGCCGTTTCCAGTGCGAAGAATTCCAGCGGCGCCGGCGTTCCCGGCAGGCCGCGTCGCCCGCTGTCGACCCAGGTCTTCAGATCGGCCAACGACAAGATCGAATCGCGCGGTGCACCATCTCTGAGAATCAGATCCCAGGCGCTACGGCTGACCGAGAGCGCGGAGACGCCGGCCGGCCCGCCGAGCGCCTTCTGCGGACCGATCACGGCGATGTCGATGCCGAGGTCGCCGACATCGAGCCCGTGGCCACCGACCGAGGCGACGGCGTCGACGACGGTGACGATGCCACGAGCCCGGGCAAGCGCCAGTATCTCGGGCAGCGGATTGAGAATGCCGCTCGCGGATTCCGCGTGCACAAGAGCGAGCATATCGAACTTCGGACCCGTCTGGAGCGCCTTGGCGACTGCTTCGATCTCGATCGGCAGGCCCGGTTCGGCGACGATATCGGCGACCGCCGCGCCACCCCGTCGCAGCCATTGCCCGAACCAGCCGCCATAGGAGCTGGTGATGATGTTCAGTGCTGTGAGGCCCGGGCGCGCAAGGCTGACCGCCGCCGCCTCCAGCGCCACCACCGCCTCGGCCTGCACCAGCAATATATCGTTGCGGCTGCGCAAGATGCCGCCGATCCTGTCGGCAAGGACGGCGTAGCGCTCCGCGGGATAGGAGGGCACGCCATGCAGGGGATTCCAACCAAGATCGGACATGGATACTTCCTTCAGCAGGGATCGGTCACGAGACGGGGGACGGCGGCAACGAGCGCACGGGCAGCCTCGGATTGCGGCGCTGCGACGACCGCCGCGGCCGGACCGGTCTCGACGATCCGCCCGCCATCCATGACGGCGATACGGTGGGAGACGGCCCGGACCACGGCAAGATCGTGCGAAATGAACAGACAGGCAATGCCCTGTTCTTTCTGCAGATCGACCAGGATCTCGAGGATCCTGCCACGCACGGTCACATCGAGCGCCGAGACTGCCTCGTCGAGCACCAGCAACGAGGGCCGTGTCGCAATCGCACGCGCAATCGCCACACGCTGCCGCTGGCCGCCGGAGAGTACCCGCACCGGCCGGGCGGCATGATCTGCGGTAAGGCCGACGCGCTCCAGCAGCTCGACGATCTCGCCCGAGCGCCGGTTTTGTGCGACGCCGTGGATGCGAAGCGGATCGTCGAGCACCGCACCAACGCTCGCCAACGGATTGAAGGCGGCGAGCGAATCCTGAAACACCATCTGCATACGCGCCCGCCGGCGGCGCAACGGCGCGCCATTCAGCGCGAGCCAATCCTCTCCCTCGAAGCGGATCGAACCGGCATCGGCCGAGAGGAGCCGCAGCAGGATGCGCGACAATGTCGATTTTCCGCTGCCGGAAGCGCCGACGAGGCCGAGCGTTTCCCCGGCCGCGATGGTGAGCGACACATTATCGAGAGCGGCAATCCGGCGTCCCGCAGACCAAAAACCTTTCGACAGGTTTTCGATGGAAAGCAGCCTGTCGTTCATGACGGCACCTCCACGATCAGCGGCGGCGTCGCGAGGTCTCGATGGCTGGCGATCAGGGCGGCGGTATAGTCGCTCTTGGGCGCCGAAAGCACCGAACGGACGGGGCCTGCCTCGACCAGCCTCGCATTGCGGAAGACGGCGATGCGGTCGACGAAGCCGGAGGCCAGCGCGATGTCGTGGGTGATGAAGAGCAGCGTCATGCCGTCCTCGCGCACCAGCCCGTCGAGCAGGCGGACGATCTCGGCCTGGACGACAACATCGAGCGCGCTGGTCGCCTCGTCGGCGATCAGCAGCGCAGGTCTAGCGGCAATGGCTGCGGCGATCGCCACGCGCTGGCGCTGGCCGCCGGAGAGCTGATGCGGAAAGGCCCGCATCGCCTTGTCGGGCTGCGGTATCCGTACCCGCTCAAGCAATTCTTCGGCCCTGACATAGGCCTGTTTCCAGCTGAGGCCGAGATGGCGCCTGGCGCCCTCGGCGATCTGCTCGCCGATCGTCAAAACGGGATTGAGGCTGGAGCCCGGATCCTGGAAGACGAAGCCGAAATCGCGGCCTGCGCGGGTCGGATGGCCAAGGCCGGGCCAAAGTATCTCGCCGCGGACTGTCGCTCCCTCCGGCAGCAGACCGGCAATCGCGCGGGCAAGCGTGCTCTTGCCGGAACCGCTTTCGCCGATGATCGCCAGCCTTTCGCCGGCGACGATATCAAGGTCGATATCGTCGAGCGCGGCCGCACCGCTGCTGCCGCGCCCATAGGTGACCGAAAGCTGTCGCAGGCTCAAAAAAATCCCGCTCATGCCGCCCTCACGCCGTCATCGCCAAGCGCCTTGCCGAGACCCTCGCTGAAGAGATGGACGCCGAGCACGGTGACGGCGAGTGCCGCACCCGGTATGACCGAGAGATAGGATGCCGAACGCAGCACGCTGCGGCCCTCGGCGATCATCGAACCCCAGGTGGCGATATTGGGATTGCCGAGGCCGAGGAAGGACAGCGCAGCCTCGGTGAGGATCGCACCGGCGACGATGGTGGCCGAAAGCGCCAGCACTGGCGGCAGCGCGTTGGGTAGGATTTCCCGGAAGGCGATCTCGGCCGGATGCATGCCGATTACCCTTGCCGAGGCGACGTAATCCTGCTCGCGGATCGCCAGCACCTGCGCCCTCGTCAGCCGCGCCGGATCGGCCCAGGTGCCGAGTGCGATGGCAAGGACGACAACCGGCGTCGACACGCCGATGGTGCTGACGAAAGCTAAGGCGAGCAGGAAGGCCGGCACGATCTGGAAGGCGTCGACCACTCGCATCAGCGCCTCATCGATGAGCCCGCCGGCAAAACCGGCAGCCAGGCCGACGCAAAGCCCCAGCACCATGGCCGCAAACGCCGCCGCCATGCCGACGGCCAGCGAGGTTCGCGCGCCATAAAGCAGGCCCGCCAGCAAGTCGCGGCCGAGACGGTCGGTGCCGAGCGGAAAGGCGGGATCGGTGAACGGCGCCAGCAGGGCGCGGCCGGCAATTTTCAGCGGATCGCCCGGCGAAATAACCGGAGCGAGCAGCCCGGCCGAAAGCAGGACGAGAAGGATCACAAATCCTGCAGCACCTTCCGGCGTGCGCAGCAGTCGCCGCAGCCAGCTCATGCGCCGCCCTCCGATGCGCCGATGCGCGGGTCGAGTGCGGCATAGACGAGATCGACGAGGAAATTGACCGAGATGACCAAGACGGCGCTGGTGACGATGATGCCCATCAACAACGGCGCGTCGCGGCCGTTGACCGCCTCCTGCGCCAGCCGCCCGAATCCCGGGATCGCAAAGATGCTCTCGATCACCACGCTGCCGCCGAGCATGGCCGCCGATTGCAGCCCGAGCATGGTGACGAGCGGCAGCAGCGCGTTGCGCGCGACATGGCGCAGCACGATCCGGCTGCGCGACAGACCCTTGGCCCGGGCGAAGAGCACGAATTCAAGCTTCCAGGCCTCGGCCATGCCGCTGCGCATCACCCGCAGGAACAAGGCGAGATAGATCAGGGCGAGCGCGCCGACCGGCAGAACCAGATGATCGGCGATATCGAGCGCGCGCGAAAAACCCGTCTTGCCGGAAGCGATCGTCTCGACGCCGGCGATCGGAAACCAGCGCAGCTTCACCGAAAAGGCGATGCTCAGCACCAGGCCGAGCCAGAAGCTCGGAATGGCATAGACGATCAATGAGCCGATCGACAGCAGCCGCTCACGCAGACCGCCCGGCCGCGCTCCGGCAAGGATGCCGAGCGCTGAGCCGAGGCCGAAGGATAGCGCCGTCGCGCTGCCCATCAGCAGCAGCGTATTGGGCAGGCGTTCGGCAATGAGCGCACCGACCGGCCGGCCGAAGGCGACCGACCAGCCGAGATCGAAGCGTGCGAGCGAGGAAAGATAGAGCCAGAGGCGCGCGAACATCGATTGGTCGAGGCCGTAGCTCTCGCGCAGCGACTGCCTAAGTGCGGCATCGCCGCCGCCGATCGAGCCAAGATAGGCGTCGACGGCATCGCCCGAGGCGGATTCAAGCAGGAAAAAGGTGAAGATCACCACGATCAGCAGCACAGGAATGCTGCTGATCGCCCTGCGCCTCAGGAGGATGATTGCACGTCTCACGCCGGACAGGGCCTCTGGAAGAGAATTGCCGCCGATCCTATCACGATTGCAGCGCCGTATCGCCCCAGTTCGAGACAGCCCAACGCGGGTTATCCGCGACGTTGAGCACGCTGTCGCGTGCGACGGTGATGAAACCCCATTCCGCGACGTTGATCAGCGGCAGATCGGCGACGACGAGCTGCTGGAACTTGCGGTACAGATCGGTGCGCGCCGCCGTGTCGACAGTCTCCGAGGCCTGCTTGATGATCTTGTCGAGCTCCGGATTGACGTAGCCGCCCTGATTGGAGAAGGGCACGCCGGCTGGCGTCCCGGACTGGACGAGAATGGTGGTGGAGATCGCCGGATCACCGCGGAAGACCGGCGGACCGACGGCAAGGTCGAAGTCGTGGTCGGTATAAACAGCCTTCTGGTGCGCGGCCGCATCGGCATTGACGATCTCCGCATTGATGCCGATCACGGCGAGCGCCTGGCGAAGGTAATCGCCGAACTGCCGGGTCTCGTTGAAATAGGGCGCGGGGCGAAGCTTCAGCGAAAAGCGGTTGCCGTCAGGCCCTTGGCTGTAACCCGCCTTGTCGAGGATTTCGTTGGCGGCAGCAGGGTCGAACGCATAGGTCGCGACATCGGGTGTATAGAACTCCGGCGCATTCTTCGGCACCGGGCCGGTCGAGGCTGCGGCGTAACCGAGGAAGATCGTGTCGACCACGAATTTCTTGTCGATCGCCTGGGCGATTGCCTGACGGACCCTGAGGTCGGAGAGCTCCTTGCGGCGGTGATTGATCTCGACGACGAGCTGGTAGGTCAATGCCTCGTAGCCCTTCGAAACCACCTTGATCCCGGCGACCTTCGAGATGCGGTCGAGATCGGCGAG
Organism: Rhizobium redzepovicii; assembly: GCF_019793435.1. Classification (GTDB taxonomy): domain Bacteria; phylum Pseudomonadota; class Alphaproteobacteria; order Rhizobiales; family Rhizobiaceae; genus Rhizobium; species Rhizobium redzepovicii. Next base: position 69,409 of record NZ_JAILYH010000013.1, on the reverse strand, counting down.
CGGCACCGCCGAGAAGGCGGCAAGCTGGATTTCGTCTGCTTCGAGCGCTGCACCCGCCGCTTCGCGATCGGGCAGCACGCGGAAGATGATCTCGTCGAGTTTCGGCTGCTCCTTGTCCCAGTAATTCTCGTTGCGCGTCAGCCGGTAATATTCGCCGGGCTTGTGTTCGGCGAACTTGAACGGCCCGGTGCCGATCAGCGTGTTATTGGCAGGGTTGGTCGCGATGTCGGTGCCGTCGAAAATGTGCTTGGCGACGACGCTGGTGACAACAGGCAGCGCGTTACGGATCAGCTGGAACGGCGTCGGCTTGGAGAAGCGGAAGATGGCGGTGTAATCGTCAGGTGTATCGACGGCTTGAAGATTGGCGAAGACCAGGCGGCCGAGATTCTGCAGCGGCTTCCAGACGTTGAGCGCCGAGAAGGCGACATCGACCGAGGTAAACGGCTTGCCATCATGCCAGGTGACGCCGTCGCGGAGCTTGAAGGTGACGGAGAGGCCATCGGCCGAGCCTTCCCAGGAGGTGGCGAGACGCGGCGAAAGCCCATCCTTGCCGTCGAACGACGCTTCGGCGAGCGGCTCGATCACTTTGCTGGCGACGAAGAAGACGCCGTTCGAGGCGACGATGGCGGGATTGAGGTTCTTCGGCTCGGAATCGGCTGCAACGATCAGCCGGCCGCCGGCGGGCGCGGTCTGCGCGAGCGCCTGCCGGGCGAGCGCCGTCGAGGCAAGGAGCAGGGCGGTGCCCTTCATCAGCGTGCGCCGCGAGATAGATGGTACGGTCATGACCTCTCCTGATCGGTGAAATTCGAGTGCCCATATTCAGGGCGAAATGCAAATTGTCATAGAGGTTAGATTCGAATAGTCGGACTGGGCGAGATATTTTTTGTCACCCAGCCATTATTCGCTCAGCCGTTGGCGGCGACACGTGCGGGCGCGTCGAAGAGATTGCGATATGCGGCGCCGGGATGTGGCGCGACGAGCCGCGGCCCTGCTCCCCCGAGCTTTTCGCGCAGCGTTCCTTTGGCGTATTCGGTCTTGTAGACACCGCGCTTTTGCAGTTCCGGTACCAGCAGATCGACCGCGTCCTCGAAACTTTCGGGCGTCACAGCATAGGCAAGATTGAAGCCGTCGACATCGGTGTCTTCGATCCATTCCTGCATCAGATCGGCGACCGTCTGCGGCGAGCCGACGAAAACCGGGCCGAAACCGCCGATGCCGACCCAGTCGGCCATTTCGCGCACCGTCCATTCCTTGGTGGGATCGATGGTGGTGAAGGTTTCGACGGCCGATTGCACCGCATTGGTATGGCGGTGCCGCAGCACCTCGTCCGGCCCGAACTGGCCGAAATCGATGCCGGTCCAGCCGGAGATCAGCGTCAGCGCACCCTCGAAGGAGGCGTATTTGCGGTATTCATTAAACTTCCGCTGTGCCTCCGCATCCGTTTCGCCGAGGATGACGGTCTGCAGGTTGAAGGCAAGGATTTCGCGCGGGTTGCGGCCGACGCGTTCGGCCGCCTCGCGGACATTGGCGACGTAACGCTTCAGCACAGGCTTCGACGGGGATGCGACGAAGATGCACTCGGCATGGGCGCCGGCGAAATCCTTGCCGCGGCTGGAGGCGCCGGCCTGGTAGAGCACTGGCGTACGCTGCGGCGAGGGTTCGCTCAAGTGAATGCCGGGCACGTTGAAATGCTTGCCGGAATGGCGGATCGGGTGGACCTTGTCAGGATGGGTGAAGATACCGCTTTCCCGGTCGCGGACGACGGCGCCGTCCTCCCAGCTTCCCTCCCAGAGCTTGTAGCAGACCTCGAGATATTCCTCGGCAAGATCGTAGCGGTCATCATGCTTCGTCTGCGCCGGCTGGCCGATATTGAGCGCCCCGCTGTTGAGGTAGGAGGTGACGATATTCCAGCCGACACGCCCTTTCGTTAGATGGTCGAGCGTCGATATGCGGCGGGCGAAGGTGTAGGGGTACTCGAAGGAGAGCGACGCCGTCAGGCCGAAGCCGAGGTGCTCGGTCTCGTAGGCCATGGTGGGGATCAGCTGCAGCGGATCATTGACCGGCACCTGCGCCGAATGGCGAAGTGCGGCGTCGACATTGCCGTTCAGCACATCGTAGACGCCGAGCACGTCGGCGATAAACAGTCCATCGAACTTGCCGCGCTCCAGCGTCTTTGCCAGATGCACCCAATAGTCGAGATCCTTGTAGGTCCAGGACTTGTCACGCGGATGGCGCCAGAGCCCCGGCGACTGGTGTCCGACGCAATTCATATCGAAGGCGTTCAGCCTGATTTCGCGGGTCATGTCTTTCTTCCTTGGAATTAGGGATTGCTGCGGCCGAGGCCATAGGTGAGGGCGAGTGCGCCGACGAGCACGGCGCCCTTGACGAAATCCTGGGTGTAGTAGGGAGCGTTCAGCATGGTGAGGCCGTTCAGCAGGACGCCGACGAAGACGGCGCCGGCAATGGTGCCGAGCACGTTGGGACGCCTGAGATTGAAGACCGCGAAACCGATCAACGCGGCAGCAACAGAATCCATCAGCAGCGAACCGCCGGAGGAAATGTCGCCGCGCCCGACGCGGGCGGCGATCACGATGCCGCCGAGCGATGCCAGCGTGCCCGATAGGACATAGGCGAGCGTCTTCAGCCGCACCGTCGAAGCGCCGGCAAGCCGGGTCGCGACCTCGTTGCCGCCGGTCGCAAACAACAGCCGACCGATGCGGGTGCGTTCGGTGAGGATGAAGAGTGCGATGGCGACCACCGCCATCAGCACCACGGAAACGGGCAGGGTGCCGAGGATGCTGTAGCGGCCGATCAGCAGGAAGGCCGGATCGTAGGCGCCGGTCGCCTTCGACCCGTCGGGTAGAGTGAGGCCGGCCGAAATCGACCGGCCGGCGGTCGGGATCAACTGCAGGCCGGAAAGCAGAAACATCATCGCCAGCGTCGCCAAGAGATCCGGCACCTTCAGGCGGACGATGAGGAAGGCGTTGACGAGACCGACCAGAGCGCCAAAGGCGAGCACCAGCGGCACCGTCGCATAGGCATCAAGGCCCCAGACGATCATCGCATAGCTGGCCGCCATCACGCTGGATGCGGCGACCGCGCCGATCGACAGGTCGAAACCGCCGACGGCCAGCGTGACCGTGACGCCGGCGCCGAGAATGGCGACGACGGAAACCGCCTGCAGGATGCTCATCAGATTGGCGATATTGATGAAAGCGGGCTGGGCGAAGGTGAAACCGACGACGAGCAGTGCCAGCAGGATGAACACCGCGCCCGCCCGCAGGAACGCCCCGAGGGCGGCGAGACGGCCGTTATCGGCTTGCGGCGATGCCTTCGGCCGGACGCTTGCCTGTGGAAGTGTGTCGTCGTCGATCGTCGTCATGCGGATATTCCCTGGATGGCAGAGGCAAGAGCGGCCCCGTCTGCCGCGGGCCTCAACACGTGGCGGTCGATGACGAGGAAGCGGTCGGCCACCTCATAGGCCTCCTCCGGGTCGGAGGTCGCAATCAGCGTCGCCCGGTCGGTGCGGGCCCGGATTGCCCGGATGATGTCGTGACGGGCACCGACATCGACGCCCTGGAAGGGTTCGTCGAGCAACAGAAGCCGGCTCGGTTCGGCCTCCCAGCGAGCGATCACCGCCTTCTGCTGGTTGCCACCGGACAGCGACCAGACCGAGGCGAGCGGACCCGCGGCCTTGATGCCGAGACGCGCGATTGCCTGTTCGGCCTCGCGTCGTTCACGGCCGCCGACAAGGAAGCCGCTCGGATACCATTTGCCAAGGTGCGGCAGGCTGATCGTCGCCGACAGCGAATGGCCCGGCCATGCCGGCGGCATCAGCGAGGAGCGATGACGGTCTTCGGCGGCCATGGCGACACCCGCCGCGATTGCATCAACCGGGCCTTTCGGCCGGTACGGCCGGCCATCGAGGAACATTGTGCCGCCGGCAAGCGCCGTCACGCCGAAGATCGCCTGGAGCAGCCGGCTCTTGCCGGCGCCGAGCACACCGGTCACCGCCACCACCTCACCCTCATGTAATGACAGATTGAAGGAGGTGGCCCCAGAGAGCAGTCTAATATCGCGCATCTCGAAAATCGCCGGACCGGTCGCAGGCCGCGCATCCGGCCGAGCCGCCTCCAGTCTGCGGCCGATCATCGTCTCGATGGCGCTCGAAAAATCCATCGGCCGCGAGAAAGTGCCGACGACGCGGCCGCCGCGCATGACGAGCGCGCGGTCGGCGATGGCTTCGAGATCGGCGGTACGATGCGAGATATAAAGGATCGCCAGTCCGCGCTTGCGAAGCCTAAGCAGAATATCGAAGAGGCGCCGGCTTTCCTCTCCGGAAAGGCATGCCGTCGGCTCGTCGAGAATGAGAAGATCGGCGTGGTTGGCAAGCGCCCGGGCGATCGCCACCAGCTGCCGATCGGCGCTGGTGAGTTCACCGAAATCACGGTCCAGCGGCAGACTGAAGCCGGCGGCATCGAGCATGGACTGCGCGGCACGGCGGATGCCGACACGCGAGACGAAGAAGGGCGTGCTGCGATCGGCGAACCGGTTGAGCAGCAGGGCATCGGCAACCGTCAGGCCGGCGGCACCGACGAGATCCGTCGACTGATGCACGGTGACGACGCCGGCCTTTGCCGCTTCGGCCGGACTGCGCGGCGCAAACGGACGACCATCCAGATTGATCGCGCCGCTATCGGCCGGAAGCACGCCGGAAAGAATCTTGACCAGCGTCGATTTGCCCGCACCGTTTGCACCCATCAGCGCCACGATCTCACCGCGCTCTATCGAAAGATCGGCACCGGCAAGCGCCCGCGTCGACCCGAAACTGCGGGTGATATTTTCAATGTGAAGAAGCGGCATCGATAGTGTCCGGGACTGCATTCGAAGCCGGAGTGTGCCCCGTCCGGGCGGTCGAACTCCAGGCACGGCTTTCCCCGGCGAGCGGCGCTCGGGGAACAAAGAATCTCCCGCAGCCGGTAAAATCGGATCATTTACTCTACTAAATACATAGAGATTATATCTAATAATTCAACACGTCGCGAGGGCTTCCAGACCTGTCAGACGACGCCTCCGATTTGCTAGAAGGAACGCGACGATGAAATCCCTCGCACGGCTCGCACTGTCTGCCGCCGTCATTCCGTTCATTTTCATTCAAGGCGCAAAGGCCGACGGCCTGTCCGGCGCCCCGGCCCCCTTCGACAAGGGCGGCGTCAAGGTCGCGCTGATCAGCTACATCTCGGCCGGCGACTTCTTCCAGGCCTATCAGGCGGGCGCTGAAGCCCAGGCCAAGGCGCTGGATATCGACCTGCGCATCTTCCCGGGACGGCAGGATGCCGCAGAACAGCGCGAACAGATCCTCCAGGCGATCAATCTCGGCGTCTCCGGCATCGTCATCGACCACGGCCTGCCGGAATCGCTGGGCGACGTCGTGCAGCAGGCGCTCGACAAGGGCATCAAGGTCGTGGCCTTCGACGTCAACCTCAACAATCCCAAAATCCCGCAGGTGGAGCAGAGCGACCACGAGCTTGCCTCGCTGGCACTCGAGCAGGTGGTGAAGGACAACGGCAACAGCTTCAACGCCGGTTATGTCTATGTCGCCGGCTTTGCGCCGCTCGACCGCCGCAACGAGGTCTGGGACAAGTTCAAGTCGGACAATTCAGGCGTGGTCGAAAAGGCCCGCTTCGGCAATGTCAGCGACACGACCGCGACCTCGACCGCCGACCAGGCGAAGGCCGCGCTCACCGCCAATCCGGATATATCCGTGGTCTTTGCCCCCTATGACGAATTCGCCCGCGGCGTGAAGCTTGCCGCCAACGACCTCGGCATAGCAAACAAGCTCAAGATCTATTCGGCCGACGTCTCGACGGCCGATATCCAGGAAATCACCGAGGAAGGCAGCCCTTGGGTTGCGACCGTCGCGACCAATCCTGCCGTCGTCGGCGCCGTCTCCATTCGCGCCGCCGCCCTCGAAATCGCCGGGCAGACGGTTCCTCACCAAATCACCGTGAAGCCGACGCTTCTGACGCAGGAAAGCCTGCGCGCAGCCGGCGTCAAGACGGTCGAGGAACTGGCCGAAAAGATCCCGGCCTTCAGCACGAGCGATGCGGCGACCGCCAGCTGGATCCCGGACAAGCTGTTCTGAGACCACGCACTTCGATCCTTCCGGCGGAAGCCTCTGCGGCTTCCGCCGGATCATCTTTTTGGAGAATTGGAGTTCCGCCCATGAGCCAATCCAATGTCATCTTCGCGGCCAGCCGCAACCCGACGCGCGAAGACCTCTTTGCCCGTGCCGAGGAGATTTCTGCCGACCTGTCGCGGCGCGCCGCAGACCTCGACCGCGAAGGCCGCACGCCGCTTGGCGAAATCGTCAAATTGAAGAATGCCGGGCTGCTCAATGCGCTGCACCCCCGCGAAATCGGCGGCGGCGGCCTTGATTGGGTCGACGGGCTGAAGCTGGTGCGCATTCTCTCCCGCGGCGAAAGCTCGATCGGCCAGTTGCTCGGCTACCACTATGTCAACAGCCAGTATATCTACTGGGCGCTCGATCCGGCACGCGCCCATGCGCTGGGCAGCGAGACGGTAGCGAAGAACCTTTATTGGGGTGCCGCCGTCAACCCGCGCGATCCCGGGCTGGTGCTGACGAGGCGCGGCAACGGTTATGTGCTGAACGGGCGCAAGTCCTTCTCCACGGCGGCGCGGGTTTCCGATTACATCAATGCCAATGCGGCGCTCGACGACAAGATCGCCGGCTTCGCCGTGCCGACCAATCGTCCAGGCTACGTCGCCAACGACGACTGGGACAATATTGGCCAGCGCCTGTCGGACAGCGGCAGCGTCGAGTTCCGCGACTTTCCCGTCTACGAGGAGGATTTCGTCGACGCGCCGGCTGCACCCGATGTGGCGCCGCCGGTGCTGTCGACCTTCAATACGCCGTTCATCCAACTGGTCTTCGTCAATTTCTATCTCGGCACCGCGGAGGGCGCGCTGCAGGCGGCCGTCGATTACGTCCGCAACACGACCCGGCCATGGATCACCTCGGGTGTCGAGCGGGCGGCGGATGATCCTTATATCCTCGAACGCGTCGGCGAATTCACCGCCGCGCTGAAGGCATCGGCGGCCCTTGCCGACAGTGCGGCAGCCGCCGTGCAGGCGGGCCTTGCCCGCGGCCGCGATGTGACGGCGCGCGAGCGTGGCGAAGCGGCGGCGGAAGCCTATGCCGCCAAAGTCCACGCCACTCATGTTTCGCTCGACATCACCTCGCGCGTCTTCGAGCTGACGGGCGCACGCTCAACGGCCGACAAATACCGTTTCGACCGGTTCTGGCGCAATGTCCGCACCCATACGCTGCACGATCCCGTCTTCTACAAGGCGAAGGAAGTCGGTGAATTCGCGCTGAACGACAAGATACCGGAGGTCAGCCTCTATAGCTGAGGCGGTCATCTTTCATCGAAAGCAAAAACCCCACTGCCGGCACCGGCGGTGGGGTTTTCGGTTGAAAGAGGGGAAGATTTCAGAGCGCGCCGTTCTTCGGTGGCGTTACGCCGTTCAAATGGTAGTTGCCGACGACGTGATATTTCCACCGCACGGGATCGTGCAGCGTATGGGTGCGGGCATTGCGCCAGTGGCGGTCGAGGTTGAGGCCTGTCTGTACCGACGAGGTTCCGGCAAGCTCGAAAAGCGTGTTCGAGGCCTCAAGCGCCACTTCGGTCGTCAGCACCTTCGCCGCAGCGACTGCCAGCGTTGCCTCGATCACTTTTTGCTCCGTCGTCTCGATCTGCGCGGCATCGACCTTGTGGCCGGCGCGCTCGACAAGAGCGGTTGCCGCTTCGAGCCGGATGGCGATCTGGCCGACCCTAGCGATCGTCAGCGGATCGTCGGAAGCCCGGTCGAGGCCGCTATCCATCCAGGGGCGCGATTTCGTCCTGACGAAATCAAGCGTTTCGGCGAAGGCAGCCCTGGCGATGCCGAGATCGACGCCGGCATGGATGATCTGGCCGACGGAGCCGATCGTCGTCGGCCGCTCGAAACCCTTGTGATGGAAGACGACGGAATCGGCGCTGACATAGACATTGTCGAGGATCGTCGTGCCGCTGCCGGTGGTGCGCTGGCCGAAACCGTCCCAATCGTCGACGATCTCGACACCTTCGGTGCCCTTCGGCACGAAGGCCATGGTCAGCCGCTCCTCCGGATCGAGGGCGAAGACAGTGATCCAGTCGGCGAAGAGCACGCCTGTGGAATAGAACTTGCGGCCGTTGATCCGGTAACCCGGACCGTCGCGGGTGATGCGCGTATTGTAGTGGCCGACCGTCTTGGTGCCGCGCTCGGATAGCGCGTTGCCGAAACGATCGCCGGCCAGCACGCGACCAAAGAAATAGCGCTGCTGCTCCTCGCCGCCGTCGGTTCTGAGCGCCTCGAGGATATAGAAATGGTTCTGCGGGATCTGGCCGATCGAACCATCCGCCTCAGACAGGATCGCCGTGATCTCGGCAAGCACGGCGTTGGAGACGTCGAGCCCGCCATATTGCGCCGGCACGGTGATCGCCAGAAGGCCGGACTGGGCGAGAAGATCCAGTTCGCTAAACGGCAGGATCCGGTCGGCGTCGCGCTCGGCTGCGCGTGCGGCAAATTGCGCCGCCAGTCTGCGGGCGGTGGCGATCGCCTCATCATCGCTGCCGATACGGTCGGCCAGGGGCCGGATCTGATCTGCTTGCCTCAGCACGGTGTTCATCGATGTCTCCAATTCTGACGAGCCTATCGGTGAAAGAAATTAAGCGTCGAGATAAGAGCACAAATTCTATAGATGCGATAGAAAATGAAAAGTGTTTGCTCATCGGGCTTGGATCGCCGCGATTAGTGTTGCGGTCGGACACTCGTGCGACGACATCGCCTGGGAAGCGATAAAATTCCTGCCCAGAACCGGCGTTCCCGGTCTCGATTTGACGACGGCGACCTCCTACGTAACCGATGTCAGGTGCGTCACCGCGCCGGTTGCAGAAAGAACGCCCAATGCGGGGCAGGGCGGCCGCCTTGCCCGATCCATGAGGAAAATCATGACCCGTTCACGGCAGTTGCGCCTCGGCGCCTTCATGCGCCCCGTCAGCCTGCATACCGGCGCCTGGCGCTATCCCGGTTCTTATCCCGACGCCAATTTCAATTTCGCCCATCTGAAGTCCTTCGCGCAGGCGCTGGAACGGGCGAAATTCGACGCCTTCTTCATGGCCGATCATCTTGCTGTGCTCAACATGCCGGTCGAGGCGCTGAGGCGCAGCCACACCGTGACCTCCTTCGAGCCCTTTACGCTGCTCTCGGCGCTGGCGGCGGTGACGGAGCGCATCGGCCTCGTCGCCACGGCCTCCACCACGTTCGACGAGCCCTATCACATTGCCCGGCGTTTCGCCTCGCTCGACCATATCAGCGGCGGCCGCGCCGGCTGGAACATCGTTACGACGTCGAACCCTGATGCCGCGCTCAACTTCGGCCTCGACGAACATGTGGAGCATGGCGAGCGCTATCATCGCGCCCGGGAATTCTATGATGTGGTCACCGGGCTTTGGGATAGTTTCGCCGACGATGCCTTCATCCGCGACCGGAAAAGCGGCCTGTTCTTCGATCCGGAGAAGATGCATGTGCTCGGCCACAAGAGCGAGGAACTGAGCGTCCGCGGACCGCTCAATATCGCCCGGCCGCCGCAGGGCTGGCCTGTCATCGTCCAGGCCGGCCAGTCGGACCCCGGCCGCCAGCTTGCCGCCGAGACTGCCGAAATGGTCTTCTGTTCGCCGCGCGATCTTGCCGCCGGCAAGGCGCTTTATGCCGATATCAAGGGACGCATGGAAACGATCGGCCGCAACCGCGACCATCTGAAGATCCTGCCCGCCGCCTTCGTTATCGTCGCCGATACGATCGATGAAGCGCGGGCCAAACGCGCCACCCTCGACAGCCTGGTGCACTACGACAGCGCCATCGCCTCGCTTTCGATCGCGCTCGGCCATGACGTTTCCGGCTTCGATCCCGACGCACCGCTACCATCAGATATTCCCGACACCAATGCCAGCAAGACCGGCCGCGCCCAGGTGCTGAAGCTTGCCGCCGAGGAGAAGCTGAACGTCCGCCAGCTGGCGCAGCGTTACGGCGGCTATGCCGGCCTCGCCTTCGTCGGCACGCCGGCAAGCATTGCCGACGAGATGGAACGCTGGTTGGAGGAGGAAGGCTCGGACGGCTTCAATATCGTCTTCCCCTATCTGCCGCAGGGTCTTCTTGACGTCACCGAGCGACTGGTTCCGGAGCTTCAGCGCCGCGGCCTGTTCCGCAGCGAATATGACGGCACGACGCTGCGTGAGCATCTTGGTTTGCCGCGGCCGGAGAACCGGTTTTTCGCACCCCCCACGTGAGGCGTGTCAACCGCTCGAACTCCTTTTCGCCGTCGCGATCTCAAACGCGTCGCTTTCCCCCGGCACCAGTTCGAGCGGCCAGACAATATTGCGCCCCCCTTCGGGATAGAACGCGCGATAGGCCGGCACATGGGCGAGAAGCGTCTGTCCGAGCGCGACGCCGAGATCGTAGAGCGACATACGGAAGCAGCTGAGCGAAGGGTTTAGGAACCGTGCGCGCGGGGCATCGCGGAAGCCGATCACGGCAAGGTCGCGGCCGGGCATGACGCCCGATTCCATCAGGCGGCGGTAAAGGCCGATCGCCATCAGCTCGTAGATCAGGATCACCGCCGTCGGCCGCTCTTCGAGCAGCAGCAGCTCATGGGCCGCCTGGTAGCCGCCCTGTTCGCTCGACTTGACGCGAATGACGAGAGACGGATCGAAAGCGATACCGTGCCGCGCGAGCGCGCGGCGATAACTCTCTAGAAAGACATGGCCCAGGTTGACATCGCTCGACGGCGCCGTGATCGCGATCCGGCGGTGGCCGCGCGCGACCAGCCGGTCGACGGCGCGTTCGGCCACGCCTTCGAAATCGAGGTCGATCCAGGGGAAATTGCCTGGGGAAAGGCTGCGGCCGACCGCAACGAAGGGGATCTTTGCCCGCGACAGAAGATCGATGCGCCGGTCGAAGCGCTGCGTATTGGAGATGATCATCGCATCGACGATCCGGCGCGCCACCATTCGCTTCAGATATTCGTGCGGATCCTCGTCGCTCGGGCAGGGTAGCATGATCAGGTCGAGTTTGTGGCAGGCAAAGACGCTTTGCAGGCCGCTGGTGACGCCGAGGAAGAAGTTGTCGGCATTTTCGACCGCCTCCATGCTGGATTCGATCATCAGCCCGATGACCTTCGTCTCTCCTTGTCTGAGACTCCGTCCCGACTGGTTGGCGACGTAACCGAGTTCCTCGGCCGCCGCCAACACCCGCCGGCGGGTTTCCTGATTGACATCGGGCTTGCCGTTCAGCGCCCGGGAGACCGTGCCGATCGAGATATTCAACTGTTCGGCAAGCTGGCGAATCCCCTTCATCGCTGACGATTTTCCTCCCGTCCGTAATTTCCCATTTGGCGTCTATTGACACCGCAAAATGTTTTCGCCTACAGTCGTAAACGTTTACGGAGTGCGTGTCACGAGGAGAGTTGGCGCCATTCCCTGGAGGAAATCGTGAAATTCGGTGCCATTCTGTGCGGGTGCGGAGCTATGTCCAAAGGTTGGTTGCGCGCCATTGCGTCCAACCCTCAACTGGCTGACTCCATCGATATCGTCGGCCTCGTCGACCTCAACCGAGAGACGGCGGAAAAGCTCGCTGCCGAGTTCGGACTCGAGAGCGCCGTCATCGGCTCGGATCTCTCCGAGGTCATCGCCGCCACCAAGGCCGATCTGGTCTTCGACATCGTCATTCCGGCCGCCCGTTACGATGTCGTTTCGACGGCGCTCAAGGCTGGCTGCCACGTGCTTAGCGAAAAGCCGATGGCCGCCTCGCTTGCCGAGGGCGCCGCGCTGATCGACCTTGCCGCCGAAACAGGCCGGATCCACGCCGTCATCCAGAACCGCCGTTTCATCTCGGGCATCCGGCGCCTGCGCCGCTTCGTCGACAGCGGCGCGATCGGCGAACTCACCGGCATTCATTGCGATTTCTTCCTCGCGCCGCATTTCGGCGGCTTCCGTGAAGAAATGGACAATGTCCTGCTGCTCGACATGGCGATCCACACTTTCGATGCGGCTCGTTACGTCGCCGACCGGAAACCGCTCGCCGTCTATTGCGTCGAGCGCAATCCGAAGGGGTCGTGGTACCGGCACGCAGCCTCGGCGAACGCCATCTTCGAATTCTCCGACGACATCGTCTTCACCTATCGCGGCTCCTGGTGCGCCGAGGGCGAGCGCACCAGTTGGGAAAGCCAATGGCGTCTCGTCGGCTCGAAGGGCATGCTCACCTGGGACGGCGAGGAAAATTTCAAGGCGACCGTTGCCGGCGAGGAGCCCGGCCTGTTGCGCGGCTCTGCCGCCGTAAACGTTCCCGGTCCGGAACATGAGGCGGAAACCCACGGCCATGCCAGCGTCATCGCCGATTTCATCGCGGCGATCCGCACCGGCAAACATCCCGAAACGGTCAATTCCGACAATATCCGAAGCCTCGCCATGGTCTTCGGCGCGATCGAAAGCGCCAAGACCGGCAAGCGTATCGAAATTTCAGCATAGGATGACGTGACGTGAGCAACCCTGCAAAATCCATTCGCATCGGCACCATGGTCAGCGGCAACAAGGGCGATGCCGCCACGCGCATCGGCGAGATTGCCGACATGGGCTTCGAAAGCTTCGAACCCTTCTTCTGGCAGACGACCAAGGGGCAGAACCTCGCCGAACTCGGCAAGCGCTGCCTCGAGGTGATCGGCGACCGCGACATCACCATCTCGACGCTCGGCATGTTCGGCAATCCGCTGGAAGAGAGCGCCATCGACCTGGAAACACTGCAGGGCTGGAAGGACTGCATCGACAATGCCCATCACTTCGGCGCATCTTGCGTCGCCGGCTTCACTGGCCGCGTCCGCGGCAAACCGCTGACCGACAGTTTACCCCGCTACAAGCAGATCTGGAGCGAGCTCGCCAAGCGCGCCGCCGATAAGGGCATCAAGATCGCCTTCGAGAACTGCGCCATGGACGGCAACTGGGCGACCGGCGACTGGAACATCGCCCATAATCCGGATGCCTGGGAGCTAATCTTCAACGAGACGCCGGACGACCATATCGGGCTGGAATGGGAACCGTGCCATCAGATGGTCTATCTGATCGACCCCATGCCGCAGATCCGCAAATGGGCGCACAAGTTCTTTCACGTCCACGGCAAGGACGCGACCATCCGCTGGGAGATCATCAAGGAACACGGCATCTTCGGCAAGGAGAAATTCGTCTTCATGCGTACGCCGGGCTTCGGCGACAGCAACTGGACCGACATCATTTCCGAGCTGCGCCTTGCCGGCTGGTCCGGCTCGATCGACATCGAAGGCTGGCACGACCCGGTCTATCGCGACGAACTCGAAATGACCGGCCAGGTCTATGCGCTCAACCACCTCAAGCATGCCCGGGGCGGCGAATTCGTCGTCGATCCGGTCTGATGATATCGTTTCCGGCAAGGAGGAATTGCCGGACACGGGGATAACCACAAAGGAGGAGAACCATGGCTATCCGCAAATATGCAATTCTCGGCGCTCTGGCGCTTGCAGGCGTTTCACTCTTCGGCCTTTCGGCCAAGGCCGAGGACGTCACGCTGACGCTCTGGTCGCTGGATAAGGACACCCAGCCGGCGCCGAACCTCGTCAAGGAGTTCAACGCCCAGAACAACGGCATCAAGATCGAATATCGGCTGATCCAGTTCGACGACGTCGTCACCGAGGCCATGCGCGCCTACGCCACCGGCCAGGCGCCCGATATCATTGCCGTCGACAATCCGGAGCATGCGATGTTCTCGTCGCGCGGCGCCTTCCTCGACCTCACCGACATGATCGCCAAGTCGAGCGTCATCAAGCCGGATAATTATTTCCCCGGGCCGCTGAAATCGGTCGAATGGGACGGCAAATATTACGGCGTGCCGAAAGCGACGAACACGATCGCGCTCTACTACAACAAGGACATGTTCAAGGCCAAGGGCCTCGATCCGGCGAAGCCGCCGCAGACCTGGGATGAGCTGGTCGAGGATGCGCGCAAGCTGACCGACCCTGCCAAGAACGTCTACGGCCTCGCTTTCTCGGCCAAGGCCAATGAGGAGGGCACCTTCCAGTTCCTTCCCTGGGCGCAGATGGGCGGCGGCAGCTATGAGCATGTCAATGCCGACGGCGCGGTGAAGGCACTCGGGATCTGGAAGACGATCATGGACGAGAAGCTCGCGTCTCCGGATACGCTGACGCGCGGCCAGTGGGATTCCACCGGCACATTCAACTCCGGCAATGCGGCCATGGCGATTTCCGGTCCCTGGGAGCTCGACCGCATGACCCAGGAAGCGAAGTTCGACTGGGGCGTCACCCTGCTTCCGGTTCCCAAGGAAGGGGCCGAACGCTCGTCGGCCATGGGCGACTTCAACTGGGCGATTTTCGCCAGCAGCAAACATCCGGCCGAAGCCTTCAAGGCGCTCGAATATTTCGCCTCGCAGGACGACAAGATGTTCAAGAATTTCGGCCAGCTTCCGGCCCGTTCCGATATCACCATTCCCGAGACCGGCCAGCCGCTGAAGGACGCCGCCCTCAAAGTCTTCCTCGAACAGCTGAAATACGCCAAGCCGCGTGGGCCCCATCCGCAATGGCCGAAGATCTCCAAGGCGATCCAGGACGCCATCCAGGCGGCGCTGACCGGCCAGATGAGCCCGAAGGACGCACTCGACCAGGCCGCGGATAAGATTAAGGCTGTTTTAGGCTAGCCAGCGTCGAGCCGGCCGTTCGCTCCCTCTTCTCCCCAACGGGGAGAAGATGCCCGAAGGGCAGATGAGGGGGGTGAGGAGCGCAAGCGACGAGCATTCTGAACGCAAGTGAAGAATAGCAAGCGCCGAACTCGGCGCCCCCTCATCCGGCTGCCGCCACCTTCTCCCCGCGGGGGAGAAGGGGACTACCCACCGATGGCGAAGGCCATCAACCATTTCCTCCCGGCAGGGGCCGTCTTCCGCATCATGCGCCAGGCGGCCCCGATCGGAGCATCGGAGGACGCATGAAGAGGATCCTGATGAGCGTCAGGGACGGCCGTGGTTTCGATATCGTGCTCGTCGCTTTCCCGCTCGGCTTTCTGTTCCTGATGGCGGGTCTGCCGCTCATCTACAATGTGGTGATGAGTTTCCAGGAGGTCGACATGTTCAGCCTCGGAACCTTCTCGCGTCCTTTCGTCGGCTTCAAGAATTATACCGACCTCTTCGCGCAGCCGGAAACGCTGCCGATCCTCTACAATACCGTCATCTTCGTCACCGGCTCGATCGCCGGCCAGTTCCTGATCGGCTTCGGGCTGGCGCTGTTCTTCTGGGTCAATTTTCCCGGCGCCTCATGGATGCGCGGCCTGTTCCTCGTCTCCTGGGTGATGCCCGGCCTTGTCGTCGGCGCCATCTGGAACTGGATTCTCTCGGGCGATTTCGGCGTCCTGAATTTCATCCTCAGGGAAAGCGGCATCATCTCCGGCAATATCTTCTGGCGCTCCGATCCGCATTATTCGCTCTATGCCGTGATCATCGCCAATATCTGGCTCGGCACCTCGTTCAACATGATCCTGCTGTCCGTTGGCCTTGCCGGCATTCCCGCCGATCTCTATGAAGCCGCCGAACTCGACGGCGCCAATGTCTGGCAGCGCTTCTGGACGATCACGCTGCCGATGATGCGCTCGACCATCGGCGCCATCATCGCGCTCGGCCTGATCTTCACCCTGCAGCAGTTCGATCTTTTCGCCGCGATCACCTCGGGCGGGCCGAACAATTCGTCGAACGTCACCCAATATTGGGCCTGGGATCTTTCCTTCCGGCAGTATGATTTCGCCAAGGGCGCGACGATCTCCGTCATCATGATCGTCTTCGTCATGTTCGCCTCCGTCGTCTATGTCCGGTCCACACGCCATGAGGTGCGCGGATGAGCACGACGACCAATCGCGACCGCTTGATGCTGGCAATCTCGATCGTCATGGCGGCGATCTATCTCTTCCCACTCTACTGGATGTACATCACCGCGCTGAAAAGCGGCTCGGAGATGTTCGCCACGCCGCCGAGCTTCTGGCCGGCAGCACCCCAATGGGGCACCTACACCTATGTCTGGGAAAGCCGCGACATGGGCCGCTACCTCTGGAATTCGCTGGTTATCGCTCTCGGCTCCATGGCGCTGATCACCGTGCTCGGCGTCGGCTGCGCCTATGTGCTCGCCAGATACCGCAACGTCTGGGTGGATATCGGCCTGTTCCTGATCCTGATGCTGCAGGTCCTGCCGGCATCGCTGATGATCACGCCAATCTTCGTCGGCTTCTCGCAGATCGGCATGCTCTCCACGCCGCGGCTCGCCGTCATCATTGCGGTCGCCGCCAAGAGCATGCCCTTCTTCGTCATCCTGGTGCGCGCCACCTTCATGAGCGTGCCCCAGGAGCTGGAGGAGGCGGCCCTCGTCGACGGCAATTCGCGCGTCGGCGCCTTCTTCAACATCGTGCTGCCGCTCGCCCGCAACGGCATCCTCGTCAGCGCCATCCTGATCTTCATGCAGGCCTTCGGCGAATTCGTCTATTCGAAATCGATGATCCAGGCGGTCGACCTTCAGCCGGCAAGCGTCGGTCTCAACTCCTTCATGGGACCGAACACCAACGAGTGGAACAACATCATGGCCTACGCCACGATGTATGTGACACCCATCCTTGCCATCTTCGTTCTCTTGCAGCGCCGCATCGTATCCGGCCTCACCTCTGGAGCCCTCAAATGACCACACAGATCGAGCTCAGAGGCGTCAATAAATATTACGGCGCCTTCCACGCCCTGAAGAACATCGACCTGTCGATCGCCAAGGGTACTTTCGTCGCGCTCGTCGGCCCGTCTGGCTGCGGCAAGTCCACGCTGCTGCGCTCGCTTGCCGGCCTCGAAAGCATCTCGACCGGCGATCTGCGGATCGCCGGCGAGCTGATGAACGGCGTGCCTCCGCGCAAGCGCGACGTCGCCATGGTGTTTCAGTCCTATGCGCTCTATCCGCATATGACGGTCGAGGAGAACCTGACCTACAGCCTGCGCATTCGCGGCATCGCCAAGGCGGAAGCCAAGAAGGCGGCCGAAGAGGTGGCGGCGACGACCGGTCTTTCGCATCTCCTCAAGCGCTACCCGCGCGAACTGTCCGGCGGCCAGCGCCAGCGCGTCGCCATGAGCCGCGCCATCATCCGCCATCCCAAGGCCTTCCTGTTCGACGAGCCGCTGTCCAACCTCGACGCGGCGCTGCGCGTCCATATGCGCAAGGAAATCCGGTCGCTGCACGACCGGCTGAACGCAACCTTCGTCTACGTCACCCACGATCAGGTCGAAGCGATGACGATGGCCGACCATGTGGTGGTGATGCGCGACGGCGTCATCGAACAGCAGGGGGCGCCACTCGATCTTTACGACCGGCCGGCAAACCGCTTCGTCGCCGGTTTCATCGGCTCGCCGGCGATGAATTTCATTCCCGCGATTGCCGCCGAAGACGGCAGGAGCCTGATCCTGGATTTCGGCGCGGTGAAACAGTCGCTTGCGCTCACCCGCACCGTCGAGCCAGGGCGCAAGCTCGTCGCCGGCATCCGGCCGGAACATATCGGCGTCGTCGAGCCCGGGCATGGCACTTTCGACGTCCCGATCGCATTCGTCGAATCGACCGGCTCGTCGACCTTCATCGTCGCGGAGACCCAACCGGAATTGACGATCGTCGAGACGCGCCGCGACAGGGTCAAGACGGGAGACAGGATCGGACTTTCGATCGATCCGGGGCAGATCCATCTGTTCGACGCATCGACGGACCGTGTGATATAACATCGCCGGCGCAGAGACGCTGACGGTTTCATAAAACCATCATCAGCCTCTGCGAAGGGATTGCTCCCGCACGAGTCACTCCGTCACATCTGCAGCATCCGGATCTTCATCATGACATCCTCCCTGATTTCAGCGCGCCTTTCCCCCACGGCGTCGTCCCGCCTCCTCGTGCTTGCCGAAGCGGTGGTGAAGGCGGGCGAAATCGCCCGCCGCTCGCTGCGGCGGCGAACCTCTCAGGAAATGCTCGCCAAGGCGCCGCGAGACTATCAGACCGAGATCGATGTCGCCGTCGAGCGGATCATCGTCGACGAAATGACCAAGGCCTTCCCGGACTACGCCATCCAGGGCGAGGAAGCCGTCGGCAACCGCACGGCGGGGCCGGAAACGCCGATCATCTACATCGACCCGATCGACGGCACCACCAATTACGCCTGGGGCCTCCCGCATTTCGGCATGACGATCGCGATCGCCGAGGGTGGTCGGCTGGTCGCCGGCGTCGTCTATGACGCCATGCAGGACGAGCTGTTCAGTGCCGAGCGCGGCGGCGGCGCCTATCTTAACGGCGAGCGCATCCGCTGCGCCGATGTCGGCGATATCGAGAACGTGCTCGTCGGCGCCGGCCTGCCGATTCCGGGCCAGGTCAAGGCGGTTACGGAAGAGGTCTATTTCGACGCCATCAAACGGCTGATGGCCAATACGGCAGGCGTGCGCCGCCTCGGTTCGGCGGCGTTGTCGATCGCCTATGTCGCCTGCGGCCGGCTGGACGGTTTCTTCGAGGACGGGCTCGCGGTCCATGATTTCGGCGCCTCGGCGCTGCTGGTCGAAGAGGCAGGCGGCATCGTCACCCGTTTTTCCGGCGCCGCCGTCGACGGGAAGGGCGATATCCTTGCCGCCAGCAAGGTGCTGCACCCCTGGCTTAGGGAAGGCTTCCTGGCGAAGGCGTAATTGCTTCAGACCGGCAGCAACCGTCCGAGCTGCGCACCGGTCGTTGCCGGGGCTCCCTGGTGAACGAGTGTATTGTCGCGGAAGACGAAGAAACTCGTAAAATTCGGCTCGACCTTCATCCCGGCCTCCATCCGATCGTCGGGCGCCACCATTGCCTTCAGGCGGCTGCCGTCCGCAAGATCGATATCGACGATCTTGTGCGTGCCGAAATCGACGATGCGATGGACGCTGGCCGCGTCTGCTCGATACGAAGGACGGATCGTCAGCGCTTCCGGGCGGGTGGCCAGCGTCACCGGCCCGTCCTCGACGGGAACGGCAAGCGGGAAGAGCGGATGGTCGCAGACGCCGTTTCGGGTGCGGCTCTGGACGAAGTTCATCGAGCCGATGAAACCGGCGACGAAGGCCGTCTGCGGCTGCCGATAGATGGTGCTCGGTGGCGCGATCTGCTCGGTGCGCCCATCACGCATGACGACGATGCGGTCGGCAAGCGCCAAGGCCTCGTCCTGGCCATGGGTAACAAAGAGCGTGGTAATGCCGAGGCGCTGCTGGATATCGCGCACTTCCTCCCGCAGCCTCTCGCGCAGATGCTGGTCGAGGCTGGCGAAGGGTTCGTCGAGCAACAGGATCTTGGGCTCGAGCACCAGCGAACGCGCAAGCGCGACGCGCTGCTGCTGTCCGCCCGACAGTTGCGTCGTCATCCGCCGCCCGTAATCGGCAAGGCCGACCATATCGAGCGCGTTCTCGACGCGCTCACGGATTTCGGATTTCGGCAGGCGCCGCAGCTTCAGGCCGAATGCGATATTGTTGAAGACATCCATATGCGTCCAGAGCGCGTGGCTCTGAAACACCATGCCGGTCGGGCGCCGCTCGGGTGGCAGGTTCGTCACATCACTGGCATCGATGCGGATCGTGCCGCCGCTCGGCCGCTCGAAGCCGCCGATCATTCTGAGAAGCGTCGACTTACCGGAGCCGGAGGGGCCGAGCAGACAGACAAGCTCGCCGTCGCCGACTTCGAGCGAAAAGTCGTTGACGGCAAAGGTGGTTCCGAACAGTTTCGAAACGCTCTCGATTGCCAGATGTGCCATTCTCAAACCCTTTCCTCGATTGAGGCTTCTCAGGCGCCAAAACCTCTGGCAAAGGCGCCGGTGCCGATAACGCGGCGGGCAAACATCAGCGCGATGAAGGACGGCACCCACAGCATGACGGAAAGCACGGCGCCGTATTGCACGACGATTTGATTGTTGATGAAGCTGATCATCAGCACCGGCATAGTGCGGATCCCAGGCGCCCCGATCAGCCAGGCGCCTTCGGTCTCGTAGAAGGTGCCGACGAAGGTCAAGAGCAGGGCGGCTGATATCGTCGGTGCGGCCTGCGGCAGGGTGATCGACCAGAAGACGCGCAGCGGCGCAGCACCGGCATCGCGGGCCGCCTCTTCCATGCGCCGGTCGACATTCTGGAAGGCTGCGACCGGAATCCAGATCATCAGCATCAGCGTGCCGACGAGCTGGATCAGCACCACGCCCCAGAAGGTACTGATCAGGCCGAGCTGCAGGAAGATGCCGGCAATGGCGACCAGCAGGCCGAATTTCGGAAAGGCATGCGATGCGAGAAACGACAGGAACAGGATGTTTCTTCCGGGAAAACGCAGGCGCGCGAAGGCGTAGGCCGCGGGAAGGCAGATGACGGCGGATAGGAACGTTACGGTCGTCGTCAACCGCAGGCTGAGAAACAGGGCATCCCAGACATCCGGCCGCGCCAGCGTCTGGCCCCAGAAACGCAGGCCGAACTGCTGCGGGATCACCGATGGATAACGCCAGATCTCGGTGAAGGCCCAGGTGCCGACGACGATCAGCGGCAGGGCGATCAACAGCGTCAGCAGACAGGCGAAGACGAGGCCGACCCAGTCGAAGCGAAGGGTGATGCGCGATCCGCCGGCACTCATGGCCGGGCCTCACGGTTGCGGGCGATCGACCGGATGTAGAAGATGCCGAAGACCAGGCAGAAGCCGAATGTGATGACGGCCTGGGTCATGGCATCAAGCGGATCGTTCATGTCGGCGAAGGTGCGCTGCATGAACGGCCCCATCATTTCAGGCGATGCCGGGCCGAGCACATAGGGAAGGGTGAAGGCGGAGAAGATGCCGAGCACGGCAAAGGATGCAGTAACCAGCATGGAATTGCCCATGCGCGGCAGGATGATCGAGACGAAGACCCGAAGCGGCCTTGCGCCGACGTCGCGGGCCGCCTCGACGGCGCTGTTCGAAACGGAGGAGAGGCCGGCCGTCAGCATCAGTACCGTCAGCGGAAGATTGTCCCAGACGAGGCCGATGACCGGTCCCCATGGCGTCAGATAGGGCGTGCGCAGCTTGGGCAGGCCGACGGCGTTCAGCAGCAGGTCGACGGTGCCGTTCGGCCCGACGGTCCTGATCAGCGCATAGGCGAGGATAATCGACGGCACGAACATCGGGAAGATCGCCAGCGCCTGCACATAGGCGGCAAGGCGCCCTTGCGAGAAGCGAAGATAAAGCGCGATCGGAAAGCCGATCGCCAGCAGCAGGGTGCCGCAGACGGCAGTGGTCCAGAGCGTCATCCACAGGTTGGCGAGGCTGTAGCCGTCGGTGAAGAAGAAGCGGTAGGAGGCGAACGTCAGGTCCGTCGCGCCATCGGGGCCTCGAACGAAGATGGTGCCGACGACCGCCGAAAAGATCGGATAGACGATCAGCCATGCCAGCAGCAAAACCGGCAGGGCGACGAGGAGGAGCCCGATCGAGCTCCCCCTGTCAATGGGTTGGTGGCGGCGCGGTGCCGCCAGCGCGGTATCGGCGGACATCAGGTGCGGCTGATACCGGGAGCGACGCTGCGGTACCAGCCGTCGTTGATCGCCTTTTCCCAATCGCCGCTCGGGAAGGTCGGAATGGTCGACGGAATGACGTCGGCGTATTTCTTGCGCAGATCGTCGGAGATGTGATCCCAGGAGATGGCGGGGAAGCCGCCGATCTGGGTGATGATCGCTTCCTGCATCTCCTTCGTCAGCATGAAGGCGGCAAGCTTCAGCGCCGCATCCTTGTTGGCGCCGTTCGAGAAGACGGTAATGCTGGAGAAGCCGCCGCAAAGGGCGAGATCGCCAAGCTGCACTAGGCCGGTCGTCTCCGGCAGCACGCCCTGCGCGATCGCCTGCAGCACCTGGTCCGACCAGACCGGCACCATGGTGACGACACCCTGGGCAAGCAGCTGGATCGACTGGGTGTTGCCTGATGTATAGGCGCCCTTATCGTAGAGCGAAGGGGCGAGATCGTTAAGGATCTTCCAGGCCGGCGTCAGTGCCTCGGTACCGTAGTCCGCCGTGTAATTGTCGACCTTGAATTTCTTCGGATCGCGGCCGTTCACCTCATGAATGGCGCGGCGGACGAAATTGCTGCCCGAACCGCCCTTGTCGGGTCTGTTATAGATGAACTGGCCCGGATTGGCCTTGATCCAGGTGGTGAGCTGCTCCCAGCTCTTCGGCGCGTCCTTCGGGTCGAGCTTGGTCGTGTCGTAGGCCAGCAGGACCTGCGAGCCGCGATAGGGAAGGGAGTAGGGAGTATCGAGGGCGAGCGGATTGATATGGTCATAGCCTTCGACGTTTTCGGCTGACAGTTTCAGCCAGAGGCCGGCATCGATGCCGCCCGCCGGCAGGCGCGGATCGAATTGCTCGAAAAGATCGGCCTGCGGATCGGTTTTGGTCTTCAGCGCTGCGAGCGCGCGATCAGCGATGGCGCGCAGGCCGTTATTGTCGCCGGCATCGGTCACCTTCAGGGCGACTTCAGGATGGGCTTTTTGAAAGGCGGGGCGGATGATGTTGTTCCAGAGGTCGATGATATTGGCATCCGAACCGCTGTAGAGGTCGATCGTGCCGGCCGCGGCCGATGCGAAACGCGGAAGAGCCAGAAGACCGGCCGCAGCCGACGATGTGATCAGAAATTCACGCCTGTTCATAACCCATCTCCATCAGGTATCGAGGCTCCGCCTCCGCAGGATTGTTCAGGACTTTGCTAGCGCCGGCGCGTAACATCGACATGACAGGAACGGCGCTATTCGGAGAGAATTGCACAGCTGTGCTTATTTCCGCCCATATGGAAATCGGCGGCTGCAGACACTATCTCTGGGCAAACAAGGAGACACCCAATGACCGAAGAACGTGCAGTGCTCGCCGGTGGCTGCTTCTGGGGCATGCAGGACCTCATCCGCCGCTACAAAGGCGTGATCTCGACCCGCGTCGGCTATACCGGCGGCGACGTGCCGAACGCCACCTACCGCAACCACGGAACCCATGCAGAGGCAATCGAGATCATCTTCGATCCAGCCAAGATCAGCTATCGCGAAATCCTCGAATTCTTCTTCCAGATCCATGACCCGAGCACGCGCAACCGCCAGGGCAATGACGTCGGCGCGAGCTACCGCTCGGCGATCTTCTACACCAGCCCCGAGCAGGAGAGCGTTGCAAAGGATACGATCGCCGATGTCGACGCATCCGGCCTCTGGCCCGGCAAGGTCGTCACCGAAGTCGTGCCGGTGAGCGATTTCTGGGAAGCAGAACCCGAGCACCAGGACTATCTGGAGCGGATCCCGAACGGCTATACCTGCCACTTCGTCCGGCCCGGCTGGAAGCTGCCGGCCCGCCAGAAGATCGCCTGACGCAACCATGCGTGCATGCCGGAAGCGACGCCGGCATGCACGGCACGTCCCGCCGGGTCAGAACCCAGTATGATCGGCCAATGACGCACCAACTGGTCGATGTCGTGAGCGTGAATTTCATGCCCCTCCGCCGGCAATCGCAGATTGCGGTCGGTCTTCATCTTGCCAAACTGATCCTAACATGCAACCTGTTTGCGTGACGGCTCCTCGGACTGCCCTATCGAACAACGCAGAGTGAGTGTTATGGCGTTGGATCGTGCCGACTTTTACGATGCGGAATTGGCAAGACACAATCGGCACCTGCGGAATGCCGCCGGCGTGCGCTCGGATGATCGGGTGCTCGATATCGGCTGCGGCGCTGGGCAAACGACGCGTGAGGCCGCCCGCGCCGCAGCGCAAGGAGAAGCGGTCGGTGTGGACGTTTCGGCTGAAATGCTCGAGGTCGCAAGGCGGCGGAGTGCTTCGGAGGGTTTGCGAAATGTGGCTTTCGAGCAGGCAGACGCGCAGTCCCACATGTTCCCGCCGGCCAGTTTTGACCTCTGCATCAGCCGGTTCGGGGTGATGTTTTTTGCCAATCCGGCGGCGGCCTTTGCCAATATCGGCCGAGCGATGCGGCCGGGCGCGCGCCTTGTGTGGATGGTGTGGCAGAGCCGGGAGCGCAACGCATGGTCCGGCGCCATCCGGCAGGCCCTCGGGACCGAAACTGCCGTTTCCGCAGGTGCTCCCGATCCGTATTCGCTCGGCGATCCCGGCGTTGCCACGGAGCTACTGAGCACGGCCGGCTTTACCTCGATCGACTTTATCGACGTTCGGGAGCCGGTTTTCTATGGACCGGACGCCGATGCCGCATCCAATGCACTTGCCGGCCTCTATCTTGTGACGGACGCGCTCGCCCGCACGAACGAACAGCCTGACAGGCCATTGCAGCGGCTGCGCGATTTAATGGAGGCGCATATGACCCCGGAGGGCGTGCTGTTCGACTCGCGGGCGTGGATCATCACCGCTCGCCGGGCGCCGGAGTAATGGAGAGGCGGACAGCGCGCGAATCTCACCGACGGCCAGCGCCATCCCCTCTCAATAGCGGGGGATATAGTCCAGGCCGCCATCGATCCGGGCGGGGCGCCCGTCCAGGAAAAGCTCGCCGATGCGCGGCGCCGAGCGGGCGACGACCTTGCCGCGCCGGATCACCGCCAGCCGGTTCGGCTTCAGCCGCAGCGCCTCCAGCGTATCGTTCGCCTGGAGGATGACGAGGTCGGCATTGCATCCCTTCTTCAGGCCGTAGCCTGCAATCCCCATCGTCCTCGCCGAATTGACGGTCAGCGCGTCGAAGATCCTCTTCTTGTCGTCGATGCCGGCCATCTGGGCGACATGGATCGCCATATGGCCGACCTCCAGCATGTCGCCCGATCCCATCGAATACCAGGGGTCCATGACGCAGTCGTGCCCGAAGGAAACATTGAGCCCAGCATCCATCAGCTCCCGCACGCGAGTCATGCCGCGGCGTTTCGGATAGGTGTCGTGCCGGCCCTGCAGCATGATGTTGATCAGCGGATTGGGGATGACGTTGATCTCGGCCTCCGCCATCAGCGGAATGAGCTTGGAGACATAATAATTGTCCATCGAATGCATCGAGGTCAGATGCGACCCGGCGACCCGCCCTTTCAGCCCGAAACGAATGGTTTCAGCAGCCAGCGTCTCGATATGGCGCGAGTGGGGATCATCGGTTTCGTCGCAATGCATGTCGACCGGCAGGCCGCGATCGGCAGCGATGCGGCAGAGCGCCTCGACCGACGCCGTGCCTTCGCCCATCGTTCGTTCGAAGTGGGGAATGCCGCCAACGATGTCGACGCCCATGTCGAGAGCGCGGTTTAGGGTGTCGATCGCGCCGGGCGAGCGGTAATAGCCATCCTGAGGAAAAGCGACCAATTGCAGGTCGATATAGGGAGCGATCTTTTCGCGAACCTCGATCATCGCCTCGACGGTCACCAGCCTGGGATCGCTGGTGTCGACGTGGCTGCGAATGAAGAGCAGCCCGTGGGTGACAGCCAAGTCGCAATAGCGCAACGCACGATCGACCAGCTCTTCTTTTGTCACGATCGGGCGCAGCTCGCCCCAGAGCGCGATCCCTTCAAGCAGCGTGCCCGAGATATTCATGCGCGGTAAGCCGAGGGACAGGGTGGCATCCATATGGAAATGCGGATCGACGAAGGGCGGACTGACCAGCCGACCGGTCGCGTCGATCTCTTCACCCGCCTGCGCCTGGAGATTGCGCTCAAGAGCGATGATCTTGCCGCCCTGGATGCCGATATCGATACTCTCTGAGCCATCGGGGAGATTTGCATTTTTGACGATCAGATCGAACATCGGAACCTCGTTGGATGTGAGCGGTTTCAGCGTTCGCCGCGTCGATAGGGCCGCATCAGCGCCTGCGGAACGCGGGCGCGGCGGGCCATGACGGCAAGGGCGGCGATGGACAGGATATAGGGGGTCATCAGAAAGAGCTGATAGGGTACAAGCCCGCTCAGCGCGGTTTGCAGACGAAGTTGAAAGGCGTCGAAAAAGGCAAAGAGCAGGGCGCCGAAAAGCGCGCGGCCGGGGCGCCAGGAGGCGAACACGACGAGTGCGATGCAGATCCAGCCGCGTCCCTGCACCATGGTCGGGAAGAAACTGTTGAACGCCGACAATGTCAGGAATGACCCGCCCATTCCCATCAACGCGCTTCCAGCGATCACCGTGCAGTAGCGCACCTTCATCGGATCGACGCCCTGGGCTTCCGCCGCGTGCGGATTTTCGCCGGTCATGCGGATCGCAAGCCCCACTGGTGTGCGGAAGATAATGTAGGCCATCAGCAGCGCGATGGCGATCGCAAGATAGGTCGGCGCCGTCTGGGTGAAGAAGGCCGGCCCGATGAAAGGCAAGGTCGAAAGACCGGGAAGGGCGATCGGCTGGAAGGGCACAATGGTGGGTGGGGTATTGGCAAGCGGCACGATCAGCCGGAAGACATAATAGCTGAAGCTGGAGGCAAAGAGCGTCACGCCGAGACCGGAGACATGCTGGGAGAGGCCGAGCGTCACCGTCAGGCCCGCATGCAGCAGGCCGAAGACGCCGCCGGCGATGGCGGCGATCAGCAGGCCGGTCCAGAGATCGGCGCCGTGATAGACGGAAAGCCAGCCGATCATGGCGCCGAAGGTCATGATGCCCTCGATGCCGAGATTGAGCACGCCGGCCCGTTCGCAGAGCAAGGCGCCGAGCGTGCCGAAAATGAGCGGCGTGGCGATCCGCAGGATTGCAGCCCAGAGCCCTGATGAAGCGATGATGTCGAAGAGCTGCATCATCGCCGGATCCTGTATTGGGTGATGAACAAGGCAATCAGCATCGTCAAAAGCGACAGCGCCACCGTGACGTCGGCGATATAGGTGGGGATGCCGAGGCCGCGGCTCATACCATCCGCGCCCACGAACATGGTGGCGGTGAAAATGGCGGCGAAGACGACGCCGAGCGGATTGAGGTTGGCGAGCATGGCGACAACAATACCCGCATAGCCGAAGCCGGGCGACAGATCGGTCGTCACATAACCCTTGACGCCCATGACCTCGATCGCCCCCGCCAACCCTGCAAGCCCGCCCGAAAGGCAGGCGACCTTCACCAGCGTTCTGCCGAGTGGAACGCCGGCGAAGATCGCGCCGCCGGGATTGAGGCCCGCGGCGCGTGACTGCATGCCGAACACGGTGCGGGACTGGATGAAATGAACGATGATGGCCAGCGCGATCGCGATCGCAAAACCGATATGCAGGCGCGAGCGGGCGATCAGCTTCGGCAGCATGGCGTGATCGCTAACGGATTGCGACTGCGGCCAGCCGAAGGCGAGCGGGTCCTTGAGAACGCCGTCGATCAGCATCGAGACGAACAGCACGGCGATGAAATTCAGGAGCAGGCTGGTGACGACCTCATCGACCGAGAAGCGCAGTCGGAGCCAGAGCGGGATCAGGATCAGCACCATGCCGGCAATGGCGCCGATCAGCAGCAGCAGCGGAATGAGAATGGGGCCGGGAAGGTTGCCGAGCAGCTTCGAACTCGCCGCCGCAACAGCGATGGCGCCGAGATAAAACTGGCCTTCGGCGCCGATATTCCAGAGCCGCGCCCGGAAGGCGACGGCGGCGGCAAGCCCCGTCAGCATCAGCGGCGTTGCCCGCGTCAGCGTTTCGGTAGCCGAAAGCCGGGATCCGAAAGCGCCGATCAGGATGCGCCAATAGGCATCGAGAACCGGCGCGCCGGCAATTGATATCAGGATACCCGCCAGCGCCAGCGCTGCGATGACCGCGACGACAGGCGTGACGATCAGCAGGTAAAGCGGGCGGTGTTCGCGGCGCTCAAATCGCATGATCGGCCTCTGGGCTTTCCTGCCATTCGCCAGCCATCATCAGTCCCAGCCTGCGGGCATCCGCACCGTCGGCTTCGACGGGCGGTGACAGGCGGCCACCGACGATTGCCTGTATGCGATCGGCAAGCGCGATCACCTCGTCGAGATCCTCCGAGATCAGCAGCACGGCGGTACCCTGCCGGCGGGCTTCGAGCAGGCGTGCGTGCACGGCTGCCACGGCCCCTTCATCGAGACCGCGCGCCGGCTGCGACGCGATCAGGATGCGCGGCCGCCGATGCAGGTTGCGGCCGAGAATGAGTTTTTGCATATTGCCGCCTGAGAGCAGCCGGGTACGGATGGCCGGGCCGCCGCCGCGGACATCGAAGCCGTCGATAATCTCCTTCGCGAACGCCATGCCCGCCTTGCGGTTGACGAGGCCACGGCGAGAAAAGGCCGGTGAGATGATGCGTTCCAGCACGACGTTTTCCCAGATCGCCATTTCGCCGATCACGCCCTCCTCGTTGCGATCCTCGGGAATGCGGCCGATGCCGGCTTCGACGACATCGGCAACGCCGAGATTGCCGATGGCTTCCCCGAACAGCAGAAGGTCGCCGGCACTCCGCGAGAGCGTGCCGGAGAGAAGATGCGCCAATGCCGCCTGGCCATTGCCGGAAACGCCGATAATGCCGAGGATCTCGCCCTGGTACAGGCGGAAGCTGATCGATTTCAGCCGATCGACGCCGCCGATGCGCACCGTCACATCGGCCGCTTCGAGGGCAACGGCACCAGGTGTCGACGGCTCGCGCACGGGCCGCGTCACACGGCGCCCGACCATCAGTTCAGCGAGTTCCGCCTTGCTGGTTTCCGACACCTTGCGTTCGGCGACCATCTTGCCGCCGCGCAGGACGACGATGCGATCGGCGGCCGCCATGACCTCGTCGAGCTTGTGGGAGATGAAGATCAGCGACAGGCCCTGGCGAGCCATTTCCTTCAGCGTCGTGAACAGCCGTTCGGCCTCGATATTGGTCAAAACCGCCGTCGGCTCGTCGAGGATGAGGATCCGGGCATCGTTATAGAGCGCCTTGAGGATTTCGACCCGCTGCTGCTCACCAACCGACAAGTCGCCAAGGCGGGCATCCGGATCGACCTTAAGGCCGAAGCGCTCGGAAATTGCCAAGAGCTTTGTCCGCGCCGCTGATGTCCTTGAGCGCCAGGACCACAGTCTTTCCGTGCCGGTCATGACATTTTCAAGGACGGTCAGATTGGGCGCCAGCGAAAAATGCTGATGTACCATGCCGACGCCGGCGCGGATCGCCGCGCGCGGCTTGCCCTGCGGCACCTCCGTGCCCTCGATCAGGATTCGGCCGGCATCCGGCATGTAGTGGCCGAAAAGGATGCTCATCAGCGTGGTCTTGCCCGCACCGTTCTCGCCGAGAAGGGCGACGACCTCACCCCCGGCAAGCGTCATGGAAATATCGTCATTGGCAAGATTGGCGCCGAAGCGCTTGCTGACGCCGATAATCTCCAGCACGGGCCCGGTCATGACGGCAGCCCTGCAACGGGAAAGCGGTGGCGCCACCGCCCCTCGGTCTCCAGACGTGCGGCAAGTGACAGGAGCCGCGGCTCGTGGCCCATCGGCGCCATGATCTGCACCGGCAGCGGCATGCCGTGCTCATCCTGTCCGAAAGGCAGTGTCAAAGCAGGAAAACCCGAAATATTGGCGAGGCAGGCAAGCGGCGCAAATGCCGTCATCCGCTCGAGATGCAGATCCGTGTCGGCATGATCGGACGGAAAGGAGCCGATCGCAAGAGGCGCAGACGAAAGCATCGGCATGAGGATGCAATCGACCCTGTCGAATAGCGCCCAGAGCTTATGGCTCACGAGGACGGCATCGTTCAGCGTGTTCCAGAGCGATGTCGCCGACAGCGCCCGTCCGCGCGCCGCGAAAGCCTGCGTCAGTCGCTCGGCTCTGCTTTCATCAAGCGCCGCCGCCTCGATGAGCGCCGCAAGGTTGACGGAGACGATATCGGCGAAGGCGCGGCCGCTTGAAGTGACACTCCATGCGAACTCGGTCCAGCTCAGCGGAACGATGACGTGCCCGTCGCTCTCAAGGGCACGAGCCGCAGCCTCGACAGTTGCAAGCCGATCACCCTCGGTCGGATAGGCCGCTCCGGTATCGGTCAACAGGCCGATCCGCAAACGCTCGTTGTCGATATCGACAGGGGCGGGATCCGCAAAGGGACCTCGTGAATTGCCGCTCAGCTCGTCGAAAATCAGCGCCGTATCCCGCACCGAACGGCAAACCGCGAGTTCGCTCGCAATGCCGGCGAGGTGATTGCCGAAAGATGGCCCGCCCGGGATGGCGCCGCGCGTCGGCTTCATTCCAACAAGGCCACAGCAGGCAGCGGGCACACGAATCGAACCGCCGGCATCGGTGGCATGCGCAATCGCGACGATCCCGGCGGCAACCGCTGCCGCCGCACCGCCCGAGGAACCGCCCGCGGTGCGGGCCGGATCGAGCGGATTGCGGCAGATCGGCCCGACTGCTGGTTCGCTCGCAAGCGACAGTCCGAATTCCGGGCTGGTCGTCAGGCCGAACAGACAGAAGCCGGCCTCGCGGAAAAGGGAAGCGAGATCGGAATCCGCTTCGCCGCCCCTTCTTTCGAAGAGACGGGAGCCGGCCGTCACCGGCAACCCAGCGAAGGGGCCGCCAAGATCCTTCGCCAAGATCGGCACGCCGGCAAACGGCCTGTTGGAAAAGCGTTCGGGCTCGCTCCGCCGCTCCCGGTCGCGACCGTTTGCCGAGGCGAGACCCATGGCGGCATCGAGATAGGCAATCGCGCCGAGAGGCTCCTGCCGCTGAGCTTCGGCAAGAGAAGCATGCATCGCCTCTGTAGCGCTCAGGCTGACATGCCTGAGCGCTACCGCCAGATCCGTCGCATCACCCTGCATGAGCCGATTACTTCGGCTCGTCCACCATCTTCGGAACTTCGAAGGTGCCGGCCTTGATCTCCGCCCGTTTGGCCTCCATCGCAGCCTCTGCGTCGGCGGGCGCCACACCCTTGACGAAGACGATATCGCTGCCGCCTTCCTTCATCAGGCCGTAAGACGTGTAGTTTCTGCCGACCGGCTTTCCGGCAGCGACATCGGCAATCGCGGCATTCAGGATCGGGCGGAAGTACCACATGGCGTTGGCGAATACTGTATCCGGGTAGCGCGGCGTATAGTCGATCAGCGAGCCGACCGACTTGATGCCGCGCTCCCTGGCGGCATCGGCAGTGCCGATGCGCTCGCCGAACAGGATGTCGGCGCCGGCGTCGATCTGGGCAAGACCAGCTTCCCGCGCCTTCGGCGGATCGAAGAAGGTGCCGATGAACGAGACCAGGTGCTTGGCGTCCGGATTGACGGCCTTGACGCCGGCCGCAAACGCATTGATCAGCATGTTGACCTCGGGGATCGGAATGGCGCCGACGGAACCGACGACATTGGACTTGGTCATTTTGCCCGCGAGCATGCCGGCAAGATAGGCGCCGTCATGGTTCCAGGTGCCGAAGACGCCGAAATTGTCGCCAGCCTGCTCGCCGCTCGACCCGAGCACGAAGGCTGTATCGGGATAATCGGCCGCGACCTGCCGAGCTTCTTTCTCCACCGCATAGGCCTCGCCGATAATCAGCTTGTTGCCCTGTTCGGCATATTCGCGCATGGCGCGGGGATAATCGGTGCCGGAGACGCCTTCGGAGAAGACATATTCGATGACGCCTTCCTTGGCCGCGTCCTGCAGGGCCTTGTGCAAACAGGAGTTCCAGGCATTTTCGACCGGCGATGCATGGATGCCCGCAACCTTCAGCGGCGCGGCAGCTCTCGCCAGCGGGACAAAGCCGCTGACGCCAAGCGCAATGCCTGACGCGATCACTGTCCGGCGTGAAATAAGGATGTCTTTGGTCATTGACTGCTCCCCTTTTTTTACCGTTTGGTTCAAAAATCATAGGTAGCGCCCAAAAATGTGTCAAGCGCCAAATGGGCTTAAAAATCAGGCTGTTCGATCCATCGCCCCGGATCCTTCAGCCGTTTTTCCGAACTCGTATCGCGTCGGGATTCGGCCGAATGAACGCGGCCTGGCGCGAGCGGGACCTCGCGCGGAATTTAGAGTGCGGGACGGCTTGGCGCGACGACATCGGCAGGATATGCAAGGAGATCGGGTTTGGGGAAATGAAAATGGGGGAAGAAGAGGCCGCCTCACGGCGACCGATTGCGAGCCGGTCGTCGCGCTGGGCGATCGGCATGAGCGCATGGCTCGCGCGCACCGGCGTCACGCCGAACGGTATTTCGCTGCTGTCGATCCTCTTTGCCGGCATCGGCGCGGCGCTGATCCTGCTCACAACGCACCCAATCGCTATGATCGGCGCCGCGATCTCTGTGCAGCTGCGGCTCGTCTGCAACCTGCTCGACGGCATGGTCGCAATCGAAGGCGGCAAGAAAACCAGGAGCGGGCCGATCTATAACGAATTCCCCGACCGGATCGCCGACAGTCTGCTGCTCGTCGCCGCCGGTTATGCCTGCGGTTTTGCCTGGCTTGGCTGGCTTGCTGCGCTGCTCGCCGCACTCACCGCCTATATCAGGGTCTTCGGAGGATCGGTCGGCCTTGCCCAGGACTTCAGCGGCATCATGGCCAAGCAGCGCCGCATGGCGGTGCTGACGGCCGGCCTCGTTGCCCAGAGTGTGGAGACACTGGTCTTCGCCAGCCATCGATCGCTGATCCTAACCTCCGCCATCATCGCGGCCGGCAGCCTCGTCACCTGCGTCACGCGCACGATAACGCTTGCCCGTTCGCTGGAGAGACCATGATTCCTCTTATTCGTCGTCTTCTGGTGCTGTTCGTCCGTATCGTGGTCGGCGCCCGAAGCGAGTGGCGGGGCTGTGCGCCCGACACGCGCCGCCGCATCTATTTCGCCAATCACAACAGCCATGTCGATACCGTCGCCGTCATGGCCGCCCTGCCGTATCCGGTGCGGCGGCTGACCCATCCGGTGGCGGCGCGCGACTATTGGGGAACCAGCGCCTTTCGCCGTTTTATCGCCGAGAAAGGCCTGCGCGCCGTCCTGATCGACCGCAAGCCTCTGCCGGACAGCAACCCGCTGGAGCCCCTCGAGCGCCTGCTCGAAGAGGGGCGTTCGATCCTGATTTTTCCCGAAGGCACGAGAAGCGCCACTGAAGAGATCGCCCCGTTCCGCAGCGGCATCTATCGCCTGGCCTGCCGCTTTCCCGATGTCGACCTCATACCGATCCATCTCGACAATCTGCAGCGCATCCTGCCGAAAGGAAGCATGCTGATCGTCCCGATCACCTGCACCGCGCGTTTCGGCAAGCCGCTGCGCGTCGAACCCGGCGAGGAAAAGAATGCCTTCCTGGCCCGCGCCCGGGCCGCGGTCATCGAGCTCGCAGACGGGGGGCCTGTCAGATGACCAGCCTGTTTTCCCTGGTACTTGCCGCCATCCTCGCCCTGCTTGCCGCCGCCTCGGCCATCGGCTTCATCCTGCAACGGCGCGCGACCGAGCCCGGCTCCGTCGCCACCGTCCACAACCTCAACGCCCGTATCCGCTCCTGGTGGATCATGGTCGCCATATTCGGCGGCGCGATCCTGCTCGGCGATACGGCGGTGGTCATCCTGTTCGCGTTCCTCTCCTTCATGGCGCTTCGTGAATTCTGGACGTTGACGCCGTCGCGGCGCGGCGACCACCTGGCATTGTTCCTCTCCTTCTTCGTCGTCCTGCCGGTGCACTATGTGCTGCTCGGAACGCTATGGTACGGCCTCTTTGCGATCTTCATCCCCGTATATGCCTTCCTGATCCTGCCGGCGGTGGCGACCCTGACGGGCGATGTCAACGAATTCCTGGCGCGCAGCGCCAGGGTGCAATGGGGCCTGATGCTGACGGTCTATTCGATCAGCCACGCGCCGGCGCTGCTGATGCTGCAGACCGACACACCGTCGGCACTTCTTCTCGTCTATCTTGTCATCGTCGTGCAGCTCAGTGACGTCTTCCAGTATGTCTGGGGCAAGCTTCTCGGAAAGCACCGCTTCTCGCCGAACATCAGCCCGTCGAAAACGCTGGAAGGCCTGATCGGCGGCGGCGCCTCGGCGATCCTTGTCGGAACGCTGCTCTATCGCCTGACGCCGTTCTCGCCGCTGCAGGCCGCGGCCGTCAGCACCGTCATCGTCGTCGCCGGCTTCTTCGGCGGCTTCGTGCTCTCGGCCATCAAGCGCGATCTCAATGCCAAGGACTGGGGCTATGTGATCGAGGGCCATGGCGGCGTGCTCGACCGCTTGGATTCCATCACCTTCGCAGCGCCGCTGTTCTTCCACATCGTCCGCTATTGGTTCACCACCTGAGAATTCGGCCGATCTAAAACCGGTCGATCTCCTCGAGGCTCTCGAGCAGCCGGCGCTGAACATCCCGCTCCTGCTTGCCGATGGCCGCCATCAGCTTGCCCATCGTTCCCCGCAGGCCGTGCAATTCGTCGACCAGCTCCATGACGATATCGACGCCGGCTTCGTTGACACCCATGTTTCCCATGAGGTCCAGGATCAGCCTGGCGCGTGCAACGTCGGCGTCGCGAAATTGCCTCCGGCCGTCTGATGTCTCCGGGATCAGCCAACCCTGTTCGATCCAGAGGTCAAGCTGGATGACGTCGATTTTCAAGTAAAGACGGAATTCGAGATCATCCATGATCAAGCCTCCATGTTCTTTCTCGGATCGTAGGAGTTTGCCGTTGCCCATTCCTTCATCAAGGCCGTCAGCCGTTCATCCGGGGCGTCGGGCAGCACAATCTTCAGCGAAATGTAGACGTCGCCGTGTTCGCCGCCACGTTTTGCAACACCTTTGCCCTTGAGACGCAGGACCTTGCCGCTGTTCGAATAAGGCGGGAGCGTCAAATTGACTGGTCCGGAAGGGGTCGGCACACGGACTTTGCCGCCGAGCACGGCCTCGCTGAGGGAGATCGGTAGTTCCAGGCGGATATCGTCGCCGTCTCGCGTGAAGAAACGGTGTGGGGTCACACGGATTTCGATCAGGGCATCACCTGTCGGCCCGCCTCCAATGCCCGGCTCGCCCTTGCCGCGCAGCCGCAAGGTCTGGCCGTCGCGCGTCCCCGGCGGGATCTGTACGTCCAGCGCCGGACCGTTCGGCATCTTGACCTCCGTCCTGGTGCCGTTGACCGCCTCGAGAAAGTCGACCTCCATGG
Organism: Rhizobium redzepovicii; assembly: GCF_019793435.1. Taxonomy (GTDB): domain Bacteria; phylum Pseudomonadota; class Alphaproteobacteria; order Rhizobiales; family Rhizobiaceae; genus Rhizobium; species Rhizobium redzepovicii. The sequence goes on along the minus strand of NZ_JAILYH010000013.1, from coordinate 34,276 downwards.
AGAATTGCCGGTCACGGCCACGACCACGGGTCTGGCCGCCGCCGGCACGACGTGAAAAGAAGCTGGCGAAAATATCGTCGGCATCGCTGAAATCCGCAAAGCCGGCGCTGTTGTGGTAGGGATCGCCCGGCCCGCTCTTTGAGGCATAGTCGCGGTAATAATTGCGCTGCGCCCGCTCGGCGCCTGTTATATCGATCTCGCCGCGATCGAAGCGTCCGCGTTTTTCCTCGTCGCTCAAGATCTCGTAGGCGGTTGAAATTTCCTTGAACCGTTCCTCGGCCTTTTTGTCGCCGGGGTTGAGGTCGGGGTGAAGTTTCTTGGCGAGCTTGCGGAACGCGCTTTGAATATCCTTTTGCGTCGCATCCCGTTTTACGCCCAGAAGCTCATATGGATCCTGGCTCATGCATATCTCCGGTCAGGCAGCGAATACTGCTGGTTGGCTTGGGGATGATATAGGTTGTCGGGCCGCCGCCGGGGAGGGGAGGCCGGTCGCTCCGATCGACTTCGTCAATCCGCAGCGGAACTAAAACAACGTCGCGTCTTCCACTTGAGGCGCCGAGCCTTCATGCGCGGGATCGGGTCGCCGGTCGATGAGAACCGAGCACCCGGCGTGGCGCACGACCTTGTCGACGATCGAGGAGAAGACGTAGTCGGTGATATCCGTCACATGGGATGAAAGCAGGATGAGATCGGCCGACTTCTCCCTTGCAACGGAAACGAGCACGGAGGCGGCGACGCCGATACGAACCTCGATCGTTGCCGGAACTCCCATCTCTTTACAAAGCGATGCAAGCTTCTTTTCGGCGTCGACGATCGCGGTCGTTTCGAATTCTTCGGGAAGCTCCGTCAGGTGACGGTGGGGGATACCCTCGATGACGTGCACGACGACGAGGCTCCCGCCTTTATCCACCAGCGCAGCAGCCCGACGCAAAAGGCGGCTTGCCGTTTCCCTGGAACCCATGCCGATGCCGCAGATGATCGTCCGATACATTGAAATCCATATCCTCGAATGCGAATGATAACACCGATCATACCGGTGTCGACCATTCCGACATTGACGAATATCAAGAAAAAGTGCCGCAACGGCAGCGCGCATGAAACGGCCAACTGCTTGTGAACGAACCTCCGGCTGTATCGTCGCAGTTGACGGCACGGTCTCCAGCAACATTTCTAACCCGGTGTCGTCACTGATTGAGGTTCACATGCCGAATTTTGCGATTATCGGATCGGGTGCGATGGGAAGTGCCGTCGCCAAACGGCTGATCGACCACGGCGCTACGGTGCTGACCTATCTCGAGGGGAGGAGCGAGCAGACGATTGTGCGGGCAAAGGCAGCCGGCATGGTGCCGGTCGGCCACCAGGAGCTGACGAAGGCTGAGTTGATCCTGTCGATCGTCCCGCCGGCGCAGGCGATCAAGGTCGCCGGACTCGTCGCGGACATAGCGTCGGAGATGCAGGCGCCGCCTCCCTTCATCGACCTCAACGCGATTGCGCCGAAAACGATGCAGGCTTTGGCGGCACGCTTCGAAGGCAGCGGCATCGAGGTGCTTGACGGAGCGATCATCGGCGGGCCGCCGGTCCCCGGCAAATCAGGTCCGACCATCTATATCAGCGGCGATACCGCGGAGCGGAGCCGGCTGCTCGAGGATTGCGGCCTCAGGATCCGCAGGCTCGACGGACCGCTCGGCGCCGCCTCGGCCCTGAAAATGTGTTATGCCGGCATCAACAAGGGATTTACCGGCCTCGGCACCGCCATGCTGCTTGCCGCATCGCGCTCGGGTGCTGCCGAAAGCCTGAAAGCCGAACTCTCCGACAGCCTTCCGGACGTCGATCGCAAGCTGTCGAGATCCATTCCCGACATGTACCCGAAGGCCTATCGATGGGTCGCCGAAATGCAGGAGATTGCCGATTTCCTTGGAGACGATGATCCGGCGGCGACCATCTTCCGCGGCATGGCGGACCTCTTTGCCAGGATGGCTGGCGACGTGGAGGGCAGCCGCGTGCTCGTCGGACGGCTGGACGAGATCATCGCTTCCTCGGGAACCGAAAACTGATCGCAATGGTCAAGCAATAGTCGCAGCAACCGAATATGAGAGATGGAGCCATGGGCTTTCCAACACTCTGACGATTGTGTGAACCTTCTCCGACACCTCTGACAAAACCTCATCGCCTCTGCTATGTCAGGAAAAATGCGGCGGCCCCAACCGGCGCCGCGCTCTGTCCGATCAATGCCAGGAGTTTGAAAGATGAGCGGTTCTCCCGATTATACACCCCCGAAGGTCTGGACCTGGAACAAGGCGAATGGCGGCCAATTCGCCAGTATCAACCGCCCGATCGCAGGGCCGACGCATGACAAGGAGCTTCCGGTCGGCCGCCATCCGCTGCAGCTCTATTCGCTCGGCACCCCGAACGGCCAGAAGGTCACTATCATGCTCGAGGAGCTGCTGGCGCTTGGCCATGAAGGTGCGGAGTATGACGCCTGGCTGATCAAGATCGGCGATGGCGACCAGTTCGGCAGCGGCTTCGTCGCGGTCAATCCCAATTCCAAGATACCGGCGCTGATGGACCGTAGCGGGCCAAAGCCGATCCGTGTCTTCGAATCGGGCGCCATCTTGACCTATCTCGCGGAAAAGTTCGGCGCCTTCCTGCCGACTGAACCGGCCGCCCGCGCCGAATGCCTGTCATGGCTGTTCTGGCAGATGGGAAGCGCCCCCTATCTCGGCGGCGGCTTTGGCCATTTCTACGCCTATGCGCCGACGAAGATCGAATATGCGATCGACCGATTTGCAATGGAGGTGAAGCGTCAGCTCGACGTGCTCGATCGTCGCCTTGCCGAAAGCGAGTATCTGGCAGGCAGCGATTATACGATCGCCGATATTGCCGTCTGGCCCTGGTATGGCGGGTTGGTGAAGGGCTGGACCTACGGTGCAGCCGAGTTTCTGCAGGTGGAAGAGTATAAGAACGTGCTGCGCTGGGCAGACAGCATCTACAGCAGGCCGGCCGTGCAACGCGGCCGGATGGTCAACCGCCTCTCCGGTGAGCCCTCGAGCCAGTTGCACGAGCGCCACGACGCCAGCGACTTCGACACCAGGACGCAGGACAAGCTCGCTGCCGCCGAGTAAGCAAGCGGCCCCAGCCACGTGTCGCAGCAACAAATTATGTTCCGCCGCCTTTACGGCGGCGGAACATCTGCATGCTGTCAGAACTCAGTTCTTGACCGTATCTTCCAGGAAGAACCGGCCGAGCGGGTTCTGGTAGAAGTTCTCGATATTCTTGCGTGAGACGTTGATATAGGGGCTGTAATAGAGGTCGATCCAGTTGACGTCGTCCTTGGCCATCTTCTGCAGATCGACATACATCTGTTCGCGCTTCTTCGGATCGAGCTCGAGACGCGCCTTGGCAACCAGTTCCTTCACCGCCTCGCTCTTGTAATTGGTCGAGTAGTTGTTGTTGGAATCGTGGCCGAGGACGAAGGTGGTCTTCTGGTCCGGATCGAGAATGTCGTTGGTCCAGTAGTTGACCGAGATATCGTAGTCGCCGGCAACCGTCATGTCCCATTCCTGGCTCGGATCGACTTTCTGCAGGTTGGCGGTGATGCCCGCCTTCTGCAGTTGCTGCTGGACCAGCACGGCCGTCTGCTCATCGACTTCGTCGCCGGCGCGCACCAAATAATTCAGCGTCAGGTCCGAGGCGCCGGCAGCCGCCAACAGCTCCTTTGCCTTTTCTGGATCATAAGGTCGCTGCAGATTGTCGGCATAATAATAGAGTGCGCCCTTCGGAATGTAGGAGTTGGCGACCGTGCCCTGGCCGAAGGTAACGGTATCGACGATCGCCTTCTTGTCGATCGCGAGATCAAGCGCCTGGCGGACTTCCTTCTTGCCGAGCGCGCCATGCGCATGGTTGATCAGCAGATGATCCTCGCGGGTCGAAGCGTCGATATCGACGTTGAGGTTGGGGTCCTTCTTCAACTCCTCGACGCGGGAGAAGGGCACGAAGATCGCCGTATCCAGCTCACCGGCCTGGACGTTCAGCATGCGGGTATTGTCGTCAGGCACCGAGATCCACTCGACACCGTCGAGCTTCACCCGGTCCGCCTGCCAGAAATTCGGGTTCTTCTTGAGAATGACGCGGTCGCCGCGCCGCCATTCCTCGACCACGAAGGCGCCGGATGCGATCGGCTTTTCGCCATAGGCGTCGGGACCAAGCGATTCCATGCCCTTCTTGGAGATGACGGAGGCATTCGGCAGTGCCAGAGTCGAAAGGAACGGCGCGGACGGGTTCTTGAGCTTGATCGTCAGCGTATGGGCGTCGGTTGCGACCGCCGTGTCGATCACCTTGTAGGAATCGCTCCAGAGCGAGGCCGCGTCATCGCGGATGCGCAGCAGGCTGTAGGCCGCGTCCTCCGCCGTCAGCGGCGAACCGTCGGAAAATTTCGCGTCGCGGATCTTGAACGTGTAGGTCAGCCCGTCATCCGAGGTGGTCCAGCTTTCGGCAAGGCCCGGCTCCAGTTTCGTGCCTGTCTTGTCGACGCGGATCAGCACGTCGTAGACGTTGGAGAACACCCAGTTGTCGATGTTCTGCGCTGTTTTGATCGGATCGAATGTCGTCGAATCCTCGCGGCGGCCGATGGTGAGTACACCGGCGGCCTCGGCATAGCTTGCGCTGAGCGTCAGACCGGCGAGCAAGGCTGCAAGCCCGATTGATTTCCACCTGTTTGTCATGAGTTCGTTCCCTTCGTTGTTATGGCATGCGTTTGATTGATTGAATCGGCATCGAATGGGGATCGTCCTTGCCGTCGGCGTCTTGAAGCAGCCGCTTGTCAGGATCGATGTCGGGAATGGCGGCGATCAGCGCCGCCGTATAGGGGTGTTTCGGCCGCGCGAAGACTTCTTCTGAGCGACCTTCCTCGACGATCTCGCCGCGATACATCACGACGACGCGTTCGCAGAGATTGCGGACGATTGCGAGATCATGGGCAATGAAGATCAGCGTGAGGTTCATCTTCGCCGTGAGCTCGCGGAAGAGCTCGATGATCTGCGCCTGGATGGTGACGTCGAGGGCCGCCACGCATTCGTCGGCGATGATCAGCTTCGGATCGACGGCGAGGGCTCGGGCAATGCCGGCACGCTGGCACTGGCCGCCGCTCATGCTGCGCGGTTTGCGGCCGGCGAATTCGCGTTCGAGGCCGACGAGATCGAGCAGTTCGCCGATCCGCGCCTGGATATCGCTCCTGGCGACCTTGCCCTGCACCTTCAGCACTTCGGCCAGCATCTGCCCGATCGTCAGCCTCGGATTGAGCGCATTGTATGGGTCCTGGAACACCATCGCCGTCTCGCGCCTGAGTTTTGCCAGGCCAGCACTTTTCTGCTGGGCCAGATCGACGCCGTCGAAGGTGACGTGACCGGACGAAATCCGTGTGAGACCGAGCACAGCACGGGCAAGCGTGCTCTTGCCGCTGCCGGATTCACCGACAATGCCGACCGTCTCGCCGGGCATGATCTGCAGGCTGACGCCGGCAACGGCGCTGACATTTCTGGCACCGCCCTTGAACAGGCTGCCGCCGGTTTTGAAGCGCACGTGGAGATCGTCGATTTCAAGCAATGGCCTCACCGGCTGGCCGGCTTCGGCAATGTCCGGCCGCGGCGCTGATATCTCGCCCGGCAGGGAAGGGTGGCTGTTGATCAGGTTGATCGTATAGGGGTGCTGCGGCAGCGCCAGGATCGCCCGCTTCGGCCCCTCCTCGATGAGCTTGCCGCCGCGCAGCACGGCGATGCGGTCGCAGGTCTGGGCGACGATGCCGAGATCGTGGGTGATCAGAATGATCGACAGCCCGCGCCGGTCGCGAATCTCCATCAGCAGCCGCAGGATCTGCGCCTGGATGGTCACGTCGAGCGCCGTGGTCGGCTCGTCGGCGATCAGGATCTTCGGATTGCAGGACAGCGCCACGCCGATCATCGCCCGCTGCCGCATGCCACCGGAAAATTCGTGCGGGTAGCTGTCATATTGGCGCACGGGATCGGGAAAACCGACCTGCGCCAGGATTTCCGTCGCTGCGGTGCGGGCCTCGCGGGCACCGAGGCCCTGGTGATAGCGGATGCCCTCCGCGATCTGATCGCCGATCCGCATCACCGGGTCGAGATGGCTGGTCGGGTTCTGGAAGATCATGCCGATCTCGCCGCCGCGCACTTTCAGCATCTCGCCATCGTCGATCCGCATGAGGTCGCGCCCTTCGAGCAGGACGCTACCGCTTTCGATCTTCAGCAGCAAGGAGGGCAGCAGGCGCACCAGGGAACGGCAGAACAGGCTCTTGCCCGAGCCGCTTTCGCCGACGAGGCCGAGAATCTCACCCTTGCCGAGGTCGAGCGAGACCGCATCGAGCAGCGTGCGCGGGCCGGAATCTACATGCGCCCTGACTGTGAGATCGCGAACGGATAGCACCGAGCCGCTCATTCATGCACCCCCAGCAGTTCGCCGAGGGCATCGCCCAGCATGCTGAAGCCGAAGGCGAGGCAGACGATGGAGAGGCCAGGAAACAAAGTGATCCACCATGCCGTGGTGATGAAGCTCTGTCCTTCGGCGACCATGACGCCCCATTCGGCAATCGGCGGCTGGACGCCGAGGCCGAGATAGCTGACGGCAGCGCCGCTGAGCAGCACCAGCGTCGCATCGGACATCGAAAATACGATCGAGCCGGCGATCGCGTTCGGCAGCAGGTGGCGGAACATGATCCGTGGGCGGCTGAAGCCGAGGCTGACAGCGGCAACGGCATAGTCGCTGCCCTTCAGCACCAGCATCTGCGCCCGGATCAGCCGCGCATAGGAGACCCAGCCGACCAGCGCCATGGCGATATAGAAACTGCCAAGACCCGGGCCGAGGATGGCGATGATCGACAGCATCAGCACGAGGAAGGGGAAGGCGAGGATGATATCGACAAGACGCATGAACAGCGCATCGACGATGCCGCCGAAGAAGCCGGCGATCGTGCCCACGATCGTGCCGATCAGGAACGGGAAGATGACGCCGATCAGCGCCATCTGCAGGTCGAGGCGCGCGCCCCAGATAACGCGGGAGAGAATATCGCGGCCAAAATTGTCGGTGCCGAAGGGATGCAACAATGAAGGCGCCTGCAGGCGCACCTCGGCATTCTGCATGATCGGGTCGTAAGGCGCGACGAGGGGCGCACCGATCGCCAGCAGGACGAAGAACAGCAGCAGGCCGGCACTGAGCACAAGCATCGGCCGCCGGCCGAAGAACCGGCGCCAGCCGAGGGAGGCGGGGGCGACCGCCTCGATGCTCATAGCTTCACCCTCGGATCGACGGCGACAGTGACGATGTCGGCGATGAAATTGATAAGCACAGTGGCGCAGGCAAAGACCATGGCGACGCCTTGAACCACCATGTAGTCGCGTGAGAAGATCGCCCTGACGAGCAGCTGTCCCATGCCGGGCAGCGCAAAGACGCTCTCGACTACCACAGTGCCGCCGATCAGCCAGCCGATGTTGACGGCAAGCAGATTAATCGTCGGCACCAGCGAATTCGGCAGCACATGCCGCCAGAAGACGATGCCTTCGGGCATGCCGCGGGCGCGCGCCGCGGTCGCCACATCCGATTTCAGCTGCTCGATCATTGCCGCCCGCAGGCTGCGCGTCAGCACGGTCGAGAGCGACAGCGCAACCGTCAGGCTCGGCAGCACCAGATGCGACAGCTTTTCGCCGATCGTCGCGCCATAGCCCGAGACCGGCAGGATACCGAGATCAACGCTGAACAGGATGATCAGCATCAGCCCCAGCCAGAAGGGCGGAAATCCGATGCCGAAGGTCGAGATGATGCGCACCGCATGATCCGGAGCCCGGCCGGCATTGCGTGCGGCGATTGCCGACATCGGCACTGCGATCAGGACCGAAAGCACGACGCTGGAGACGACGAGCGCGAGCGTCGGCTCGACGCGGGTGACGATCAGCTTCAGCACGTCGATCTTGTAGAGGATCGACTTGCCCATTTCGCCATTGGCAAGATTCTTGAGGAAATAGACATATTGCAGCCACATCGGCTGGTCGAGACCGTACTGGGCGCGGATGCTGGCGAGAGCCGCCGGCGTCGCGCGCGTGCCAAGAATGTTGCGCGCCGGATCGCCGGGAATCAGCCGAACCAGAATGAAAGTGATGACGCTAATGCCGAAGATGACGGGCAGAAACTGCAGCGGTCGCGTCAGAACGAATTTATAGCGATGCATGACGGCGATCGCCCCTTTGTCTTCGTCGGGTTCGGTCCGCTTCCTGTTGCATCAGCCTGCCTCGTGCCGGGCGAGAAAATCGAGAAGTGCTGGATAATAATCCTGCGGATTCTCATAGAACGGCATGTGGCTGGCATTGGCAAACACCTTGAGCTCGGCATTTGGCAGGGCAAGCTTCATCCTCAGCGCACAGGCCGGCGTCAGCTCGTCATGCTCTCCCGTCGTGATCAGCACCGGCAGCATCAGGCGCGGCAGATCGGGGATGCGGTTCCAGTCCTTGAGGTTGCCGGTATAGAGAAACTCGTTCGGCCCTTGCATGGTCTCATAGGGCGCCATGTTCCAATCGTCGAGCGAGCGGCGCACCGGCGCCGGCCATTCCGCCAGGCGGCAGACGTGGCGATAGTTGAGAATGGTGACGGCTGCGAGATATTCCGGGTGATTGTAGGTGCCCTGCGCCTCGTGCTTCTGCATCATCGAGACCGTTTCGGGACCGAGTGCCGCCCGCAGCCGTTCCAGTTCCGAAATCAGATGCGGCATGTCGGCAACGGTATCCTCGAGGATCAGCGTCTTCAAATTTTCGGGGTAGGTCAGCGCGTAGTCGATCGCCAGCCACCCGCCCCAGGAATGGCCGAGCAGATGGACTTTGCCGAGCCCCAGCGCCTTGCGCACGGTCTCCGTTTCCTCGACATAGCGGCCGATCGTCCAGAGCGAGAGATCGTCGGGCCGATCGGATGCGCCGGTGCCGAGCTGGTCGAAGGCGATGACGCGGTAGCCCTTGTCGATCAGGCAGGAATGCGCCTCGCGCAGGTAATCGCAGGGCAGGCCGGGTCCGCCATTCAGGCAGAAAACCGTCTCGCTGCCGGCCCCGAAGCTATAGGCAACGACGCGATAGCCATCGACATCGATCTCGAACCGCTGGTCCGGCCGTATTTCACGCCACATTGATCGCTCCGGCAGAAGATTTCGCTTGCTCAATATTTGGGCATGGTTAATTTTTTATCGCAAATCTCGCTCCGTGCCAGCTATAAGAAGTGATAGGGTGGGGTGCATGCCGAACCGGGAGCCGCCCATGCTTGACGAGGCCATGATTGACGACATCGGAACGATCAGACGGCAGTTTACGGCGCACGAAACGCTGGAGGGCCGGATCGACCAGGCCTTCGAGGCGATGAAGCAGATCGGCTTCGAGGCGCTGATCTACGACTATACGCCGGTGCCCTACGATCTCGACGGCGCGATCATGATACCATCTCTGCTGAAGCTCCGGAATATTTCCGACGACATGCACGACTATTGGTTCGACCGCGGTTATTTCCGCATCGATCCTGTCCAGAAGGTGGCGCTGCGCAGCACGGCGCCGTTCTTCTGGAACTACGACACCGATGCCGACACACTGATCAATCGCTTCATCAGCGACGACACCGCGCCGGTAGCGCGCTACCTGTACGAACGCGACATGTCGACCGGCGTCACCGTGCCGGTCCATATGCCGGGCGGCGACTATGCGACGGTTACCGGCATCCGCTTCGGTGGGAACAGTGAGTTCGAACGGCATGCGCTGCGTTATATCGCCGACTTCAACCTGCTGGCCCATGTCTTCCACGAGACGGCGTATTCGCTTTTCGACAAGAAGGCGTTGAGCGTCGGCACGGTCCGATTGACCGAGCGGGAACGCGAGTGTCTGCGCCATTCCGCGGAAGGTTTTTCCGCCAAGGAAATCTCCCGCATCATCGGCCGTTCGGTGCCGACCGTCGTGATGCATCTCAATGCCGCGGCAAAGAAGCTCGGTGCGCGCAACCGCACCCAGGCCGTGGTGCGCGCCACCCATTACCGCCTACTCGAGGACCGGCCGGCCGATTAATGGTCACCCTATAAGTTGTGATAGCTGCCTTGGCCGCTGCCGCCGCGTTATGGTTTCCGACATGCCAAGAGATGGAGACACCGGTGGCCGAAACCGTGACGAATGAAGCCTATTTGCCTTTTCACGACTATCGCACCTGGTATCGTGTCACCGGATCGCTGGAAAGCGACAAGCTGCCGCTCGTCGTCGCCCATGGAGGACCCGGCTGCACCCATGACTACGTCGATTCCTTCAAGGACATCGCCGCGCTCGACGACCGCCCGGTCATTCATTACGACCAGCTCGGCAATGGCAACTCTACCCGCCTTCCCGACAAAGGGCCGGATTTCTGGACGGTCGGCCTGTTTCTCGAAGAGCTGGACGCGTTGCTTGCCCATCTCGGCATCCAGCATCGTTATGCCTTTCTCGGCCAGTCCTGGGGCGGCATGCTCGGCGCCGAACATGCGGTGCGCCGGCCGCCAGGCCTGAAGGCGCTCGTCATCGCCAACTCGCCGGCCAACATGCACACCTGGGTTTCGGAAGCGAACCGGCTGAGGCGGGAATTGCCGAAGGAGGTGCAGGACACGCTGCTGAAGCATGAGCTGGCGGGAAGCCTGACCGATCCGGATTATATCGCCGCCTCCCGCGTCTTTTATGACCGCCATGTCTGCCGCGTGGTGCCGTGGCCACCCGAAGTGGCGCGGACATTCGAAATCATGGACGAGGACAGCACTGTCTACCGCAACATGAATGGCCCGACCGAATTTCATGTCATCGGCACGATGAAGGACTGGACGATCGAAAACAGGCTCGACCGCATCGAAGCCCCAACGCTGCTGATCTCCGGCCAATACGACGAGGCGACACCCCTGGTGGTAAGGCCCTATCTCGACCGTGTTCCCGGCTGCGAATGGGTGCTCTTCGAAAATTCCAGCCACATGCCGCATGTCGAGGAAAAGCAGCTTTGCCTAGCGACCGTTTCCGCTTTCCTGTCACGGCACGATTGAGGAAGTGCCGCCGGCCAATCATTGATCGCCAGCTGGCGATCGCCTATCGACGAACCAGCCATTTCTTGGCAACACGGCAGGCCATCGTATAGGCCGGATCGAAGACGTTGCCGACGTCGTAACGCACGACTTGGCCGAGCAGATGACTGGCTGCCGTTCTGTCCAGGCCATAATCCGACGCCAGCCAGGTCAGCATTTCGCTGGTGGCATGCTGGAGCGCCTGGTCGAGCGGTCGGGCGTTGCCGATGGTGAAGATGTCTTCGGCAGTTTCCCCGCGCGGCCAGACCAACCCGGCCTTTTTTTCCACCGTCAGGCGAACGGTGACTTCGAAGGTGGTCTCGATGCCGGTTCCGACAATCTCACCATCCCCCTGCACGGCATGGCAATCGCCGAGAAAGAACAAGGCGCCGGGAGCCGACACGGGAAAGCGAACCGTGGTGCCGGGACCGAACAGCCGATAATCCATGTTGCCGCCATATTCGCCGCTGGTCGCGGTCGATATCGCCTGGCCGAGGCTGGGCGCCACGCCGAAACAGCCAATCATCGGGGCGAGCGGCAGAACGAAATTTTCCAGGCCTGCGACCGGCTCGGAAAGCCGGACGGTCAAGGCCTCGCGGTCGATGGCCCAGATGGCGATATCGCGTGGCGGCAGGTCACGCACCGTCTCGGGATCGACCACACTGGCGGCGACGACGCTTCGGGTAAACCCCGTGTCTCTGGTCGGGATCATGCTGACGATCTCGACCTTCAGCGCATCCCCGGGCTCGGCGCCTTCCACGAAGATCGGGCCGTTCATCGGATTGCCGCCGGTTGCCTGCTTGACGCCATCCTTGTCATGTCCGGCGGCGTCGAGAGTCTCGGTCACGACGGTGTCGCCATCGGCGATGCGCAGGGCTGGCGGAAGGGAGCCGATGACATTGTGAAAGCTCGTCGGAATGAAGCGGTGAGTGGTCATGAGAATACAGCTCTCGCTCGTTTCGAATGCCATGAGGCCTGCGGCTGGACGCCGGGTAGACTAGACCAGAGATCGCCAGCAATGCCAATATCCGCAGCATCACTCGGGGTTTTCTTCGATCTCGATGATCGGTTCGGGTAGCCAAGGGCCGATATAGGTCTCGCGTCGCGCTTTAAGATCCCTCAGCCGATCGAGCGAAGCAACGGGTAGGACGGCTGCTGATGTCTGATCTCGCCTACATTCTCCGGACAGCAGATGTAAGTAAGCACCTATGCGGCGGGCGACATATCTTGCGGCCAATCATGGCAGTTGGTGGATGGTCACGTTCGGAACGACATCCCGTGCGATCTCGCAGAGATGCCAGTGATGCGTGAGGTAGATGACCTGTCCTACCTTTGCCATGTCGCCGAGTAGGCGGAAAACCTCTTCGGAGCGAGGATTGTCGAAGCTCTCCATAATATCGTCGGCGACGAAGGGCACGGGTCGGCGAAGCGCTGCGAATTCCTCATAACCCGCCAGCCGCAGCGCCAGGTAGAGCTGGAACTGCGTGCCCGTCGACATCGCGTCTGCAAGTTTCGAGCCGCCATCACGTGATACGCCGATCAGTATTTCCCTGTCCCGGTCGGGCTGCGTCGTCAGGCCGGAATAGTTGCCGCCGGTGATCAGGTGAAAGGCTTCCGATGCGCGGTTCATCATCGAGCTGCGATGTTTTTCGCGATAGATGTGCAGCGCCTGTTCGGCCGCGAGCGTGCCGGCGCGCAGCGTCAGATGCCGCACGGCCAGTTCCTCGATCTCGAGGAAGATGGTTCGGCGTTTGGCCTCGATACGGGCCACCGCGTCGTCCCCGCCGACGGCCTCGAGCTTCTGCCATGCCAGCGACACGTCGGAATAGAGAAGCTTCGCCCGTTCGGTGAGATCTTCGATCCGGGCGGCAAGCTCCATTGCATCGCGCTCGACGGCATCGGAGTCGACATCGGCAAGGCGCCGTTCGGCCTCGGAAAAACTCGTCGCGCGCAATGCTTCGGTGATCTGACCGCGCAAGGTGGCAGCCCGCTGCTCCAGCCGGTCGCGCTCTCGGGCCTGGCTCAGGAATGCGTCGACTGAGGCAAGCGAGTCCGTGCCGAAATAGCTGGTCAATTCGTTCCTGCGGGCATTGTGAACGGCCAGTTCTTCCTCCAACGCCCGTTGTTTCTCCAAGTGTTTTTCGAGATCCGCCTGCCGGTCTGCCCGAAGTTGCGCTGCATGCCGCGCCGCCTCGTGGCGTTCGACGAGCGCATTGGCGGAGGCGAGCGTATCCGCCGCCAACCGGCTGAGGCCGCAGTCTGCGAGAAGACCGGCAATATCCCCGCGGAATTGCTCCTGGTCGCGTTCCATCGCGGCAACGCGGCTGGCGAGGTCATCCCGTTCCTTCAGGATGGCGGGCAGTGTGCCAAGCGCGTTCAGCATGGCGCGGACGGCGGCTATCGAGCCGGCCTTGTCGGCAAACCAGCTTCGTGACAGCGCGCCCGCCCATTCCCGATCCCAGGCCGCTATAGTGGCTTCCGCCTCCTGCCGGTCGCGCTCCCGTTCCCTGAGATCGTGGCTGAGATCGTCGATGGCCTTCTCATGCGCCTGCCGCGCCGCCCACTCGGCTTTGCCGGCGGCAAGCATCTCATTTGCTGTCTGCATCAGCTCGGTGACCGGCAGATGGTTTGCGTCACCAAGACCAGCATCCGCAAGACTGGCCGAAAGCGTCGCGGTATGCCCGTCCAGTTCGCCGCGAAGCGCGTCCACCGTCTCTTCGGCTCGCTGGAGATCGCCCCAGGCGGCCAGCGCCGCGGCCCGCTTGGTGCTCCAGGTCTCGAGTGTCGCAATAAGCGCTGAAGCTTCGGCGTCATATTCGATGGTGCCAGGCAGCAGACCACGTATGCGTTCGGCAAGCGCCTCATGTTCGGCGCGCGCCTCGGCGAGCAGTTCCCGTTGCCGTTCGATCGCCGCTGCCGTTGCCGCTTCCGTCTGGCGGAGCTGGCGCAGCTCCGCCAGCTCCTGCGCCCGCGACAGCCGGCCGGCGGACACCACGTCGTCCTTCCGCATCCGCTCCTCGAATGCCCGGGCAGTGGCGGCATTCAGGCTGGTGAGATGGACCTGCCAGGCGGCATCGCGTTCGTCGCGCAGCCTCACGGCCTCGGCATCGTCTATCGAACCGCCGGCGACGAAGGCGGCGATCCGGGCTCTGGTCAGCGCCTGTTCGGTGCCGAGATCGCGCCGTCGCGCCTCGTGATCCCCGATCCGCTTGTCGATAGCGGTCGCCTGGCCACGCCAGGTTTCGATCTGCCGAGGCTCCGCCGCGCTCGTCAATTGCAAGGCCGCGGCGTCGCCGGTCCAGGGCGCGAGCTGGGCAAACTGGCTTGCCTGCATTCGCTTCGCCTGGACAAGGGAACGTTCTTCCATGGTGAGCCGCACTGCGAGATCGGACCCGGTTAGCCGGCTGAGAGCGGCCTCGATGCGGCCAAGCCGCGCCGGATCGAGCACCGCGGCTCCGTTATGCGAGCCGTCTTCCTTGCTCAGCCTTTCGAGATTTTCGCGCGCCCGCACCAGCTCGCGCCCCGCGGCAGCCAGTTTCGCCTCGACGCCGGAACGCCGTTCGATGAGGTCGCGGATGGTGCCGATCAGCGAGGCGGGCAGCAGCAGTGCCTCGGGCGTCGCATTGCCCGGCTGCTCGAGATCGGCAAGCAGCCGTACCAGCACACCTTCCTGTTCGGCCAGCGCCAGCCGGCGTTTCGGCAGGTCGCTCTCAGCCGCGAGATAACGCGCCCGGCCCTGATCCAGCAGGTCCATATGGGCGGCGACCGCCAGCGCCTTGTCGTCGATCGCGATCGCCTCGATCTCGTCGGCAAGCTGGCGCAGCGTGCGGTCAACGGTTTCGACAAGCGCCTGCAGCCGCGTCTCATCGCGGGATAGCTGCGGCAGCAGCGCGAACCATTCGGATGGCGGCCGCGGCAGATCGCCCATGCCGGCTGCATCGGTGTCCAGCCGCCTGAGCTCTAGCGCCGCGGGCAGGGCACCGAGAAGGCGTGTGAGTTCCTGATGCCGGGCCTTGGCCTCGGCCAGTTCCCGCGTGGTCCCGGCATAGGCGGCCTCGGCCTGCTCGTGGGTCGATTTCAGGGCAGAATAGGTGGAGGCAAGCGTGTCGATGGCGTTGCGCTCGGCCTTCAGCGCTTCGAGCGCGCGTTTAAGTTCGGCGAGCTTCGTGCTGGACGACCGCCTCTTGTAGATCCCATTGGCTTCGTCGGCGGCCGTTACCAGCGAACGGCTGAGGCCTGCGAGGCCGGAGCTTGCCGAGAACAGCAACTCGCCGAGCTCGCCCTTGCTTTGAATGATGGCATTGCCGCCGTCCTTGAGCGACTGGTCGTCGAGCGAGAACATGGTACGGTAGGCCTCGCGGCCGATGCCGCCGAGCGCGCCGGCGAGCAGCGCCTCGTTCACGGCTTGCCCCCGATCGTCTACGAGGCTGCCGGTCCGAAGCTTGAGCCGCGCCAGCTCGTATTCCGCATCATCGAATTCCAGCCGCGCGCCAACCTTCATCGTGTTGTAAGGATGCAGGAAATTGTAGGTGCTGCGCTCGCCTATGCCGTAAAGCAGATCGAGATAGGCGGCAAAGGTGGTCGACTTGCCCGCTTCGTTGAGGCCGTAGACGATGTGCAGGTCGGGCGAGCCCGGAAGGGCCGGACCGAAATCGATCGAGTGGTCGGTGAATTTGCCATAGCGGGTGAGGTCGAGGCGGCGCAGGCGCATCAGCTTTCTCCCCGGTCCGCGGCCTTCATTCGGGCGGCGATGTCGTCGGCGCCGTTGGCGAGAATGTTGTCGATGAAGCATTCGAAGCCCGCCTCGTCATGGCCGGCGAATACTCGGCTCTCGGCCGGCAGGTCGGCGAGCAGGTCCCGAACCATCTCCCTGATATCGTCGCGAAACCCGCTACGGGAGATGACCTCGTCCCGCATCAGCGCAGCCAGCCCCACGATGGGATCGGCAGCGGAGGCGTCTGCAAGGGTCGAGGGCGCTTCGAAGGCGAGCTCCAGCTTCTCGATCCAGGTCCGGCCGATCAGATCGCCGCGCTGCTCGGCTTCCGCCTGCATGAGGTCGACATCGCGGCGAAGCTGCCAGGAGAGCGGCGTGCGGCCGGAAAGCCTGAGGCGGGCGACGAGATGCGGCGAGGCCGTGCGGTCGCGTTGTGCCGTCAGTGCCGCTTCGACCGCCATGGCCGCATCGCGCCAATCATCGACACCCGTGAGGTCGACATCGACGCGCTCGAACTGCGCGACGCTGGTGCGCCGCTCCTCGACCGTCACGGTCCGGTCGTCCGCCACGGTCACCAGCGATACGGTCTTGACGCCCGACTCATTGATGTCGCGGCCCTGCGGCATGCCGGGCATGATGATCGTCGCCGCGCCGGGATGCTGGCTGCGCTGGTGGAGATGGCCGAGCGCCCAGTAGTCGAACCCCGAGGCGTGAAGGTCGAGCACGTTGCAGGGCGCATAGACGTCATGGCCGGCCGATCCGGCGAGGCTCGTGTGCATAATACCGATGTTAACCGCACCCGCCACCGCCGGCTTAAATTTCGGCAGAAGGGGGTCCGGCGCGTGCGGCTTGGCGAAGCTCATGCCGTGGATCGCAACGGACAGGCTGCCTTTCGTCACCTCCACGATCTCGGCATGGCCGCCGAAGATCTTCACCGTATCGGGCATTACCAGTTCCCTGGCGATCTTCGACATTGCATCGTGATTGCCGCGAATCTTGAAGACATGAATCCCCGCTCGGTGCAGCCGTTCCAGCTGGCTTGCCAGGAAGCGCGCCGTCTTCATCGACGTCTGCTCGCCGTCATAGAGATCGCCGGCGATGACGAGCGCATCGACCTGTTCCTCAAGGCACAGGTCAACGATCGCCACCAGCGCCTGCCGGCTGGCGTCGCTCACGAGATCGGCCAGATCGGCGTTGCGAAGCGCCAGCGACCGCAGGGGAGAATCGAGATGGAGATCGGCCGTGTGGACGAAACGATAAGCCATGAATACAGAATCGTGTTGCGATAAGATCGTGTAACAGGTGCGGGCTGACCGATAATCGTGCGGTCGTTGTCACCTGGCCGTAAGCAATAGAATATGGAGCACGCGTCCAAGGGGCGCGAGCGAAATGGGCTCTTCAAACCGGCCCATCCACAATCAATGTTGCGGGCAGCGCCGATACCGCAGCCGATGGCCCTGCTGTCTCAGCCGATTGGCGACCAACATGGAGAGGCATGGCAGGCAAAAGCTCCTGTTCCATAACAGAACTTATGCAATTTTGTTATGTTATAACATTGTAAATTAAGCTTATCGCACGCTTATCGAAGGTCGCCCTTTCCCTGGCATCTCCCCGCGGTTTGCTGCAGCTTGAAACCCATTGTATTTGTCGTGTCGACAAGAGGAGTTTTTATGCGCGACATCGACCCCGGTTCTCATCCCGAACGCAAACGCGGCTCCGGCGTGAAAATGGTCTACGACCTGCTGCGCGATGAGATACTCGACCTCAAGCTCGCCCCCGGCAGCCCGATCGACGAAGTGCAGTTGGCGGAGCGGTTCAAGATGTCGCGGACACCGATCCGCGAAGCGCTGGTGCGCCTCGCCGGTGACGGGTTGATAGAAACGCTGCCGAACCGCTCGACCATGGTGTCGAACATCGACTTTCTCAATCTCAGCACCTTCTTCGACGCCCTCGTCCTCATGTACCGGGTGACGACGCGCCTTGCGGCACAGAACCATCGCCCCGAGGACCTGCCCTCTATCCGTCGCTTCCACGAGGACTATTCGGCGGCAATCGAAGCGCGCGACACGCTGGCGATGATCGCGACCAACGCCGCCTTCCACGCCGCCATCGCCGAGGCCGGGCGCAACCCCTATTTCACCGGCCTTTTTCGCCGGCTGCTCGATGAAGGCCGGCGGATTCTCCGGCTTTATTACCAGTCCTACGATGAACTTTTCCCCCGGCAGTTCGTCGATGAACATGCTGAGATCATTGCCGCGATCGAGGCACGCGATGTCGAGGAGGCCGATCGCCTGGGCAAGGTTCACGCCGAACAGATCGTCGCCCAGGTGCAGAAGCTTTTCAGCCGCAACGGCAAGCTCGACATAGCACTATAACAGATCTTGTATTTTTCTTGTCGACAAAAAGAACACAGGATGTTATTTCCATCCGTGAACAGGTCGGCGACCTTTGCCGATCAAGCCTCGCCCAGCGCTGAAGGAGATCGACATGAAGGCCACAATTTTTTCCGGCGTCATTCCCGCCCTGATGACGCCCTGCACGGACGACCGCACGCCAGACTTCGACGCACTGGTGCGCAAGGGCAAGGAATTGATCGAAAAAGGCATGTCCGCCGTCGTCTATTGCGGCTCGATGGGTGACTGGCCGCTGCTGACGGATGGGCAGCGCATGCAGGGCGTGGAGCGTCTGGTGCAGGCTGGCATTCCGGTCATCGTCGGCACCGGCGCCGTCAACACCGCCTCTGCCGTCGCGCACGCCGCGCACGCCCAAAAGGTCGGTGCCCAGGGCCTTATGGTGATCCCACGCGTCCTGTCGCGCGGCACAGTCGTTGCCGCCCAGAAGAACCACTTCAAGGCGATCCTTTCGGCTGCCTCGAACCTGCCGGCCGTCATCTACAACAGCCCCTATTACGGCTTTGCCACCCGCGCCGATCTGTTCTTCGCGCTGCGCCAGGAACACAAGAACCTCGTCGGCTTCAAGGAATTCGGCGGCGCGGCCGACATGCGCTACGCGGCCGAAAACATCACCAGCCGCGACGATGACGTCTCGCTGATGATCGGCGTCGACACCTGCGTCTTCCACGGCTTTGTCAACTGCGGCGCCGTCGGCGCGATCACCGGCATCGGCTGCGTGTTGCCGAAGGAAGTCATCCACATGTGCAACCTCGCACAGGGCGCGGCCGCCGGCGATCCGGATGCCCGCCAGCGCGCCCTGGAACTGGAATCGGCGCTTGCCGTTCTCTCCTCCTTCGACGAGGGCCCGGACCTAGTTCTCTACTTCAAGCACATGATGGTGCTGAAGGGCGACAAGGAATACACGCTGCACTTCAACGAGACGGATGTGCTCTCCGAGAGCCAGCGCGGCTATGTCGAAGCCCAGTTGAAGCTGTTTGACACCTGGTACGCCGAGTGGAGCAAGCTGCCGGGCGCCGTGCAGACATATAAAGCCTCTGCATAATCCATCGGTTTGAGTTGACGGCCCTCCTCTCTGAACTGATCCCCGACGGTTGATGTCCAACTTTCGGGTTCAGTTCATTCGGAGGGCTTGTCATTTGTAAACCAGCGAGAAAGATGCAGTCGTCACGAGAACGCGTCGAGACTTTTGTCGAAAAGGCGATCAAGCAGTTCCAACTCGACTGCCGTCAGTACGATACCTTCCATCTCGGACTTCCGGCGGGCGGCAAAGCGGCGTTGCGACGGCAGGCGGGCGCCGCTGCCGACGATCGCTTCGAAGAGCAGCTCGGCACGGGCGAAGGGATCGCCGGGGCGGCCGGCGGCAAAGGCTTGCGGCGACATCGCAATGATGAGTTCGCCATGGAACGGGGCGAGTGTCGTCGTGCCGAGATAGTCGAGCACCTCAGGGCTGGTGAGGTCGCCGATCATGATACCGGCGAGAAGTTCGATCATCGTGCCGATGGCCGATCCCTTGTGTCCGCCGAAGGGCAGCATGGCGCCTGCAAGGGCGGCTTCCGGATCGGTCGTCGGATTACCGTCGGCATCGATCGCCCAGCCCTCGGGAAGCTGCTTGCCGGCGCGGCGGTGCAACTCGATTTCTCCTCGGGCAGCGACGGAGGTCGCAAAGTCGAAGACGTAGGGCGAAGTGTCGTTGCGCGGCCAGCCGAAGGCGAAGGGGTTTGTACCGAGCAGCGGCTTGTTGCCGCCGGCAGGCGCGACGGTCGCATAGCTCGGGCACATAACGAGGCCCGCAAGACCCTCTTTGGTCACCGCCTCCACCTCCGGCCAGAGCGCTGAGAAGTGGCTGCAATCGTTGATGACGAGGGCGGCAATGCCGAGCCTGCGGGTGCGTTCGGCCAGCGCCGGCAGACCGAGTTCGAAGGCCGCATTGGCAAAGCCGCCTTTTGCATTGACCTTGACGATGGCGGAACCTTCGTTGAGATCCAGTTCCGGCACGGCGTCCGGCTTCACCTTGCCTGATTTGACTGTGCGCAGCGCGCCCTCGATACGGTAGATGCCGTGCGATTTGCAGGCGTCGCGCTCACCGGCAACGATGACGCGGGCAAGCGCACCGGCCTGCAAGGTGTTGAGGCCGGCCTTGCGGAAGATGGCTTCAATACGGCTATGCAAGTCGACAATCGTCAAGGTGGTCATCGTCATGCTGCGCTTCTCCTCGGCCGACTTTACGGGGCCCTTTCTGCATACATAAAGTATGCAGGATTTCAACTTCTGCAGTTCACCGATTGGCAAATTTCGCAGGCAACTCTGGTTTTTCGCCGCCGACCATCAAGCGCACCTTGCGGTGTTCAATCATGAGGAGGCCATCAAGGCGTTGATCTCGGCGCGCGACGGCATGGCGGGGGCGGTGCCCGGCCGGGTTACGGCGATTGCAGCGGTCGCAGAGCCGAAACGGACGGCCTCGATCGGTGTTTGTCCTTCGGAAATCGCCGTCGCGAAACCGCCGAGAAAGGCGTCCCCCGCCCCGGTGGTGTCGATGACATTTCCTGCCGAGAATGCAGGGACGAATTGGCTCTGATCAACGGTGTGATAATACGCGCCGCGTCCGCCAAGGGTGATGACCGCCGCCCGCGCTCCTCGATCCAGCAGGGTGCGGCCCGCCGCACGGACCTGCTCATCGGTTGTGATTGCATGCCCCACCAATTCGGCGGCTTCCACCTCATTGGGTACGATGAAATCGCACAGGCCGTAGATCTCATCCGGGATGGCGCGCGCCGGCGCGGGGTTGAAGACCGTCGTGACCCCTGCCCTTTTCGCCATCGAGAGACCGTGCAAGGCGGCCTCGAGCGGCTGTTCGAGCTGCGTCATGAAAATCTGAGCGCTTTCGATCGCCGCCCGGTTCGCATCGACATCTTCGATGCCGATAAGGCCCGCGGCGCCCGGCACGACAATGATGGCATTGTCGCCGCTCACTTCGTCGACGAAGATGAAGGCAGCACCACTGGAAACGCCGTCCATTTTCATCACATTGGCTTTGACACCCGCCGCCGCATAGGCCGCAAGAGCCATCTCGCCGAACGGGTCGTTGCCTACCCGTGAAATGAAGGTCACCTTGCCGCCGGCCTTTGCCGCGGCGATCGCCTGGTTGGAACCCTTGCCTCCCGGCCCGAGCGTGAAACCCGATCCCATCAACGTCTCGGCAATATGGGGCAGGCGTTTTGCTTTATAGGCGGTGTCGGCTGCAAAAATGCCGAGGATGACAATCCCGCTTTTCTTGCTCATCTCAGAGCCTCATCCGCCGGAATGACGCCCTTGGTCAGAAGGAAGCATCCGTAGAAGCGCAATTCCCCCGTTGCGATGACGCAATAGGCCTTTTTGGCGATTTCGTAGAAGGCCATGCGTTCGACGGGATACATCGGCGATGGCTTGCCCTCGGCACGATCGACGATCGCCTGGACTTCCTGCTGAATCGGGGGAATTTCATCCGGCTTGCCGATCACTTCCATGCGACCCACCGATGGCTGGATCGGCGTGTCCAGCGGCAAGACCGAAAGGATCGCATCGATTGCCTGCGGCGCGGGAATGTTTTCCATGGTCAGCAGCGTCCCCAGGCGAGTCTGCCGGGCAATCGAATCCGACGGAAAATTCATGTCTGAGATGACGAGATAGTCGCCGTGTCCCATATTGCAAAGTGCTTGAAGAATGTCGCCGTTGAGTTCGGCCCGAATTCCCTTGAGCATCGATCTTCCATCCTTTCGTTGCCGGAGCACCGGCCTGCTTCAATTCGTATGGCCGGCGCTTTCCGCCTTGGACTGCGGGCTTGGGCCGCTCGAACCGCGCACGATCAGCGATCCGTCGACCATTTCGTCCTCCGCGACCGGCGGTTCCGCCAAGAGAAGGCCGACCGCACGCCGGGCCAGCATGTCGGCCGGCTGGCGTATGGTCGTCAGCCTGGGAACGACAAGATTGGCGAGCGATATATCGTCAAACCCTGTCACCGACAGTTTGCGCGGCACGTCGATCTTCAGGTCGCGCGCTGTGCGCAGCGCGCCGATGGCCTGCTGATCGCTGGCAGCCGCAATCGCCGTCGGCCGGTCCTGTGGCGGGCGCGAAAGCAGGTCACGGGCAATTCTTTCCCCGGACTCGTAGTCGAACCTGCCATAGGCAATTTCCAGTTCAACGGGTTCGCCGGTCTTGCCGAACTCCTCCAAGCGGCCGACGAAGCCTTCCTTGCGCATGCGCCCCGCCTCGGTATCGGCCGGTCCGGCAATATAGGCGATGCGTCGGTGCCCCAGTCCGTAGAGATGGTCGGCAATCAGCGCGGCTGCCTGCGCATGGTTGGTCGACACCAGAGGAAATGTGCCGAAGCGCCGGTCCAGCGAGATGATCGGCACCGATGCCGGCAGCTGGAGGCCCGAACCGTCGCTCGAAGCCACGACGATGATGCCGCGCACCGACCGATGGAGGAAGGCTGAAACGTGGCTCTGCTCCGCCTCGCGGTCGTCATGCGAGCTTGCCAGCATAAGGCTATGCGCACGCTCCAGCGCCGCACGCTCGACGCTTGCCGCAAGTTGGGCGAAGAACGGATTGGTGATGTCGGGAACGATGAGGCCGATGACGTCGGTTCTGCTGGTGCGCAGCGCTCTCGCGGTGACGTTCGGGCGGTAACCGAGCGCTGAAATAGCGTCGTTGACCTTTTCCCGCAGCATGGGTTTGACCGCGGTTTCGCCCGACAGCACACGCGAAACGGTGCCGACAGAGACGCCTGCATATTCGGCAACATCCTTGACTGTCGGCATCTTTGACATTTTTGACATCCCGCAGCTACTTGACGGCGCCCGCGGTCATCCCGGCGATGATGTGCTTTTCCAGGACGACGCCGACGACGACAAGCGGCAGGATGCCGGCGGTGGAAAGGGCAGCCATCGACCACCAGTTGATGCCCTGGCTGCCTGTCTGGCTGGCAATCATCACCGGCAGCGTGTTGGTATTGGTGGAGGTCAGCAGTGCGGCGAAGAAATATTCGTTCCAGCACAGGATCAGCGCCAACAGGAAGGCGGCCACCATGCCCGGCAGAACGAGCGGCACGATGATGCGGGCAAAGGCGCCCCAGATCGACAGGCCATCGACCAGGGCTGCCTCCTCGAGTTCTACCGGGATCGTGGCGAACTGGTCGCGCATGATCCAGACGACGATCGGCAGCACCATCAGCGTATAGACGGCGATCATGCCGGCATAAGTGTCGAGCAGCGCCAGCTCCTTATAGAGAACCAGGAACGGCAGGGCGAGGACGACCGGCGGCATGATCAGCTGCGACAGGAAGAAAAAGGAAATGTCGGAATTGCGCATATGGCCGAACTTGTAGGAAAAGCGGCTGAGGCCGTAGGCGGCCAGCGATCCGAGCACGACCGCAAGCGCGGATGCGGTCACGGAGATGATGACGCTGTTCCAGAGCCGGCGCATAAATTCATCGCGCACCGTCGATACCTGGGAGATCGTATCGGGAGAGAGCCCGAGCGAGCGCCAGCCGAGCCAATTGGGCGTAAAATTGAACCAGGGGACCAGATTGCCGCGCATGACATCGGCAGCCGTTTTGAACGAGGTCGAAACCGTCCAGAACAGCGGGAAGATGCAGACACACGCCCAGGTGACGAGCAGCCCGTAGACGGCCAGGCGCATCGCCCACCAGCGAATGCGCTGAGCTCGCCCGTATTTTTCGAAATCGATGCGAACCATCAGAGCCTTCCTGTCATCCGCTTCACGATACGGTCTGCGATCTTCATCAGCATTGTCATCCCGAAGACGATGATCACCAGATAGACGAGCGCGAGCAAGGTACCGTACCCGACATTCGACCGGTCGCGGTATTCACGATAGATGAAACTGGTAACGGAGTCGGTCGCGCCGCCCGGGCCTCCCGACGTCACCGTGATGATGATGTCGGCGAGCTTGAGCTTGAAGATCACGCGGATCATCACCGCCGTCACCGAAACCGGCAGCATGAGCGGGAAAGTGACCTTCCAGAAGCGCTGCCATTTGGTAGCCCCATCGACTTCGGCCGCCTCCAGCACCTCCCTGGACAAGCCCTGCAATCCGGCAAGCAGCATGATCATCATGAAGGGAATGAAGGTCCAGGCATCCATGATCATGATCGACAGCTTCGCCGTCAGCGGATCGCCGAAGAAGGACGGGTTTTCCCAGCCGAGCCAGCGGGCGAAGCGCGCGATCGGGCCGAAACGGGTCTCCAGCATCGATTTGCCGACCATCCAGCTCACCGCGACCGGCGACAGCATCAAAGGGATGAGGAAGGTGACCCGCCAGAATTTTCGGGCGATAATTTCCTGGTTGAGGAGCAGCGCCAACCCGAACGCGATTGCATATTCGACCACGATCGCCAGGCAGTAAAGGACCATGTTCAGCAGGGCATTGGCATAGAACGGATCGGCGATCATCCGGCGCACATTGTCGAGCCCATTGAAGCGCCGACCGGTCGAGGAGGCGAGGTTCCAATCGGAAAAGCCGATCCAGAGCGCGAAGAGCAGCGGGAAGACCACCATCGACACGACGAAAAGCGCGGCAGGCAGAACAAAAAGCGCCTTCTTGCCCGGCTCGCCGTAGATGACGACGCGCGTGACGCAAAGAACGGCGGCCCAGAGAAAATAGGCATAAAGAACCGGCCGCCAGTTCGCAAAACCCCACCCGGTCCAGCCGAGTTCATGCGCCCCCTGCAAGACAAAGGATGTTATGAACCATATGGCGCTCAGCCATAGAGCCGTGCGGCCCCAGAAACGACGGCTCGCGGAAATGGAGCTGGCTTCGACCGTGTGGAGCAGGTCGCCTTCGACTGTCGACATGATTTTCCTCGCCCGGACGGAATGGGCGCCGGCGAACCGCTTCCGGTCCGCCGGCGTATTGGTGTCAAACGATCAGAGCCCGAGGCTCGCCCGATAGAGTCTCAGCTGGCTGTCGCGGCCGATCTGGTCGGTGATCTTTTCCCAGGCGGCCGCAATCGCATCCGCGGTCTCCTGCGCCGACTTGTACTGTCCGGCAAAGCCCTTAGCCAATTCGTCCTCGGCGACGGAATAATATTGGAAGATACCGGGAATGCGCGGTTCGATGGCGGCGTTCGGGTGGTTGTAGCTGTCCGCGTTCGAACCCAGGTAGTCCTCGATATAGGCGCGGTCGTAACCTGCCTTTTCCCATTCGTCGTAGTTGAAGTTGGACTGGCGGTAAGGCTGGAAACCGGAGGGATAGGCCGACGTCCACAAGGACAGATCCTTGCCGCCAAGATGGGCGGCGGCGGACCAGGCCGCCTTTCGCTTCTTCTCGTCGCCGGAGACCTGCTTGGTGACATAGATGCCCCAGCCGAGATAGGCCATATTGGGCGCTTCGTTATACTTGTCTTCCCACTGCCCGGTCTTACGGTTGTAAACCCGGTTGGAGCCGCGGTTGATGCCGAAGCCGACCACATCGCCGACGACCGACGAGTCCGAAGTGCGCGCGCCGGACCCGACGTCGCCCCACCACATCAGCATGGCGCCGGTGCCCGCCAGGAACTGCGAGAAGGCCGTGGTGCCGGGGTCGGCATTGATCTGATCGGCCGGATAGGCCTTGGCCGCGATCAGATCCAGGACGTCCTGGATCGCCTGGACCCATGCGGGGTTATTGACCAGCGGCTTCATGTTTTCGGGATCGAACAGCCAGGCCGGATCGCCGGGATATTTGGCATAGGCCGTCGCGCGGTTCTCGATGAAATAGAAGCCGAAACCACCCCAGCCCTTCAGCGGATCGAGATAGCCATAGGCCGGCTGGCCGGTCAGAGGATCGGTCTTGCCGATCAGCGCCTTCGAGGCCGCGTTGACCTCCTGCCAGGTCTTCGGCGGCTCGGCCATGCCGCTGATGGAGCCCTCTCCGAAGTAATCCTTGCGATAGGCGAAGGTGTGGCAGTCGCCGTCGATCGTGACGCGATAGGTCTTACCGCCCCAGGTGCCGACCGGCGGCTTCAGGTAACTCACCAGGTCGTCGGCCTCGATCTGCTTTGCAGCCCAGTCCGGCATCTCGTCCAGCAGTCCGCGTCCGGCAGTATCGCCTTCGAACGGAGCGCCCATTTCCAGAATGTCGAAATCGACCGTGCCGGTCGCGATCGACTGCTGAAGGCGGGCATTGTAGTCGGCTTGCGCAAGGTCGATCCAGTTGATCTTGGCGCCGGTATAAGCCTCCCAGGGCTTCAGGAAGCCGCGGAACAGGAAGTTGTGCAGGTTTTGATTGTTGAGCCCCATGAAGGTCAGCTCGACACCGGCAAATTCGCCCTGCTTGACGTTGGCCTTGGTCGGACCGAGGCAGAGTTCGCCGACCTTCTGCCAGTCCGCATCCGTCGGCGAGCCCTTGCCGACGCCCGGGATCTGCAGGATCTGGGCGCGCAGATCGTCGGCGGCGGCAATCGCCATGCCGGGAATTCCGCCCATCGCGCCCGATAGACCGAGCAGAGCCGCAGCACTCGCAGTTCCGCGCAGGACGTCGCGGCGACTTGCCTGACGGCGCATCAATGCATCGTATATTTCGACTTTCATACTTTCCTCCTCCACGTTTTTGCGCTGCCGCCAGCCCGTCTTTCCGGATTGGCTCCGGTCCGATTTTCGCACTGGTCTCATGCAGAACTATCTGGTAAACAAAAAAATGAAACGTTTCATATTGATGTTCGAAACCGCTCCTCTCGGCCTCGCCAGCGAGAATTAGACGGCAAGCGGCAAAAGTCAACATGAAATGAAACGTTTCATGGAGGAGGTCTGACAGCATGTACGAGCAGCGGCAGGGTGCGTTTCGCCAAGCCTCATGCCTTGGATTTTGTCGAGAGATGCATATCTCCCGGAACCGCCGGGGGAGCTGGAAAGCGAGTGGGGAGGCACATGGCTGAGGTCAATATTTCGGAGGCGCGCAAGGCCTATGGCGCCGTAAATATCCTGCATGGCGTTGATATCGACATTCGCGACGGCGAATTTGTGGTGCTCGTCGGCCCGTCCGGTTGCGGCAAATCGACATTGCTGCGCATGGTCGCGGGGCTCGAAAGCATCACCGGCGGCACCATCTCGATCGGCGGAAAGGTCGTCAACAATCTGCCGCCGAAGGATCGCGACATCGCCATGGTCTTTCAGAGCTATGCGCTCTATCCGCACAAAACCGTTGCCGAAAACATGGTCTTTGCGCTCCGTCTGCAGAAACAGCCTGCCGATATCATCAAGCAGCGGCTGCAGGCGGCGGCCGAAACGCTTGACCTCGTGCCCTATCTCGACCGCTATCCGCGCCAGCTTTCGGGCGGCCAGCGCCAGCGCGTGGCGATGGGACGCGCCATTGTCCGGTCACCGCAGGTTTTCCTGTTCGACGAGCCCTTGTCGAACCTCGACGCCAAGCTGCGCGTGCAGATGCGCAAGGAGATCAAGGAACTGCACCAGCGATTGAGAACCACGACGATCTATGTCACCCACGATCAGGTCGAAGCGATGACCATGGCCGACAAGATCGTGGTCATGCAGGGCGGCAAGGTCGAACAGATTGGCACGCCGCTGGAACTCTACGATCGTCCCCGCAATACATTCGTTGCGGCCTTTATCGGCTCACCGTCGATGAATCTGCTGAAAGGCCGCTACAAGGCCGATGGTGCGATCTTCGTCACCGAGACCGGCGACGAGATCGCGCTCGGTTTTAACCCGCAGGCGTCCGAAGGGCAGGCCGTGCTTCTCGGCGTGCGGCCCGAGCACCTGTCGCTCAGCCCAAGCGGCCTCGACACGACCGTCAGCGTCACCGAACCTACCGGCCATGAGACGATGGTTTTCCTGCGCTACGGGACCGGCGAGCTTGTCGCGGTGCTGTCCGACCGTCACGAGTTTAAACCGGGGCAGGTCGCGACGATCGCTGCTCGGCCAGGAAAGCTTCATCTTTTCGATGCGGCATCCGGCAAGACATTACGACCGGATTGAGCGGTATCGCTTCAAAAGCCGCCGAGATAGGTTCAAAGTGAAGATCGGGCTGACGGACCTCGAATTCTTCCGCTCGGCCTCGGCTATGGCTGGCCACCGCAGACGCGGCCGCTACGCACTCGATTTGGAGTAGAGACCAAGGTTGTTGCCGAGGGCGAACCCGCAACCCTGATAAAATTTCGACAACGCCCCTTCTCGCTGTGAGACCAACCAGACGCTGCTGCATCCCTCGGCCTTTGCTGTTTCGAAAACTGCTGATAGCAGCGCAGTCCCTATTCCCGCACCTTGGGCTTCAGGCAGCACCGACAACTCGTCAAGATAAACGACCGGACCGGCATGGCGCCGCTGTCGTATGCCCAACGCGATCCCCAGCACCTTGCCTCCGTCAAAGGCCGCAAGCGCAATGGATTTCGGCGTTCCAAGCACGGTGTTTACATTTTCAGCCGCCGCTTCAAGCGACCAATTCTCGTTCCACGGAGGTCCCGAATAGGCGCTGACCAGCACAGTGGCGGCGTCATTGAGATGTTCTAGCGTAAGACGTTTAATCCGAAACGACATAAATCCACCTGACGTTGAGTGAATTGACATTTGCCGCAGTTCGATCCGTAACGCAACAGGCTCCGAGCCGGACGATCTACGGAAACGACAAAGCTGTAAGCTTGACACAACCAGCGACCGCGCTTTACGACTGTCGGTATTCACCAGGGGGGTCCCGCAAGGGGCTGAGATACTGCTGGACAATGAGGCTTTGCCTGTTGTGGCGCAGTGACCCGTTGAACCTGATCCAGTTCATACTGGCGTAGGGACGGTGCAAGCGCTCGAAGGCTTTGGATTCACGCGTGGAATCCGTGCCGGTGTCTTTCCATCATTCCGGCTGATTGACTGGGTCTCCAACTTACAACTTGGAGCCTCAAACCATGACCATTGCCGCAAAGAACCTCACCCTGACCGTCACCACCGGCCCGTTGCCGGCATCGCGGAAGATCCATATTCCAGGAGATATTCATGGCGATATCCGCGTGCCGATGCGCGAAATCAGTGTCCATCCGACTGCCGGCGAGCCGCCTGTCATCGTCTATGATTCCTCCGGCCCCTACACGATCGAAGGTGCGGAGATCCGCATCGAGCAGGGCCTGTCTCCACTGCGCCGCGACTGGGTGCTGGCCCGCGGCGACGTCGAAGCCTATGACGGCCGCCATGTCCGCCCCGAGGACAACGGCTTTGTCAGCGGCGACCGGCTGACGCCGGAATTTCCGGGGCGGCGCCGGCCGCTGCGCGCCAAGGACGGCAAAGCCGTCACCCAGCTCGCCTACGCACGGGCCGGCATCATTACGCCGGAGATGGAGTTCGTCGCCATTCGCGAGAATCTCGGCCGCAAGGCCAAGGCTGAAGTGCTGGTGCGTGACGGCGAGAGCTTCGGCGCCGATATTCCCGATCATGTGACGCCGGAATTCGTCCGCCGGGAAGTCGCCGCCGGCCGGGCGATCATCCCCGCCAACATCAACCACCCCGAAAGCGAACCGATGATCATCGGCCGCAATTTTCTGGTGAAGATCAACGCCAATATCGGCAACTCCGCCGTCACCTCGTCGATGGCTGAAGAAGTCGAGAAGATGGTCTGGGCCGCCCGCTGGGGCGCCGATACGGTCATGGATCTGTCGACCGGGCGCAACATCCACAATATCCGCGAATGGATCATCCGCAATTCGCCGCTGCCGATCGGCACGGTGCCGCTTTATCAGGCGCTGGAGAAGGTCGGCGGCATCGCCGAGGATCTTAGCTGGGAAATCTATCGCGATACGCTGATCGAGCAGGCCGAACAGGGCGTTGACTATTTCACCATCCATGCCGGCGTGCGGCTGCGTTACATTCCGCTCACCGTCAACCGCGTCACCGGCATCGTCTCGCGTGGTGGCTCGATCATGGCCAAGTGGTGTCTGCATCATCACCGCGAAAACTTCCTCTACGAGCATTTCGAGGAGATCTGCGAGATTTGCCGGGCCTATGACGTCTCCTTCTCGCTCGGCGACGGCCTTCGCCCCGGCTCGATCGCCGATGCCAATGATGCGGCCCAATTTGCCGAACTCGAGACGCTCGGCGAACTGACGAAGATCGCCTGGGCCAGGGATTGCCAGGTGATGATCGAGGGGCCCGGCCATGTGCCGATGCACAAGATCAAGGAAAACATGGACAAGCAACTCGCCGTCTGCGGCGAGGCGCCCTTCTACACGCTGGGGCCGCTGACCACCGATATCGCCCCCGGCTACGACCACATCACCTCCGGCATCGGCGCGGCGATGATCGGCTGGTTCGGCACGGCCATGCTCTGCTACGTCACCCCGAAGGAGCATCTCGGCCTGCCCGACCGCAGCGACGTCAAGACCGGCGTCATCACCTATAAGATCGCCGCCCATGCGGCCGACCTTGCCAAGGGCCATCCCGCGGCGCGCCTTCGCGACGATGCGCTGTCGCGGGCACGTTTCGAATTCCGCTGGGAAGACCAGTTCAACCTCTCCCTCGACCCGGAGACGGCCCGCTCCTTCCACGATGAGACGCTTCCGAAGGAAGCGCACAAGGTGGCGCATTTCTGTTCGATGTGCGGCCCGAAATTCTGCTCGATGCGCATATCGCATGACATCCGCGCTGAAGCGCAGAAGGAGGGGCTGGACGCGATGGCGGCGAAATACCGGGAGGGCGGCGATCTCTATATGCCGATCGAGACCTCCGCGCACGGGGCGGACTGACATGCGCGTGCTTGTCAAAGGCGCCGGCGTCGCCGGCCTCACCGTCGCCCGCGAGCTGCATGCCCGCGGTGCCGATGTCACGGTCTTCGACCCGCATCCGAATTTCGCCCATGCCGCGTCCTGGCTCGCCGGCGGCATGCTGGCGCCCTGGTGCGAGCGGGAAAGCGCCGATGAGGCAGTGCTGACGCGCGGCCTCGATGCCGCCGATCGCTGGGAAGCGATCCTGCCCGGCAAGGTCGTCCGCAACGGCACGCTGGTCGTTGCCTCGACGCGCGACCATGGCGAGCTGAAGCGATTTGCCAGCCGCACGACCGGTTATCAATGGGTTGAAGAGGACGATATCGCCGCCCTGGAGCCCATGCTCGCCGCCCGTTTCAGGCACGGTCTGTTCTTCCCCGGTGAGGCGCATCTGAACCCTCGCCAGGCGCTGCACGGGCTGAAAGAGCAACTGACGGCAAACGGCGTCACCTTTACCGGCGTAGATGTGAGCGATGACGATTTCTCCGATATCGTCGACTGCACAGGTGCCGCCCGCATCGGGCAAGAGCGCGATCTGCGCGGCGTGCGGGGTGAAATGCTCTATCTCCATACCGAAGAGGTCACCCTTGCCCGGCCCGTCCGCCTGCTGCATCCGCGCTTCCCCGTCTATATCGTCCCGCGCAGCAACGGGTTGTTCATGATCGGCGCAACGATGATCGAGACCGATTCCGACGGCCCGATCACCGCACGTTCGCTGATGGAATTGCTGAACACGGCCTATGCGCTGCACCCGGCCTTTGCCGACGCCGCCGTCGTCGAGACCGGCGCCGGCATTCGCCCTGCCCTGCCCGACAATCTTCCACGCGTCCTGCGGGAGGGGAAGGCCGTCGTTTTCAATGGCCTCTATCGCCACGGCTTTCTGCTGGCGCCGACCATGGCGGCCGAGGCTGCCGATCTCGTTTTTTCCCAACAGCCGAAGCAAAGGAACACCCAATGCAACTGATCATCAATGGCGAAGCCCAGACAACCGCCGCCACAACGCTTTTGCAGCTTCTGGCCGCGCTCGACTACGAAGGCGACTGGCTGGCGACCGCCGTCAATGGCGAACTGGTCCATCGCGAGGATCGCGGCGAGCATATGCTGAACGATTATGACCGGATCGAAATCCTGACCCCGATGCAGGGAGGCTGAGCATGCTTAATCTTTACGGACGTCAAATCGCATCACGCCTTCTTCTCGGCACCGCCCGTTACCCCTCACCCGCCATCCTCGCCGAAGCCATCACGCGCTCTAAAACGGAGATCGTCACCGTATCGCTGCGCCGCGAAATGGCCGGAGGGCGCAATGGCGGCGCTTTCTTCGACATGATCCGTGCACTCGGCGTTCACGTTCTTCCCAACACGGCCGGCTGCCACGGCGTGTCCGAGGCGGTGCTGACGGCGAAGATGGCCCGCGAAGTGTTTCGCACCGATTGGATCAAGCTGGAGGTGATCGGCAATCACGACACGCTGCAGCCGGATGTTTTCGCGCTCGTGGAAGCGGCCGGCATTCTGACCGGCGAAGGCTTTCAGGTCTTTCCGTATACGACGGACGACCTGGTCGTTGCCGAGCGTCTGATCGACGCCGGATGCCGGGTGCTGATGCCCTGGTGCGCGCCGATCGGATCTGCGGCGGGACCACAAAACCTTTCAGCCCTTCGATCGATGCGGGCGCATTTTCCCGACGTACCGCTCATCGTGGATGCCGGCATCGGCCGGCCTTCACATGCTGCTATCGTCATGGAGCTCGGCTTCGATGGCGTGCTGCTGAACACCGCGGTTGCCGGCGCCGGCGACCCCGCCGCAATGGCGGAGGCCTTTGCCAAGGCAATCGATGCCGGCAGGCAGGCATTCGGCGCCGGCATGCTGGAGCCGCGCGACATGGCCGTGCCTTCGACGCCCGTGATCGGAAAGGCGGTGTTTGCATGAAGTCGACGGTTTCTGCTTGATCTTCCCACAGCCGACGCTCATCGGTTGGGTCTGCGATATACTTCGAACGGATTACGGGCCAGATCACGCGTGGCGACCGGTGTGCTTGGATGCAGCGACAGTTTCAAGCGGCGCGGACCCGATCGCGGCCGCCAAGTTTGGCGGCGTAAAGTGCTTGATCGGCGCGTCTATAGAGTTCAGCCGCAGTATCCTCACTGAGGGAGGCTGCAACGCCTGCCGAACAGGTGTAGGCAAAATCGGGGGATTCCGTCAGCGGGCGGGAAAACCGGATCATCGTCAACATGTTTTCGATGATCTCGACGGCGTCCTCCAAAGCCGTGTCCGGCATCGCCAAAACAAACTCTTCTCCTCCGACGCGACCGAAACAGTCGTTGCGCCGGACATGCTGGTGGATTCGTTGCGCAAAGTCCTTCAGCACGAGATCACCGGCGTGATGGCCGAGCCTGTCGTTGATGTGCTTGAAGTTGTCGATGTCGAGCACGGCAAGGCATCCCTCGCTACCGTCTTTGGCGGCAACAAGCATGTCCTCTATCCGCGCCATGACGAATCTCCGGTTTGCAACCCCGGTCAGCTCATCGGTCTGCGAAGCCTTGACCGCAAAGTCGCGGTCCTGCCGAACACTTCTCTCCTCGGCACGCAGGGTTGTGATATCGCTTGCAACGCACAGCATCCAGCCGTTTTTCTGGACAGACTCGGTCATCCAGAGCCAGCGGCCGTCCATCAGGTCTGTTTCGAACGCCCGGTAGCCGATTTTCCCCCGGCGGGACTGCGTCGAGCGCAGCCACTCGTCGAATTTTTTTGCGTGAATGACAGTGCCCTGACCGCGTTCGAAATTGCGTCGCATGAGATCCGGCCAAAGCGGGGTCTCGTCCCGCTCGATGAAATACGCCGACCGGAACGCCAGGTTGGCGTAGCGCAGCCGGTCGCTAGAGTCATAGACCGCCATGAGCGTCGAGGTGTTCGCAGAGAGCTGCAGAAGCTGTTCAGCGATCTCGTCCATATTGGATCCCGTCTGGTTACCACAACCATGCATACCGCGCCATTTCTACGTGAAAAGTCTCGTGAGACAAAGGCCCCTAAGTCGGTTATCGGCCTCCGGATGCCTGGCGGGCACCAGAGATATCCCGATAAGCGCTGGCTCCAAGTGGATGTTGCAGATATCGCCCCGCCGTCATTGGGCGCAACTGGCCGATAGTGACGTGCCCAAGCTGTCCGTGAGACGCGGATCTGTTGTGGCTAGCTGTGAGCTTTCGGGAGGTTGTCCATTCAAAGCGGATTTAGGAGACTGGAGCTATCACACCTCGAGTCGGAAGGATCGCCGCGAATGAACATTCATAAGAATGCCCGACTGACGCCGTTGCGCCGGGA
>NZ_JAILYH010000129.1 GCF_019793435.1 Rhizobium redzepovicii | reverse complement strand
TATCCTGATAGAAGCGCCGGGCCGGCGTGATGTCGGGTGTCTGGATATTAGCGACGATGCGCAAGACCTTCATGGGCTTTCCTTCCGATGCTTGCTGACAAGGCGGAAGGTAGGAAGATCGGCAGGGCAGAGGGATAGCCACACGGCAAACTGCCAATGCATTATTGTCCATATCAGCAGTGGGAGAAAGCAAAGTCCTAAAGCGTGGCATATGAAGGCGCGCCTAACCCAGCCCAACAAAAAAGG
>NZ_JAILYH010000128.1 GCF_019793435.1 Rhizobium redzepovicii | reverse complement strand
TGTACCGCAAGGACCTGTTCGACGCTGCCGGCCTGAAAATGCCCGACGCGCCGACCTGGGACTTCATTGCCGACGCTGCCCGCAAGATCACCAACAAGGACAAGGAAGTCTACGGCATCTGCCTGCGTGGCAAGGCCGGCTGGGGCGAGAACATGGCCTTCCTGACGGCCATGTCCAATTCCTTCGGCGCCCGCTGGTTCGACGAGAAGTGGAAGCCGCAGTTCGATCAGCCGGAATGGAAGGACACGCTCGATT
>NZ_JAILYH010000127.1 GCF_019793435.1 Rhizobium redzepovicii | reverse complement strand
AGCTCTTCGACAGCGTCGCCGTCGCCAGCGCCACCTGCGCCGCCTTGCGGTCGTCGGGGACGTTGAACATGCCGAACATGTCGGAGTTGTA
This sequence comes from Rhizobium redzepovicii, assembly GCF_019793435.1. Classification (GTDB taxonomy): domain Bacteria; phylum Pseudomonadota; class Alphaproteobacteria; order Rhizobiales; family Rhizobiaceae; genus Rhizobium; species Rhizobium redzepovicii. Next base: position 164 of record NZ_JAILYH010000127.1, on the reverse strand, counting down.
GACGACGCTGCCATCGGTGCCGGGGAAGCGGTAGCACAGGAAGTCCTTGTCCGGGGTCTTCTTGGCGGCGACGAATTCGCCCTTGGCCCAGTCGCCCATCACCTGCACCAGCGCATCACCCTTGATGACCATGGCGGTCGCGAGGTTCCAGTCGCGGCCGGAGA
>NZ_JAILYH010000126.1 GCF_019793435.1 Rhizobium redzepovicii | reverse complement strand
AAGGCTACATCCGTTTCCAGGTCGACGTTGGTGATCAGCCGCTCAATGGCTCGGTCAGCAACGATTCGGATTGGGATGCCAAGACCCGCGGTCAGGTTCAGTTCACGGCCAAGAGCGACACCGAGTATGGTCCGCTGACCGGCGTCATCGTCATGCAGTTCAATGCTGACAACGCCTCGGATCAGGACGCCATCCTCGACTCCGCTTACCTCGACGTCGCGGGCTTCCGCGCCGGTCTGTTCTACAGCTGGTGGG
>NZ_JAILYH010000125.1 GCF_019793435.1 Rhizobium redzepovicii | reverse complement strand
TGTGACGGACTATTCTTACGACCTGACCCGCTAGGAGCGGCGGCGGTCGGCCTTGTGAGGCCGGCCGCCTTCATCTGAACTTGGAGACCGCAATGCCCTTGCTCAATGCTAAAGTCCAGGATGTCTTTGACGAGCCTGCCTGCGAGAAGAACCGCAGCAAGGATTCCAAGGCGCGCAAAAACGGCTGTTCGAAGCCGCTGATCCCCGGGGCGGCAGCCGGCGGATGCGCTTTCGATGGCGCCAAGATCGTGCTGC
>NZ_JAILYH010000124.1 GCF_019793435.1 Rhizobium redzepovicii | reverse complement strand
TCCAAGACGAACCGGGCAACGGCGTAGACGAAGTCAGGATCGCCGTAGATCGCGTATTTCTTCCCGTGCAGCCAGGCTTGGCTATCTGCCATAGCGTCGACGAGACGGCCGCGTTCCAGGCCGATTGTCGGAGGAATTTCCTTGCCGGTAATCTCCGAGACCTTCATCAGGAATTCGTCGGTCGCCTGAACACCCAGCGGATAATGGAACGAAGCCGTAACCTGACCGACCTCCTTGCAATATTCCAGCGTTTTG
>NZ_JAILYH010000123.1 GCF_019793435.1 Rhizobium redzepovicii | reverse complement strand
CGAAGCAGTCGCAGGTCGCCGACAAGGTCGGCTTCGCGCTCGCCCCGGACAAGGGCCTCGGCAAGCGCGGCAACTGGCTCTGGGCCTGGAGCCTCGCCATCCCGGCAGGTACCCAGAAGGCCGAAGCTGCTGAGAAGTTCGTCGCCTGGGCAACCAGCAAGGAATACAGCAACCTCGTCGCCGAGAAGGAAGGCTGGCTGAATGCACCTCCGGGCACCCGCAAATCGCTCTATGCGAATGCGGACTACCAGAAGG
>NZ_JAILYH010000122.1 GCF_019793435.1 Rhizobium redzepovicii | reverse complement strand
CGAACCGAAAGTCCGATCGCCCCAACACCCCGGTCATGCGCGGACTGTCGAGGAAATGCGTGTGTCGTTGGGCCGCCGAAAGCACTCCGCTGGCCTCACGGTCCGACTTGCCGAGGTGGCGATTGGCAGCCCGCGCAATCAGTCCGTTGACCGCGTCACTTGCCTGCATCTCGTCCAGCACGGCACGGAACGCTTCCGGCGCCAGCGTCAGCAAATGCCTGAGTGTGGTCAGCGTGCGCCTGTCGTCTGGCTGGC
>NZ_JAILYH010000121.1 GCF_019793435.1 Rhizobium redzepovicii | reverse complement strand
GCGTCAGCAAATGCCTGAGTGTGGTCAGCGTGCGCCTGTCGTCTGGCTGGCTGGCGATCACATGCAGCAGCAATCCAGCAATCAGCGCTTTGGCTTCCTCGTTCCAATGCGCATCACCTGACAAGCCCGGTTCGTCGAACACGAGTGCGTCGGCAAGTGTCGTCGCATCCTCGGCGACATCGACGCTGTCTGGATCAACGCCGTCGATCGGATTGAAGGCAGCCGAAGGTCTGCCGGTGATGCCGAATGGATCGA
>NZ_JAILYH010000120.1 GCF_019793435.1 Rhizobium redzepovicii | reverse complement strand
CGTCGAACACGAGTGCGTCGGCAAGTGTCGTCGCATCCTCGGCGACATCGACGCTGTCTGGATCAACGCCGTCGATCGGATTGAAGGCAGCCGAAGGTCTGCCGGTGATGCCGAATGGATCGAGGATGTGAACCGGCCCGAACGTCTCGCGCGCATCACCGGCGATGATCGCGTTCTCGCCTTTCGGATCGATGCAGATGATCGAGCGGTCGGCGGTCAGAAGGTTCGGGATGATGGTGCCGACACCCTTGCCGC